>DAHVTM010000009.1:0-62044 GCA_027324195.1 Gammaproteobacteria bacterium | reverse complement strand
CGTGGCCCCCGGGCCGGAAGTGACCAGGCAGACGCCCACCCGGCCGGTGGCCCTCGCGAACCCGGCGGCCATGAAGGCCGCGCCCTGCTCGTTGGCCGGCACGATCAACGGGATCTGCCGGCCACCGGCGCGCTGCTGTTCCTCGTTATAGAGAAATACCGCGTCATAGGTCGGCAGGATGGCGCCGCCGCTGTAGCCGAAAATCGCCTCGACGCCCTCATCCGCCAGGACTTGCATGATCATCCGGGCGCCGGACATCTTCTGGCCGGCGAGCGGGTGAGCACGGGGGGTGGATTCGGGGACGCTCTTGGTCATGGCGGCGCTCTCTTGTGGCGGCGGCAACGTTCCGGAAAGGGGAGATACCCGCAGACTAGCAGGTCGATCTGCCGGCCGGAAGTTGCGCGCTGCGCTTTGTCACGTGACCGCGCACGGTGCCATCCATTATTCTGCGGAGATTCACTGCCCGCTCTACTTCTGGAATGCCATGCGCCACATCATCGCCATCCTGCTGCAAAACGAGGCCGGTGCCCTCAGCCGGGTCGCCGGCATGTTCGCCACCCGAGGCTACAACATCGAGTCGCTGTCGGTGGCCGCCACGCAGGATCCGACTGTCTCGCGCATCACCCTGGTGACCCAGGGATCGGATGCGGTCATGCAGCAGATCGTCAATCAGCTGTACAAGCTGGTCGACGTGGTGAGCGTCGAGGACATGACGAGCGGCGAGCATCTCGAGCGCGAGCTGATCCTCCTGAAGCTCAAGGTCCGTCCCGATCAGGTCGATTCGGTCAGAGGATACGTGGTGCGCACCGGCGGACGCGTGCTCGATCCGGCGCCGGACGGGTTCATTGTCGAGCTGAGCGCGAGCGAAGCGGAGATCGAGACCTTTGCCACCGATCTCGCGCGCAGCGCCGAGCTTCTCGAGGTGGTGCGTAGCGGCGCGCTCGGCATCGAGCGCAACGCTCGTCCGATGCGCGTCGTGCGCGCCTGAGTGAGGGCGGGCCCGCTCGGGCGGACCCGCCGGTCAGTTGCAACTAGAGCGCCGCCTCGTCGGTTTCGCCGGTGCGGATGCGGATCACCCGCTGGATATCGGTGATGAAGATCTTGCCGTCGCCGACCTTGGAGGTCTTGGCGGATTTGAGGATCGCGTCCACCACCGCATCAACCAGGTCCGAACGAACCGCGACCTCGATGCGGGTCTTGGGCACGAAGTCCACCACGTATTCGGCACCGCGATACAGCTCGGTATGACCGCGTTGGCGACCAAAGCCCTTGACCTCCGTCACCGTCATGCCCGAAACCCCGATCTCGGACAATGCGGCACGCACGTCGTCGAGCTTGAACGGTTTGATGATCGCGGTGACCAGTTTCATGTGCGGGCTCTCCGGTGGAACAGTGGCTAGCTTAGCGTGCGGCGCCGCGGGGCGTCCCGCACGGGCGGGCAAAGAACGATACGCTGATTTTGCAGTTTTCGTGCCATGGGGGGAATGGCCCTAATTCGCTGACTGCAGAGGCCTGCGCCGTGGACCACGCCCCCGCTCTGCACCATTTTGGCGCAGCTCCCAGTGGCTCCCGCTCGGTGATGGTGCGCGCGAGGGCTGCGCTTCGGTAAGCTTGCGCAAATGTTCGAACGCATCGTCATCGTCGGGGCCGGTCAGGCTGCCGTGCAGGCCATCGATACGCTTCGGCGGCAGGGCTTCACCGGCCACATCTCGCTGATCGGCGCGGAGCCGCTGCTGCCGTATCAGCGCCCGCCGCTGTCGAAGAAGTTCCTGGCAGGCACGCTGTCGCGCGAACGGCTGCTGCTGCGGCCGGCGGCGTTTTACGAGCAGCACGCCGTGGCGACTCGCCTGGGGCGGCGAGTCGAGGAAATCGAGCGCCGCGAGCAACGCTTGCGGCTGGATGACGGATCGAGCGTCGCGTACGACGCATTGCTGCTGGCAACGGGAAGCCGTGCCCGGCCGCTGGCCATGCCCGGGACGGATCTCGCAGGCGTGTTCAGTCTGCGTACCGTTGCAGACGTCGAGCAGATCCGCCCGGCGCTCACCCCTGGCGCACGCTTGGTCATCCTCGGCGGCGGCTACATCGGGCTCGAGGTGGCCGCCACCGCTCGGGGACTGGGCGTCGAGGTCACCATCCTCGAGCTCGCCCCGCGGATCATCGAGCGAGTCACGTGCTCGGCAGTCGCCGAATTTTATGCCGCCGAACACGTACGCCATGGCGTGCATATCGTCTGTGGCGTACGCGCTCGCGCGATCCTGGCCCAGGCGGGGGAAGCTCGGGTGCGGGCGGTGCTCACCGAGGAGGGGGGCGAGTACGCCGCGGACGCGGTGCTGCTCGGCGTCGGCGCGCTCCCCGCGCAGGAACTTGCCGCAAACGCCGGGCTCGCTTGCGAGAACGGCATCCAGGTCGATGAGTACTGTCGCAGCACCGATCCGGTCATCTACGCTGCCGGGGACTGTGCCAGCCACCCCAGTCGCCATTACGCGCGCCGGCTGCGCCTGGAGTCGGTCGACAACGCGTTCGAGCAGGGCGTCACCGCGGCGCTGAATTTGCTCGGACGTGACGTCGTGCACGACAAGGTGCCCTGGTTCTGGTCGGATCAGTACGACCTGAAGCTGGTCATCGTCGGAATCAACACCGGGTACGACGAAGTCGTGCTGCGCGGCGATCCGGCTGCCCGCGCGTTCAGTGCCTGCTATCTGCGCAGCGGCGAGCTCATTGCCATCGACAGCATCAACACGCCGAAGGATCAGCTGGCGGCGCGCAAACTGATTCCGGCGCGAGCGCGGCCGGATCGCGCTCGGCTCGCTGACCCCTCGATCGCCCTGCAGGCGACGTGCTGAGTTGCACGGCGCTCAGAGTTCCCAATCGCGAAGGGATGCGGCGGCCTGACGGACCGCCCGCTCGCGCTCGATGCGCACGGCTTCGGAACGCGCCAGGGCGGTCGCGCGCACCGCGGGCCGAGCGTTTTCCGGCGAGCCTGCGTCGAACGGTGGCGCCGGCGCATACTCGATGGCCAACTGCACGGCCTCGGCATAGTCCCGGCCCGCGATCTCGGCGAGCACCGTCAGAGCCAGGTCAATGCCGGCGGTGACGCCGCCGCCGGTGATGATGTTGCCGTCCCGCACGACGCGCGCGGCGTCCGGGACTGCCCCAAATGCGACCAGAGCGTCGCGCCACGCCCAGTGACAGGCCGCGCGCCGGCCGGTGAGCAGGCCGGCCGCCCCGAGCAGCAGCGAGCCGGTGCACACCGAAGTCACATACCGTGCCGACCGCGCCAGTCGGCGCAGTTCCCCGAGGTATTGCCGGTCACCGAGCGCCGCGATGCTGCCGAGCCCTCCGGGCACGCAGAGCAGCGCACATGCATCGAGTTGCGCAAGCGGATGCAGCCCGGCGAAGAGCATGCCGCCATCGGCCCGGAGCGTTCCGCCCTCGACCGATGCCAGCACGCAACGCGCTCCGGGTAGGCGCGCAAACACTTCATAGGGGCCGGTGAAATCCAGCTGTGTGAGGTTCGGATAGAGGGGGAAGATCACGGGAAAATCCGGGCTCATGCGCAAGAGACTCCCAGCTGCACAAATTGACAGCGTGAAGCTTGCGGTCGTAGCGTCAGGGCGTAAATGACGTTTTGACCTCGTTTTCTGCCATGCCCCACCGAATCGCCTTGCTGGTTTTTCCGGGCTTCCAGATCCTCGATGCCGCCGGCCCGATGGCCGCGTTTGAAGTCGCCGCGCGCCTCCGGCAGGCCGCGTACACGCTGCGCACCATAGCGTCGCAGGCCGGAGCCATCGCCAGCAGCTCCGGTCTCGAGCTGCGCGCCCGTCCGCTCGGGCGGATCGATGCCGTGGATACGCTCGTCGTGGCCGGCGGCGAGGGCGCGCACAGGGCGGCACAGTGCCTGCGGACGCGCCAGTTCGTTCTCGCCTGTGCAGCCCGGGCGCAGCGGGTTGCAAGCGTCTGTTCGGGCGCGTACGTCCTGGCCGCCGCCGGGCTGCTCGACGGACGGCGCGCCACGACCCACTGGAATTGTACGGCGCATTTTAAGGAACACTTTCCACGCGTGCGGCTGGAGCCGGACCGTATCTACGTCCGCGATGGCAGAGTCTGGAGCTCCGCGGGCATCACCGCAGGCATCGATCTCGCCCTGGCAATGATCGAGGCGGACCTCGGCGAGACCGTTGCCCGCCGCACGGCGCAGCAGCTGGTCGTGTACCACCGCCGTCCCGGCGGGCAGTCGCAATTCTCGCCTCTGCTTGCGATGGAGCGCGCGGTCGGGCGCTTCACGCCCCTGCTGGAGCATGCGCGGGCGCACCTGCACACGCGGCTTGACGTCGAGTCGCTCGCGGCGTGGAGCTGCATGAGCCCCCGGCACTTCTCGCGGCTGTTCAGCGCGGAAATCGGCCTGTCACCGGCCAAGGCCGTCGAGCGCCTGCGGGTGGATGCGGCGCGGGCGGCGCTCGAGAGCGGCACCTCATCGGTTCAGCAGGTGGCGGTGGTGTGCGGCTTTGGCGATTCCGAGCGGATGCGGCGCAGCTTCCTGCGCGTGCTTGGTACGCCCCCATCCGCGCTCAAGCGCCGCGAGGGACCCCGATAGCGGCAGCGATGGGCAGGGTCACCTTTACGGCGAAGGTGGATATTTGTACAGTCTCGGTATGAGCACTCCCCCGCGACCCGGCGTGTTGAGGCGCGGACACGGCGCGCTGTCGAATCCCCCCGGGCGCTTCGAGGTGCGCAGCACCGAGCCGCTCGACGATGGCTGGTTCCAGGCGCAGGTCCCCGATCACGTGCCGCTTGCAGTGAGGGCGGATCGTGCCCGCAGCGTGATCAGCACCAATGACTCTCCGGACCTCCCCTTCGAGCAGTCGATCAATCCCTACCGGGGCTGCGCGCATGCGTGTGTTTACTGTCTGCGCGGTGACACCCCGATCCTGATGGCCGACGGCACGACCCGCCCCATTGCGCAGCTGACGGTGGGGAGTGAGATCTTTGGAACCGTGCACCGGGGCCGCTCGCGACACTATGCGCGAACCCACGTGCTCGCTCATTGGAGCGTCATCAAGCCAGCCTACCGGGTCGTGCTGGCCGATGGCACCGAGCTGGTCGCCGGCGCGGATCATCGTTTTCTGACCGAGAACGGTTGGCAGTTCGTGACCCCCTCGAGCCCCTGCGCTGCATCGCGCCGCGCGCACCTGACGGTCGGCACCCGGCTGCTCGGCACCGGACAGTTCAGCGCACCGATCGCAAAGGATCGTGATTACCTGCGTGGGTATCGGTGCGCCGTGCTGCATGGGGGCGCCGACCGCAGCCGGCCCACTGTGTCGGCACCGTGGCATGGTGGTGCCGCCGGCGTGCGCGGTGGCCCGTACCACTACGCTCGCGAGTGCCGTCCGCGGACCGTGCCTGTAGCGCGCCCAGCCGATTGGCCGGGCACGCTCTCGAGCGCGTGGTGCGCCGGATTTCTCGCCGGTCTTTGCGATGCCGGCCGCAGCGGCGCGGCGGCGCCGCTGCAGATCGCTCCTCCCAATGCCCTTCTCATCGAATGGGCCGCTCGCTGTCTCGGGATGCTGCATTTTCGCTTCGTGCTCGATAGTGTGCGCTCGGCAGACGCCAGTCCGGTGTCGCGTGTGCAGCTGCTCGGCGGGCTGCGCGAGCGGCTGCGGTTCTTGCACGCCGTGCAGCCGACGCTGAGCGGAGCGCTCGGCATCGAGGGCCGAGTACTGCAGTGTGCCGCGGCCCTGCAGGTCGTGTCGATTGAACCGGTCGGGACGGTGCGTCTCTACGACGTGACCACGGGTAGCGGTGATTTCATCGCCAACGGTGTCGTGAGTCACAACTGTTATGCCCGGCCCAGTCATGCCTATCTGGGCCTGTCCCCGGGGTTGGACTTCGAGACGCACCTGTTCTACAAGCGCGATCCGGGCCGCCTCCTCAAGCGCGAGCTGGCGCGCCCCGGCTACCGCTGTAAGCCGATCACCCTCGGTGCCAACACCGATCCGTATCAGCCGATCGAGCGGCGGCTGCGTGTGACGCGCGAGATTCTCGAGGTGCTCGCGAGCTGCCGGCATCCGGTGACCGTGATCACCAAGGGTGCGCTCATCCTGCGCGATCTCGATCTTCTCGCTGCGCTGGCGCGCGACAATCTCGTCCGCGTCGGCATCAGCATCACCACGCTCGATGAGCCGCTGAAGCGCGCCATGGAGCCGCAGGCGGCATCGCCTGCGGCGCGCCTGCGCACGCTGCGCGAACTGGCCGCGGTGGGGGTTCCCGCCGGGGTGCTGGTGGCGCCGGTGATTCCGGGTCTGACCGATCACGAGCTGGAGCGCATCGTGCAGGCGGCGGCCGAGGCGGGCGCCGGCTGGGCGAGCTATGTGTTGCTGCGGCTGCCCCACGAGGTGGGCCCGCTGTTTCGCGAGTGGCTGCAGGCACACGCTCCGTTGCGCGCAGCGCACGTTCTGTCCTTGATTCGCCAAATGCGTCAGGGACGCGACAACGACCCGCGCTTTGGCCATCGCATGCGTGGGTCCGGTCCGTTCGCCGAGTTGTTGCGCGCCCGATTTCAGGCCGCATGCCGGCGCGCAGGTCTGGATACGGCACGCGGCTCGCCGCTCAGCGTGAGTCTGTTCCGGCCACCGGGTAGCGAGCAACAGCTGTCACTGCCGCTCTGAGGGGCGCCTCACAGCGGCTGGTAGCGAAACCGCGCCACCAGACGGTGCTGATCGCAGGGATAGATGAGCCGGACGTGGGTGATGCGCTGTGCGTCGCGCCAGGTGTTGCGCTCAATGGTCAGGCAGGCCGTATGGGTGCGAATCGCGAGCCAACGCGCAACGGCCGCATCGGCGTTCAGCGCGCCGATCTGATGTTCGGCCTCCGTCCAGGGGATGCGCTGCAGCAGCCAGCGCCCCGGCGAGATGTCCTCGAAGCGCTCGTTGCGCGCCTCCGGGACCGCCTGCAGGTTGATCAAGCGCTCCTCGAGCGCATGCGGTCGGCCGCCGGCGAGGTGCAATCCGGTGAGTGCGAGCACTGGCGTGGCACACGCCACGCCCAGGGTGTTGGCGTCTGCAGCATTGGCGCGGCGCGTCTGCCGCGCGAGCGACTCGTAGGCGTAACTGACGCCCGCAGCCAGGATTTCGGCCTCGATGTCGTGGATTTCCAGTACCGATTCCTGTGGACGCGGCAGATTGACGGTGGTGCCGGCACGGCGCCGGCGTGTGACCAGGCGCTGATCGGCGAGGTTACCGAGTGCCTTGCTGATCGTCATGCGCGCACAGCCGAAGGTGCGCGCCAACTCATGCTCGGACGGTAGGCGATGACCGGCGGGCCATTCACCGGAGACGATCTTCTGGCGCAACGATGCGTAAATCTCGCGGTAGCGCGGTAGCGCATTCGCCCGGACCGGACTCGATGAGACGCGGTTACTCATGTCATGCATCAGTCAAAAGACGCTTCAGCGTGCGGCAGTATGCCGCATCGATGCGTTCGCGGTCGGTGTGGCGACCGTTCGCGACGACCGTGCGTCCGCCGGCGATCACATCCCGGACCAGCGCGCGACCGGCACTGAACAGCCAGGTGTCGAGCGTGCAGTCGGTGCTGCGCCCGGCGAGATCCGGGTGTGCTGCATGCAGACCGAGGAAATCCGCGCGGTAACCCGCCGCGATGGCGCCCACCGGCAACGCCAGCGCCTGCGCGCCGCCGCGCAGCGCGCCTTGCAGCAAAGCCGCACCCGTCGAGGGCTGATCGGCGCTCGCGAGCACGTTACGTTGGCGACGGGTGAGCCGCTGTGCGTATTCGAGCAACCGCAACTCACCGGCCGCATCGAGCCGAATGTGCGAGTCGGTGCCAATGCCCCAGCATCCGCCGGCCTGCGCGTAGGCAGGCATCGGGAAGACGCCATCGCCGAGATTGGCTTCCGTTTCGGGGCACAGACCGGCGACCGCACCGCTGCGCGCCAGGTCGGAAGTCTCCTGCGGTGTCAGGTGGGTGGCGTGCACGATGCACCAGCGCGCATTCACTTCGGCGTGCCGCAACAGCCATTCGAGCGGACGCAGGCCGGTGAAGGCGAGGCAGTCCTCGACTTCCTTCACCTGCTCGGCGGCATGAATGTGCACCGGTCCGTGCCGATAGTGCTCCAGAAGCTTCCCCAGGTGCTCTGCGGTGACCGCGCGCAGCGAGTGGGGCGCGATGCCGCTGTTGCATCCGCACTGCGGCCGGAGCCGGGCGCGCACGCGCTCGACGATGTGCGCGAACTGATCGAGATCGGTGATGAAACGCTGCTGTCCGGCGGTGGGCGCGGCACCGCCGAACTGACTCGACTCGTAGAACACCGGCAGGAGCGTCAGTCCAATCCCGGTGCGCTCGGCTGCGGCGGCATGCCGCAGCGCGAGCTCGGCGGGATCTTGATAAAGGGTATTCTGCGGGCTGCGGTGCAGGTAGTGAAATTCACCGACGCTGGTGAATCCCGCCTCGAGCATATCCGCGTACGCGTACGCCGCGATCGTTTCCAGGTCATCGGCGTCGATGCGGCCGAGAAATCGGTACATCACCTCGCGCCAGGACCAGAAATCATCCGTGCCGCTCGGTCCGCGCCGCTCGGCGAGCCCCGCCATGGCGCGCTGGAAGGCGTGGCTGTGCAGGTTCGGCATCCCCGGTACGACGAGCTCGAGGTGCGTGTCTCCAGGCGCTGCGCCGGCTGCGCAGATCACCTCCGTGATGAGTCCGTCGCGCACCGTGACGCGCACACGATGACGCCAGCCGGCCGGCAGCCAGGCGGTCGCGAAGAAAAATGTCCGGTTCATATGGCGCTCGGTCCGGTTGCGTACTCGGGGGGGTTCCCGGATATGTCTAGGCATATTACAATTTTGCCTAGTCAAAAAAGAAGGCCCCGGGGCAGTGCAAATCGATCGACTCTGGCGCGAGGCAACCTTGGCGACCCTGTCGCCGCGGCTCACCGGCGTGGGCCTGGTCCACCATGGCGCGCTCGGCGTCGCCAACGGACGCATCGTTTTCGCAGGGCCGATGTCCGAGCTACCGGCCGGCGCCCGTGCCTGCGAAGAAATCGATCTCGGCGGCCGGCTGGTCACCCCAGGACTGATCGACTGTCATACCCATATCGTCTTCGGCGGCGAGCGCAGCGCGGAATTCGAGATGCGCCTTGCCGGGGCGGACTACCAGAGCATCGCCCGCGCCGGGGGCGGCATCCTCTCCACGGTGCGCGCCACGCGCGCTGCGACGGAGCAGCAGTTGCTAGAGACGGCAAAGGATCGGCTGCGCTGGCTGATGGCCGAGGGTGTCACGAGCGTCGAGATCAAATCCGGCTACGGGCTCGATGTGGACCATGAGCTGCGTCTGTTGCGCGTGGCTCGCACGCTCGGCCGCCAGTTGCCACTCGGGGTCTCGAGCACGTTGCTCGCTGCGCATGCCGTGCCGCCCGAGACCGATCGCGCCGCGTACGTCGCGAGCATTTGCGGGGAGCTGATTGCTCGTGCCGCCGTCGAGGGGCTGGCCGACGCGGTGGATGGCTTCTGCGAAACCATTGCCTTCAGCGCAGCGGAGATCCGCGCGGTGTTTACCGCGGCGCGCGCCCACGGCCTGCCGGTGAAGCTGCATGCCGATCAGCTCTCCGACGGCGGCGGTGCGGCGCTCGCGGCTGAGTTTCAGGCGTTGTCCGCCGATCACCTGGAGTGGACCGGCGAGAGCGGCGTCGCCGCGCTGGCGCAGAGCGGAACGGTGGCGGTGCTGTTGCCGGGGGCGTTTTACTGTCTGCGCGAGCGGCGCGTTCCGCCCGTGGCGGCTTTGCGCCGGTACGGGGTGCGCATGGCGCTCGCCACGGACTGCAACCCCGGTACCTCACCGCTGCTGTCGATGCTCACCACCATGAATCTCGGCGCAATCCAGTTCGGTTTGACGGTCGAGGAAGCTCTCTCTGCGGTCACGCGCGAAGCGGCGCATGCGCTCGGCCGGCAGGCCGAGATCGGCACCCTCGAGCCGGGCAAAGCCGCTGATCTGGCCATCTGGGACGTCGAGCGGCCCGCCGAGCTCGTGTACTGGATCGGCCGCAATCCACTCTATGCCCGTATCTGGAGAGGCCATTGAATTCCATCGTCATCAGACCCGGTCGGGTCACGCTCGCCGAGTGGGCGGCCATCTACCACGGTGCGCGTGCATCACTCGATGAGGACTGCTACGCGCGCATTGCCCGCGGTGCAGAGTCGGTGATGCGTATCGTGGCGCGCGGCGAGCCCGTATACGGCATCAACACAGGGTTCGGTAAGCTGGCCAGCGTGCGGATCGATGCGGCGGACCTCGCGCGACTGCAGCGCAACATCGTGTTGTCGCACTGTGCAGGGGTCGGCGCGCCGATGCCCGCACCCGTCACGCGGCTGATGTTGGCGCTGAAGATTGCCAACGTCGCGCAGGGCGCCTCTGGCGTGCGCCCCGAGACGGTCCGACGGCTGTGCGAGCTGCTCGAGCGGGACCTGCTGCCGGTCGTACCCGCACAGGGTTCCGTGGGCGCATCCGGTGATCTGGCGCCGCTGGCGCACATGAGCGGCGCGTTGATCGGCGTCGGGCAGATCCGCCTGCCGGACGGGGCGTGCCTGCCGGCGGCCGAGGCGCTGCAGCGCGCGGGACTCGAACCGCTGACGCTCGCCCCCAAGGAAGGGCTCGCGCTTCTGAACGGTACGCAGTTCTCCACGGCCAACGCCCTCGCCGCGTTGTTTGACATCGAGGTGGTGTTCCAGTCCGCGCTGGTGACCGGAGCGTTGGCCACCGAGGCGGCCAAGGGCTCCGATACGCCCTTCGATGCGCGCATTCATGCGTTGCGCGGCCATCGCGGGCAGATTGAGACCGCTGCGGCCTTGCGCGCGCTCATGGCCGGCTCGGCCATACGCGATTCGCACCGCGTCGCCGATCCACGCGTGCAGGATCCGTACTGTTTGCGCTGCCAGCCGCAGGTCATGGGCGCGGCGCTCGACCTGCTGCGCCACACGGCCGGCACCCTCGCGTGCGAAGCGAACGGTGTGTCGGACAACCCGCTGATCTTCCCCGACACCGACGAGGCCCTGTCCGGAGGCAACTTCCATGCGGAGCCCGTGGCGTTCGCCGCCGACGTGCTCGCGCTGGCCCTGTGCGAGATCGGTTCGCTGGCCGAGCGGCGCATCGCCATGCTCGTCGATCCGGCGCTCTCCGGGTTGCCGGCATTCCTGACGCCGAACCCGGGCCTGAACTCCGGCTTGATGATGCCGCAGGTGACTGCTGCGGCCCTGGTTGCCGAGAACAAACAGTGCGCCCACCCGGCGAGTGTGGACTCCATCCCCACCTCGGCCAACCAGGAGGACCATGTCTCGATGGCTGCGCACGCGGCGCGCCGGCTGCATCACATGATCCGCAATGCGGTCGCCATCATCGGCATCGAGTTGCTCACCGCCACGCAGGGCTGCGATTTTCACCGCGACCTGCGCTCGAGCGAGCCGCTCGAGGCCGTGCGCCGTGCCGTGCGCCAGCGCATCGCGACGCTCGGTGAAGATCGATACCTGCACGCCGATCTCGAGGTGGCCGGTGCGCTGGTGCGCGAGCGGGCGCTGCTGCAGGCCGTTGCCGCTGTGCCGCTGCCCGCTTTGGAGCCGACATGAGCGGCTGGCTCGAGATCCAGCGCGGCGAAGCGCCGCTCGTGGTCAGCTTTCCGCATACCGGCACCGAGCTGCCGCCCGACATCGCCCCGCGCCTCGTGTCGCCATGGCTCGCCCGCAAGGATGCCGATTGGTACGTCGATCGCCTTTACGCCATGTCGTTGACGCTCGGGGCGACCACGGTGCGGACTACGATCAGCCGAACCGTCATCGACGTCAATCGCGACCCCTCGGGGGCCTCGCTCTATCCGGGCCAAGCCACCACCGAACTGTGTCCTACGAGCAGCTTCGATGGTGAGCCGCTCTATCGGTCGGGCCTCGGGCCGAGTGAGACGGATATCGCCGAGCGCCGCAGCCGGTACTTCGAGCCCTATCATGCCGCGCTGGCGGCAGAGCTCGACCGCCTGCGCGCCCGACACGGTCGCGTCGTGTTGTATGACGCGCACTCGATCCGCTCGCGCGTGCCGCGGCTGTTCGAGGGCGAACTGCCACACCTGAATCTCGGCACGAATCGCGGCGCCAGCTGCAGCCCGGCGCTGACCGGTGCGATCGAGGCCGCCTGTGAGGATCCGAGCTTCACGCGAGTCACCAACGGACGCTTCGTCGGCGGCTGGACCACGCGCCACTACGGCCGCCCCGAGCGCGGGGTGCACGCGGTACAGATGGAGCTCGCGTGCCGGGGGTATCTCGATGAGCCGGCCGCAGCCGGGCCCGAAAACTGGCCGCCGCCGTTCGAGCCGGCGCGCGCCGCGGCGCTCGGCGCCGTCCTGCAGCGGGCGCTCGGCGCCTGTTTGAATTTTGCCCTTTCCGCAACGGGAGTCCCCTGATGAGCGCAGATCGCAAGACCCGCACCCGCGTGGACACCACGCGAGTCATTCGTGCCCCCACCGGCACGCAACGCACGGCCCGCAGCTGGCTCACCGAGGCGCCGCTGCGCATGCTGATGAATAATCTCGATCCAGCCGTCGCCGAGCGCCCCGCTGAGCTGGTCGTGTACGGCGGCATCGGCCGGGCCGCGCGTGACTGGGAGAGCTACGACACCATCATTGCGACGTTGCGCCGGCTCGAGGTGAACCAGACGCTGCTTATTCAGTCTGGCAAGCCGGTCGGTGTGTTCACCACGCACGAGGACGCCCCGCGTGTGCTCATCGCCAACTCCAATCTCGTCCCGCGCTGGGCCAGCTGGGAGCACTTCAATGAGCTCGATCGCAAGGGGCTGATGATGTTCGGCCAGATGACCGCCGGTTCGTGGATCTACATCGGCAGCCAGGGCATCGTGCAGGGCACCTACGAGACATTCGTCGAGATGGGGCGGCGCCACTATGGCGGATCGCTCGCGGGACGCTGGCTGCTCACCGCCGGGCTCGGTGGCATGGGTGGGGCGCAGCCGCTGGCCGCCGTGATGGCCGGTGCCGCCTGCCTGGCGGTGGAATGCCAGCGCTCACGCATCGAGATGCGTCTGCGCTCGGGCTATCTCGATCATGCCGCCGACAACCTCGATGAGGCGCTTGCGATCATCCAGCGGGCGTGCGCCGAGCAGCGGGCCGTCTCGGTGGGATTGCTCGGCAATGCCGCTGAGGTGCTGCCGGAGCTGTTCAAGCGAGGCGTGCGGCCCGACCTGCTCACCGACCAGACTTCGGCACATGATCCGCTGAACGGCTATCTGCCCATCGGCTGGAGTGTCGAGCGCTGGCTCGAGATGCGCGAGCGCGATCCGGCGGCCGTGGTGCGTGCTGCCAAGGCCTCGATGGCGGTGCACGTGCGCGCCATGCTGGATTTTCATGCCGCGGGCGTCCCGACGGTCGATTACGGCAACAACATCCGGCAGATGGCCCTCGAGGAGGGCGTGCAGAACGCGTTCGATTTCCCGGGATTCGTGCCGGCCTACATTCGCCCGCTGTTTTGTCGCGGCATCGGACCGTTCCGCTGGGCGGCGCTGTCCGGGGATCCGCAGGACATCTACAAGACCGACGCGAAGGTCAAGGAGTTGTTGCCCGAGGACAAACACCTGCACCACTGGCTCGACATGGCGCGCGAGCGCATTCAGTTCCAGGGGCTGCCGGCGCGCATCTGCTGGGTCGGCCTCGGCGACCGGCACCGTCTGGGACTGGCGTTCAACGAGATGGTCGCGCGCGGGGAACTGAAGGCGCCAGTGGTGATTGGCCGTGATCATCTCGACTCCGGTTCGGTCGCCTCGCCGAACCGCGAGACCGAATCGATGCGCGACGGCTCGGATGCGGTGTCCGACTGGCCGCTGCTCAACGCGCTGCTCAACACCGCCTCGGGCGCCACGTGGGTCTCGCTGCACCACGGCGGCGGCGTCGGCATGGGGTTTTCCCAACATGCCGGGGTCGTCATCGTGTGCGACGGCACCGATGCGGCGGCGCGGCGCATTGCCCGGGTCTTGTGGAACGATCCGGCGAGCGGCGTGATGCGTCATGCCGATGCCGGTTATCCCGAGGCGATCGACTGTGCGCGCGAGAAGGGTCTCGACCTGCCCGCGATCCTCGCCGCCTCGACCTGAATCGAGGCGGATGTTCGTGACATATGCCGACGCGCACGCGACATAAGAACGCGGCGCGCCGGCGAACCGGCTGCGTTATGTACGCAGCGGACTGCGGCAAATACGACCTGAGAATTGCGCCTCATCAGAGTGCTTGACTCGCGCCGCGCCTGCCTCGACACTCTGGGCTGTGATCAAGGGCAAACCCGTCGAAAGACGGGGACGCAAAGCCACCGGTCTTCGGGACGATCCCATGACGGCGGGGCTGCCACGAGCGCGCTCAAGGCGCATCGCTTGCTTCCTCCGCTGACTCAGGGCACATCGCCGGCCGACCGGGGCATTTCGACCGAGCGTCCACGAGATATGACACCAGCGGAAAATTTGGCGCCTCTTGCTGAGACCGGCGCAGCATCATCGGTGGAGCCTGCCGCCGAGGCGGGTCCGTTCGTGATCAATCTGTGCTCCTCGAGCACCCCCATGGCGCTGCCGCGCGCCGACCTGCCGGAGCTGCAGCGCTTCAACTTCTTCGTCAGCCGTCGCTTCGAGGAAGGCCGCGAGCGCTTCCGGCTGCACATGGGATTCTTCGCCACGCAGGCCGAGGCGGAAAACTGGCTGGGACTGGTGCGTGAGGTGTACCCGGGCGCTTGGGCCGGTGAGGCACCCGGCAAGAAGCTGCGCGCCCGCGCCGTCGCGGCCGCCGAGGCTCAGGCCGCACAAGCAGCCGGCCCGCGCTCGGCCGCGCTACCGGTAGAGCCGGCCGCACCGCAGGGCAGTGCCCCGCAAGCCGCCGAGGTGACCCTTGAGTTGGTTGCGGAGCCAGCGGTAGCCCCACCGGTGGCCGAGGTGGCTCGTCCGGTGCCGACGTTGCATCCGCCGGCGGCAGCGCCTGCGCCCGCGGAACCGGGCCGCCGCGGCGGCGCCCGCGAGTCGCTGAAGGGAGCGCCCCCCGCTGCGTCAGCGGACAAGACCGGGGTGTTCAAGAATTCCAACATCCGGGAAGTGTTGGCGGCTCTCGATGAGCCGCAAAGCGCCGCCGGCGCGCCGCGGCCGTTACCGCGGGCGCAGGCGCCACTCAGCGAAGCGCAGGTGCTGCAGTGTCTGGAGGGCCGCATTGCAGACGCACAGAAGCCAGCAGCCTTCGCCGTGCAGCTGAAATGGTCGGTACAGCCCATCGCCATCGAGAAGCTGCCGCCGCTCGCGATCTTCAGTGCCTATACGCTCTACTGCGTCGAGGGCAGTCGCGAAGGCCGCAAGTGGTATGGGTTACGGCTCGGCTTCTTCAATGATCCGATCTCCGCGAAACAGGTCGCCGGCTATGTCCGCTCGGAGTTCGCTTCCGCCGCGGTCGTGCCTGTCGGCGGCGAGGAGCGTCAGCGCGTGAGCGGCGAGACGGGGGTGACCCCGCTGCGTCCGGCACCGAAGACGCAGGCGGCAATCGACCACGAGTTCAAGCTGTTCGACGCCGATGCGCCGGCACAGAGCGCCGCGGTGACGCCGCCCGCCAAAGCGCCGGTGCGCGAGCTGCATCCGGCCGGCGCGGCCAAGCGAGCGGTGTCCGGCGGCAAGGTTCATGCGCGTGAGCGGCGGGCGCCGCAGACTCTGGAGGAGACGCTGGAGATCCTCGGTGCCCACGAACTGACCATCGACAACGGTCACTCCGAGACCGCCGATGTACGTGGCGCTGGTCAGGGACGCAAAGCGGAAAAGAGTACGCCTTTTACACGGCTGCTCGAGCGGCTCGGCGAACGGGTGCGCAAGAACTGACGGTTCCGCGGTGGCGGTGCGCCACCGGCCGAGCGGACGCTGCCTAGCGCTTGCCGAACAGCTTATCGAGCTCGGCGCGCGCTCGCTCGGCCTCTGTCGTGCTCGCCGCGGCATACGCCCCCGGACGAGGCTGGAAGAAGTCGCAGAAATTGGCCCGCTCCTTCTCGCGCACCTCTTCGGCCGTCGGCTCGCGGCAACGGGTCGCCACCGAGGTGTCGTATTCGACGCACAGCCGGCAGACATGCAGTTCGGCGCGGCAGCGTGGACACTCCTCGAGCCGGCGCAGCGGCAGAGTCAACGCCGCAAGCGATGCGCCACACTTCCAGCAGACCAGATCCGAAGCCATGCGCGCACTGTACCTCAGGCGCCTGCAAGCCGCGTGGCGAGAAACTGTGCCAGCGCTTGGCCAGTGTGGGAACGGCGGGCCCGGCGCGCCACGGCCGCCGGGGCGCCCTCGGCGACGATCCGACCGCCGTTCTCGCCGGCCTCCGGCCCCATGTCGAGGATCCAGTCCGCCTCGGCCATGACGTCGAGGTTGTGTTCGACGACCACTGCCGTGTTGCCCGCATCGACCAGCCGGTGCAGCACGTGAATCAACTTCTCGACGTCCGCCATGTGCAGTCCGACGGTCGGCTCATCGAGCACGTAGAGCGTGTGCTTGGCCGCCCGCGCTGCCGAGGGCGTCTTGGGACGTGCCACCGGCTCGCGCACCTTGGCCAGCTCGGTGACGAGCTTGATGCGCTGGGCCTCGCCGCCGGATAGCGTCGGACTCTGTTGGCCGAGCGTGAGGTATCCGAGGCCGACATCCTGCAGCAGTTGCAGGGCGTGATGAATGCGCGAGTGCGCGGCGAAGAACGGAATCGCCGTATCGACATTCATCATTAGCACATCGCCGATACTCTTCTCGCGCCACAGCACTGAGAGCGTCTCGGAATTGAAGCGGCGTCCTGCGCAGACGTCGCACAGCACTTTCACATCCGGCAGAAAGCTCATCTCGATGGTCTTGACGCCCTGGCCTTCGCAGGCCTCGCAGCGTCCGCCGGCAGTATTGAACGAGAAGCGGCTGGCGGTGTAGCCGCGCAGTCGTGCCTCGCTGGTGGCGGCGAAAATGCGCCGGATATCGTCCCAGAAGCCGATGTATGTCGCGGGGCAGGAGCGCGGAGTCTTGCCAATCGGCGTCTGGTCGACCTCGAGCACTCGATCGAGGTGCTCGAGTCCGCGCACCGCCTGGCAGCCGGCGAACTCGCCGGTGGCGCGTTTGCCGCCGGAGCGCTGGGCCCGGCGTGCCGGCACCGCGGCATCGGCGGCACCGAGCAGCCGGCGCAGATTCGTATAGAGCACATCACGCGCTACGGTCGATTTGCCGGAGCCGGATACGCCCGTGACGACCACCAGGCGCCCGAGCGGGATGCGAACATCACCGCGCACATTGTGCAGTGCGATCTTCTCCAGCGTCAGATGCGCGGTCTGCGCGGTTGTGGTGCGGCGCGGCTCGGTAGGGTGTTGCAATGGGTGGCGCAAAAATCGGCCGGTGACCGAGCGCGGATTGCGCATCAGCTCCTTCACGGTTCCGGCCGCGACGATTTCCCCGCCCAGTACCCCGGCGCCTGGTCCGAGGTCGAGCACGTGATCGGCGCGCCGGATGGTGTCCTCGTCGTGCTCTACCACGACCAGGGTATTGTGATGGCTCGAAAGCTCGGCCAGCGAGTCGAGCAGAATGCCGTTGTCGCGCGGATGCAGGCCGATGGTCGGCTCATCGAGTACGTAGCACACGCCCTGTAGATTCGAGCCGAGCTGCGCGGCGAGGCGAATGCGCTGCGCCTCGCCACCGGAGAGCGTGGGCGCAGAGCGATCGAGCTGCAGGTAACCGAGCCCGACCCGGGCGAGAAACGCGAGCCGTGAGCGGATCTCGCTGAGCAGGTCGCGAGCGATCTGTCGCTCGCGCGCAGTGAGCTTCAGGCGTGCGAAGAATTCTGCGGTGCGCTGTACCGGCTCGTGTGTCAGTTCGGCAATGGAGCGTTCGCGGAAGCGCACGTTGAGCGCGACCGGATTGAGCCGCTGTCCCTGGCACGCCGGACAGGGACGGGGTTCGTCGTCGAGCCACTCGTTCCACCAGTGCTCCTCGCCGGTCTGGTCGGCATCGAACCCCGGCATCGCCACGCCGGTGCCATAGCAGCTCTCGCACCAGCCGTGCTTGGAGTTGAACGAGAACAGGCGTGGGTCCGGTTCCGCGAAACTATGTCCGCAGGACGGGCAAGCACGCTTTGTCGAAAACACCGTGACACGCGTCGAGTTGGGTCCGAGTACGTGCACCAGGCCCTTGCCGAAATCGAGCGCACGCCCGAGCGCCTGATGCAGTTCGGTGTCGGTGCGGGCGCCGATTTCGAGTTCGGCAACCGGCAGCTCGATAGTGTGCTCCTTGAAGCGCGAGAGCCGCGGCCACTTCGCCGTGGGCAACGCGTTGCCGTCGACCCGCAGCGTCTTGAATCCCTTCTTGTGTGCCCATTTGGCCAGGTCGGTGTAGTAGCCCTTGCGTGCCACGACCAGCGGCGCGAGCAGTCCGATGCGCTTGCCGCGGTACTCGCGCAGCAGCCGCGCGGCGATCGAGGCGGCGCTCTGCGGCTCGATGGCCACGTTGCAGTCCGGGCAGTACTGGGTGGCGAGCTTCACGTACAGTAGCCGCAGGAAATGATAGATCTCGGTCAGCGTGGCGACTGTGCTCTTGCGCCCGCCACGGCTGGTGCGCTGCTCGATCGCTACCGTGGGCGGAATGCCGAAGATCGCATCCACGTCGGGGCGAGCCGCCGGTTGCACGAACTGGCGCGCGTAGGCGTTGAGAGACTCCAGATAGCGCCGCTGACCCTCGTTGAACAGGATGTCGAACGCGAGCGTGGACTTGCCCGATCCCGACACGCCGGTGATCACGGTGAACCGATTGCGCGGGATCCGCGCGTCGATACTCTTGAGGTTGTGCTCGCGCGCGTTGTGAATCACGATCTCATGGCGCGCCGCGGCGGGAGCGGCCGCGTAGCGGGCCGCTGATTCGGCCACCGTCGGCGGCGCGGCGGTCGGGGCGCCGGCGAGTGCCTGCTCGTATTCCACCAGCGCACGCGCGGTGTGCGAACCGTGGTGGCCGCGCACTGCAGCCACCGTTCCGGCACAGACCACCTCGCCCCCGCCTTCCCCGCCCTCCGGGCCGAGATCGATGATCCAATCGCTCGCGCGGATGACGTCGAGGTTGTGCTCGATGACCAGCAACGAATGACCGGCAGCGAGCAGCTTGCGAAAGGCCATCAACAGGCGCGTCACGTCCTGAAAATGCAGTCCCGTCGTCGGCTCGTCGAACAGGAACAGCTTGCCCTTGTGAGTGATGCTCGAGAGCACCGAACCGGCCTGCGCCAGATGACCGGCGAGCTTCAGCCGCTGCGCCTCACCTCCGGAGAGCGTCGGCACCGGCTGACCGAGCGTCACGTATTCCAGGCCGACGTCGGCGAGCGGTGCGAGCCGCGCACACACCTCGCGCGATTCGCGAAAAAATGACAGTGCCTCCGTCACCGTCATGGCAAGCACCTCGGCAATGTTGGCGCGGCGCCCGTCGCTGCCTTCGCGGCGGATCTCGAGCACCTCGTCGCGGTAGCGCCGGCCATTGCAGTCCGGACACCGCAGATACACGTCGGAGAGGAATTGCATCTCCACGTGCTCGAAGCCATTGCCGCTGCAGGTCGGGCAGCGGCCGTTGCCGGAATTGAAGCTGAAGGTGCCAGCCGTGTACTTGCGCTCGAGCGCGGCCGGTTCGGCCGCAAACAGCGCGCGGATGGCGTCGAACGCCCCGACATAGCTCGCCGGATTGGAGCGCGTGGTCCGGCCGATCGGACTCTGGTCGACCATCACGACATCGTCGATGAGTTCGGCGCCGGCGAGTGCGCCGAACGCGCCCGGCGCCTCGGTCGGCTTGCCGTGATACTTCAGCAGCGCTGGGTACAGGACATCCTCGATCAGGGTCGATTTTCCCGAGCCGGACACCCCGGTGATGCACACCAGCCGCTTCAAAGGGATGCGCACGTCGATGTGCTTGAGGTTGTGCTCACAGACCCCGCGCAACTCGAGCCAGCGGTTCGAGCGCGCCTCGGCGATCACTTCGCCGCCGGGCGCGGACTTCGGCTCCGAGGGCTCGGTGCGCTCGCCACCGACGTGCCGGCGGCCGCTCAGGTACTCCCCGGTGAGCGAGTGTGCGCTGCGGCGGATTTCCGCGGGGGTGCCGAAGCAGACGATCTGCCCGCCGCGCTCCCCGGCTCCGGGGCCCAGATCGAGAATGCGGTCCGCCTCCAGCATGATCTGCGGGTCATGTTCCACGACCAGCAACGAGTTGCCGGCATCGCGCAGGCGCTTCATGACCGAAATGACCCGCAGCATGTCGCGCGGATGCAGTCCGATTGACGGTTCGTCCAAGACGAACAGGGTGTTGACCAGCGAGGTGCCGAGCGCCGTCGTCAGGTTGATGCGCTGTACCTCCCCGCCGGAGAGCGTGCGCGACTGGCGGTCGAGCGTGAGATAGCCGAGGCCGACATCGGCGAGGTACCCGAAGCGCGCGCGGATCTGTGCCAGCAGCAGATCGGCCGCCTCATCGAGTGGCTTGGGCAGCTGCAGCTGCGCGAAGAAGGAGCGTGCCCGCTCCACCGGCAGCAGCATGATGTCGTGCAACGACAAACCCGGCAATTGCGCGCCGGTCGCCTCGCTCCACTCGACGCCACGCGGCTGAAAACGCGGCGTCGAGCCGAGTGCCGCATCCGCCGCCGCGCGCTGCCCGACCCGCCAGAGCAGCCCCTGAGTCTTCAGGCGCGCCCCTGCGCAGGCCTCGCAGGGCGTGTAAGCGCGGTACCGTGACAGCAGCACGCGCACGTGCATCTTGTACGAGCGGCTTTCGAGCCAGGCAAAGAACCGCTTCGCGCCGTACCACACACCGCGGCTCCAGTCCCCCTCGCCATCGATCACCCAGTGTCTGTGCGCCGCAGCCAGATCCCGCCAGGGGGTGTCGAGCGGGATGCCCCGCTTGCGGGCGAACTTCTCCAGGTCCTGCTGACACTCGGCGTAGGACTGACTCTGCCAGGGCTTGATCGCTCCGCCGCGCAACGTCTTGCTGTCATCCGGAACGACCAGGCCGTAATCGATGCCGATGACGCGCCCGAAGCCGCGGCAGGTCTCACACGCCCCGAGCGGTGAGTTGAATGAGAACAGGCTCGGGCTCGGCTCCTGGTAGGACAGATCACACTCGGCGCAGTGCAGTCCGCTCGAATAACGCCAGATTGACAGCGTGGTGGGCGGATCGGCCTCATCGACGACGCGGATGCTGAGTTTGCCGCGACCGACGCGCAGTGCCGCCTCGAGCGACTCGACGATCCGGCCGTGCTCGGTGCGCGCGGCGCGAAAGCGGTCCTGGATGACCTCGAGCGTGACCGCCGGCGGCGGCGCCCCTTTGCGTGCGCGCTTGCCTTTGCCGGCGCGCCCCGGCGGCGCCGCGACGGGCGGGGGCTCGATGAAGCGGCTGTAGCCTTGTTTTTCGAGCAGCGCCCGCACCTCCTGCAGGCTGAAGTTCGCCGGCACCTCGACCGGGAAGGTCACGAGCAGACGCGGATCGCCGGCTGCCGCGGCGCGATGCAGCAGATCGCGGTGAATGCTCTGTGCATCGTCGCGGCGCACTGGCTGGCCGCAGCGTTGACAATACAGAGTCGCGGTGCGGGCGAAGAGCAGCTTCAGGTGGTCGTTGAGCTCGGTCATCGTGCCGACCGTGGAGCGCGAGGTGCGCACCGGGTTGGTCTGGTCGATGGCGATGGCGGGGGGGATGCCGCCAATGGCGTCCACCTGCGGCTTGTCCATCCGATCGAGGAACTGGCGCGCGTACGGGGAGAATGTCTCAACATAACGGCGCTGGCCCTCGGCGTAGAGCGTGTCGAACACCAGCGAGGATTTGCCCGAACCTGACACGCCCGTCACCACGACCAGCTCGTTGAGCGGGATGTCGAGGTCGAGGTTCTTCAGGTTGTTTTGGCGCGCGCCGCGTATGCGGATGACGTCTCGGGGGGCGTCGGTCATTCCTTCACCTTACGAGGGATCCACTGTGGGGAGATGTCCGCGCGCGGTCGGCGCGCGGGCGCAACTATTCTACCGGAAATCCTGCGGAGCACGCGCCATCCGCGCGCGCGTGGGCCAGTCGCCACCGTACAGTACCTGCGATTGTCCGCTGCTGGATGATCAATGCGGCCGGAATGTGGCGAGGCCTGAGATCCCATCGTCAGTCCGAATGGCGTGGGGCACGGCGAGCTTTGCATTTGGTGGCTGTCGGGAGCCGTCAGGTCCGTGTGTGCGCGGCGCACTGCGGAGGCCCCTGCCCCGATCTCGGCGACGGTCCATCGCAGGTATACTGTCTCGATGGGCTGAGAGCCTTCGGCGCGGCGCGCGCACTCTGCGGCCCGGCGCCTGCCGGGCGAAGCGGTTGCACGGTGCAGGCGGGGTATGAGGCTGAGGCCATCTGACAGGTGCGACGTCGCAGTGATCTGTGCTCGATTGATTGCGCATGCCGATTCGCGCTGCACAGCGGTGCATGCGCTGACCGTGCGCGCGCTCGCAGAGCGACCCGCAGTGTTGTGTCTGCAGTTCGCTCTCGACGGTGAGTTGCGCGGCTTGCGTATTGCGGCGATTGGTACTCCCGTGCGTGCCGATGAGCTGTGGCGGCATACGTGCTTCGAGGCGTTCGTGCGGCGCGACGGCGAGCCCGGCTACCTGGAGTTCAACTTCTCCCCCTCGGGGGCCTGGCAGGCATATCAGTTCAGCGACTATCGGCAGGGCCGCCTGTCGGCGGAATTGCCCAGCCCGCCGCAGCTCACCATTGGAGTGCGCGAGTCGGCGGTGCGTATGGATGAGGCGCTCGTGCTCGAGGCGCTCGTTACGTTGCCGGCGCCCTACGCCGATGCGCCGCGAGGCGTGCAGCTGGCGGTGAGCGCCGTAGTGGAGGATGAGGCGGGCAGCCTGTCATACTGGGCGCTGTGGCATGCGGCCGGGCGGGCGGATTTCCATCATCCGGACGCTTTCACGCTGCGACTGCCGTGGAGCTGACTGTCTCAACCCGCTGCCCGTCATCGGTTGTAAACGTTCATGAAATTCGGCATCGACCGCCTACTGTCCGAGCCAGCCCTGCGCAAACCGCTCGCCGGCCGCCGCGTGGCGCTGCTGGCGCACCCGGCTTCGGTGACGCGCGGTCTGGTGCACAGTCTCGATGCTCTGAGCGCGCTCGGGGAGCTGCAGTTGAGCGCTGCCTTCGGCCCGCAGCACGGGCTGCGCGGCGACAAGCAGGACAATATGGTGGAGTCGCCCGATTTCACCGACCCGGTGCATGGCATTCCGGTGTTCAGTCTGTACGGCACCGTGCGCCGGCCGACGGCAGCGATGATGGACACGTTCGACGTTCTGTTGGTCGATCTGCAGGATCTCGGCTGCCGCGTCTATACGTTCGTGACGACGCTGCGTTACGTGCTCGAGGCGTGTGCACTGCATCGCAAGAGCCTGTGGGTGCTCGACCGGCCGAACCCGATTGGTCGCCCCGTCGAGGGGCTCGCGCTGCAGCCTGGCGCTGAGAGCTTCGTCGGCGCAGCGCCGATGCCGATGCGTCACGGCATGACACTGGGGGAGCTCGCGCGCTGGTTCGTGCACACCCTGAAGCTCGACGTGGACTGTCAGGTCGTCCCACTCGAGGGTTGGAATCCCCACGCCGGCCCCGGCTTCGGCTGGCCGCTGGGGGAGCGCACCTGGGTCAATCCGAGCCCCAACGCGCCGAATCTGTTCATGGCGCGTTGCTATCCGGGCACGGTGATGCTCGAGGGCACGACGCTTTCCGAGGGGCGCGGCACCACCCGTCCGCTCGAACTGTTCGGCGCACCGGATCTGGACGTCGCAGCATTGCTCGGCGCAATGCGCGCCGCGGCGCCGGGCTGGCTGCGCGGCTGTCAGCCCCGGCCGTGTTGGTTCGAGCCGACTTTTCACAAGCATGCTGGACGGCTTTGCGCCGGGGTGCAGTTGCACGTGGAAGATCCGGCCCATTACGACCAGCGGGCGTTCCGGCCGTGGCGGGTGTTGGCACTGGCGTTCAAGGCGCTGCGCCGGCTGCGACCGGACTATCCGCTGTGGCGGGACTTTCCCTACGAATACGAGCACGAGCGTCTGGCGATCGACGTGATCAACGGTGGCGAGGCGCTGCGTCGCTGGGTGGATGATCCGGCGGCCAGTCCGCAGGATCTCGAGGCGATGGTGGCGGCCGATGAGGCTGGGTGGCAGGGTGAGCGCGCGCCTTTTCTGATATACTGATACTTTTCAACGACTTGTCGGCCCAGCTTTCGGCCCGGCTCGCACCGCGAGACGGGCTGGGTGGCCGAATCGGCGCCGGCGCTGCTGCGGGCTGCCGTGCGCAACCGATCCACCACCGGCGCCTGGCGCCCTCACGATATGCACGCCGCACCTGACATTACCCGTTATCGCAAGCATTGGGCCGCCCGCTTCGGGACCGCACCGTTTCTGCCCATGTCGCGCGCTGAGATGGATGCGCTTGGCTGGGACAGCTGCGATGTGATCCTGGTCACCGGGGATGCGTACGTCGACCTGCCGAGCTTCGGCATGGCGATCGTCGGGCGGGTGCTCGAAGGGCAGGGCTTTCGGGTCGGCATCATCGCGCAGCCAGACTGGCAGAGCGCCGAGCCGTTCGCGGTGCTCGGCCGACCCAACCTGTTTTTCGGCATCACCGGCGGCAACATGGACTCGATGGTCAACCGCTACACGGCTGACCGCCGCCTGCGCAGCGACGATGCGTACACCCCGGGCGGGGAGGGCGGCAAGCGACCCGACCGCTCGGTCATCGTGTATGCCCAGCGCGTGCGTGAGGCCTTCAAGGACGTACCGATCGTGATCGGGGGCATCGAGGCGTCGCTGCGCCGGATCGCGCACTTCGATTACTGGTCGGAAAAGGTGCGCCGCTCGGTGTTGCTCGATGCCAAGGCGGATCTGCTCGTCTACGGCAGCGGCGAGCGGCAGGTGTGCGAGATTGCGCACCGGCTGGCCGCCGGTGAGTCGATTCACGCCCTCACCGACGTGCGCGGCACCGCATTCGTGCGCAAGGTGCTCCCCGCCGAGTGGATCGAGATCGACTCCACGGAGCTCGATACCCCCGGGCCGCTTGCCCCGCATCCCGACCCCTATGCAATGCAGCCGCAGCGCCCGGCCGAGGCGGGCGCCGCGATGCACGCCGGCGAGAGTATCGTGCGGCTGGTGCGCAGGGTGAAGGGTGCCGAGCGCGACCGCAGCGTCATCCGCATGCCCTCCTACGAACAGGTCGCAGCCGATCCGGTGTTATATGCGCATGCCTCGCGCATCCTGCATCAGGAGGCCAATCCCGGTAACGCCCGAGCGCTGGTGCAGCGCCACGGCGACATCGATGTCTGGCTGAACCCACCGCCCATCCCGCTGAG
Organism: Gammaproteobacteria bacterium; assembly: GCA_027324195.1. Classification (GTDB taxonomy): domain Bacteria; phylum Pseudomonadota; class Gammaproteobacteria; order Steroidobacterales; family Steroidobacteraceae; genus 13-2-20CM-66-19. The sequence goes on along the minus strand of DAHVTM010000009.1, from coordinate 36,644 downwards.
CACGGCCGAGTTCGACTGGGTGTACGAACGGCCGTATCAGCGTCGCCCGCATCCGAGCTACGGCGAGGCCAACATTCCGGCGTACAAGATGATCCGCTTCTCGGTGGCCATCCAGCGCGGCTGTTTCGGCGGCTGTTCGTTCTGTTCGATCACCGAGCACGAGGGGCGCATCATTCAGAGCCGATCCGAGCAATCGATCCTGCGCGAAGTCGAGGACATCCGCGACCGTGTGCCGGGCTTCACCGGCGTAATCTCCGATCTCGGCGGTCCCACGGCCAACATGTACCGGCTTGCTTGTCGCAGCCCGCAGATCGAGAGCGCCTGCCGGCGCCCCTCGTGCGTGTATCCGAAGATCTGCTCGAACCTCAACACCGATCACGCGCCGCTTGTGCGCCTGTATCGCAAAGTGCGCGAGATGCCCGGTATCCGCAAGGTGCTGATCGCCTCGGGCGTGCGTTACGACCTGGCGGTGGAATCGCCCGAGTACGTACGCGAGCTCGCCCAGCACCACACCGGGGGGTATCTGAAGATCGCCCCGGAGGCGATCTCCGAAGGTCCACTGTCGATGATGATGAAGCCGGGCATCGGCGCTTACTACCGCTTCAAGGAGTTGTTCGAGCGCTACTCGCGCGAGGCCGGCAAGGAGCAGTACCTGATCCCGTACTTCATCGCCGCGCACCCCGGCACCCGTGACGAGGACATGCTCGAACTGGCGTTGTGGCTGAAGCGCAATGGCTTTCGCGCCGACCAGGTGCAGGCGTTTCTGCCCTCGCCCATGGCGAGCGCCACCGCCATGTATCACTCGGGCAAGAACCCGCTGCAGCGCGTGCGGCGCACCGGAGGGGAGGTGCGCGTGCCGAAGGGGCTGAAAGTGCGCCGCTTGCACAAGGCGTTTTTGCGCTATCACGATCCGGAGAACTGGCCGCTGTTGCGCGAGGCGCTGCGGCGCATGGGTCGGGCGGACCTCATCGGCAGCGCCAAGGAGCAGTTGGTGCCAGCCTACCAGCCAGCCGGCACGGGTGGAGCGCACGAGGGCCGGCGAGCGCCTCGCGCCGGCGCCCCGCCGGCAAAGCGCGCCGCGCCATTTCGCACCCAACACACCGGTCTGCCGCGCACGCCGCGGCGCTGAGCATAGCGCCGCGCCCGTGCCCCCCGCCCCGAATCCCCTCGATCGTCCGGTCTGGGCCACGCTCAACACGTATCATGCGGCGGTGGCGACCGGCGGCGCGCTGGCGCGGCGATTTCTGCCCCAATACAACGTGTTCGCTTCGCCGTGCGATGAATCGGAGCCGGCGCTCGCAGCGCTCGCAGCGCTGGTCGGGCCCGCCGAGCGGGTCTGTCTCAATCAGGCGCCGCCGGTCAGCGTGCCGCCGGGTCTGATGATCGAGAGCGCTCTGCAGGGCGTGCAGATGCTCGCCACGCGCGCTGCGGGCGAGGTGGGGGGCGTCGAGCCGATTGGGATCCTCACCGAAGCCGACGCCGCGGACATGTTTGCCCTCGCGCAGCTCACCGAGCCTGGCCCGTTCGCGCCGCGCACCCATACGCTCGGTCGCTTCCTCGGTATCCGCATCGAGGGGCGGCTCGCCGCCATGGCCGGGGAGCGGTTCCGCTTTCCCGGCTATACCGAGGTGAGTGCCGTGTGCACGCATCCGGACTTTCGCGGCAGGGGCTTCGCCCGGCGGCTGACCGCCGCAGTCACCGCCGTTATCGAGCAGCGTGGCGAGCGGGCCTTTCTGCACGCCTGGAAGACCAACATTCCGGCCATCACGTTGTATCGTTCGCTCGGCTTCGAGATCCGCACCGAGATGAACGTGCGTGTGCTGCGGCGCGCCGACGGCAGCGCGACCGATGCCGTGCCGCGCCGCGAGCGTCCCTGAGACGGATCAACATGTCCATATACCTCGAGGATGCCGACCTCGAGCGCGTCGCGCGCGAACTGGCTGCACGGACGTTGCCGAGGTCCGATTGGACGCACGCCGCGCATTTCGCTGCCGCCCTGTGGCTGCTGCACGAGCGTGGCTTGCAGACCTGCCTGCGGCAGGTACCGCAAATGATTCGGGCCTACAACGAGGCGAGCGGCGTGCACAACACCGAGTACGGCGGCTATCACGCGACGATCACGATCGCCTCGCTGCGCGCCGGGGAGGCTTGGCTGAGCGCACGGGCGCCTCGGCCGCTGCACGTGACACTCACGGAGTTGCTGACCGGCCCATATGGCCGGAGCGACTGGCCGCTCGCTTTCTGGTTGCCGGCAACGCTGTTCGGCGTCGCGGCCCGTCGCCACTGGGTCGACCCTGACCTCAAGGCGCTGCCGTTCTGAGCGCCGGCCCCGCGGGTCCGACCCGCGCAGACGCGCCGGCGCTACGGGAAAGCCACACTGTCGGGGCGGCGCGGCGCGGCATAAGGTCCCTCGCTCAGGCAGTCTTGCGCAGGTGTGCCCATGCGATCCAAACGCGCGGCCTCGCCGCCGGCGCGATCGGCGCGAGCCAAGCCCACGGCCCGGCCTGGCGCACCACGGTTGCCGCGGCCGCGCGCCACGGCGCGCAACGAGTTGATTCACGCTTTGCGGCGGCGTCAGACTCTGCGGGCGTTCAACGAACGCCGACTCTCGCCCGAGATGCTCTCGGAGCTGCTCTGGGCGGCCTGCGGCGTGAATCGCAAGCGTGGTCCCTTCGGGGGCGTGGGTCGCACGGCTGCCTCCGCCAGCAACGCCCAGGAGGTTGATCTGTACGTGGCGATGGCCGACGGCACGTATCGGTATGATGCCCCACAGCATCGTCTCGAGCTGGTCGTGGCGGGCGACCTGCGCGCGCTGGCGGTGGGCCGCGCACAGTCACGGGCAGATCCCGGCGCCACCGCCCCGGTGCGCCTGCTCTATGTGGCTGACGTCGAGCGCCTGGCATGCACGCGCGGGTTTCAGGAGCCGGGCCTGCGCGATCCGGCGGTGCAGCGCGCCTATTATTACGTCGACACGGGACTGATCGCCGCCAACGTGTATCTATTCGCGGCGGCCGCGGGGCTCGCCGCCTGGTTTCACAACTGCGACCGCGAAGGGCTTGCAGCCGTGCTGCCGCTGCGTGCCACGCAGCGAGTGCTGTTTGCGCAGACGGTGGGTTATCCGCCGCGGCGCTCCCGGCGGGCGCGCCGATGAAGCGCTCGGGATATTTCGTGCTCGTCATGGGTGCCGGCAGCGGGTTCGCGTCGGTCGAGGCATCGGTGAGCGATGGCGCCGTGAGTTTGCGCTGCAGCCGTCCCCCACCGCGGTGGGACCGGCAACTCACGAGCGAACCATCGGCTCACCCGGACTGTGCGGGCGGTGGGGATTTCGCAACGCGGGTGACCGACATCGAGGCGCAGGTTGCGCCGATCGGCTCCGGCTTCAATGCCGATGTCCCGCACGCCACGCGCCACGCGCTCGAGCGCCGCGGCGCGCAATGGAACGATCACCGGTAGAGCAGTCCGGGCGCGGCCGGTTGCCGGCGCGGACCGTGCGAGGATAATGCGCCTATGAGAGCCTCGCTTATTGCGCTGCTCCTGTGGTGTGCCGCGGGGATCCTGGCAGCGCAGGCGGCGCCGCCCGTGAGGGCCGCCGCCGCGGATGCGGCGCGGGTGGCGATCGGACTGCAGCTGCGCGGGGCGATCGGCCCGGCGACCGCGCGCTACATCGAGCGGGGTCTGCAGCGCGCGAGTGAGCGGCACGCGCCCTTCGTCATTTTGCGCATCGACACTCCGGGCGGCCTCGAGACCTCGATGCGCGGGATCATCAAGGCAATTCTGGCTGCGCCCATGCCAGTCGTGGGTTACGTGGCGCCTGCGGGGGCGCGGGCCGCTAGCGCCGGCACCTACATACTCTACGCCTGCTCCGTGGCGGCCATGGCGCCGGCCACCAACGTCGGGGCAGCCACGCCGGTGTCCTTAGGGGGGACAGAGCCCGCCCCGCCCGCCGCCCGCCATGGCGCCGCATCCGGACCGCCGATGAGTGCCGAGCAGCGCAAGATCCTGAATGATTCCATCGCCTACATCCGGGCGCTCGCCGAGCTGCGTGGTCGCAACGCCGCGTGGGCCGAGCAGGCGGTGCGCGGTGCGGCCAGCCTGCCGGCCGAGGAGGCGCTGCAGGCGCACGTGATCGATCTGATCGCCCCGGACCTGGCGAGCCTGCTGAGTCAGCTGGATGGCCGCACGATCACGCTGCATGGTCACGCAGTGACGCTCGTCACCGGCGGCGTGACGGTGCGCTGGGTGCGTCCGGGCTGGCGCACGCAGGTGCTCGCAGACCTCACCAATCCGCTGATCGCCTACGGGCTGCTGCTGATCGGCATCTGGGGACTGATCTTCGAGGGCTTCCACCCCGGCGGGGTGCTGCCGGGGGTGGTCGGGGTCGTGGCGCTGCTCGTGGCGTTGTTTGCATTCCAGCTGCTGCCCACGGATTTCGCAGGGCTCGCGCTGATCGGTGTCGGCTCGGGGCTGATGGCCGCGGAGTTCTTCTTCCCGACTTATGGCTCGCTCGGTATCGGCGGGCTGATTGCCTTCGTGGTCGGCTCGCTGATTCTGTTCGACTCCGGAGTACCCGGCATGCACATCAGCCGCGCGCTGATCGGGGCCATCGCCTTCGTCGGTGGACTGGTCATTCTCGGGATCGTGTATCTTGGCGGCCGAGCCTTGCGTCGCCCGCCGGCGACCGGGGTGCAGGCCATGGTCGGGGCCATCGTGGTGGCCGATGAGGACATCCAGGACAACGGCCGGGTCCGCTACGGCGGCGAGTTGTGGAATGCCATCGCCGCGCGCCCATTGCAGCGGGGGCAGCGGGCGCGCATCGTGAGAGTCGACGGATTGCAGTTGTGGGTCGAGCCGTTGTAAAGCGCAGTGTCCCGGGGAGAGTCAGATGTCATATTTCCTCATCGTCGTCGTGGTGCTGATCGCGCTGCTCGTGGTCAGCTCGGTGCGCGTATTGAACGAATATGAGCGTGCGGTCATGTTTACGCTCGGACGCTTCACCGGCATTCGCGGTCCGGGCGTCATCATTCTCTGGCCCGTCATCCAGCGCATGAACAAGGTGGACCTGCGGGTCATCGTGCTCAACGTGCCGAAGCAGGACCTCATCACCCGCGACAACGTGTCGGTGAAGGTGAACGCAGTCGTCTATTTCCGCATCGTGGATCCGAGCAAGGCCATCATCCAGGTCGCCAACGTCTGGGAGGCCACCAGCCAGGTCGCACAAACCACGCTGCGCTCGGTGCTCGGTCAGCACGAGATGGATGATCTGCTTGCTCAGCGCAACAAGCTCAACGCCGACATTCAGCAGATCCTTGACGAGAGTACCGAGGCATGGGGGATCAAGGTCGCCAACGTCGAGATCAAAGACGTCGATCTCGACGAAAGCATGGTGCGCGCGATGGCCCGCCAGGCCGAGGCGGAGCGCAACCGGCGGGCCAAGGTCATCAACGCCGAGGGTGAGCGCCAGGCGGCGCAGACGCTGGTCGAGGCCGCCAAGGCGCTCGCTCAACAGTCTAGCGCGCTGCAGCTGCGTTACCTGCAGACCCTGGCCGATATCTCGCACGATCGCTCGCAGCTGATCATATTCCCGCTGCCGCTCGACCTGCTCGGGCCGCTGCTGAACCGCGGCGGCACGCCGCCGCAAGGCTGAGCGGCGATGACGTACGGTTCATCTTCCGGGCGGATGGCGCTCGTCGCCGGTGCCACGCTGCTGGCGCTCGCTACGGTCGCCGGCGCGATCGGCGCGCATGCGCTGCCGGCGGACTGGTCAGCGCAGCAGGCGCACATCTACACCATCGCCGTGCGCTATCAGTTCTACCAGTCGCTCGGCCTGCTCGCGATGGGTGCGTGGCTGAGCACTCGCGATCCGGACGCGTTGGCAGCGGCGCAGCGGCGCACGCTGCGCCGCTGCCAGCAGGCGACGCACTCTTTGCTCATCGGCATCGTGTTGTTTTCCGGCAGCCTCTATGCGTTGAGTCTGCAGGCGCCGCGCTGGGTGGGCTGGCTCACGCCGGCCGGCGGGGTGCTGATGATCGCCGCCTGGTCGGCGTTTGCCGTGGGCGTCTGGCGCAGCTGAGCGCGGACCATGACGAGCCGATCCGGGCTGCCCATCGATGCGGCGCTGCCGGCGCTGCGAGCGGCCCTCGCCAGCCACCCCTCGGCGGTTCTCATCGCCCCGCCGGGTGCGGGTAAAAGCACGGTCGTGCCGCTCGTGCTGCTGGCGGAGCCCTGGGCCCGGGGCCGACGCATCCTGATGTTGGAGCCGCGGCGACTGGCGGCCCGAGCCGTCGCCGAACGCATGGCGCGTACGCTCGGGGAGCCAGTCGGGCGGACCGTCGGATACCGCATGCGCCGCGATACGCGCGTCTCGAATGAGACGCGCCTCGAGGTGCTCACCGAGGGCGTGTTGACCCGCATGCTGCAGAGCGACCCGGCGCTCGAGGGTGTCGCCGCGGTGCTGTTCGATGAGTTTCACGAACGCAGCCTGCAGGCCGATCTCGCCCTGGCGCTGGCACTCGATGCGCGCGAGGCGCTCGCCAGCGATCTGAAGCTGCTCGTCATGTCCGCGACGCTCGAGGCCGACGGCCTCACCGCCTTGCTCGGCGGCGCGCCGCTCGTTCAGGCGGCCGGTCGGACATTTCCGGTGGCGACGCGTTTTGCCGGCACAGGCGCGCCGCCGCTGCCCGAGGGTGCGCCACGCGGCACGGTGAGTCCAGAGCAGCATCTGAGCCGGCTGGTGCTGCGTGCGCTCGCCGAGACGCACGGCGATGCGCTGGTGTTTCTTCCGGGCGCGCGTGAGATCCGCCGCGTGGCGGCATTGCTCACGGATGCGGGTGCCCCTGCACGCATCCTGCCTCTATATGGCGAGTTGTCTGCCGAGGCGCAGGATGCGGCCCTGTCCCCCATCGCTGGAGTGCGCCGCGTCGTGCTGTCGACCAACATCGCCGAGACCAGCTTGACGCTCGAAGGGGTGCGCATCGTCGTCGATTCCGGTCTGGTGCGCCGGTCGCGCTTCGATCCGCACACAGGCATGAGCCGTCTCGAGCTCGCGCGCATCTCGCGTGCATCGGCCGAGCAGCGTCAGGGGCGAGCCGGGCGGCTCGAGGCGGGCGTGTGCTACCGGCTCTGGAGCGAGGCGGCGCACCGCATGCTCGCACCGTTCACTCCGCCTGAGATTCTCGAGGCGGACCTGGCGCCGCTTGCGCTGGAACTGGCCCGCTGGGGCGTGCGCGACGCGGCGGCGTTGCACTGGCTCGATCCGCCGCCGCTGGCGTTGCTCGCGAGCGCGCGCGATCTGCTGGCTCGCCTCGGCGCGCTCGATGCCGCCGGGCGCATCACGCCGCACGGTCGGCAGATGGTGCAGCTGCCCGTGCATCCGCGTCTGGCGCACATGCTGCTGCGCGCGCGAGAGCTTGGTGCATTGGTGCTGGCCGCAGATCTGGCTGCCCTGCTTTCGGAGCGTGACATGTTGCGCGGCGCTACGGCTGGCGGGGATGCCGATATCCGCTCGCGGCTGGAGATTCTGCGGGGTGAGAATGCGGTGGGCGAGGCGGGCCGCGCAGCGGTGCACGCGGCGCGTGCCACCGCGCGCACACTGGTCCGCGACCTCGAGCGCGCCGCGGGGTCTTCTCCCGGCTCGGCGCAACCGGTCTCTCCCGGGGCACTGCTGGCGCTCGCTTTCCCGGACCGAATCGGCGCGTTGCGCCCCGGCGGTGCAGGACGCTACACCCTCGCCAATGGCCGTGGGGCACTGTTTGCGCAGGCGCAAAGCCTGTCGCGCCAGGGGCTCATCGTCGCGGTGGACCTCGATGACCGCGAGCGCGATGCACGGATCCTGCTCGCCGCGCCCCTCGAGCGCGAGGCGCTCGAGGCGGTCATGGGCGAGCAGCTGGCGTGGCGGGAGACGGTCGAGTGGAGCCGGCGCGACCAGGCGGTGCTGGCGCGACGCGAGCTGCGACTCGATCAGCTCATTCTCGAGACCCGGCCGCTGGGCGAGCTGCCCGTGGCGCGCGCACTCGAGGCGATGCTGAGCGGCGTCCGTGATCTGGGTATCGATGCGTTGCCCTGGGAGCGCGAAACGCGCGATCTGCAGGCGCGCGTCGCCTTCGTCCGGCGGCTCGGTGCGCCCTACGCCGAGTGGCCCGATCTGGCCGATGCGGCGCTCGCGGGAGCGCTCGAGGAGTGGCTCGCCCCCTGGCTCGAGGGGATGAGCCGCCGCGAGCACCTGGCGCGCGTGCCGCTGGCCGAGGCCTTGCGTGCGCGATTGGGTTGGGCGCGCGCGCGTGAGCTCGATGGGCTTGCGCCTTCCCATCTCACTGTGCCGAGCGGCTCGCAGATCCGCATCGATTACCTCGATGACAGTGCACCGGCCGTTGCCGTGCGCCTGCAGGAGGTCTTTGGCCTCGCTGCGACCCCCAGGCTCGGCGGCGGACGCGTGCCGGTCACCTTCAAACTGCTCTCCCCGGCCCAGCGGCCGGTGCAGGTGACACGGGACCTGGCGAGCTTCTGGCAGCGCGGCTATGCCGAGGTGCGCAAGGATCTGCGTGGGCGCTACCCCAAGCACGACTGGCCGCAGGACCCGCTCACCGCCGAACCCGTGCGGGGCGTGCGGCGGCGGCCCTGAGCCGGTACACTTCACCGCCAACATCCCCCAGCCGTGCACCGCTCAGCCAGGGACACATGACGACACAGAGAGCCGAGGCCGCCGCCGTGCCGGCCATCGACATCCGTTTCGGACAGGTCGGTCTGATCCAGGTGCTTATCTGGACGACCGATCCGGGCGCGATTCTGGATGAGCTGACCGGCCGCGTGGCGACTGCGCCGAAATTCTTTCAGCGTACCGCCGTCGCGCTCGATGTGGGACCACTGGGTCGGGAGCCCACGGTTGAGGAGATGCGCGCCGTGCTCGATGCCGTACGGCGCGCTGGGATGTGCCCGGTGGGGCTGGCAAGCGGTGCAGCCGCGGCGCAGGCGTTGAGCCAGCCGCTCGATCTGCCGCTGCTGCCGCCGTTCCGCGAGTTTCATCCGCCGGCCGAGGCGACTGGGCGCGCGGCGCGCCACATCGAGCCGACGCCGGTGCAAGCCGAGCCGGGCGCTGTGCCGACACTGGTGCACACGCACCCGGTGCGCTCCGGGCAGCGTGCCTATGCACGTGCGGGGGATCTGGTGGTCACCGCCACGGTGGGCGCCGGAGCAGAGGTGATCGCCGACGGTTGCGTGCACGTGTACGGCGCGTTGCGCGGGCGGGCGGTGGCCGGAGCGCGCGGCGATACCGCCGCACGCGTGTTCTGCCAGGAATTTCACGCGGAGCTGGTGTCGATCGCCGGCGTGTTCCGCGTTTTCGAGACGTTGCCGCCGGAGCTTGCGGGCAAACCCGTGCAGGCGTGGCTGGATGGCGACGACTTGCGTTTCGAGCGGCTGGGCGCTTGAGTGCGCGCAGCGCAGCGAACCCTATTCGAGGAGTGACCTTTGACTGAAATCATCGTAGTGACCTCTGGCAAGGGCGGAGTCGGCAAGACCACCACCTCCGCCAGCATGGCCTGCGGACTGGCCCGCCGCGGCAAGCGCGTCGCGGTCATCGACTTTGATATCGGCCTGCGCAACCTCGACCTCATCATGGGGTGCGAGCGGCGCGTGGTGTACGACTTCGTGAACGTGATCAATGGCGACTGCACGCTCAAGCAGGCGCTGATCAAGGACAAGCGTCTCGAGACGCTGCACGTGCTCGCCGCCTCGCAGACTCGCGACAAGGACGCGCTCACCGAGGAGGGTGTGCGCCGGGTGCTCGATGAGCTGATCGCCGAGGAATTCGACTACGTGATCTGCGACTCGCCGGCCGGCATCGAGAAAGGCGCGCACCTGGCGATGTACTTCGCCGACCGCGCCGTGGTCGTAGTCAACCCCGAGGTCTCCTCGGTGCGCGACTCCGACCGCATCCTCGGGCTGCTCGCGAGCAAGACCCAGCGATCGAGCAATGGCAACGGTGGGGTGAAGGAGCATCTGCTGCTCACACGCTACAACCCGCGGCGCGTGGCCAGTGGAGAAATGATGAGCGTCGGGGACGTGAAGGAGATCCTCGGGCTCGACGTGATCGGTGTGATACCGGAGTCTCCTGACGTGCTCGCCGCTTCCAATGCCGGTGTGCCGGTGATCCTCAACGAAGACAGTGATGCGGCGGCGGCCTACGGCGATGCGGTGTCCCGTCTGCTCGGAGAAGAGCTGCCGCTGCGGTTCCTCGAAGAGCCCAAGCGCGGTTTCTTCGCGCGTCTGTTCGGAGGCTGAAATGGGTCTGTTGGCATTGTTCCGCAGCAAGCCCAACTCGGCGAGCATCGCCAAGGAGCGCTTGCGCATCATCGTGGCGCAGGAGCGCGGCGGGCGCGGCGGCCCGGATTATCTGCCCCTGCTGCGGCGCGAGCTGCTGCAGGTGATCCACAAGTACGTCAACGTGGATCCTGAGGCTGTACAGATCAACCTCGAGCGCGAGGCCGGGCACGAAGTGCTGGAATTCAGTGTGGCGTTGCCGGAGAAGCCGGGCGCAACCGGGTAGCGCCGGCCGGCTCGGGCGGATGGCGCTGCCCCCCGCGTCCGCGGCGGGCGCAGCGCACGCCTGTGCGCCTCTCCCGCACCTCGGGCGCGAGACGGGAGAGGAACATGAAGCTCTATGACTGCAGGACGGCCCCATCGGCCCGGCGCGTGCGCATCTTCCTGGCCGAGAAGGGCATCGAGCTGCCTCGGGTCGAGGTGGACCTGCGCGGCGGGGAGCATCTCGCGCCCGGCTTTCGCGCGATCAATCCCTACTGCACGGTACCGGTGCTCGAGCTCGATGATGGCACGCGACTGTGTTCGACGGCCGCGATCTGGCGTTACTTCGAGACAACTTGTCCGGAACCGGCACTGCTGGGTCGCAGTGCGCGCGAGCAGTCGCGAATCGCCGATATGCAGTGGCATATCGAGAATGAAGGCTTTGCGGCGGTGGCCGAATACCTTCGCAACACGGTGCCCGGCATGACAGATCGGGCGCTGACCGGTCCGCTTGCGTATGCACAGATTCCCGACCTCGCCGAGCGCGGCAGGCGCCGCACCGAGGCCTTTCTGGACTCGCTCGAGACCATGGCGGTGGCCGCCGCCCCCTACCTGTGTGGCGAGCACTTCAGCGTGGCCGACATCGATGCGCTCATCGTCGTCGACTTTGCCGCCCGGCTGCATCTGCAGCGCCCCGCCGAGGCGGCCGCGACCCGCCGCTGGTACACCGAGGTCGCCGCCCGGCCGAGCGCGAGCGCCTGAGGCGAACCGGCCGCGCGGCCCTACGGCGCGCGGCCGCCGCTCAACAGACCCCGCCGCCCTGCTCCGCAGGCGCGGCGTGCGCGCGGAACAGGCCGAACAACTCGCGCCCCATCCCGAAGGCATTGCCGGTGAGGTCGGCGCTGGCGCTCTTGCGCTGCTGCCAGTCCGCCTCGTTCACTTCGGCTTCGAGCACGCCGCGGTGGCTGTCGAGCCGAATCATATCGCCGTCGCGCAGCCGACCGATCGGACCGCCACAGACGGCCTCCGGGGTAAGATGGATCGCTGCCGGTACGACGCCCGAGGCGCCCGACATGCGCCCGTCGGTGACCAGTCCTACGCGGTGCCCCTGGCTCTGCAAAGAGGTGAGCGCCGGCGTGAGGCCGTGCAGTTCGGGCATGCCGTTGGCGCGAGGTCCCTGATAACGCACCACCACGACCACGTCGCGGGACAGCTCGCCCTGCTTGAACGCATGCAGCACCGCTTCCTGACTGTGAAATACGCGGGCCGGCGCGTGGACCGAGCGGTGCTCGGGCTTGACGGCCGATACCTTGATCACGGCCCGGCCGAGGTTGCCTCGGAGCAATTTCAATCCGCCATCGGCGCTGAAGGGGTCCGTGACCCGCCGCAACACCTCGCGGTCGCCGCTGTTGCCCGGGGAGTCCCGCCAGGCGAGTCCCTCGGGCGACAGCCACGGCTCCTGCGTGTAGCGCGTGAGGCCCGCGCCCGCAACGGTCGCGACGTCACCGTGCATCAGCCCGGCGCCGAGCAGCTCGCGCATCAGCAAGCCCATGCCACCGGCGGCATGAAAATGATTCACGTCGGCACTGCCGTTGGGATAAATGCGGGCCAGCAACGGCACCACCGCGGAAAGATCGCTGAAGTCGTCCCAGTCGATCTGGATGCCGGCCGCGCGGGCAATGGCGACCAGGTGCAGGGTGTGATTGGTCGAGCCGCCCGTGGCGAGCAGTCCTACCACCGCGTTGACCATGCTGCGTTCATCGAGCACGTGAGCGAGCGGCAGATGCTCCTCACCGAGCGCGGTGATGCGCGCCGCGCGCCGCGTGGCCGCGGCGGTGAGCGCATCGCGCAACGCTGTGTTGGGCGGCACGAACGCGCTGCCAGGCAGGTGCAGGCCCATCACTTCCATCAGCATCTGGTTGCTGTTGGCGGTGCCGTAGAACGTGCAGGTTCCGGCCGAGTGATAACTGTCGGCCTCCGACTGCAACAGCGCTTCGCGCCCGACCTTGCCCTCGGCAAACAGTTGGCGGATGCGCGCCTTTTCCTTGTTGGGCAGGCCCGAGGGCATCGGGCCCGCCGGCACGAAGATCGTCGGCAGCTGGCCGAAGGCGAGCGCACCGATCAGCAAGCCCGGCACGATTTTGTCGCACACGCCCAGACACAGGGCGGCATCGAACATGCCGTGCGAGAGCGCAATTCCCGTGGCCATCGCGATCACGTCGCGGCTGAACAGCGACAGCTCCATCCCGGGCTGCCCCTGAGTCACCCCGTCGCACATGGCGGGCACGCCGCCGGCGACCTGAGCTGTGGCACGTGCCTCGCGTGCCGCCTGGCGGATCAGCCCCGGGAAGCGCTCGAACGGCTGATGAGCCGAAAGCATGTCGTTGTACGCAGTGATGATCCCGAGGTTCGGCCCGCGCAGTGCCTTCAGGGCTTCCTTGTCCGCGGGGTTCGCGGCCGCGAACCCGTGCGCCAGGTTGGTGCATGACAGGTGTGTTCGCGCCGGACCGCGCGCCTGTGCGCGCATGTGCTCGAGATAAGCCGCGCGCGTCTCACGGCTACGCTCACGGATGCGCTCGGTGACCTCGTGGACACGGGGGTTCAGGGGCGTCGGCGTCTCACTCATGAGCGCGTTAATCCTCCGTGGGGGGGCGGTAGCCTTCGGGCCGTGCTGCGCCGGCTCCGAAGAAGTATTTCTCCATTTCGCTCTCGAGAAACTGTCGCGCCTTAGGCTCGATGGGGCTCAGGCGGTACTCATTGATGAGCATGATCTGATGCTGAACCCAGCGGCCCCACGCCTCGCGCGAGACGTTCTCGAAGATACGCTGGCCGAGCGGACCGGGGTAGGGCGGGCGGTCGAGGCCGGGCGCCTCGCGCTTGAGCATCACACACTGCACCATTCGGGACACGGCATACTCCGTTCTGAACGTTGATTCACTCAAACAGCTGACTCTGGACCGGCGCCGAAGCCAAGCGTTGCAGGAATCGCTGGATCGGGGCCGGAAGGCCGAGCGCACCGGGCGAGCCGGTGGGGTACCACGCGAGCCGCGCCGGATCCGGCGGGCCGTCATACCCGGAACAATGGGCCAGAAGCGGCGTAATGACAAGATCGAAATGCGTGAAGGCATGCTCGATGGCCGCCAGCGGACGGGCGGGATCGGTCGCACCGGACACGCGCTCGAGGTATGCCTGTGCGGCCGCCGCACTACCGAACTCCGGCAGACACCACAGCCCTCCCCAGATGCCCCGCTCGGGGCGGCGCTCGAGCAGCACGGCGCCGTCGGCACGCCGTGCGGCCAGCATGAATACACGACGCAGCGGACGCTCGGGGCGGCGCTTGGGGGCGGGTAGTTCATGCTGGCGACCGGTGCTGCGAGCGGCACACGTCGAGGCGAGCGGACAGCGCTCGCACGCCGGGTTGCGACGCGTGCAGACGGTTGCGCCGAGATCCATGATGGCCTGCGTGTAGACATCGACCTGCTGCGCAGGGGTGCACCTCTCGGAGAGCGTCCAGAGCCGGGTGAGGGTGTCGCGGTGTCCCGGGTCGCCCTCGACCGCGAAATGCCGAGCCAACACCCGGCGCACATTGCCATCGAGGATCGGCCAGCGCTCGCCATACGCCAGCGCCAGGATGGCGCCGGCCGTCGAGCGGCCGACGCCGGGCAGCGCGGCGACGGCGGCGAATTCGCTCGGGAAACGGCCGTCATGATCATCACGGATCCGGACCGCAGCGCGATGTAGATTGCGTGCGCGCGCGTAATAACCCAAGCCCGCCCACAGGCTCAACACCGCATCGAGCGGAGCGTCGGCGAGCGTTTTGACGTCAGGAAAACGCTGCAGGAAGCGCTCGTAATACGGAATGACCGTGCTCACCTGCGTCTGCTGCAGCATGATCTCCGACACCCAGACGCGGTAGGCGCTGCGATTGCACTGCCAGGGCAACTCGTGCCGTCCGCCGCGTCCATGCCATTCGATGAGTGCGCGCGCCAGATGCGCGCCGGTACTCGCGGTGTCGGATTCGGCCGACACACCCGGTCGCCTGCGGCTCACTGCACGCGCAGCCGCACGTCGCTCAGCGCTGTCCCGCGGATCGTCGCGTGGCGCACGGTGAGAGTGCCCCGTGCGTGCAGCGCACGCAGCAGGGCGAGCGGCAATTTCAGGGGCTTGGGGTGCTTGCGCGACGGGGGCAGGTATTGACTGACATTGATCTGATTGGCGTGCAGCGCAAAGCGCCAGCGGGACTGCGTACCGCCGGAGTGCATGGCCCAGCCCGTGAGCGTCGTCTGATCAAGGTGCACCGTGAGGGGCGAGAGGCGCTCGGTGGCGCGGCGCAGCTGCCAGCGGCCCGCGACCGACAGTGCGCCCAGCGCGGCGGGATCTTTCGGCAGGCGGATCTTCAGCCCCCATTGGCGGATCAGTCCGCGCACCGATGGTACGGTGAGCGTCAGGTTGCCGGCGGCGCGCGCATGGACACCGGAATCCGCGAGCTGCAGCGCACCGGCCGCCGCGGCGCTCGCCACCTTCAAGGTCCACCGCGGCGCCGATACGCGCAGCGGGGCGGTCTGTATGCTCAGGCGCCGGACGCTGAAGTGAACCGGGACGCCTGCTGGCGGCACTTTCGGTGCCTGCAGGAGAAAGCGCGTCCGCACCGAAAATGGCTGGCCAGCCCGCCAGGCGCTGAGGATGAGCTGCCAGCGGCTCAACCGGATCGTGCCTGCGGCCGCGACGTACTCGAGGGTCGCATTCCGCAGGATCAGTCCGCCGAGGGAGGGCGGTGCGGCGGCCGGCGTGGAGGAACTCGACCGGGCGAGCAGCGGCTGCCAGTTGCCCACCCCCGCGGCCGTACGCCACAGATGAATGTCGGCGCCGCGAACGCGGACTGTGCCCAGCTCGATCCGTCGATGCATCAGCAGCGGCAGCAGGCGTACCGGGATACGCGCCGAGCGCCACGCGAGCAGATCCGGTCCGTGCGTGCCGGGCGGGTTGCCGAGGTGCGCCGCGCCGATGTCAATCGCGAGCCACGGGTACCAGCCGAGGCGCAGGGGGCCGAGGATGCGAAACGGTCGACCAGTCTCGCGGCTCACCAGACGCTCGAGCTCGCCCCGGTACGCGTTGGGATTGATCAGCTGCGTGGCGAGGACTGCTGCCAGCACCAGCAGCGCCGCGGTCGCGCCGAGGATGATCAGGCTCCAGCGCAGCGCTTTCATTACAGGATCATGGCGGGCCGTGCGCGCGAGCGAGTCGTCGGATCGACCGGCGTGAACGGGGGCTCGATCGGTTGCGACCAATAGGCATCGGCCGCCGCGCTCCACTGCGGCGAGTCGAGCTTCGGCCACGCATCGGGTGCGAAACCCGGCGCTGCCGCGAAGCGCTTGGCATCCAGCACGAGCGCACCGTCAACGAGGTGTTTGATCGCAATCGCCCAGGGAACGGCGCTCAGGGTGCCGGGTGCACCGCCGGCGATCGTGTGCACCACGATCAGATGCGTGGGCTGGCCGTCGTTGCCGAAGACGATGTCGAGCACCGCCCCCAGCTGCACCCCCGAGCGGGCGCGCACGGGCAGCCCGAGCAGCGTCGAGGCGCGTTGCGCCGTCGCCGGCACCGACGCGGCGGGCGTATTCGGTGCCGCGGGCGCACTCGGTGCGAGGCCCGGCGCGCCGCCGGGCATGAAGTCCGCATTCTGCTGACTGCACGCGCCGAGGGCGACCGCCGACAGCGCGCACAGTGCCGGCACCCATCTCCTGACCATCCGAGCTACTCGTCTTACCATCTGACCAGCGGTGGCAGACTCATGAGGTAGGCCTCCGGGTCCGCGTCGGTCTGAAAGCCGAACCGTGTCCCCCGATCATAGACCAGGTTGAACTCGACGTACCGTCCCCGTTTGTACAGCAGCTTCTCGCGCGCTGCCTCGTCGTAGGGGATGTCCTTGCGGCGCGCCACCAGCCTCGGGTAGATGCCGAGGAACGTCTCGCCCACCGTCTGCACGAAGGTGAAATCCGCCGACGGATCGCCGCCGGCGAGCTCATCGAAAAAAATCCCGCCGACGCCGCGGGGCTCCTGTCGGTGCGGTAGATAGAAGTACCGGTCGCACCACGCCTTGAATGCCTCGTATGCATCCGGCCGGTACGTGTCGCAGGCGCGCCGCAGTGCGGCGTGGAAGTCAGCCGTGTCGTCGTCGAACGGGAACGTCGGCGTCAGATCCGTTCCGCCCCCGAACCAGCCCCGGCTGGTGTGCAGGTAGCGCAGATTCAGATGCACAGTGGGCACGTAAGGGTTGCTCATGTGCGCCACGAGCGAGATGCCGCAGGCGAGGAACCGACCGTCCGACTCTGCCGCGCCCGGGATCTGCGTGCGCGCGGGGTCGGAGAAGGTTCCCCAGACATGGCTGACGTTGACGCCGACCTTCTCGAACACCTCGCCACGCATCAGCCGCGATTGTCCACCGCCCTCGAGTCGGTGGCCGCTTGGGCGGCTCCAGGTGCGCCCCTGGAAGCGCGCGGCTGGCTCGAATGCCTCGAATGCCGCACAGATCCGCCCCTGCAGGTCGCGGAAGTACGCCGCCGCCGCATCGGCCAGGGACGCGCTGTTGGTGCTCACGGCTGCGCTCCGCGCCGCGCGGAGCGCTCGTGCACGACATCGACCAGACGCGCCACGGCATCCGGATCGGTCTGCGGCCAGATGCCATGGCCGAGATTGAAGATGTGCCCAGGCTTGCCCCCGGCCTCGTGCAATACCCGCTCGGCTTGCGCGGTGAGCTCCGCGGGCGGCGCGAACAGCGCCGCCGGATCGAGGTTGCCTTGCACGGCCTTGCCTGCGCCGAGCACGCGACGCACCGCCCCGAGCGGTGCGCGCCAGTCGACGCCGATCACATCGGCCTCGAGCGGTGCGAGTTGCTCGAGCAGCGCACTGCCCTGGTTGAGGTAGTAAATGAGCGGCACGCCGCGCGCGCGCAGTGCCGCCAGCGTGCGTCGCGCTGCGGCCAGCGCGAAGCGCTCGAACTGTGGCGGCGCGAGCAGCCCGCCCCAGGATTCGAACAGCATCAGCGCCTGCGCACCGGCGGCGGCCTGTGCGCCGAGATAAGCCGCCATGGCATCTGCCAGGTGCTCGAGAAGCCGTGTGGCTGCCTCGGGCTGCGCATAGAGGAACGCGCGCGCGGTCTCGAACTCCTTCGAGGGGCGCCCGCAGACCAGGTAGCAGAAGAGCGTGAACGGACCGCCGGCGAAGCCGATCAGCGGCACATTGCGTGGCGCGGCCGCACGGATCAGTCGGATGGTCTCGAGTACGAACGGCACGTCCCGCTCGGGTATCAGCGGCTGCAGCGCCTCGATCGCCGCCTCGGTGCGGATTGGCGCGCGCACCACCGGACCGGGCTCGAAAGTCAGATCGACGCCCATGCCCTGTAGTGGCGTCATGATGTCGCTGAAGAGGATCGCGGCATCGAGCGGGAAGCGCCGCAGCGGTTGCAGCGTCACCTCCGCGGCAAGCTCGGGGGTGCGGGTCAGCGTTTCGAACGAGACCCGGGCGCGCACCTCGCGATACTCCGGCAGATAGCGCCCGGCCTGGCGCATGATCCAGATCGGCGTGTAGGGAACTGGCTCGCCGCGGCAGGCCGCAAGAAACGCGGGCGTGTCGGCACTCATGCGCCGAGCCAGCGCGCCACGTCGGGCGCGTAGTAGGTAATGATCAGATCGGCCCCGGCGCGCTGGATCCCGGTGAGCGTCTCCAGTACCGCCGCGCGCTCATCGATCCAGCCGCGCTCGGCGGCGGCCTTGATCAGGCTGAACTCGCCGCTCACCTGATAGGCCACCACGGGCACGCGCACCATATCGCGCACCTGGCGGATGATGTCCAGGTACGGGCCTGCGGGCTTGACCATGACCAGGTCGGCGCCCTCCTGCACATCGAGCAGCACCTCCCGCAGCGCCTCGCGGCCGTTGGCCGGATCCATCTGATAGCTGCGCCGATCGCCGAACGCGGGAGCCGATTCTGCCGCCTCCCGGAACGGTCCGTAGAACGCCGAGGCGTACTTGGCCGCATACGACACGATCGGCGTCATGGCGAAGCCCTCGCGGTCGAGCAGGCTGCGCATGGCCTGCACGCGACCGTCCATCATGTCGCTTGGCGCGACCGCATCGGCTCCGGCGCGCGCATAGTTGAGTGCAACCTGCGCGAGCGTCTGCACCGAGGAGTCGTTGTCGATGACTCCGCCGGGCAAGACGTGACCACAGTGGCCGTGGTCGGTCGCACCGCACAGGCACACATCGGCCCATACCAGCAGGTGCGGGCAGGCGGCCTTGATCGCCGCGATCGCCTCAGCGGCAAGTCCGTGCGGGTCGAGCGCGGCGCTCGCGCGCTCATCTTTATGCGCCGGCGCGGCGAACAGCAGTACCGCCGGCACGCCGGCCTGCTCGGCCGTGCGCGCCTCCTTGACGGCCTCATCGACCGAGAGCTGCGCGATGCCGGGCATGCTCGAGACCGGGTGGCGCACGCCTTTACCGGGCACGACGAACAGAGGGTAAATGAGCTGGTCGCTCGTGAGGCGTGTCTCGCGCACCATGCGCCGCCATTGATCGGACTGGCGTGTGCGTCGCGCTCGGACGGAGGGGAAATTCATCGGCTGTGCCTCTTGTCAGTACGAAGTGCGGCCTGCCCGTCCCATCCGCGGTTCGGTTCCGCCTGGGTCGGTGCGGTCGAGGGTCCAGGATCGCCTCCTGCGATCGGGCGAAGTCCGGGCGCCGTGGCGTGCTGCAGCGCCAGACAGGCTAGCGCCAGCCCATGCAGCGTGTGCTCAGCGGCGAGCCGCGGTGCAACGGCGCGCGCTTCGAGCTCCCGTGCCGTCGTCGGTCCGATAGCGAGCGCCGGGGCGTTCGCCAGCAGCTGTGCAAAATCCGCCTCGCCGAGGGCGCGCTCCAACTCGATGACCGCCGAGGGGCTGGCGAAGGTCACCACGCCAAGGGCGCGCCGCGCGATCCAGCCTCGGCATGCCTCGACATCGAGCGCGGCGGCGACCGTGCGGTATGCCACGAAGCGCACCACTTCGGCGCCGAGCCGCGTGAGGCCCTCCGCCAGGGCGGGCAGTGCGCGGGAACTGGCCGGGTGCAGCATGCGCCGGCCGCGCACACCGACCGCGGCCAGGCCGGCCAGCAGGCCCTCGGCACCGTGACCGACGCCGGTCAGGTCGACCCGCCAGCCCCGCTCACGCAGTGCTTCGGCGGTGGCAGGCCCTACCGCGGCGATGCGCGCGCCGCTCGGCGGCGCCAGGACGTCGGTGACCGCTTCGACCGCGTGCACGCTGGTGAAAACAATCCAATCAAACGTCCCGATCGTGCGACGCGGCTCGTCCCACTCGCCCGGTTCGGCCGGCGCAATGCCGACCACGGGCCAGTGCAGCACGGGCAGCGCGAGCCGAGTCAGCTCGCCGCTCAATCCGCTTCCGGGTGCTTCCGTGCGGGTGACGACGATGGGGCGCGCCGAATCGCTCACGCGCTCGGCACCTGTTGGGCGGCACGCTGCTCGGCGATCAACCGTGCGGCGCCCTGTGCAATGAGCTGCTCGGCCAATTGCTCGCCGAGCGCTCGCGCCGCCTGTGCTTCGGCCGCACACTCGCCCGCCGCGGCGAGGCTGCTCGTGCCATCGATCGCGCAGACCACCGCCCGCATGGCGATCTGCTGCTCGCGCACCTGTGCGAGCGCGCCAAGCGGAACCTGACAGCCGCCCTCGATGCGGCGCAGGAGCGCTCGTTCTGCCGTGGTGGCAAGACGCGTAGCGGAATGATCGAGTCGGACGAGCCACGTACCGGTTTCGGCGTCCGCTTCGCGGGCGCAGATGCCGATCGCGCCCTGCGAGACGGCTGGCGGGAAATCCAATGGCGAGAGCCGCTCGCAGATGCGTGCTTCGAGTCCGAGACGCTTCAGGCCCGCCGCGGCGAGCACGATGGCATCGTAATCGCCGCGCTCGAGCCGCTCGATGCGGGTGGGAACGTTGCCGCGCAGCTCGAGCAGCTGCAGGTCCGGGCGCACGCGGGCGAGAAACGCGCGCCGGCGCAGACTGCTCGTGCCCACGCGCGCACCACTCGGCAGTGCCGCGAGCGGCTGACCGGTGCGGCTGACGAGCGCATCGTGCGGGTCTTCACGCTCGAGCACCGCTGCGAGCGCGAGCTGCGGCTCGAGTTCCGTCGGCAGGTCCTTCAGGCTGTGAACGGCGAGGTCGATGCGCGCCTCGAGCAGCGCCCGATCGAGCTCCTTGGTGAAAAACGCGCGGCCGCGCACCGCCCACAGCGGCACCTGGGTCTGCAGGTCGCCGGAGGTGACGATGGGCACCAGTTCGACCGCCGGTGCTGCCGGCAGTGCACGGATCAGGGCCTCCACATGTCGCGCCTGCCACAGCGCGAGCGCGGAGGCGCGGGTGCCGATGCGCAGTACTTTCCCGGTCATGATTCCGCCTCGATCAGAAAACGATAGCCGACGCCCCAGACCGTCAGGAAATGGCGCGGGTTGGCCGGGTCGCGCTCGAAGCGCCGCCGCAGCCGCAGGATGAAATTGTCCACGGTGCGTGTCGAGGGGAACACGTCATAGCCCCACACGCGCTCGAGCAGGTCCTCGCGCGAGACGATCTCCCCGGGGTGTTCGGCGAGCACCTTCAGGATCATCGCCTCCTTCTCGGTGAGTTCCTGATTGAGCCCGTTCCACGCGCGGGCGCGAAAGGCGCGGAAGTCCACCTCGTTGTCCCCGAAGCGCAGCACCGAGGTCTCGGCTGCAGCGCTGTGGTACCAGTCCCAGCGCCTGAGGATGGCCCGCACCCGCAGCAGCAGTTCCTTCAGGTGAAACGGCTTCGGCAGGTAGTCGTCACCGCCGGCTTCGAGCCCGCGCACCCGGTCGGCCGGATCTCCGCGTGCCGTCAGAAACAACACCGGAGTGTTGTCGCCGCGTCCGCGCAGCGTGCGGCATACCGTGAACCCATCGAGTTCGGGCAACATCACATCGAGCAGCACCAAGCCGTAAGGACCGCCGGCAAGCGTTTCGAGCGCCGCGCGTCCATTGCCTACCTGATCGACCGTGTAGCCTTCGGCACGCAGATTCTCGACCACGCCGGCGGCGAGGTGCGGATCGTCCTCCACGACCAGGATGCGCCTCTGGGTCTCGGCCGGGACGCTCATGCCGATTCCGCCGGCGCGGCCGGCCAGACCAATACGAAACGCGCGCCTTGGCCGGCGCCGCCGCTCTCGGCGCTCACCCGTCCGCCCATCAACTGCATCATCCGTCGCACGATATACAAGCCGAGTCCGGTGCCGTGATAGCTGCCGCCGCCAGGCTGCAGGCGCGTGAACTTGTCGAAGATGCGTGCCGAGTCGGTCGACCGGAAGCCCACGCCGCTATCGCGCACCGTCAGTTCCACGCTCTCTGCGGTGCGTCTGCCGCTGAACAGTATGCTTCCGCCGCCGACCGGAGATACCGCAGCCAGTGCGTTGTCGAGCAGGTTGCGCAGAATGACATCGAGTGCGAGCGGGTCGGCGAGAACTACCAGCCCGGGTTCGATTTCGACGCGCAGAGTGATATGAGCCTGAGCGGCACGCTCCTCTTCAGAGGCGCTCACGCGGCGTACGGCGCTGGCAAGGTCGACAGGCTCATGGCGCAGCTCGACGTGCCCGCGGTCGAGGCGCGCGCTCTCGAGGATGCGGCTCACCATGCCTTCCATGCGGGCGAGGTCCGCCAGCATCCGCTCAGTGAGTACCCGCGTCTGCTCCGCGGTAGCCGGACGCAGCGCGAGCGTCTCGAGCGAGAGTTGCAGGCTGGCGAGCGGGGTTTTGAACTGGTGCGAGACCATTGCCAGGAAGTTGTCCTGCTCGATCATGACGAGTGCCTCGGCTCGCAGTGCACGCGCAATGACCAGTATGCAGGCCGCGAGCGCGAGCAGGAAGAACGCGCCCTCCCAGGCATACTGCTTGATGCGCAGATGCTCTTCGATCAGCAGGCGCTGCTCGGCCGCCGGGCTCGGTCGGGCGCCGTCCGGCGTCAGCTCAACCGAGGGCAGCAGGGCCTGCACCTGCGCAACCGGCACTCCGGCCGAGAGTAGGGCGCGCGCCGCGGCAGCCTGCTGTCGGTAGGCGCGCTGCAGCTCGGCGACCTTCTCCACCGCGTAGCGGTGCTGGTCGTAGATCCACCAGCCCACCTGCACTGTGCACACGAGCATCAGCACCATCACGGTGATCTGCAGCAGGCGCGGGACTTTGAACGGGCGCACTGTCATGCCGCGGCCGCGAGCGCGTGCGCAAGACCTCGGGCGAGTGTCTGAACGTCCGCTTCCCGGTGCGCGAGCGACAAGAAGCAAGCCTCGTAGGCCGAGGGGGGGAAATAAATTCCCTGTCCGAGCAGCGCATGAAACAGCCGGCCGTAGCGGGCACTTTCCGCCTCCGTGAGCGGTGCCGCTGTGCACGGCGCGCCGGCGGCATGCAGCGACAGCCAGAACAGCGATCCGCTGCGCACCAGATGTACCGGGAAGGGCGCGCGCGCAATGATGGGTTGCAGCGCTTGCTCGAGCTGTGCACCGAGGCTCTCGAGCCGCTGCCAGCCGTTGTCGCGCAACAGAGCATCGAGCGTCGCGATGCCGCTTGCCATCGCCACGGGATTGCCCGAGAGCGTACCGGCCTGGTAAGCGTCGCCGTCCGGGGCCAGCCGAGACATGATTGGCCGGGGTCCGGCAAATGCGCCCACCGGCAGTCCGCCGCCGATCACCTTGCCGAAGGTGGCGAGGTCGGGCCGGATGCCGAGCCGCTCTGCCGCGCCGCCGCGTGCCAGCCGGAATCCGGAGATGACCTCGTCGAAAATCAACAGTGTGCCGTGTTGGCGGGTGAGGCTGCGCAGGCGCTCGAGGAATTCGCGCCGCTGCAGCAGCAAGCCGTGATTGGCCGGTACCGGCTCGATGATGACCGCGGCGATCTGCGTGCCCTCGCGCGCAAACAGCTGCTCGAGTGCCGCCTCGTCATCAAGCGGCAGCACACGGGTGCAGGCGGTAAAGGGCTCAGGCACGCCGGCCGAGGATGGCCGGCCGAAAGTGGCGAGTCCTGACCCTGCGGCCACCAGCAGGTGATCGGCGTGACCGTGATAACAGCCGGCGAATTTCACGATCAGATCGCGCCCGGTGGATGCGCGTGCCAGCCGGATCGCGCTCATCACCGCCTCGGTGCCCGAGGAGACGAAGCGCACCTGTTCGATCCCGGGATAGCAGGCCACGACCCGTTCGGCGAGCTCGACTTCCGCGGCACAGGGCGCGCCGAAAGTGGTGCCGTGCGCGGCCGCCGCGCTGATCGCGCGCACGACGTCCGGATGAGCGTGGCCGAGGATCAACGGTCCCCACGAGCCAACAAAGTCGAGATACCGCTGGCCGTCGGCGTCGATCAGGTGCTGACCCTCACCGCGCACGATGAACAACGGCGTGCCGCCGACGGCTCGAAAGGCGCGTACGGGCGAGTTGACTCCGCCGGGGATGACCGCGCGGGCGCGGGCATAAAGCTGTTCTGAAATGGGATGGCTCATGGGTTGCAAGGTGCGGTCTTTGCGTTCGGTGAAGCGTGGGTCGCGCTGCCGCGACGGTGTCTGTGCGCCTCGCGGAAGAATGCCTCGAGTACGTCCGCGGTGGTGTACGGCGCGGCCGCCCGCAGGCCGGAAATGGGCAAGTGCACCAGGCTGTGCGCGACGCGCTCGGTGAGGCGGCGTACGGCTTCCCGCTCGGCCGGCCCAAGCGTCTGCAGCTGGGCGCCGAGGGCGCGCTCTGCCTCCTCAGCGGCGATGCGCTCGAAGGTCTCGCGCAGCTCCGCCAGACGTGGCCCGATGGCACGGCTGGCCATCTCGGCGCGCAACCGGCTCAACTGCTCATCGATCGCAGCACGTACGGGCGCGAGGCGCAGCAGTTGGTTCAGGCGCTGCTCCTCGACTGCGTGGACCAACTCATCCATGCCAATGCGCTCGATGTGTGCGCGGCGGGCGGCATCCGGGTCGAGATTCGGGGGAACGCCAAAATCGATCGCGAGCGCCGGACGCGGGCTGCGGGCGATCAGCCGCGCGAGCGTCGGTTCGGCGAGAACCGCCGTGCCACCGCCGGCGGCGAGCACCAGACCGGCCACCGCCTCGGGCTGTTCGCGAAAGGAATCGAGCGCCACGGCCCGACCGTTCACCTCGGCCGCGAATGCCTCGGCGGTCGCCAGGGTCCGGTTGACGATGAGCAGTGGTACGCCGGCGGCGGCGAGGGCGAGTCCACAGCGGCGGGTCATCGGAGAGACCCCGAGCAGCGCGACGGGTTCGCGTTGCTCGCCCAGGTGACGCAGCATCTGCTCCACGGCGAGATCCGCTAGCGAAGGCGCACGGATACCAGCGCTCAGCCGCTGTACGCGGCTGGCCATGCCGAGCGCCTCCCCGAGCAGGCGGTTGAGCAGCGGACCGCAGGTTCCGGCCTCGCGGGCGCTCTCCCAGGCGAGGCGCAACTGCGCGGCGATTTCCCGCTCACCCGCCTGCGCAGAATCGAGCCCGCAGGCGACCAGCAGCACGTGCTCGATGGCCGACTCGCCGGCCCAGGCGCGCAGCAGCCGCGGCGCATGGCCGGGCGCAGGAGCGCTGCCGCTTAGCTGCTCGAGCACCGGGCCGCGCAGATCCCCGGCCGGCAGGCCATCGCCGGTGGCATAGAGCACCTCGACGCGGTTGCACGTGCCCAGATAGACGAGTTCCGCGGCACCGAGTGCGGTGCGCAGTTCGGGCAGACGCTGCGGGAGTTCGGCGCGGTCGATCGACAGGCGCGCGACCTGGTCCACGCCTGCGTGCCGGTAGGAGAGGCCTACGACGCCAATTTGTTCCATGGCGTTAAGCACACCACGAAACGGCCGTCGAGGTGTCACAAAATGGTCATTGCGGCCCCGGTTCAGCCGGGGTGCCAGGCCGTGGTCTTTAGAGGCGGATCAGTCCACGCTTGTGGGCCACGGCGACCGCCTCGGTGCGGCTGATGGCGTCGAGCTTCGTGAGGATCGACTTCACGTGGGTCTTGGCGGTGCCTTCGGTGATCGACAGGCGTCGGGCAATGTCTTTGTTGCTGCGACCCTGCGCAACGAGCTCGAGCACGTCGAGTTCGCGCTCGGTGAGGCTCGGCTTGGCCATGCGCTGCAGCGCCTTTGCCGCCACCGTCGAGGAGGTGTACGGGCGGTCTTCGCTGACCGCGCGGATCGCGGAGAGAATTTCCGGTCGCGGGGCATCCTTGAGGATGTAGCCTTTGGCGCCGTGCGAGAGGCATTGGAAAATATCCTCATCGCCGTCGTAAGTCGTCATGATCAACAGGCGCGCCTTGGGGTTGATCTCCATCACCCGTTGCACGACGGCGAGCCCGTCGCGCTTGGGCATGCGCAGGTCGAGCACCATGACATCGGGCTGGTGCTGCTCGTAGAGCGTGATCGCGGCATCACCGTCGCCGGCCTCGGCCACCACCTCCATGTCGGGCTGTTGGTTGACCATTGCCGCGAGTCCGTCGCGTACCACAGGGTGATCGTCCGCGAGAATCACCCAGATTTTCTTGTGCATCTCGGCCGCCATCACGTTCTCCGCTTCTGCATGCGCACGCTCACCCGGGTGCCCGATCCTGGACGGCTCTCGATGCGCCATTCCCCGCCGATGTCGGTGGCGCGCTGACGCATACTGGTCAGGCCAAACCCCTGGCGCTCGTGCCGCTCGGGACTTTGCCCCATGCCGAGTCCGTCATCCTCGATGGACATCACCCAGTGCGAGTCATCGTCCGTCATCGTGATGCGTATTGTGCTGGGGCGAGCATGGCGCACGGCGTTGCTCACCGCCTCCTGGGCGATGCGCAGCAGTTCGTGCTCCTGCTCCGGTCTCAATCCGGTGTTGATGTCATCGCCCGTGAACGTACAGGTGACACCGCCCGGTACGGTGGAGCGCTCGGCGAGCTGACGCAGCGCCAGCTCGAGTCCGGTGCGGCGGGTCTGATCGAGCCGCAGCGCCATCACCGAGCGGCGCGCCTCGGCGAGCCCGTCGCGGGCCAGGTCGCGAATGCGCGTCAGCACGATGGCGAGGTTGGAGTTCTTGTTCTTGCACGGCGGGTCTTCCTCGACGGCACCGAGCTGCATCAGGATGCCCGTAAACGCCTGCGCCAGGCCATCGTGGATCTCTTGCCCGATGCGCGCTCGTTCGACGAGCACGGCCGCTTCCTTGGCTTGGTAGGCGAGGCGCGTTAGCTGCACTGCGAGGGTTGCCTGCTGGGCGAGTGCCACGAGCAGCTCACTGTGCGGGACGTCCTCGGCCTTGCGCCTGAAGCGCAGAATCAGAAAGCCGACATTGCGCGAGCCGAATACCAGCGGATAGACCACCTTGCCGACATAGCCCTCGCGTCGGTCGAATGGGAGCATGCCGGGCCAGAATTCCTGATGCTGTTGTGCAATGTCGAGGTACATCGGTTCATGCGGCTGCCCGAAGCGGTTGCCGAACGGCGAGCCGGTCGACACGCTGATCGGGTAGGGAGGCTCTTCGAGCTTGCCCTCGCGCACGTGCGCGGCAATGCGCCACTCCTGCAGGCTGTCCCGTGAGACCACGACCGCGCCCGAGGCGGCATTGAACTGGCGGGTTGCCTCGAGCAGCAGGTGGCCGAGGAACCCGTTCAGATCCGGTTCGCTTGCCAGCCGCTCGAGGTTGCCGCGGATCACCGCATTTGCCTTGGCGAGCTCGGTTGCCCGCTCCTCGGCGGCGCGCTCGCGTTCGCGGCGCATGTCATCGAGCAGCCGTTGGCGGTGCAGCGCAGCACCGATCACGCTCGCGGCCGTCTCGAGCGCGGCGAGCTCCGCCGCCTCAATGGCGCGACGCTGACGGGTATTGTCGAGGCCGATGACCCCAATGAACTCCCCGGCCACCAGGATTGGCACCACCGCTTTGCTCTGTGTGCCGATCCCATCGAAGCGCGGGCTGCTGCCGCAGCCCTCGCCGCCGTCTCCGGGATTGATGCAGACACTTCGGCCGGCGCGCAGCTCACCGGAGACGGAGGAGATTTCCCGCTCATCACAGGCGCGCGCCTCGGCATCGTCGATGTGGGGCGTGACGCCCTCGGCGGTCCACTCGCCGACCACCACCAGCAGCGGCTCCCCTTCCGGTCCGCTGCGAGCGAGCATCACGTTTACCCGATCGACATGTGCCGCTTCGCCGATCAGGCGAAGCACCTCCGGAATCGCCCCGCGCACATCCGGCGCCTCGAGCAGCATCCGGCTCGCCTTGGCCGAAGCTGCGAGAAGCCCTTCCTGCCGGTGCAGTGACTCATTAATGTGGGTCAGCTCCTCGGTGCAGGGAATGATGTCCGCCGCCGACGCCAGGCGGGGCGGCGGCCGGGAATCGGCCACTGTGCTCATATCGATACGTCTCTCGCGTCCCAGTTCAAGCGTTGGTGCCATGCCTGGCAGGTCCGCACTGCCACCGGGCATGGGTCCCGATGGCGCGCACTTCGTGCGCGGGATATCCGTATCGGCGCAATCATGCAGTCTAGCGCGTCGGCACCAGCGGAAAGCGCCAAGTCTCCCGGCTTCCGGGCTTCGGCCTCCCTCGGATGAGAGAGGCCGGGGGCTGATTGGGCTCTCGGATCCGAGCTGCGCGGGTCGAGGGAGCGGGAGGCCCGTCATGAGGAGTAGATCTGGTGTCTGGGCGACACGAAAAGACCGTCGTGCGATGCCCCGTTGTCCGCCTTGACGCCTTCTGCCCCGCCCTGTCTAATACCCGGCCCCTTCTGCGGCGGCCAGGTAGCTCAGTTGGTAGAGCAGCGGACTGAAAATCCGCGTGTCGGTGGTTCGATTCCGCCCCTGGCCACCATAAATACCTGATTTTACAGGCATTTTTTCCAGTCGCGCGGACTGGAGTGTGTCGAAGTCGGCATTTTGGACCAATTTGGACCAGTGCCTGACGCGCTCCGCAGAATTTAAAGCGCCTCGCTAGACGGGTCTCCAACCCTCAACCGGAGACCCTTTCATGGCCACTATCGACCAACGCGGCAAGAAGAGCTGGCGGGCGCGCGTACGCCTTCCAGGCTACAAGCTCAAGACCCGCACCTTCGACACCCGCGCTCAGGCGGAAATTTGGGCAGAGCGCATTGAGCGCGAGCTGCACATTGGCAACGACACGATCCCGAACGTCGCTGCCGAACCGACGCTCGCGGAAGCCCTTGAGCGGTACGAGCGGGAGATCACCAAGGACAAGAAGAGCCACGAACAGGAGCGGCGGCGCATCGCCCAGTGGTGCCGGCGACCGCTTTCGAAGCTCAAGCTCTCAAAGCTGAGTCCCCAGCATTTCGTGACGTTCCGCAACGAGCGCATCAATGCGGGAACGAAACGTTCCACGGTGCGCTTGGACCTGGCGCTGATCAGTCATCTCTTCACCATCGCGCGCAAGGAATGGGGTATGGGGTATCTGGCCAACCCCATCACCGACGTGCGCCAGCTTAAAGCGGACAAGTGGCGTGACCGCCGGTTGAGCGCCGAGGAATTCGAGCGCTTCGAGCGTGCCCTCGACAGCGGCTACAACCGCGTGATCGCGATCAATATCCGCTTCGCACTCGAAACCGCAGCGCGCAAAGGCGAGCTGCTGAAGCTCCTTTGGCGCGACATCGATCTGAAGCGTCGCGTCATGACCCTGCGGGACACCAAAAACGGCGACGACCGGCGGGTGCCCCTGACGCAAAAGGCCATCGAGCTGCTTGAACAGCTCCCGCGCGGTGACGGGGAGCGCGTGTTCCGGACCACCTCGGATGCAATTACGGCGGCCTGGCGGCGCATCGTGCTCCGGGCCGAAATCGAGGACTTCAGGTACCACGACTTGAGACATGAGGCGACCTCGCGCCTCTTCGAACGCGGACTCGAGATCATGGAAGTCCAGCGCATCACGGGGCACAAGACCCTCTCGATGCTTCTGCGGTATACGCAGATGAACGTCGATCGGATTGTGAAACGCCTCGATGCGACCGAACTCGCGCCCACACCGACCTCGCTGACGCGCTCCCCCAGCGCCTCTGACGGGCCACGGCAAAACCCCTCCACTGAGGGGCGGCGCAACCACGCGCCTGGGTCTGCGTCGGGTCTTAAACGCAAATACCGCAATCCAGAACCGGTTGGGACGTCTGACGCGTCCGAGGAGTCGGACCGACGTTCCAATGTCGTCGCGTTCCCCGTGAGGAAATAACACCCGACGCGCCCGAATCCCGTGACCTGGACAGCCCGTGACGCCCGCACAGCGGCAGTTGAACGCTCGCCGCTGTGCGGGCGTTCTCTTTTTAGCGCCGGCCTGTACGGGACACCGCATTTGTTCAAAAGGGGAAAACCCAATGAATACCCGTCAGAGCGTCTTTGGCACGAGCGCCCTTCTTCACAAAAGGGCCTCAGCCCTCGCCCGACTGAAACCCCTGTGGGCCCTCTATCACGCCTCCAGAGCCGCTGATCGCGACCGCGCCATCCGCGCAGCGCACACGATCTACCTCCGCGACGGCCTGACGTTTGCTGACCTCGGCAAAGTGTTCGACAGCAGCCCGTCACAGATCTGGAAACATTTTAAACGCCTCGGTCTCCGCTCCCACTCAAGCAGCCACCGGCGCGCCGATCACGTGCCTGCGCGGTCCATTGCGCTGGCACGACCGGACGCGTTCGAGACCATCGACACTCCGGAGAAGGCGTACCTACTTGGCATCCTGACGGCGGACGCCAAGCTGAGCACGGCCATCCTTTCTGATGGTCCGGGACGGTTTCTTGATCACGTTCGATGATGGACGCGGCCTGTCGTCCATCACTGATGTTGACCGTCTTCCGATCTTTTCCGCTCTCGATCTCTATATCGTCTTCGGCTTACACGACCGCGAAGCGGCAGTGCGGTCTGCACGGCCGCAGGCCGGACAGAAGCTCCTGTAGGAAGCGTGGGAGGTGCGGGGAACAGGATCCCCGTCGGGGCCCTTGATTCACAAGAGCCCCTCGGGGGAGTCTCCGGTTACCACGCCAGGAGACCACTACAGTGTGCCACGCGTTGCACGATCCCGCCTTTTTCCGCTTTCTCACCCTGATTGACGCGCAGCTCGCCGCCGAGGCGCGCGACAGACGCTGCCCGGAGTGCGCCGGTCCCCTGCACGTGGCGGATTTCCACCTTAAGCCCCGTGGCTGCCTGGCCTCGGTGCGGGAGGAGTACTCCTCTCGGCTGAGCTTCACCTGCGGCCGGTGCGATGTGCGCACGACGCCGGCTTCGGTGCGCTTCCTCGGCCGCCGGGTATACGTGGCGGTGATGCTGATGCTGGCCTCGCCGCCGGCCGGCTCGGCGCGAAGACACGCCTCGATGTCGCGCAAACTCTCCCGAAAGGTCAGCTGCGCGAAGATCATGACCAGCAACTGCTCGAGGCAGGTGAAGCTCTTGACCTTGTGATCCCCTTTGTAACGGGTTACGCAGCGACGAAATGTTGTCAGCGGAAGGTGCGCGGTCAATTGCGCGAAAACCAGCTTCCCGGTGTTCAAGGCGACCTCGGCGCGGATGGGAAATCCGTGCCACTTTGCCGCATTCGCCGTCCAAATCGAGACCAGACAAAATGAAGAAATACTCATTCATGCTCAATGTCTTACGCGGCCGCAACCATGCAACGTTGGGACACTGGTGAAAAGGCTCCTGAAAGCGAATTGCCATCAGGGACCGCTTCGACGGAAGCAATCAGAGGCCGGATATATCGTCCGCGGTCCAACCTGGATCCAGAGGCGAAGATGCCCTTGCAATGCAGAGGGGGTCCATTTATCAGGCTAAAGCCTAAGAAATTTTGAAACCGTGCTCGAAACTGTGAGAATATGATTGAAGTTTATAATTTAGTGAGAGTAATTGCCAGATACGGTCTGGGCCGGGGGGCCGAATCATCCAGGATGTAACGGAGCCCGCTCATCTATTCGTTGGACGAGTACTGTCATGCAAAAAAAATCATTGCTGTCCCGCCGGATCCCATTCGCAGCGGCAAGCCTGATGATGGCTTGTCTCCTGCAACTGCCTGTGCCGGCCCACGCCGCGGCGCCGCCCTCGGCGCATTACAGTGTCGAGCGATTCACCATCGGAGCACTTCTGGCCAATCCCAGAACACGCACCGTCGTGAATCACTACCTGCCGGGATTCAGTTCTACGCAACTTGCCGAATTCGCGCGGCACGAGACACTGAAGGAAGCACAGGACTACGATTCCGGTCTGCTGACGAACGCGGTGCTCGCCAATATCGATGCCGCACTGGCAAAAATTCCCGCCAACGCAGTGGCTGTCGAGGTGTCGCAACCTCCAAACGGCCAGACAGACATTCCGAATGTCGAACTCGACCCCGCACGGAAACTGAAGCGTTCCCACCTGGAAGCCGTCCTGCACCGACCGCTGCCGGAACAATATATCTGGACCTATTCTCACACGGCGGACAGCTTCGGTCTCAATCCACATTATTTTCGGAGCACCTTCGACGTGACGTCGCTTCCGGCGCACGCCACGCTTTACCTGGCCGGTCCACGCCAAGCGACCATCTACCTCAACGGCAAGGAAGTCGGCCACTATCAGGAGAATCTGGATGTCGCCATGAACGTCGCCATCCGGGTGTATGAGCACGACGTGACCGGCCTGCTGCATACTGGAAAGAACGTACTCGCCATCGAGGCGGTGCGCGGCTTCCATGCCGGCAACGAGGCACAGTCTCCGATCAGCCGGCACCTGCGTGCCGGGAAAGTGCTGGCGGCGATGATCGTTCCGGGGGCGCGCGGCATCCAGGCGCCGCCGGTCATGATGAGCAATGCCAACTGGCGAGCCACCGCTTGGCGAGCGCCCGCGGGCTGGCAACGGGTTAACTTCGATGATTCCGCTTGGAAGAAGGTCGATGATCTCGGCGGCATCGAGAGCGCGATCGGCTTGTTCCAGGCGAATGCCGATGCCGGCATGTACGCCTGGCCGGGCTACCAGGGCATCTCGCCCTTTCTCGCCCAGTTTTCGCTGAAGCCGATGGAAATTCGTCGAGTCTATGCCGGGCTCGGCACGCTCAAGAGCGTGCAGGCGCTGACGGGAGACACGCACGGCGGTCCCTTCACCGTCACCCTTCCGGCCGAGCACGTCGCAACCGCCCATGCTCCGCAGGTGATGCTCGATTTCGGGCGTGAAGTCAGTGGCCGGATCGAGCTGCAGTCCGAATCGAATGCGCCCGCCGAAGTGACGGTGCGATACGGCGAGTCGGCGGCCGAAGCGCTGCTGCAGCCGTATCTGGGCGCCGATCCGATCTACATCCCGCCGCATGGAACGGCGTATGGGCCGAAGAGCGCGTTCCGCTATGTCGTCATCCGCTTCACCGGCGGGCGCTCTACCGCATTCCGCACGATCCGCCTCGATGGCATCGCTTATCCGGTCAAGTATCGCGGCTCGTTCGAATCGTCCAGTCCATTCCTCAACAAGATGTGGGCGATCGGCGCATACACGGCGCATCTGTGCATGCAGGACGACATCTGGGATGCGCCCAAGCGCGATCGTAACCGTTGGGCGGGGGATCTCGACGTCAGCGGCCGAACCATCGACGACGTGTTTGGCACGCATTTCCTGATGCAGACCACGCTCAACCGCCTGCTCGGTCCGGCGCCGATCCACAAGCATGTGAATGAGATTCCGGGCTACTCGGCGCTTTGGGTGAATGCGGTTTACAACTATTACCTGCACACGGGATCGACCCAGGAGCTCGATACCATTCATACGCGATTGGTCCAGCTCCTCAACTACATGGAGAAGGACCTCAATCGGCGTGCGCTGTTCTCCGATCTGAGCCACGGCTGGCCGTTCGTCGACTGGTCGCCGCGCATGCACAGCTATGATCGGCAAACCCGCATGGCGACCCAGTTCGAGTATTACCAGGCGTTCAAGAACGGGGCCTATCTGTTGCGTGTTCTGCACGACGACAGGAATGCCAAGCGGATGGCTACCGAGGCCGCCGCGCTCAAGGCGGCCGCGCAGAAGTACATGTTGGATGCGCACGGATCCTTCGGCGATCGCTGGCAGCCGAACGCCTATGCAGTGCTGTCCGGCGTCGCGAACACGGATCAATATGCTCCGATCTGGCGCCACGTGCTTTCGCACGTGGGCAAGCCGAAGTATCTTTCATATGTCGTTTCGCCGTACTACAACTTCTACGTGGTGACTGCGATGGCCAAGATGGGTCATCGGCGCGCGGCGCTCAATTGGATCCGCACGTTCTGGGGCGGCATGGTGAAGGAAGGCGCGACCAGCTTCTGGGAGGGCTATAATCCAACTTGGTTCAAGGGATTTCTGTACCAGGCCAATCTGCAGGCGGACGACCAGTGGGGGTTCCACGTGAGTCTTGCGCACGGCTGGTCGAGCGGGGTCACGCCGTGGCTGATGCGGCAGGTCCTAGGCATCCGACCCACCGCGGGAGGCTTCGCGAAGGTCGACATCCGTCCGGACCTGATTGGACTTAAGTGGGCCAAGGGCGCGGAGCCGACGCCGCATGGGATGCTTCGGGTCGATATTCGCAACGATGGCAGCTACGTCACCACCGTCCGTCTTCCTCCGGATGTCACGGCCAGGGTATCGGTCCCGGTTCCGTCACCGGATGCGAAAGTGATCGTCAATGGCAAGCAGATGACAAGCGTGTCGGCTGAAGGCGGAAAACGCGCCGTGGTGGTGCTGAGCGGACCGAACAAGTACGTCGTGACGAGTCGTTAGCGGCTCGTCACCCGGAGCGTCAGTTCAATGTCCCCGCGCCGGCGGTCTCCGCCGCCCGGCGCGGGGCTCAGCGCGACTCGCGGTCTCTGTTGCTGCGGCGGGATGCCGCTCGGTCCAACCGAGGCCTTTGCTGATGCGCATCAAGGTGTTGACCGGGTCCTTGCCCAGCTTCTGCATGCGATGATCGCTCATGTACTGCGCGGCACTTGCGATGCTGATCGCGGCAATGGTTTGCCCGGCCACATAGCGGATGGGTGCGGTCACCGGTGGATCTGCTCCTCGAGATCGAGATTCAGCGCCCTGTAGCGCCCCGTTCGTGATCGCGCCAACCGGTTTGAACGGCATGCTGCACCCGCACGGGGGCAGCCCGCTGGCGCGCGCAGCGGCTGCGTTCGGCATCCCCTTCACGCTAAACACGCAGAGTCGACGACTCCGCTGGAGGAGATCGCAGATCAGGCGGGCGGACGGCTGTGGATGTGACGCCGGCGACCCGGCGTCCGCAGCAAGCATGTGAGCACGGAGCGTAACATCGAACGGCCTGGTCGGCGACACGGTGCAACCCTGGCGAATTCGGCAGCTGCGCCCCGGGCCTACTTGAAAAGACCCTCTGAACTCATCTATCCAGCAAATTCCCGAAACCACTGATCGCTAATGAGTCCTTGCTTTCACGTGCAAAAACAGTGCCCGCCGACAACGAACACGTGAAGCTCGACAGGGTTATGCTGATCGTACAGGCTTTCGAAGGCGCCGGTCGGATCATCACCCGCAACCGCGAGGAACATCGGCGGCATGTCCGCACGCCAACGTGCGTCACCTTGAATGCGCCATAGTTGAGCCCGGTATACCCGAGTCGACTGTTTGGGCCGCCATATATTATCGTCCGTTGGGTCACGACCCCTTCGGCCGAGAAGCCGAGCATGCCAATGTGGTTGGGATTCACGCGCAGCTCTCCCGCTTGACGGCGGACATAACGGACCGCGGCGATTCCGTCCGCGACACCAGGATTATTTCTGGGCGAATGCGGCGGGTTGTGAGCCTTATACCGAGGCAGTATCGCTGTGAGTTTTGCGCGCAGCTTCCGCCGCAAACCCGGTCCTCTTTCGGGTGTATGGAGGAGGCAATACTTCAACACCATCGCCGTTATTCTATCAGCAGCGAGTGCGCGCAACGTCGTACCCCTTGCTGTTGATCGACAGCAAGAGGAACCCACCGCTAAGGCAGATTATCACGCCGGTATGTGTTGCACGCTCTCGATTCGGCGGACTGAAGATGACAAGGGTGGGGTGGACGACATACCGCATCATCCTGCCTCCCCACGGAGGCGAAGCCGAGACTTCGAGCCAGGTCCAACCTTCCGAGCATGGTGCGATACTTCGGTACAGCAGCACAACGGCGCTCGCGCTTCCTTTGACGATCCCAGAATTCCCAAGAGGCTGAATTTCAGGCCTTTTGGGGCCGAGCGCCGGCGGCACGCTGACGTATAGAAAAAACTGTGAACTAGGCTAGCGCGACTACAATAGCCTGTTACTTGCGCATTATTCGGTATCAATAGGTCGGTGACAGGGAATTGTGGCCATGGTATACACAAAACCTGTGGCCAGCCTGCAAAAGCACCGGGTCGCCGGACGCACCTACTGGCGGATCGTCGAATCCCGTCGCGTCCGAGGGAAACCTCGGCCCGTGCCGCTGCTGTATCTTGGCAGCGCCGATGAGCTACTGAACCGATTGCTGCAAGCTCCACAGGGGGAGCTGCGGATCCGCTCCTTCCAGCATGGTGATGTCGCGGCGTTGAAAGCCGCGGCGGACCGGCTGGGGGTGGTCGAGATCATCGATCGGCACGTGCCCGAGAGGGCCCGGAGGCTGTCGGTCGGCACCACGCTCCTGCTGGCGGCCAATCGAGCCATCCGCCCGCGCTCCAAGCGCGGCTGGGCGGCCTGGGCACAACAGACCTCCCTCGCGCGGCTCTTTCCGCAGGTGCAGCTTGAGCGCCTCACCTCGCAGTTCTTCTGGGATCAGATGGATTGCGTGCAGCTCGAGGCGCTGCGCGCGATCGAGGACGAACTCACCCAGCGCATCGTGCGCGAGTTCGGCATCAAGCTCGATACGCTCTTCTACGATGCCACCAACTTCTTCACCTTCATCGCTTCCACCAACGTGCGCCCGGAGCTGCCGCAGCGGGGGCACTCGAAACAGAAGCGCTCGGATCTGCGCCTCTTCAGCCTCGCTTTGCTGGTCTCTCGAGAGGGGCACATCCCGCTGTGCTCGCAGGTCTACGAAGGCAACCGCGTCGATGTGCGCTCCTTCCCCGAATCCCTGACGCTGATCCGCGAACGCCTGGCCAATCTCGCCGTCGAAGTCGATCAGATCACCCTCGTCTACGACAAGGGCAATCTCTCCAAG
>DAHVTM010000111.1:0-20960 GCA_027324195.1 Gammaproteobacteria bacterium | reverse complement strand
AAATATTGACACCTTGGCGGTCAACGGCTTAGCCTTGCCGCCCCTTTTTGGAACCCCCAATGGACCTTCTGGAGCCCGCGGTATGAAGCGTACCTATCAACCGAGCAAGCTGCGCCGTAAGCGCACGCACGGGTTCCGGGCTCGCATGGCGACCCAAAACGGCCGCAAAGTGCTGGCCCGGCGCCGTGCCAAAGGACGCAAGAAGCTGATCCCGTAGACCGGGACAGCGGCCCGGCCGCTGCGCAATGCTTGCAGTGTACGCTCGAGCGGGTGTGAACCGAGCGCGGCGGCTGGCGGCAGCAGCGGACGAGGCGGTCAACGTGCCTCGCGTGCATCGAGAACGACTGACTTTTCCGGCGTCCAGGCGCCTGCGGCATAAGTCGGAGTTCGATGCGGCGCGCGCGCGCGGACGGCGCTTTGGCAATGGATTTTTCGCGGTGACAGTGATCAGCAACGACAAGACCGGTCCCCGTCTCGGCCTGGCGGTCGCGCTGCGCGTCGCCCGGACGGCAGTCGAGCGCAATCGCATCCGGCGCATCATCCGCGAGTCCTTCCGCGTGCACCAAAAGGATCTGCCCGCAGTCGACATCGTCGTCAGCGCGCGGACCTCGGCGTACGGTGTGCCGGGCGCACAGCTGCATGGCAGCCTGGTGAGCCTCTGGCGACAGGTGAACGAACGATGCGCGCCCTCGCGGTCGGCCTGATCCGCCTCTACCAGTGGACGATCAGTCCGCTGCTCGGGCCGAACTGCCGATTCCATCCTTCCTGCTCTCAGTACGCGCTCGAGGCGATCGACCGCTTCGGCGTCCTGCGCGGCAGCTGGCTCGCGGTCAAACGCATCGGCCGCTGCCACCCGTGGCATCCCGGCGGCTACGATCCGGTGCCCGCTCATGGCTCGAACCGCATTGCCCACCGACATGACTAATCAACTGCGCTACTTTCTTTGGCTCGGCCTGCTCGCCCTTCTGTGGTTCAACTACACCACTTGGAGCGAGCACTTCGCCTCCACGACACCGCCGGTCGCGGCTCGGTCGGCGGCCCCTGCTCCGACCGCCAGCCTCGCGGACAACGTTCCACAGAGCGCCTCGCCCGCGGCAGTGAGCCCGCCCTCCAGACCGGCGAGTCCGCCGGCGCCGGCCTCCGGTGTCGTGCCGACGCCGGCCAACGCCTCGGCGGCGGTCATCGAAGTGCACACCGATGTCTATGACCTGAAGATCAGCACCGAGGGCGGCACGCTGCAGCAGGTCAAGCTGCTGAAGTATGCGCAGGTCAAGGGCCAGTCCCGGCGCGTGGAGCTCGAGAACAGAGTCCCCGCTCGCGAGTACCTCCTGCAGACCGGACTCACCGGGCCTGCGGGTCAGGACTACCCCACGCAGACCGCACGGTTCAGCAGCGCCCGCCTCGACTATCGGATGGGTCCCTCCGGTGTGCTGCGCGTGCCCCTGACTTGGCAAAGCGGTGGCGTGACCGTGACCAAGACGTTCATCTTCCACCGGGGGTCGTACCAGATCGATCTGCAGTACACCGTCCACAACGGCTCAGCCGCAGCCTGGACGTTCACGCCCTATGCGCAGCTCTTCCGCAACGACCCGCGCACCAGCGGCAGCTATTTCGACCCCGGCAGCAAGGCGTACCACGGCCCGGCCATCTGGAATGGCCACGAATACGTGAAGCTCGACCCGGCCAGCAGTGACTATCAGCACTACGCCCGCGAGGTGACCAACGGCTGGATCGCGGTGCCGCAGCATGATTTCGTCACCGCCGTGGTGCCCCCCAAGGGCCAGGCCTATCGGTTCACCTCGCAGGTCTCCGGCGCCGATTACCTGCTGGCGGCCACCGGACCGGTGCACACGGCCGCCCCCGGGACGAGCCTCACCCTCGCGCAGACTCTGTTCGTCGGCCCCACGCTGCATTCGCAGTTGGAGAAGGCCGACCCGACGCTCACTTACCTCGACGATTACGGCAAGCTTACGCTGCTCGCCCGGCCGCTGTTCTGGCTGCTCAGCCAAGCCCATCGCCTCACCGGCAATTGGGGCGTGGCGATCATTGTCGTGACGGTCCTGCTGAAGCTGCTGTTCTACCCGCTGTCGGAGGCGAGCGGCCGCTCCATGGCGAAGATGAAGGCTCTCGGGCCGCGCATCAAGAACATCCAGGAGACCTACAAGGACGACAAGGAGAAGCTGGGCCGCGCGATGATGGAGCTGTACAAGCGCGAGAAGGTCAATCCGGTCTCCGGCTGTCTGCCGATGGTTCTGCAGATCCCGGTATTCATCGCGTTTTACTGGGTTCTGCTCTACAGCGTGGAGTTGCGCCAGGCGCCGTTCATGCTCTGGATCCAGGATCTGTCCGCGCGCGATCCGTTCTTTATCCTGCCGGCCATCATGGCCCTTACCGGCTTCCTGCAGTACAAGCTCAATCCCGCCCCACCCGATCCGGTGCAGGCCAAGATGTTCATGTTCATGCCGCTTGTCATGGCCGGCATGTTCGCGTTCTTCCCCTCGGGACTGGTTCTGTACTACGTCGTGAACAGCCTGTTGTCGCTCGCCCAGCAGTGGAACATCAATCGCCGCATCGCCGTGGCAACGGCGCGGCGCGACTAAGCGCTCGCAGCGCTTCAATCGGCGGGGCGGTCGAGGTAACCTTGAACGCATGACGCGTACGGATACGATCGTGGCACCGGCTACCCCGCCGGGACGCGGCGGTATCGGCATCGTGCGCGTTTCCGGACCGAGGGTTCCCGAACTCACCGCCGTCCTGCTCGGCGGCGATCTGCCGCCAGCCCGCACGGCGCGGTTCGAGCGTTTCCTCGATGCCCGCGGCGAGCCGATCGATGCCGGGCTCGTGCTGTTCTTTCCTGCGCCGCACTCCTACACCGGTGAGCACGTGCTGGAACTGCAGGGTCACGGTGGCCCGGCGGTACTCGAGGCGATCGTCGGGCGGGTTGTGGAACTCGGCGCCCGGCGCGCCCAGCCGGGGGAATTCACGCTGCGCGCCTTTCTCAACGACAAAGTAGACCTCGCGCAGGCCGAAGCGATTGCGGACCTGATCGACGCCGGATCGCGCGAGGCCGCCGCCGCCGCGATGCGCTCGCTGCAGGGGGAGTTCTCCGCGATGGTGCACGGCTTGACCGAAGCGGTCATCGACGTGCGCACGCATGTCGAGGCAGCCATTGATTTTCCCGAGGAGGAAATTGATTTTCTCGCCGATCGTCACCTGCACGAGCGCTGCCATGCGCTCATGGATCATTTTTCCGCCATCGAGCAGAGTGCGCGCCAGGGAGCGTTGCTGCGCGAGGGCATGACCGTCGTGCTTGCCGGCCGTCCGAACGCCGGCAAGTCCAGTCTGCTCAATCGTTTGGCTGGCTACGACGCGGCGATCGTCACGCCGATCCCCGGCACGACGCGTGACATCCTGCGCGAACGCATCGATATCGACGGCATGCCGCTGCATGTGCTCGATACCGCCGGACTGCGTGACAGCACGGACGTGGTCGAGGCGGAAGGCATCCGACGCGCCCACGAGCAGATGCAGCGTGCCGATCGCGTTCTGTTTGTCATCGATCTGGTCGATGACCCGGATGCGCATGCGTTTGCGCAGGAGCGAGATCGCCTGCCGCACGACGTTCCGGTGACGCTGGTGCTGAACAAGACTGATCTTGCCGCAGGTGTTCCACTCGCCGATACGATCGCCGGCCCGCCTCGCATCGCGATTTCCGCGCACGATGGCCGCGGCATCGATCGGCTGCGCGCTCACCTCAAGGACTGCATGGGATTCAGGACCGTGGAGGGCGGGACGGTCTCGGCCAGGCGCCGACACCTGCAGGCATTGCAGCGCGCCCGAGCCCACGTCGAGGCCGCTGAGCGGCAGCTGCGCGACAGCCGTGCCGGAGAGCTGGTGGCCGAGGAACTGCGCGGCGCGCAGCAGGCGCTGAGCGAAATCACCGGCGAATTCACCACGGATGATTTGCTCGGCCGTATTTTCGGCAGCTTCTGCATCGGAAAATAGCGGAAAGCTCCGAGACGTCCAGAGGCTTCCGCTGAGCGATGATGCCGCCAAGTGTTGTTATCGTCACAGGGCCAGTATTCTCACAAAATTCGCGATCCGCTCCGCCTCGGCGCGGGTCAAGTCATTTGGAATATTGACGAGCGTCACGACGAGACCGGGCCGAATGGGAACTGACGAGCGGTAGGTGCCCGCGAGTTCCTCTGGGACCTGTTCCGAAATAGCTTCCGTGGCAGCAGCCTCGCTGTTCGCCGATCCCTTCTCCTTCTTGCGCGGAGTGCCGGTCC
Source organism: Gammaproteobacteria bacterium (assembly GCA_027324195.1). Lineage (GTDB taxonomy): Bacteria > Pseudomonadota > Gammaproteobacteria > Steroidobacterales > Steroidobacteraceae > 13-2-20CM-66-19. Next base: position 16,671 of record DAHVTM010000111.1, on the reverse strand, counting down.
CGCGTGTCTTGATCCTGAAATTCGCCGGATCCTCGCGCCAGGCGAGGAACAGCTCGACCGCTCGTTTGATTCGCCGGCCATACTCCTTGAGTGACGTCGGATTGAAATCCTTGGCCCGCTTGTTCGTAAAGCGCCTGACCGCCGCCTCGAGATCCAGCTGGCTCAGATCGGCCTTCTCATCGTCAGACAGGATGCCGAAGACGTTCCTCGTGGCTACCGCCAGAGCCTGGGCAGTGGCGGCGGGCATGAGGCCCTTGTCGCTCGCATGGTCGAGAAACTCCAGCAGATCGTCCGCCGAATACGCGTTTGCCATCGTCATATTCCTACGGTATATTGACCGTCATACGGCAATATAGCGCGTAGAGATGCCTGACGCAAACACCCACTACCCGCGGGCCCTCTACCCCCAGCTCACTGCGGACCTCGGCCTTTACCCGGTGGTCGCGGTCATGGGGGCGCGTCAGGTCGGCAAGAGCACGATATGCTTGGAAATTGCTGAAGCGCGGGGCCTGGCGAGGCGAACGCTCGACGAGCGGGACGTCCGCGAACAAGCTCTTGCCGACCCCGAGGGGTTCCTGGCGGACCTCGGCGACCGGGGAGCCTTCATCGACGAGGTTCAGCGAGCGCCCGACCTGATGCTCGCCATCAAGGCCGTCGTCGATCGGGACGGGCGAAAAGGCCGCTACCTGCTGAGCGGGTCGAACCAGCCCAAGGTCAGTAAGTCCGTCAGCGACTCCCTGGTGGGGCGCGCGACTTACCGGACGCTCCGGCCGCTCACCTTGAGCGAACTGCGCTTCGACGAGGACCACCGCGGCTGGAGCTTTCTCTTCGGCCCAGACGAGGCGGCCGTGCTCGCGGAACTCCAGCAGCGTGCAGCATCCAGCGGATCCCTAGATTGGCGCTCCGTCGTTCAAACGGGCGGCTTCCCTCGGGCCGTGGCCGCTCCGCCCGAGCAGCGCCTGCGGATGCTCGACGACTACGTCGAGATCTTTTCGCGGCGCGACATCCTCGAAATCCTCGAGGTCGAATCGGCTCCACGACTCGAGGCCTTCGTCCGATTAACCGCGGCTCGCACCGGGCAGGAACTCAACGTATCGGACCTGTCCCGGGATCTCGGCACTCCCGTGACCACCATCCGTCGCTGGCTCGAAGCGCTGCAACGCAGCTACCTCATCGAGCTCATCCCGCCGTATTCGCGTCATTCCAGCCAGCGCGTGATCAAGGCCCCGAAGCTCTACAGCGTGGATGCGGCACTCGCGCTGGCCTCATCGCGCGAGACCACGCCCACGGGCTTTCATCTCGAGACCCTGGTCGCGAGCGACCTGCTCGTCTGGCGTGACGGGGCGCCCACCCGCGACCTGTACCACTGGCGGCTCAGTTCCGGGCAGGAGGTTGACTTCATACTCGAGGAGAGCGGTCAGCTGCTGCCCGTGGAGGTCAAGGCGACCGCCGCCGTGGGCGCCAGCGAAGCCCGGCACGTCGTCACCTTTCGCGAGCGCCATCCGAACACCCCCCGCGGGATCGTTTTGAGCAACGACCCCGAGATCAGGGTGCTCCGGGCTGGCGTGATCGCATGTCCCTGGTGGGCAGTCCTGTGACTAGCGCTGCCCCGTAAGATAGGCGGCCTTTAACAAGGCACCCGCATCGTCGTCCTGTTGTAGGTACTGTGCCGTGGGCATCCTGCAGATGAGCCCCCATAGGTGCCCCTTCCTAGCCTGGGATTTTCCGCGACCTCCCAATCAAATAAGGCGTTAGCTAAACTTCCGACCATCTGCATCGATAGCAGCACACCCGGGGGCCATCGGGAGGCAGCCGCCACGGTTGCAACCCGACAAGGTTCTGCCGCTGCCTACGAAACAAACTCCATCGGACAATCCGCACGATCACGGTCGTTCGGACTGTCGAGTCCCGGGACCGGCAGCCGCTGTCGCCGGCGTGCCGATTCGGGAGCAGCGCCCCTGACGAAGGTGATCTCCAACACGTTCGGCAGCCGATCCGGTGCGATGTAGCTGTAGTTGTTGCCGTGCACGTGTACGATGTGAAATTCCATCAGCAGCCGCTGTACCGCACTGCAGAAGGTCTCGCGCAGTGCCATGGTTTCGTGAAATTCCACGACCAACGCCGAAATTCTCCGGGCATGCCGCAGCACCTCGTTGATGATCCCGTACTCCGCCCCTTCAATGTCGATCTTGAGAAACGCTCGCTCGGCGCTCGTTCTGCCGAAGACCTTGCCGATGGTTGCATGTCCCGGACCGGCGTTGACCGCGTGGATTTTTTCCTTGAAATGGCATGCGTCGCCCGCGAAGAATCGCCGATAGGACTGCCAGGTGTGAAACCGCGTCTGCAGTTCTTTCAGCGTGATGCGGCCGCGCAGCAAGCGCGGGATGCCGCGCTCGAATGTGCGTCTGAATTTCCTAGCGCTGACGGTATGATCGTAGGCGTGAATGACGGCTGCGGCATTGATCCGCCTGAATTGTTCTTCGAAGGTCCAGTCTGAGGAGAGGCCGAAAGAGAGGAGGGTGTCCGCACCCTGCACGGCGCTTCGCGGTACGACGTAGCCCCCGTCATGCGGGCTGCCCAGCCGGATGAGGCCATCGACCTCGAACGGTGCCAGGAACGCCAGTTTTGCCGGTAGTGCTTCGAGTACCGCATTTTCCGTAGGCATGCCGGATTCTAATGGATCTGGCTACCCTGCGCAGTGCGCCTCGAAGGCGTGTGCTGCACCAACTGCTGCCAATGCTCGATCACCAGATCCACTGGAATCTGATCGACTCGGCTGAATTCCGGCGGTCCGCCGAGCCCGATGACCGGGCTGCCCGCACTGCGCGGCAGCCATTGCGCGGGCGAATGGGCGCCAAACAGCACCACCAGGGGCACGCCGAGCGCGGCCGCGGCGTGCGCCGGTCCGGTATCGATCGAGATCATGCTGTGAGCGATTTCGCACAGCGCAAACAGCGAGCGCAAATCCAACACGGCGCCGGCCACGCACGCCAGGGCCGCGCTCTGACGGATCTCCTCGATGAACGGTGCCTCGCTCGCTGCGCCGCACAGCAACACGATTGCATCGGGCAGCCGCGCGTGAATCGCGTGCAACAGCTGCCGCCAGCACTCGGTCGGCCACGCCTTGTCATCCCGGCTCAACCGACGATGCCGATCGCGCTTGGAACTCATGGTGCGCCGATTACCCGCCTGCACGAGCACGATTGCTCGTCCCGACCAGCCGCGCGCCTCGAGCCAGCGCTCGCGTGCCCGCCGTTCGGACTCAAGCACCACCAGGCGTGGCACCGCCACCGGCGCCATCGACCCGGTCGGCTGCGCATCGCCACCGGGGGTGCAGACCCGCAGCAGCCGTTCGATCGAGTGTTCCCCCGGTGAGGGCGGACAATCGCGATGCGACAGCCGCCGGGACTGCTCTACGCCCGCCAAGCCGAGCAGTCGCTCGACGGGTCTGGTGCCGGGTGTTTCGCACAGATCGTAAACGGGCAGCTCGCGGCAGCGACGAACAGCCGCCACGGCGCTCCACCAGCGCATGTCGAAAGGGAAGGGCACACGCCGGCTGACGCAGATCACTCGGCCCACGTCGGGGTTGCCCCGGCAGACGGGCTCTGGCCACCATCCCCGCCCGATGAGCAGGCAGGGACGGCCATGGCGCTCCTGCAGAGCGTGCAACAGCGGCAGCGTTACGATCAGATCGCCGAGCGCACCGAAGCGGATGACCGGGACGAACTCTTGTGCCGAATCCAGTGATCTCAACTCCACCCGGGCGCTCCTCGAGCCTGCATCAATCCTCTGGCGCGGCCATGCCGGGGCCCAACGGGCCGGTGCGCTCCCCCGCTTCTGCAGTCCGGCGAGCATATCGAATGCGCCCGAAGCTGCAACTCGCGGCGCGCTCGCGCACATCCTCAGCGCGAAGCGGCAGGCTTGTGGCCGCAGGGTCAGCGCACAGGGCGAATGGGGGCGGGCCCTTCCCAGGCACCCGACCGTGGACCTACACTGCCGCCCGACGCTGCCGCAGCGCGATCGCAATGGTTCGCATGCGGAACGAAACTCCACAACAGTACACCACCGGAATGTCATGAAACTGCTGCGCTACGGACCTGCCGGCCAGGAAAAGCCGGGACTGCTCGATGCGAATGGCGTGCTGCGCTCGCTCGGGGCGCATATCCCGGACTTGAGCGGGCCGCATCTGTCAGCGCAGAGTCTGGCGCGGCTGGCGGCACTCGATCCGGCCGATCTGCCGGCCGTCGAGGGCAGGCCACGATTCGGGGTGCCGGTTGCAGGCAGCCGCAAATTCATCGCCATCGGACTGAACTATGCCGATCATGCCGCGGAGTCGGGTCTGCCCATACCCACCGAGCCGGTGATTTTCAGCAAAGCCATCAGCTGTCTGCAGGGTCCGGACGACGACATCATGCTGCCGCGGGACTCCAAGAAGACCGATTGGGAGGTCGAACTCGGCGTCGTCATCGGTACGGCGGCACGTTACGTGGCCGAACACGAGGCGCTCTCGTATGTCGCCGGTTACTGCGTGGTGAACGACGTATCCGAACGGGAGTATCAGATTGAACGGGGTGGGACCTGGGACAAGGGCAAAGGGTGCGACACCTTCGGTCCGGTCGGCCCGTGGCTGGTGACCGGCGACGAAGTGGGCGACGTGCAGAACCTCGAGCTGTGGCTCGAACTCAACGGCCGGCGCATGCAAAGCGGTAACACCCGCACGATGATCTTTGGTGTCGCGACGCTGATCAGTTATGTCAGCCGCTTCATGACCCTCGAGCCGGGCGATATCCTCACCACCGGAACGCCCCCCGGGGTCGGCATGGCACGCAAGCCCGAACCGGTGTATCTCGGGCCGGGTGATCGGCTGCGGCTCGGCATCGAGCGGCTCGGCGAGCAGCACCAGAGCGTACGGGCGTGGCAGCCGGGCTGAGCCCTGGACCCTGATGGACGCTGCACGCCGGCAGCGGCAGCCACGGAGACTGTCCGGGACAGTGGCGCTCCGTTGCCCATGCCCCTCTACTACGTACGCCACGTGATCCGAGAGGCCCGCCATGCCGTGGAAACGCAGACCTTTTGCCGGCCGGAACGTCGCAACGGCGATGAACATTGCCGAACTGCGCGAGGCGGCCCGGCGCAGCGTGCCCGGCTTCGTGTTCGAATATGTCGAGGGGGGGGCCGAAGACGAAGCGACACTGTGTGCCAATCGCGCGGCAATCGCCGCCTTGCGTTTCGTGCCCCCGACTCTGCTCGATACGCAAGGACGGAGCCTTGCGACCGAGTTGCTCGGCGCGCCCTGCGGGGCGCCAATCGCGATCGCGCCGACCGGCTTGAACGGCATGCTCCATCTGCAAGGTGACATCGCGCTGGCACGGGCCGCTGCGGCATTCGGCATTCCCTATGCGCTGAGTACGCTCTCGACCACGTTGCTCGAGGATGTGGCGAAGCAGGCCGGCGGTCGATTGTGGATGCAGCTTTACGTCATGCGCAATCGCGCCATTGCCGAAGACATCATGCGGCGTGCCGCAGCAAGCGGCTACGAGGCGCTGCTGTTCACGACCGACGCCAACGTTTTTGGCAACCGGGAGTGGGACAAGCGCAACTACCGCAGACCGGGGCGCCCAAACCTCAGAGCCACGCTCGACACCCTGCGTCACCCGCGCTGGCTGAGCCAAGTTCTGCTGCGCGGCGGGGTTCCGCGCTTTCGCAACCTCGAGACGTTTCTGCCGCCTGGCGCGGTCAGTGCCGTCGGCGGCAGCACCATCATCCCGCAGATGTTTGCGCCCACGATTACCTGGGACGACATCGCATGGGTGCGCGATCATTGGCCGCGCACGCTGTTCATCAAGGGCGTGCTTACTGTTGAGGATGCACGCCGCGCGGCGCGACTCGGCTGCGACGGCATCGTGCTCAGCAACCACGGCGGCCGTCAGCTCGATTATTGTGTCGCACCCATCGAAGTGCTCGCGGACGTCGCCGCCGCCGTCGGCGACCAACTGACCATCCTGATCGACAGTGGTATCCGGCGCGGCACCGATATCGCCAAGGCGCTCGCACTCGGCGCCGATGCGGTCATGATCGGACGCGCGACGCTCTACGGGCTTGCTGCCGCGGGCGAGGCGGGCGCGCGCCGCGCCCTGGAGATGCTCACGATCGAGCTCGAGCGGGTGCTGGGTCAGCTCGGATGCCGCACGCCGCGCGATCTCGGACCACACCTGCTGCGCCCCGCAGCGGGTTGAGATCGGCGCTGCCCCGGCGGATCGGCAAGTAGGCGCACGCCGTCACCGCTGTTGAAACCGCAGCGCCTCCTCCGGAACGATGCTGCGCGTCAGTGCCGCGAGGCAGCGCTATACTGAACGCCCTCCACCGCCTCGAGAGTGCGCGATTCATGCGAGCGAGGACGCTTGCCTCGTCCGTCACCGCACCAGGCAGCAATGCGCTGCGGCTGCATGGCACCATTGCCCGCGATATCGGTGTGCGCATCGTTTCCGGCGAGCTTGCGCCCGGCTGTGTGTTGGACGGCGAGATCGCCGCCAGCGAGCAGCTCAACGTGTCCCGTACCGCCTACCGTGAGGCGGTGCGCATCCTCGCCGCCAAGGGCCTGGTGGTCTCGCGCCCCAAGCTCGGCACCCGGGTGAATGTTCCGGGTGCCTGGCATCTGCTCGATCCGGACGTGATTTCCTGGATCTTCAGCACCCATCCGGACCCGCGGCTGCTGAGCGCACTGTTCGAGCTGCGGGCCGTCGTCGAACCGGCGGCAGCGGCGCTTGCGGCAACACGCCGCAGCAAGGAGCAGATGCTCGCCCTGCGACGCTCGCTCGAGGCGATGGCGGCCGATACGCTGGCTGCCGAGACGGGTCGGGAGGCGGACCGCACCTTCCACTCGGTGCTGCTTGCCGCCTCGGGCAATCCCTTTCTCGCCTCGCTCTCGAGCGGGATCGCCGCTGCGGTCGCCTGGACGACGATATTCAAACAGCGCGCCGGACCGCTCAGTCGCGATCCACTGCCCGATCACCAGCGAGTCTGTGAGGCGATCGAGCGGCGCGACCCTGCCGCTGCGCAGGCGGCCATGACTGAACTGGTGCGCCTCGCGCTGCTCGATACCACGCGGGGCGGGTCCCGGCGCGCCGAGCCGCTCACGAGGCGGTCAGCGGCTCGTCGTGCGCGGCAGCCGTGAGGCGGTAACCGCGCAGCGCGTAGAACAGCACGTAGCCGTAACAGAGCCACGGCAGAACGTAGGACAGATGCAGGCCAATGGCATCGGCGAGCACTCCCTGCAGTTCGGCGAGGGCGCCCCCGGCGATGGCCATGATGAGCAGACCCGAGCCTTCTTCGGTGAGCGGTCCGAGGCCGCGGATGCCGAGCGTGAAAATGGTCGGGAACATGATCGAGTTGCACAGTCCAACCGCAAGCAGGCTCCACATCGCCACCGATCCGCTCGAGACGATGGCGACGCCGACCAGCACGAGCGCCCCGATAGTGACGGCCGCCAGCACTCTTTGCGGCCGCATCCACCGTAGAAACCAGGCGCCGATGAAGCGGCCGGCCATCGCGCCGCCCCAATAAATGGTGAGGTAATCGGCTGCCCGGGCGTGGGACATCGCGCCGATCGAAGGCAGCGACAGGAAGTTCACCAGCGTCGAGCCGATGCCGACCTCGCAGATCAGGTACAGCGCAATGGCCGGCACGCCGAGCACGAGATTGCGATGCTGCCAGAGACTCTGGCGCGCACGCTCGGCCTGCGCGGCACGCCGGGTCTGCTTGCCGAGGTCCGGCAGCCGGACCCGCCAGACCAGCAGCGCGAGCAGCACGAGCACCGCGGCCATGATCGCGTAGGGGAGTTCGACCGTGTGCACGCCGGCGGCACGCTGCGCGGCCGTCAGGGCCGCGGCCCCAGGGGCGGCGTGGCGCGCACCGCGGCCGAGGATCAGCAGACTGCCGAACAGCGGCGCGAGCATCGTGCCGGCGGAATTGAACGCCTGAACCAGATTCAGCCGGCTCGAGGCGGTCTGCGCTGAACCGATCACTGCCACATACGGGTTCGCCGCAACCTGCAGCAGCGTGATCGACCCGGCGAGCACAAACAGGGCGAACAGGAACAGGCCGTACGACTCGAGCATCGCCGCCGGGATGAAGCCGCCGGCGGCTGCAGCCATGCCGAGCAGGCCGAGTACGACCGCGAGTTTGTAGCCGGTGCGCTCGAGGATCTTCGCCGACGGCATGGCCATCACCAGATACGCCAGAAAGAACACGAACTGAACGAGCAGCACTTGCGCGTAGTCGAGCCGAAACGCGGACTTCAGGTGCGGAATCAGGATGTCGTTCAGAACGGTGGCAAAGCCCCACATGAAAAACACGGTGGCGAGCACCACGAGGGCGGCTGTATATCGACGCGGCGTGTCCGCCTGCGCAGCAGCCGCTGCGCCACTCACCGTCAGTGCCATGCTTAGCGCTCCGGATCGGAGAATTCTGGCTCGAGTTCGCGCTGCCGAGTCATTGCGCGTATTACTCAGACAATACGGAGTGCCCAGACCGGCTGTCAAGGAGGCTTTTTAACTCAGACATTTGGGCGCCGCTGCACTATGATGAAGTCCGCTCGGCGCACGCCAGCCGTACGGGGAGCTTATGTCGTTGCGTCTCTTGCAGATCGAAGTGAACGGGACGCGGTGCGTCGCCGCACTGTTGGACGAGCGGCGCGCCGAGCCGCTTCTGGAAGCGCCGAGCGTGCACGCCCTGGCGAGCGCAGCCCTTGCTGAGGGAGTGAGCCTGACGCAGGCCGCCGAGCGCAGGCGCTCGGGCCGGCACCTCGAGCTCGCCAGCGCTCGGCTCCTGCCGCCCATCGACCACCCAGACCCCGCTCATCTGTACCTGACCGGAACGGGGCTGACGCACCTCGGTTCGGCCGCGAGCCGCGATCGGATGCACGCGCTTGCCGCAGCCGAGGGCGGGCAGACCGACTCGATGCGCATCTTCCAGGAGGGGCTGCAGGGCGGCAAACCCGCCCCGGGCACCGTCGGTGTGCAGCCGGAGTGGTTCTACAAGGGCGACGGGTCGAGTGTCGTGCCGAGCGGTGCGGCGCTCACCGCGCCGGCCTTCGCGCTCGACGGCGGCGAGGAGCCGGAGCTTGCCGGGATCTATCTCATCGATTCCGAGGGCGTGCCGCGTCGGCTGGGCTTCTGCCTGGCAAACGAATTTTCCGACCACCTCACCGAGCGGCACAATTACCTGTGGCTCGCGCACTCGAAGCTGCGCCCGGCCGCACTCGGTCCGGAACTACTCACCGGCACGCTGCCGACCGACGTTCGAGGCATGAGCCGCATTTATCGCGGGGGGCGTCTGCTCTGGGAGAAGCCATTTCTGACCGGCGAGTCGAACATGTCGCACTCGATCGCCAACCTGGAGCATCATCATTTCAAATATGCGGGCTTTCGCCGGCCAGGCGACGTGCATGTGCATTTCTTTGGCACGGCAACACTGTCCTTTGCCGACCAGATCCGCACCGCGCCGGGCGATGTGTTCGAGATCAGCGCCGATGCGTTTGTGCTGCCGCTGCGCAACACTCTGGTGCGCGGCGCCGCAGAGAGTGCGGCGCCGCGACCGCTGTGAGCGTTGTCACCCGAGCGTGCGGCTAGAGCGCAGTTCAAGCCGGCTTGCCGAGACGCAATTCGCCCTCGAGTCGGTGCGGCCAGCGCGGCAGCTGTGCGGCACGCAATTCCGCGGGCAGCAACTCGTCCGGGAACCCCTGGTAACACACAGGGCGCAGAAACCGCTCGATCGCCAACGTGCCGACCGAGGTGCTCCGGCCGTCGGACGTCGCCGGGAACGGGCCGCCGTGCACCATCGCATGCGAGACCTCGACGCCGGTGGGCCAGCCGTTGATCAGAATGCGACCAGCCTTGCGCTCGAGCACGGGCAGCAACTGCTGTGCGAGTGCCCGATCCTCATCCGTCATCTGCAAGCTCGCAGTCAGCTGACCGTCGAGACGCTCGACGACCTGGTGCATCTCCTCTGCACTCGTGCAGCGCACCAGCAGCGAGGCGGGCCCGAAGACCTCCTCTGCCAGCCCCGGGTGCGCGAGCAGCATCGCTGCCGGGACGCTGAACAGGGCTGCGCGGGCCGCGTTCGCCGCCACGGCTGCGCCACCCTGAGCGAGCAGCTGTGCACCGTGTCCGCTCAGCCGCTGCAGACCGTGTGCATAGTTGCGATGAATGCCGTCGCTCAACATGACTCCCGGTGCGACGGCTTCGAATGCGGCGGTGGCCGCTGCAATGAACTGATCCATTCCCGGGCCGTCCCGCACCAGCACGAGACCGGGATTGGTGCAGAACTGACCGACGCCGAGGCTTACCGAGCCGACGAATGCCTGCGCAAGGCTCGCGGCGCGGCCGGCCAGCGCCGCCGGCAGCACGATCACCGGATTGATGCTGCTCATTTCGGCGAACACCGGGATGGGCACTGCCCGCTCCGCAGCCGCCCGCATCAGCGCCTGTCCGCCGGCGCGCGAACCGGTGAACGCCACCGCGCTGATGCGCCCGTCGCCGACTAGCGCCGCACCGAGCGCCGTGTCCGGGCCGTTGAGCAGCGAAAATACGCCCGCGGGCATGCCCGTCTCGGCCGCCGCCGCGACGATTGCTCCGGCGACCCACTCGCTGGTGCCGGGATGGGACGGATGGCCCTTCACCACGATCGGACAGCCTGCGGCGAGCGCCGCGGCGCTGTCGCCTCCGGCAACTGAAAACGCCAGCGGAAAGTTGCTCGCGCCGAACACTGCCACCGGCCCACAGGGGATCTTGCGCTGGCGCAGGTCGGGGCGCGGCAGCGGCTGGCGGTCCGCCAGTGCCGGATCGACGCGCAATCCAAGCCATGCCCCGCTGCGCAATTCGGCGGCAAACATGCGCAATTGCCCGACCGTGCGAGCGCGCTCGTTCGCGAGCCGTGCCGCCGGCAGCGCCGTTTCCGCGTGGGCCCGCTCGAGCAGAGCCTCGCCCTGCTCGAGAATGTGCTGCGCGATGGACTCGAGAAAAGCCGCCCGCCGCGCCGGTGCCAGCGCGCGGTATGGATCGAACGCGGCGTGCGCGAGCGCACAGGCGGCCTCGATCTGCGCAGCGCCGGCGGCGCTGAACGGCGGCTCCAGTGCGCGGTTGTGAGCCGGATCGAGTGCGCGAAAGCGTTGTGGCGTGCTGTGGCGCGTGCCGCCGATGAACAGTTCCCCGGTGAGTGTCATGTGTGCCCGATGCTCCTCGATCAATGGTCGCCGGCCGGCGCTGTGGCTCGAGCCGGTGCAGTAAGATGCGCGTATGGCCGGGTCCTGCCGAGCTGGCCCGATGTAACAACCTTGCAACGGAGTCCGACCATGTCAGCCTTGTATTCTGAACTGAAGGAGCGGATCGTGCTCGTCACTGGCGGCGGCTCGGGCATCGGTGAGGCCATCGTACGGCAATTCGCTGCGCAGCAGGCTCGAGTCGTCTTCATCGACGTGCTCGAGGGGCCTGCGCGCGCATTGGTGCAGGAGTTGACCGGAGCCGGCGCGAGTGTGCACTTCGAGCACTGTGACCTCACCGATGTGGCAGCGCTGCAGCGGACGATTGCAGCCATCGGTGCACGCCTCGGGCCCATCGAGGTGCTGGTCAACAACGCCGCGAATGACGAGCGACATGCGAGCGATACGCTCAGCGAAGCGCTGTGGGACCGTCTGATTGCCGTCAATCTCAAACAGCAGTTCTTCTGCGCGCAGGCGGTGCTGGCGGGCATGCAGACCATCGGCCGCGGCTCGATCATCAATCTGGGCTCGATTTCCTGGATGATCGGCCAGGGCGGCATGGTGGCGTATACCGCCGCGAAATCCGCCATCCTTGGTCTGACCCGCTCGCTGGCCCGCGATTACGGTCCGTACGGCATTCGCGTCAATGCGGTTGCGCCGGGCTGGATCATGACGCCGCGCCAGCTCGAAAAATGGGTCACTGCGCAGACGGAGCGCGAGATCACGGAACGGCAGTGCCTGAAGCGGAAACTTCAGCCCGCCGAGGTCGCCAATGTGGTGGCGTTCCTCGCCTCGGATGCCGCCAGTGCCTGTACGAGCCAGCAGTACATCGTAGACGGTGGCTGGGTATGACCGCCGAGCCCGCGCGGCCTAGCTGCTCGTGCCGCGATGCTTGTCGATGCGCCGCACGGCCGTGTCGATCACCGCCAGGATGCTTTGCGCCGCGCCGGATGCATCGCCGGCCTCGATCGCATCGACCACCGCCGCGTGTCCTGTGACGCTTGCGGCGTGATCGCTCGGGTCATCCACGGGCGAGCTGTAGGTGAATGAGGCGACCAGTGCCGTCTCGATGACCCCGGCGATGGAGCGGATCAGCGGGTTGCCCGAGGCGCTGCCGATGGCCAGGTGGAAGTCCAGATCGGCGGCCGCGAAACTCTGGCGCGACTGACCGGCCCGGCCGATCTGCCGCAGGCACTCACGCAGCTGTGCGATATCTTCGGGCCGGCGCCGCTGCGCGGCGAGCGCTGCGGCGGCCGGCTCCACCGCCCGACGCACCTCGGTCAGCGTCATGCGGAACTCGTCGTCAAGGCCAAGCCGCAGTCGCCAGGCGAGCACATCGGCGTCGAAATAATTCCAGAAGAGCGCATCGCGAACCCGCGTTCCGACCCGCGTTTTCGGGACGACAAAGCCCTTGGCGGCAAGTGTCTTCATCACCTCTCGCAACACGGTGCGCGAGACGTGAAAACGGGTGCAGAGCTCAGCCTCTCCAGGCATGGTAGCCCCGGGCGGATAACGTCCCTGCAGCAGCTCGGTGCCGAGAATCGCCGCAATTTGATCGTGGCTCGAGCGGCCGCGCTCCGGAGCGAGCAGACTGAACCGCGGTAGCGGACGTGGAAACTCCTGGCGCATCGGGGCGGCACTGGCATGCTCGCCTCGAGGTGAGTTTGGGGCGCCCTGCGAGATGAACGAACGGCTCATGATCCAATGATCCTGTGATCTGGCGGACGGGCGGCAGCTGCCGGCGGATCGAGTGGAGCGCGGCGGGTTCTCTGCGCGCCCTCTGTATCGGTGTAAGACGTCCCAGCGCCCGAATTCTTCCCCCGGACTGCGGCTCGCCACGGCGGCGCTCGTCCGCGCAGCGGGCGCTGGCGGCTGCCCGAGGTCATTGCCGCTGCGGCTGTCGGACCGGCCGGCCGACGAGCGGTGACTTGACCGGCCGCCGAATTGCGATATTTTAGCTTCGTCATTCGACCCTTCACAGCGGCAGTGCACTTTTCCACAAGCTTCCGGGACGTGGCCAACGCCGCCGCGTGCGGCCTAATGCGGTTCCTCGAGACGTACCTCATCGTCCGGAATTCTGGCGCCGTAGCGCACCTGCGGCCGCTGGGCGACGCTTTCTAGCGCATGACGCTCATCGGCCCGCCCAGACATCGAGCCCTGCTCATGGCGCTGTGTGTGCTCAGCACACTGGCCTGTGCGCGTGGCGCAAGCGCGGCCGAGCGGGTGATCCCCGCGCTGCCTGCTGCGCGCATCCGCAGCATCACCGCCAATTCGCGCGGCATGTATCGGGACATCGAGCGGCGCACGTTCGAATATTTCTGGCAGACCACCAATCCCCGCAACGGCTTGGCGCCGGATCGCTGGCCGACGCCGGCACCCTCGAGCATCGCCGCGACCGGCTTTGCGCTCACCGCCGAAGTCATCGGCGCTGAGCGTGGTTACGTCAGCCGCCGCGCGGCTGCCGAGCGCGTGCGTACCACCCTGGCGTTCCTGTGGAGTCTGCCACAGGGTCCGGCGCGCCGCGGTATGGCGGGCTACCAGGGATTCTTCTATCACTTTCTGAATCTGCACACCGGGTTGCGCGCGCCGCACAGTGAACTGTCGACCATCGATACCGCGTTGCTGATGGCCGGCGTGCTCACCGCCGGCAGTTATTTCGACCGGCCAACCCCGCTCGAGAGGCAGATCCGCACTCTGGCCCGGCAATTGTATCTGCGGGTGAACTGGCGCTGGGCCGCGCCCGGCGCCGATCCGCGCGTCAGCATCGCCTGGTATCCCGAAAGCGGCTTCTCCCGGGTACGCTGGGCCGGCTACAACGAAGCATCGATTCTGTACATTCTCGCTCTGGGCTCGCCCAATCACCCATTGCGTGCCAACGCGTGGCAGGCGTGGACCTCCACCGACGCGGCGGACTGGCGTCACATCGATGGTCAGACCCTGTTGGCGTTCGGACCCCAGTTTGGTCATCAGTACACGGCTGTGTGGATCGATCTGCGTGGCATCGCCGACGCGTTCATGCGTGCACACCACGAGACGTATTTCGAGAACTCACGCCGCGCCACGTTGGCGCAGCGCGCATATGCAATTCGCAACCCGCACAAATGGGCCGGATACGGCCCGAACATCTGGGGGCTGACCACCTGTGACGGCCCTGGCAACGTCACCGCACCGTTCCAGCGCAGTACCCGCCGCTTCTATGACTACGTCGCACGCGGCATCACCCGGCCCAACAAAGACGACGGCACGCTCGCGCCAACTGCCATGGTTGCCTCGCTCCCTTTTGCACCACATGTCGTCAGCCGGGGAACGGCGGCGCTGTTGCGCCGCTACGGCACGCTGATCTACACGCGCTACGGATTTCTCGATTCATTCAACCCGAGCTTCACGGATGCGGCGCGTGCACATCACGGACACGTCGTCCGTGGGCTCGGTTGGGTCGACGGGAATTACCTCGGGATCGACCAAGGCCCGATCATCGCCATGATCGAAAATGAGCGCAGCGGGCTCATCTGGCGCGTCATGCGCGCCAATCCGTATGTCCGCCAAGGTCTGCTGCGCGCCGGATTCACCGGCGGCTGGCTGCCGGCGGCGCGCCAGTAGCCGGCACACCGCTCGGCCACTGCGCGACGCCCGCTCTCCGTGGCGGAAATCCTCTACCATAGCGGCCGAGCCGCTTCGAGCCACGGACCCTCATTGCCTGCCGCCGCGGAGAAACAGCCATGAATCGTACCCTGCTTTCTGCTCTGCTCGCTGCACTGGCGTGCTGCAGCGGCGCGCGGGTTGATGCGGCGCCGGCGAGCGTGGCGTCCCCGCTCGCGAGCGAGGCGTTGCACATCGATGCGCAGGCACCGGGTCAGGCGTTTCCGCACTTCTGGGAGCGCATGTTCGGATCGGGTCGGGCGGTGCTCGTGCTGCGGGCGAACTATCAGCACGACCTGCGGATGATGCGTGCCGAAACGGGCATCCGCTACGTGCGCTTCCACGGCCTGCTCGACGACGATGTGGGACTTCTCGTGGGGCACGCGGCGCTTTTCTATAACCGTCACGGCCAGCGACACAAGGGCAGCGAGGCGACCGAACCGTACAACTTTTCCTATGTCGACCAGATCATGGATGCGCTGCGCGCGCATGGCGTCCGACCGTACGTAGAACTCGACTTCATGCCGCGGGCGCTCGCGAGCAATCGGCACGCCGTGCAACCGTTCTGGTATCGCCCGAATGTGTCCCCGCCGCGCAGCTATGCGGCTTGGGACCGCATGATCGAGGCATTGGCCCGCCATTTCATCGCGCGCTACGGCATCAACGAAGTGGCGAAGTGGTATTTCGAGGTCTGGAACGAGCCGAACCTGAGCTTCTGGGGTGGCGTACCGAAGCAGAAGACCTACTTCACGCTCTACGACCATACGGCCCGGGCGCTGAAGAGCGTCAATCCCCGCCTGCGCGTCGGCGGTCCGGCTACTGCACAGGCCGCATGGGTCAGCGCATTCCTGCGCCACGTCGCGCGGGCGCACGTGCCGATCGACTTCGTCAGCACCCACGTCTACGGGAACGACACTGCCGAGCACGTGTTTGCAAGGCACATGCATGTTTCCCGCCGGACAATGGTGTGTCGCGCGGTGCGCAAGGTCCATCGCCAGATCGCCCGTTCGCCGTATCCGCATCTGCCATTGATTCTCTCCGAGTTCAACGCGAGCTACAGCAACGAGCCGGACGTCACCGACACGCCCTACATGGGCCCGTGGATCGCCTCGACCATCCGCCAGTGCGCCGGGCTGCTGCAGGCGATGAGTTATTGGACGTTCTCCGATGTCTTCGAGGAAGGCGGAGTGATCCATAAACCCTTCTACGGCGGCTTTGGACTAATCGCCGAGGACGACATCCCGAAACCGTCCTTCAATGCCTTTGTGCTGCTGCACCGGCTCGGCCATGTGCGCTTGCTGCCGAAGACCCGATCTGCGTTGATCACGCGTACGCGCACCGGCTCGTTGGTGCTGGCGCTGTGGGATTACGCCCCTCCGGATGGCCGCGGTCACCATTACACCCCCCCTCCGCGCCGGCGTGCTCAACGCGTATTCGACATCACGATCGACGGTTTTCCCGCTGCGGCGCGTGGGCTGTTGTGGCGCGTAGACGATACACACAGCAACGTGTTGCGCGCATTCGATGCCATGGGCAGACCATCATGGCCGACACCGCAGCAGATCAGAGTCTTGCGCGACGCCGGTCGACTGACCCCGCCGCGCCCGGTGCAGTTGGTCGGTGGACGGATCGTGGTCACCGTGCCGCAGCATGGTCTGGCGCTGCTGCTGTTGCATCGCGGCTGACCGCTCAGCGCGATCGGATCAACGCTCGGTCCAGCCGCCGCAGATCGAGCCCGCGGGTTTCCTGCCCGAAGCAGACGATCAGGATCAGAC
>DAHVTM010000104.1:0-72108 GCA_027324195.1 Gammaproteobacteria bacterium | reverse complement strand
ACTGGCACGCCCACCGCCTCCTCGAACGCTCAGTATCTGAGCGGCGTCAATGTCACGACCGTCGATCAGTCGAATCTGACGCTGATCTCGATCGACAATGCGCTGCAGCAGATCGCCACCAGCGGTGCGGCCCTCGGTGCCTACCAGAACCGGTTCCAGGCGGCCGTCTCGGGCCTGCAGACGGACTCGCAGAACCTCTCTGCCGCCAAGAGCCAGATCGTGGACACGAACTACGCTCAGGCGACCTCGAACCTGTCCAAGGCGCAGATCCTGCAGCAGGCGGGCACGGCGATGGTCGCGCAGGCGAACACGATCCCGCAGAACATCCTCACGCTGCTGCAGAAGCTGCCGTAAGGATGCCGCGCGGTTCAACATGAGGCATCTGCCTCGAACCAGGACTCCGGGGGGCGGGCGCCGCAAGGCCTCGCCCCTTGGGCTTTGCGAGACGGACTCCGCGCGACTGCCCGGCGCAGACAGGGTTCTCAGGATCGGCGCATCGGACCTGTCATAGGAGCACTGCGTAATGTCGAGTTCCTCCTCCTCTCCGGTTTCCGTCGCCAGCAGCACGAGCGCAGGGGCCGCTGGCGGCTCGGTCATCAATGTCTCCTCCCTGGTATCGCAGCTGGTGGCCGCCACCCAAGCGCCGCAGGAATCGCTCATCAAGCAGCAGACCCAGGCCGTGACCTCGGAGATGTCTTCGGTCGGTCAACTGAAAAGTGCGCTGTCCACGTTCCAGTCCTCGCTTGCCGCGATCGACACGCCGGCCGCCTTCGGCTCACTCGGCGCCACGAGCAGCGATCCGACCGCCTTCACGGCGACCGCCGGCTCGAGCGCAACGCTCGGCTCGTACAGCGTATCGATCAGTCAGCTCGCCCAGGCTCAGCAGATCGTCTCGAGCACGGCCTACAGCAGCAGCTCGGCCACGGTCGGCACCGGAACGCTGCAGCTGTCACTCGGCGGCAGCAGTTTCTCGGTCGTGATCGGCACCAGCAACGACACACTGTCCGGGATCGCGGCCGCGATCGATTCGGCCAGCGGCAACCCGGGCATCGAAGCGAGCGTCGTCACGGGCACGAACGGCGCACATCTGGTGCTCACCTCCACCCTCACGGGCGCCGCCAACACCATCTCGATCAGCGAGACCGACACCAGCAACGGCCTGTCGGCGCTGACCTACGGCAGCGGCAGCACGAATTTCACCCAGCAGACCGCGGCTCAGGATGCGAGCTTCAGCATTGCAGGGGTCAGCTACACCAGCGCCAGCAACACCGTCACCGACGCACTGAGCGGCGTCTCCTTGAATCTCCTCACCACCACATCCACACCGGCAACGTTGACGGTGGCGGACAATACCGCGACGATCGAAGGCAACATCAAGACTTTTGTCGACGCCTACAACACGCTGCAGAGCTCGCTGTCGCAACTTGGCGGCTACGACGCCACGACCGGCACCGCCGGCCCCCTGATGGGCAACGCAGCACTGACGGGCGCACAGAGCCAGATCCAGTCCGCGCTCTACGGGTTCGTGAACACCGGCTCATCCACCTACACCAGCCTGGCGAGCATCGGCATCACGGCCAACAGCGACGGTAGCTTGAGCCTGAACATGGCGCAGCTGTCGGTGGCCCTGGATACCAATTTCAGCGCCGTCAGCAATCTGTTCGCCGGCACGGGCGGCATCGCCTCCGGTTTGAACACGGTACTCAACAGCGAGCTCGGCAGCAATGGTCCGATCGCTTCCCTCAGCCAGTCGCTGGTCCAGCAGAACAATGCGCTCACCCAGCAGAGCCAGCAGCTCACTCAGCAGATGAGCATGCTGCAGGCGAGTCTCACCCAGCAGTACTCGGCGCTGAACGCGCTGCTCTCGCAGCTGCAGAGCACCTCCTCGTATCTGACCCAGGCGTTCGCCACGTTGCCGAATGCGCCCAAGGGAACCGCGAGCGGTTGATACCGCGGGGCCTCAAGTTGTGCGGAATCGAGCCGCTACAGTGAGCACCAGGACACAGAGCGACAAACCGTGAGCCCTTACTCCGCGCAATCCAAGGTGGCCGCCTATCGCAGCGTCAATGCCCACGGCGTCGTGGCAAGCGCCGATCCGCACACTCTCGTGCTGACCTTGTTCGATGCGGTCCTCGGCCGGCTGATCACGGCGCGCGCCTGCATCGAACAGGGCCAGATCAGTCGCAAGGCGGGTCTGCTGCACAGTTCGGTCGTGTTGCTCGGCGAGCTGCGCGGCAGCCTGGACCGCCAGCGCGGCGGCGCACTGGCGCAGAATCTGAGCAGTCTGTACGAGTACATGGTAAGCCGCTTGCTGCACGCCAATGCCAACAACGATGCAGCGGCGGTTGCCGAAGTACAAAGCCTGCTGAGTGAGATTCGCGAGGCCTGGGCCGCGATCGGCCCGGAGGTCAGAGGCCAGCCCGTGCGCAGCGCCGCAGGCTAAGCCGAGCCCGCGGCCCGCCGCTTAGCCGGCATTCACTTGAGCCCGTACGGCAAGGTCTAACGCATGAGCAACGAAGAGCAGGGTTCCCTCTCGGTCGGCGCCGCCGCGGGGGTCGGCTCAGCGGCCAGCGGCGACAGCAGCGTGCTCCCATCCCAGACGCGCAGCGCCGGTGGGGGGGCGGCGACGAGCCAGCACGCCTCGACTTCGCGCGATGCTCTGCAGCAGTCCCTTGCCCAGATCAACGAGCGCCTGGCCAGCACCAGCCACGTGCTGATCCTGCGCGTCGACCCCGTGACCGGCAACACGATTGCCGAGATCCAGAACGCGGCCACGGGCCAAGTGCTGCAGCGCGTGCCCAGTCAGGATCAGCAGCACCTCGCGGACATGCTGGCCGCATGGGCTCACGGCCACAGTATTCTCGCGGACGTATTGGCCTGAGCCGAGCCATCGCGCCCCGGGGCGCCACGCCCATCGGCATCATCCGACGAACCGCCGCGCATTGCGGAACAGCCGCATCCAGCCGCTGAACTCACCGGCCCCGTCGGGCCGCCACGAATTCTGCAGCGAGCGTACCGAGCGCTCCGGGTGCGGCATGGTGATCGTGACCCGCCCGTCGGCATTGCTGAGCGCAGCGATGCCGGCCGGGGAGCCGTTGGGATTGTACGGGTAGGTGACGGCGGTCTGGCGCTGGTGATCGACGTAGCGCACGGCGATGAGGCCGCTGCGCTCACAGCCCTGCTGCGCCGCGGCGCTCGCGAACTCCGCCCGCCCCTCCCCGTGCGCCACGGCGATCGGCAGCACCGAGCCTGCCATGCCGGCGAGCAGCACCGAGGGAGAATCGAGGATCTCGACCAGCGTCAGGCGCGATTCGTACTGCTCGCTGCGGTTGCTGACGAAGCGCGGCCAGTGCTCGGTGCCCGGAATGATGTTCTTCAGCGCGGCGAACATCTGACAGCCGTTGCACACGCCGAGTGCGAAGGTGTCGCGGCGCTCGAAGAACCCCTGGAACTGCTCGCGAAGACGCTCATTGAACAGGATCGACTTCGCCCAGCCCTCCCCGGCGCCGAGCACATCGCCATAGGAGAACCCGCCGCAGGCCGCAAGCCCCACGAACTCCTCGAGCGTACGCCGGCCACTGATCAGATCGGTCATGTGCACGTCGTAGGGCGCGAAGCCCGCCCGCTCGAAAATCGCCGCGGTCTCGGTGTGACTGTTCACGCCCTGTTCGCGCAGAACGGCAACGGCCGGGCGCGCGCCATGGGCGATGTAGGGCGCGGCGATGTCCTCCTCGGCATCGAAGCCGAGCGCGACGCTCAGGCCCGGATCCTGCTCGTCGGTCTGCGCGGCGTATTCCTCGTCGGCGCACTCGGGATCATCGCGCAGCCGGCGCAGCTGCCAGGAGGTCTCCGACCACGCCGCGCGCAGATCTCGCCAGGATTCATCGAGAACGCGCTCGCCCCCGCAGCTCACCTGCACGCGCAACGCCCGCTGCGGCGCACCGAGGCGCAGGGCGCGCGCGGCGAGCCCGTGCCGCTCGAGCACGGCGCGCAGCAGCGGCTCGTGACCCTCGGCAACCTGCAGCACGACGCCGGGCTCCTCGGCGAACAGCTGCGCGAGCGGCGCCGCGCCGCCGGCCGGCAGTTCGACCGTGAGACCACAGTGGCCCGCGAAGGCCATCTCGAGCAGCGTCACGATCAAGCCGCCATCGGAGCGGTCATGATAGGCGAGCAGGGCTTGCGTCCGGCGCAATTCGGCGAGCGCGGCCGCGAGATTCACCAGCGCGGCCGGATCGTCGAGGTCGGCCGGCTCGCTGCCGAGCGCTCCGTACACCTGCGCCAGTGCCGAGCCGCCGAGGCGGGCCCGGCCGAGATCGATCAGCCAGAGGGCGCTGTCCGGATCGTTGCGCAGCACCGGAGTCAGCGTCTTGCCCACGTCGCGCACTGGCGCGAATGCGGAAACGATCAGCGAAACCGGCGCCACCACGGCCTTCTCTGCGCCCCCCTCCGTCCAGCGGGTGCGCATCGAGAGCGAGTCCTTACCCACTGGGATGGCGATGCCGAGCGCCGGGCACAGTTCGCGTCCGACAGCGCGCACCGTGTCATACAGCGCCGCATCTTCCCCGGGCTCGCCGCAGGCGGCCATCCAGTTGGCCGACAGACGGATCTCGCCGAGGCGTTCGATGTCGGCGGCGAGGATATTGGTGATGGCTTCCGCGACCGCCAGGCGGCCTGAGGCCGGCGCATCGAGCACGGCGACCGGCGTACGCTCACCCATGGCCATCGCCTCGCCGCAGGTGCCACCGTGCTCGGCCATCGTGACCGCGACGTCGCTCACCGGCACCTGCCAGGGGCCAACCAGCGGATCGCGGCTGACGAGCCCACCGACGGTACGGTCGCCGATCGTGATCAGAAACGTCTTGTCGGCCACCGCCGGTAACCGCAACACCCGATACAGAGCCTCGCGCACCTCGATCGAGGCGAGTTCCAAGGGCAGGCGCACCGGGGCGAGGCGGCTCACCTCGCGGGTCATGCGCGGCGGCTTGCCGAGCAGCACATCGAGCGGCATGTCGACCGGATCGCCACCCAGCAGCGGATCGTGCACCGTGAGTCGGCCGCTGTCGTCAATCTCCCCAATGACCGCGAAGGGACAGCGTTCGCGCTCGGCGATGGCACGGAACGCGGGCAGCTCGGCCGGTGTCACGACGACGACGTAGCGCTCCTGCGCCTCGTTGCACCACAACTCGAGCGGCGAGAGGCCCGATTCGGCACTCGGTATGGCCCGCAGGTCCACGCGCGCCCCGCGTGCACTGTGCGCCACGGCTTCGGGAACGGCGTTCGACAGACCACCGGCACCGACGTCGTGGATCAGCAAGATGGGGTTGGCATCCCCGAGCGCCCAGCAGCCGTCGATCACTTCCTGCGCACGGCGTTGAATCTCGGCATTGCCGCGCTGCACGGAGGCGAAATCGAGCTCGGCGTGCGAGGTGCCGCTGCCCACCGAGGAGGCCGCCCCCCCACCAAGACCGATCAGCATCGCCGGTCCGCCGAGCACGATCAACTGCGCCCCGGGCGGCACCTCGGACTTCTCGACGTGCGTACGGCGGATGCTGCCCAAGCCGCCGGCGATCATGATGGGCTTGTGGTACCCGCGCAGGCGCTCGGGCGGATCGCCGGCCGCGCGCTGCTCGAAGGTGCGGAAATAGCCGCAAATGGCCGGCCGCCCGAATTCGTTGTTGAAGGACGCCGCGCCGATCGGCGCCTCGAGCATGATCTGCAGCGCCGAGGCGATGCGCCCGGGCCGGCCGAACGGCCGCTCCCAGGGGTGCTCGCCTCCGGGAATGCACAGGTTCGAGACCGTAAAGCCAGTGAGTCCCGCCTTCGGCTTCGCGCCGCGGCCGGTCGCGCCCTCATCGCGGATCTCCCCGCCCGAACCGGTGGCCGCGCCCGGAAACGGCGAAATGGCGGTCGGATGGTTGTGCGTCTCGACTTTCATCAAGATGTCGATGGGCTCGACGCAGGAGCGGTAGGCGCCGGTGAGAGGATCCGGGAAATAGCGCCGGCCGGCCGCGCCCTCGATCACCGCGGCGTTGTCGCGATAGGCGGAGAGCACCCCTTCGGGATGGCGCTCGTGCGTGTAGCGGATCATCGCAAACAGCGAGTCCGGCTGCGCCTGTCCGTCGATGACCCAGTGCGCATTGAAGATCTTGTGGCGGCAGTGCTCCGAGTTTGCCTGCGCAAACATCATCAGCTCCGCATCGGTGGGATCGCGTCCAAGCTGCGCGAAGCTCGCCAGCAGGTACTCGATCTCCTCGCCCGAGAGCGCAAGGCCCATCGCCTGGTTGGCCTGCTCGAGCGCCGCGCGTCCCCCGGCGAGTGCGATGCGGCGCACGGGGCGCGGCGCGGCGTGGCTGAACAGCCGGCCGATTGCAGACGGATCAGTAAGCGCCATCTCCGTCATGCGATCGAGCAAGGCCGCCGAGATCCGCGCGAGACCTGCAGCCGACAGCGTGGGGGTGGCGGTCACGCGATATTCGATGCCGCGCTCGATGCGCTGCACGGCCTCGAGGCCGCACACCCGGGCGATGTCGCTCGCCTTGCTCGACCAGGGGGAGATCGTGCCCTCGCGGGGCACCACCCAGATCGCCTGGCCGCCGGGCTCCCCGGGAGGCAGGGTCGGTCCATAGGTGAGCAGCCGCTCGAGGCGCCGGTGCTCATCCGCCCCGAGCGCTCGGGCCAGGGCCGCGAAATGCACGAAGCGCGCCGACAGTGCGCTCACCGCCGGATCAAGTGAGCGCACCCGCGCTAGCAGTTTCTCGATCCGGAAGCCGGACAGAGCCGCAGCGCCCGGCAGCCTCAGCACCACGGGTGCATCCATGGGCGGCGCTACTTCTTCTCGCCGCCCGGCGGCGAGTACAGCGGCATCGGGAACTGCGCGACGTTCGCGCCGCCCTCGAGGGCGGTGATCTTGCTCACCCCCTGCTTTTTGACCTCATCGATGCGCAGCACCGAGTGCAGCGGCAGATAGGTGCGCTTGACTCCGGCGAATTCGCCTTTGATCCGCTCCTCGGACGGATCGAGCACCACCGAGGAGCGCTCGCCGAAGACCAGATCCTCGACCTCGATGAAGCCGAACAGCTCGCCGTGATTGACTTTGCGGGCATAGACTTCGTAGACCTTGCCCTGATTGACGAACAGGATGCGAAAAATGTGACTGGCTGCCATGGATTGGCGCACGCGCGCTGCTAGTTTGGGGGGCGAACATTATAGGGTATCGCCGCCGGGCGCCGCGGAATCCTCCGCGACCGCGCGATTCGGACACACGTGGCAGCACGCGCACCTCGAGTATCAGCACCATGACGCTTCGCCTGCGCGTCATCAGCGCTCAGCGCCGGCACTTGGCCGGCAAGGACAGCATCGAGTTCGGCCCGAGCGGCGGCACCATCGGCCGCTCGGCGGATAACGACTGGAGCCTGCCGGACGCGAACCGCTACGTATCGGCCCACCACGCCCGGGTCGATTACCGCGATGGGCACTATCACCTCGAGGACCTCAGCACCAATGGGGTGTTCGTGAATGACGCCCCGGAGCCAATCGGCCGCCGGGGGGAGAGCGCCTACCGGCTGCGCGACGGCGATGTGCTGCGCCTCGGGGAATACCAGATCGGCGTCTCCCTGGAGGAAACGCACTCGAGCCAGTCGGCCGCGCTCCTGCCCTCGCGCATCATGGCCGTGCACCCCCTCGGCGCGGCGCAGACGGACATCGGGGCACAATTCGATCTGGAGGATCTGCTCGCGGCCGATGCCACCGCCGGCACCGGCGAGCTGCGCGCGGGGGATGCCTTCGGACAGGGCCGCGCGCTGCCGCCCCGGCTGCGCGCGACCGAACCCTTGCGCGGCGCCCACGGTCCGGGCGCGGAAGCCGGGGAAGACACCGTGGCCCGGCGACTCGCGCGCCTGGCGCGCGCGGCGAATCGAGAGGAACCGACCGCACTCGAGGGCACCGATTGGCAGCTGTTCTGCCGGGGCGCCGGTCTCAGACCGGAGGCGCTGGCGCCCCATGCACAGGCGCTGATGCATCTGGCCGGTCGCCTGCTGCGCGAGACCCTGGTCGGCCTGAAAGACCTCGAGCGCTCCCGCGGACAGATTCGGGATCGGTTCCGGATCGCGCCCCCGCCGCCGGAGCCCGACACCCCCACCCTCGGCCAGCTGACCGTCGAGGAGCTCCTGCTCGAGCTGTTCAATCAACATCAGGCCCATACCCTCGACGCGGTGCGCTGGCTGCGCGAACGGCATGATGAGGCCAAGGCACACGATCAGGCGTTGGCGCAGGCCCTGCGGGTCGCCTTCATCGACTTCCTGGGTCGCCTGGATCCGGCCGAGCTCGAGGCCCGGGTCCCGAATCAGCGCGGCAAGGCCGATCCGGCGCAGTATTGGGCGCTGTTCAGCACCTTCTACCGCAACCTTCTCGATCGGCCGGCGGACCATCTGCCGCCGACCTTTGTTGAAGCCTTTGCTGCAGCGTACAAGGAATCGCTGCGTCCACAGACTCTCGACATGCCGCGCACCCTCCAGCCGAAGCCGGCCCGCTCCCGCTAGCGGCCGCCTCTGGCCCTCGTACGGCTATCGACGGGCGAGCCGGCACGAGGCCAGATCGAGTGCAGGGTCCAGATCGTCATCTGCTGCACCCGCGAGTGGATCGTCCGCACCGTCACGGTGTAGGCGCCTGTGCGCGGGAACATGCGCTCGGCGACCGTCAGCACGCCGTGGTTGACGAACGCTTCGACCGAGGAGCGATCGATGATCAGGTCGAGTTCGATCTCACCGGTGGGACTGCTGAGCGGCGCGACATTGTGCGAATCGAATTGGCGGGAAAATGGATAGTGGCCCGTACGATCGACGCTGAATATTCCGGTGGCCGCCTCGTAGCCGAGCGTGACCGTCCGCCCGTCGGGCGAGCCGAACGCCAAGCGAAACCCGCCGCGACGTCCGACCCGGATGCGTGCCCGGATCTCATGCGCGCGGCCCCGGGCCGGCACGGCGAGCAGCCGCCGGTCTTGCTCAGCCGTGAAGCCGCCGAGGCTGCGGGGCGCCTCGCGCAACCGCACGAGCGCGCCAATCGGCCGCTGCAGCAGCTGATAGCGCCCATCGTGCCACCGTAGCGACAACCGGCGGGGGAAGGCCATGGCGCCGCGCCAAGGCGAAGTCGGCGCACTCTGGGCGTAGAGCCAGTTGTCCATCCAGCCAAGCGTGACGACCGGCGCTGCGCCGCGCGGCAGGTCCGACCAGGAGGCGCTCGCGTAGTAGTCCTCACCGAGATCGAGCGCCTGCGGGTGCGGATTCGAGGCCGTAAACCTGTGGCCGTTGAACCGGCCGACGAACACCTGGCCGCCGCCCCCGGTGCCGGGCCGATGCTGCTGGACGTCCATCTTCAGCACCCAGCGGCGCTGCCCGGGGCGGTTCTCGACCGGCAATGCGAACAGATCGGGGCATTCCCACACCCCGCGGGTATCGCCCGCCGGACCGAAATCACTGCGGTGCGTCCATGTCTTCAGATCCGGCGAGGTGTAGAACGAGATCCGATGCTGCGCGGCCCGCGAGACCACCATCACCCAATCGTGCGCGGGGGCGTACCAGAGGACCTTCGGATCGCGGAAGTTGTGCAGGCCGATGTTGAGCACCGGGTTGTGTGCGTACTTGCGCCAGTGCATCCCACCATCGGTGCTGTAGGCGAGATTCTCGGTCTGCAACCCCGGCCCATGGCGCGGATTGGCGGTGTACACGGCCACCAGCGGCGGCCGTCCTGCCGCCCCAAAGCCGCTGCTGTTGTGCCAGTCCACCACAGCGCTGCCGGAGAAAATCACGGTATGCCGCCCCGGCGCAATCGCCACCGGCAGTTGCCGCCAATGCAGCAGGTCGCGACTCACGGCGTGACCCCAACTCATGTGCCCCCAGCGATCCCCGTACGGGTTGTACTGGAAGAACAGGTGGTACCAACCGTGGTAGTACACGAGCCCGTTCGGGTCATTCATCCAATGGCGCCGCGGCGTGAAGTGCACCTGCGGCCGGTAGAGCTGATCGCGCTCCGGCACGCGCGCGGCCGCGTGTCGCAGCGGCGCGGCCAGGCCGACCAGCACACAGACGGCCAGCCGCGCGCCGCCTGAGCACCGCTGCTCAGGCGCGCTCAAGCGCACGCTCCATCTCCTCGAGCCGCACACGGCGCGTTTCCGGGAAGAACAGCGTCACCACCACGAGTTGCACCACCATGGCGAGCGCAAAGAAGACGAATGGCAGCCCTTTGGAGTACGCGGCCGCAACCGGAAACAGCGTTGCGATCAACGCATCCATGAACCAATGGGTGGAGGCGCCGAGCGCCTGCCCGCGCGAGCGCACTTCGGTGGGGAAGATCTCGGCGATATAGACCCAAATGACCGCTCCTTGCGAGAACGCGAACGAGGCGATGAACAGCACCAGCATCCACAGCAACCAGCCCTGGTGCGTTCCCGACAACTCGATGTAGGCGGTGGCCGCGAGTGCGACGATCAGGCCGAGCGAACCGACCCGTAGCAGCGAGCGGCGTCCGAACCGGTCGATCACCGCGAGCGCCAGCAGCGTGAACAGCAGGTTGGTCGCCCCGATGATGACCGCCTGTCCGGCGGCCGATACCCGACCGTAGCCGGCAGCCACGAAGATATCGTTCAGGTAGTAGAGGATGGCGTTGATGCCCGAGAGCTGATTGAACCCCGCAATCGCAATCGCGAGCCACATGGGCCGGGCGTGGCGCCGCCAGGACAGCCGTGCCAGCGCTCCATTCGAGGCGCCGCGTACGCGGGCATATTCGGCCAGCTCCGCGGTGACCTCCGCCACACCGATCCGGCTCAACACATCGGCTGCCTCGATGAGACGGCCGCGCGCTGCGAGCCAGCGTGGACTGTTGGGAATGGCAAACAGCAGCGAGCCGAGCAACGCCGCCGGCAGCAGCGCGACCCCGAACTTCCAGCGCCAGTCCTGCGGGCCGAGCGCCGCGCGGCCGATGAGATCATTGCTGAGGTAGGCGACCAGAATCCCGAACACGATGTTCAGCTGAAACACCCCGACCAGCGCGCCGCGGCGCGCCGCCGGGGCGATTTCCGCCAGATAGGTCGGCGCGAGTACCGTGGAGGCACCGATGGCGAGCCCGCCGAGCACCCGCGCGGCGACAAACAGCCCCAGCGTCGGCGCGCTGAAGCTGCCGAGCGCCGAGAGCAGATACATCGCGGCGATGACGCGCAGGCAGTTGCGCGCCCCGAACCGATCGCCCGGATAGCCCGCCAGCAGCGCCCCGGTGAGCGTGCCCCACAGGGCGCTCGAGACCGTCCAGCCGAGCCCCGCGGGCGAGAGCCCAAAGGTCACCGCCAGCCCGTGAGTCGTCCCGGCGATCACCGCCGTGTCAAAGCCGAACAGCAGGCCCGTGAGCCCGCCGACGAAGATGCCTTTGGCCAGTACCGAGTTCATCGTTCCCCCTGCTCTAATCCACTGCCCGGCGCCCCCGGCGCGCCACGCGCTGCATCCCCGGAGGTTAGGCCGTTGCCACAGCCCCTGTTGGCCGAACCGGCGTCTCGCGCAGCATCACCGCCGAGGTCGGCGCGAGCTTGAACGTCATGCTGTGCGTCGAGACGGGCAGATTCTGGTGCCGCCACAGGTCACGCACGCGCAGCTTCAGATAGCCGGGCAGGCCCAGCTCGGCCCACCTCAAGCGGATACTGATTGCTCGTGCGCCGCGGTTGAGCAGCACCACGGCCTCGCGGCCACCGGCGAGGGGCCGAACCCAGATCTCGGCCGTACCGTGCCGATACGCAAGGTGCCCCTCGATCCCGAGCCGGTCCTGGTCGACCGCGATCACCTCGCGGTTGGTCAGAATCTCGCGCGTCGCGCCATTCATGTGCTCGAGGTCGTTACCGGCGATGAGCGGAGCGGCGAGCACGGCCCACAGACTGAACTGGGCACGGTATTGCGCCTCGCTCATCCCGCCATTGCCGATCTCAAGCATGTCCGGATCGTTCCAGTGGCCGGGCCCGGCGTACTTGCCGAGGCCGACTTGCCGATCGAGAATGTTGAGCATGCCGAGCGAGGCACCGTGCCGACCCCGCCAGGCGTCCCAGATGTCAGGAGTCGTACGCCACAAGTTGCCGCCGGCCGCCGCGCCCCAGCGCCACGGCTTGCGCACCCCCCAGTCGCACAGACTGAACACGATCGGCCGGCCGCTTGCGCGCAGCGCATCGCTCATGGTCGCGTAGGCCGCACGCGGGCGCCGACCGCCGGTGTTGCACCAATCGTATTTCAGGTAATCGACGCCCCAGCGCGCATAGCGCAGCGCGTCCTGGTACTCGTGCCCGCGGCTGCCCGGCCGACCCTGGCAGGTCTGATCACCCGCATCGGAATAGATGCCGAACTTAAGGCCGAGTGCGTGGACGGCAGCGACCACGGCCTTCATGCCGTGTGGGAAGCGCTTCGGATCGGGCTGGATGTTGCCATTGGCATCCCGTCCGCCCTGCCAGCAGTCATCGATGATCACGTAGCGATAACCGGCCGCTTGCATGCCGGAGGCAACCATCGCGCGCGCCTCACGCTCGATGAGTGCGGCGCTCACGTTGCAGCCGCAGTGGTTCCAGCTGTTCCAGCCCATCGGGGGTGTCAGCGCCAGGCCATTGGCAGGACGCGGATAAAAGTGCATCGGCTCGCTCGCGGCCGCGAGCGGTATCGGTGCGAGCAGTGCAGCCCCGATGAGCAGCACGATGCGCATTAGGTGAGACATGCGGACTGCTCAGGCGCTGCGGCAATGCCGCGCGATATAGTCTTGATGGGTTGGCATACCCTGCGCTGCCGACTCCAGGGTCCGGCGCAACTGCTCCAGGTACTCGGTACCTGAGAAGCTGCGGTAATCGAGCAGCGGATCGTGGCGCTGCGGCCAGTTCATCTGCCCGATGTGCACGGCCAGCCAGCTGTTCGGCCCGAAGATGTCGAGCTCGCCCGGCAGAATGCGCCCGTAGCGGCGGAAATGTTCGATCTTGACGTGCAGCGTCTCGGGAATCGGCATATTCGCGCAGTAGCGCCACAGCTCGCTGTCGGTGCGGCCGGTGAGGTGGTAGTGCAGGATGATGAAATCGCGGATGCGCTCGACCTCGGCGGCCGCCACGCGGTTGTATTCCTGGATCACCAGCGGATCGAAATCCAGATCCGGGAAATACGCGATGAGCTTGGAAATGCCCGCCTGGATCAGGTGGATGGCCGTCGACTCGAGCGGTTCGAGAAAGCCGCTCGCGAGCCCGATCGCAATCACGTTCTTGTCCCAGAACCGCTTGCGGCGTCCCGGCACGTAGCGGATCAGACGCGGCTCTGCGAGTGGCTCGCCATCGAGGTTACCCATCAGCACGCGGCCGGCTGCCTCGTCGCTGGTGAAGCCCGAGGCGTACACGTGCCCGTTGCCGGTGCGGTGTTGCAGCGGAATGCGCCACTGCCAGCCGGCCGTATGTGCCGTCGAGCGGGTGTAGGGCGTCAGGTCGCTCCTCGCACAGGGCACCGCGAGCGCCCGATTGCAGGGCAACCAGTGTGACCAGTCCTCGTACCCGCACTGCAGCGCGCCCTCGATCAGCAGCGCACGCATCCCCGAGCAATCGATGAACAGCTCACCGCCGACTGCCTCGCCACTCGCCATGCGCACGGCGGTGACGAACCCGCTCTGGCCGTCCTGCTCGACGGCCACCACCTTGCCCTCGATGCGTTTGACCCCGCGCGCCTGCGCATAATCCCGCAGAAAGCGGGCATACAGACTGGCGTCGAAGTGATACGCGTACAGGTACGTCGAGAGCACGTTGCGCGGATCGCTCGCAGGGCGATCGAAGCGCCCCGCCTTCGCCGCCGCCCAGGCCATGGAGTACTCATCGAGGCTCGCCGCCTTGCCTTCGGCCCGCGCCCGCTGCCAATGATGCTGAATCTGCACCAAGTCAAAGGGCCGGCCGTAGCTGCCGAAGGGATGAAAATAGCGATGTCCCACCTCGGCCCAGTTGACGAACTGGATGCCGAGTTTGAACGTGCCCTGGGTGCGCCGCAGGAACTCGTGCTACTCGATGCCGAGCATGTCGTTGAACAGTCGGATCGGCGGGATGGTCGCCTCCCCCACCCCCACGATCCCGATCTCATCAGACTCGACGAGCGTGATCGAACAATTGCGCTCCAGGGTGCGCGCGAGCGCCGCGGCCGTCATCCAGCCGGCCGAACCGCCGCCGACGATGACGATGTGCTGGATCCTGCGGGTCATGTCCGACATTCTCCGACCTCACGCGCAGTCGCGCAAAGGCGCGGCACGCAACGCGCCCCTAGGCGTCCTGCAGCAGAGCCTGCAAAACGCGCCGGCACGGGGCGGGAGAGTGCTTTGGGGGGCAGACTGTCCCCGTGCCGGCGGTGCGAAACGGCTAGAACTTCACGGTCAGATTCGCCAGTACCGTTCGTCCCGGGACTGCGCTCACCTGAATGACACCGGGCCCCGAGATGACCCCGCCCGTACCGCTCACGGCGAGGGTGTTGAACAGATTGTTCACATGCACACCGACGGAGATGTGCGTATTGATGTCATAGGAGGCAAACAGATCGAAGATATCCTGCTCGGGCACGTAGAACGGCTGAGTCTGGCTGATGTTCTGCTTGGTCTGCCCCTGCCACACGAAGCCGCCGGACAACGCCCGCCAACGGTAGGTCGGCGCCACAGCCCACATTACCTTCGACATCCTCACGGGCATGTACCCCGAGCCCTGATTGATCAACTGACTCGGGCTCGGTCCCACCTCGTTCGCATCGACTTTCGGGTCCTCGTACGTCGCCTGTGCATACAGCGAGAAGCCGCCCTGCGCCCAAGTCGCCTCGAACTCCCCGCCATTGGCCGAGTATTTCACGTTCGAGTAACGTGTTGCCGGCGGCTGGGTCAGATCGAAGCTGGACTCCCCGAAGCTCGTATGGAAGTACGACAGCGTCAGCCCGTAACTGCCGCCGAGCAGTTCGCCCTGATGCTTGATGCCGGCCTCCTGCTGCAGCACGATGTCAATGGCTTTGCCGGCTCCGGAGGCGTTGAGCGAACCGTCCGGATTGGTGTAGCCGGAAAGAATGTTGCGATCGGTATTGGCCTTTCCGCCGCGGCTGGCACGCGCATAGACGCTGGTGTTGTCATTCAGCATGTACAGCGCGCCGACCGACCAGGAGCGATACAGGATGCCGTAGTTGAGCGGTTCGTACGTATTCGGGTCAATCGTCGAATACGATACCAGCGGCGTATTCAATCCCCCGCTGGAACTGAGCCGCCAACCGTTCAGATAGCCGACCTGCGTCGTGGCAGCGCTCGCGCTCTCTGCCCAGCCGGTCACGCGATAATCATCCTGGCGGACGCTCGCCTGCAGTTGCAGTCGATCCTTGCTCCAGGTCAAATCGAGATACGGTGCGGTATCGGTCACGTTCATATTGTAGAGCCGATCCACCGAAGCGCCCCACGCCGAATTGTATCCGTTCACGCCGTTGTTACTGAGTAACTGCCCGGACGTGCTGAGCAGATCGAGATTAGCCGGACTGCTGCCACTCAAGGCCTGCAGTTGCGAATTCGGATGCCAGCTCTGGTCGATCGTCTGCGACATGTAGAACAGCCCGCCGCCGGTAGTGAACTTGCCGTACGGCGTTCGCCAGTGATCCTGCAGCGACAGATCGTTCACCACATTGCCCATATTGTGCATGTTGGTGTAGATCTGGGTCTGATTGTTCAGCCGTCCGGTGTACGCCTGACCGGCGTATGGGCCATCGGCATAGACGACCTGACCGACGGTCTGCCCATTCACCGAGCTGCCTATGATGGAAGAGGTGTTGCCCAACTGAAAGAACTGTGCGGCAAATTTTCCATGGATCCAGCTGACGCGGAATTTGTCGTCCACGGACAGATTGCCAAGCGGCATGTAATAAAATTCACTGCCGACTGAATCGACGTAGGCATGAATGCCGTTATTGGGCGTCTGGCCGAACTGACCGGAGATATTACCCAGATAATTGATGGTTTGGTTGTAGACGCCGACCGTCGTGCCGTTGCGAACGTCGAAGCCGGGGTAGGCGGACAGATTCGTCAGCGTATTGCCGCTGCCCACCGCATATACCGGCCCGCCGGCATTGTACTCTTGCCGGTCATTGAGCAGCTTCACGTACAGACGGACAAAGCCCTTGCCGCCGGGCAAGTCGTGCGTGATGTTGCCCTTGACCTGATAACCGTTGTCGCCGATGAACCCCTGGTCGCGCAGTCCGGTGCCGTGCAGATAATACCCATCGACGTGGTAGCGCCAAGTGCTGTTGATCGGGCCGCCAAATGCGAAATCGAGCTTGCTCTCCCCGAAGCCGAGCCCCTGCGACAGCGTGAACTCACCGCTCTTGTGTCGTCCGGTGGCACTGACGAAGTTGATGACTGCGCCCGGCGCTCCCGCGGCCAATGTCGCGGCGCTGCCACCGACCGTCGCCTGCATCGTCTCGGAGACGTCGAAGCGGCTCCAGTAGTCGTTGTTGCCGAAGTTCATGTCACCGAACAACACCTGCGGCAGCCCGTCTTCCTGGATCTGCACGAACGGTGCACCGCCGGTGGTCACCGGCAAGCCGCGGACGGTGAAATTGTTGTTCGCAGCGCCGTTGTTGTCCTGAACCGACATGCCCGGAATCAGGCGCAGCATTTCGGCCATCGAGCGCGGCGCCATGTCGACGATCAGTTTGCTCGGAATCGTGGTGACCTGCTCGGAAGTGCGCAGGTTGCTGGTCGGCGCCACCGAAGCGGTCACGACGATCTGCTGCAGCATGTTGCTCGGTGCGGCGATGGTCGCGCTCCCGGCGGAGGCGGCATTTGCGGCGGTCGCGAGACTCGCGGTGCCAAGGGCAATCGACACGGCTGCCGCGACGCTCATCCGCCGCGCCGTACGCGAAGTGCCGCCGCGCGGCGCATCAATGAGATCTTTATTCTGCAAAGAAATTCGGTGCTTCAAGGTATCCCCCTCTGACGCCTCGGCGTCGTTCGCGCCCCTGATTGGGGTGCGCCCATGACAAAAGTACAGCATAAGATACAAACGATTGCAACACGAGATACAGACGATTGCAATAAAGATGTGGTAGCGCCTTAGCCGGCTGCGAGCAGCATCGCCCCGGTGATGCCGGCCTGCTCCCCGAGCGCCGGGGCGACGATCAGCCGATCGAAGCCACCGGCCCGCGCAGTGATGGGCAGGTAACCCCCGAGCTCACGCTCCGCGGCGCGGCGGATGTGTGGCAGGAGCCGTTCGCTCATGACTCCGCCGCCGAACACGATCCGTCGGGTCGAGAGCACCAGCGCCACGGTCGCCGCAAGCTGTCCGAGGTAATCGCCGATGATCTCGATGCCCCGGTGCGCATCGGGCAGCGCGGCCAGCTTCTCGCCCCAGCGCGCGCGGATCGCCGGACCGCTCGCGAGCCCCTCGAGGCAATCGCCGTGAAACGGGCAGATGCCGGGGAAGGTGCGATCTTCGGCGTGGCGTCGCACACGAATGTGACCCATCTCCGGATGCAGCATGCCACTCACCGTGCGCCCGCCCACGACCGCGCCGCCGCCGATGCCGGTGCCCACGGTGACATACACGAGCGCGTCCACGTCCGCTGCGGCTCCGAAGCGCATTTCCGCCAGGGCGGCGGCGTTGACGTCCGTGTCGAGAGCCACCGGACACTCAAAGCGCTGCAGCGGCGCCACCAGCGAGACACCGGACCAGCCGGGCTTGGGCGTGCTCAGGATTGAACCCCAGCTCGCCGAGCGTGGGTCGATATCGAGCGGCCCGAAGGCCGCCATCCCCATCCCGGTGATCGGCCCGGCGCTCTGGCGCACGTGCTCGAAGAATTCGACGACTGCGGCCAGCGTTGCGGCCGGGGTACTCGTCGGGATAACCCGCCGCCACGGCTCGGCAATCTCGAGCGGACTGTAACCGGCGGCGCAGACGAACTTGGTTCCGCCCGCCTCGATGGCCCCGAATAGTGCTCGCGCGCTCATCTTCTTCCCCCCAATACCCTGCGCCCCGATGCGCGGAGGCGCCCTCAGCGCACCCGCTCGCGGGCCGCCCGCCTCAGACGCCCCAGTCGAGCCCCACCTCGATCAGACTCGACTCGGGCCCCAGGCACTCGAGCACCACCGTCTGCTCGCGCCCGTCCTCGCCGTGGCGCACGCTCCAATGCCCCGCCTCGAGATCGGCGATGAGTTGCACGTGAGCCGAACCGGCCTGCCAGCGCAACGCCAGCACCGAGTCCGCGCTGCGCCCGATGCGCAGCGTGCCCTGAAAGGCCGGATGCGTGTTGCGCAAGCGAATCAACGTGCACAAATCGCGCACGACCGGCCGCTCGAGCTCGGTCAGCACCTGCTGCTCGCCGTAGCGGCGCCGATTGATATCCCGACCCACTCCGGTACGCTCGAGCTGCGCCATGTCGTTGTGCCCGCCGAGCAGCCCGACATAGTAGATCTGCGGTATACCGGGCATGAACAGCTGCACCGCCCGCGCGAGCAGATACAGGCGCTCATCGCGGCCGAGCGCATCGTAGAAAGTGCAGTTGACCTGATACAGATCGAGGTTGGAAGCTGCCGCGCCCGTGGCAAGGCGGCTCTGCCCGCCGCTGCGTGCATGGATGGTCTCGACCAGCCGGTCGACCTGCTCGGCCGGCAGCAGTCCCGGCCGGCCCGCCGCACCGCCTTCCGGTCCGACGTCGATGACCCCAATGCCATCGTGCGTATCGAGCACCGTCAGTGCGTTGCGCGGGCGGATCTCGAGCCAATGCTTCAGATAGCGCGCATCGGCGTTGTACAGAGCGTGCAGGACGAGCGGCGGCAGTGCGAAGTCATACACCCAATCGACCCGCGCGGCGATCTCGATCTGGCGCAGATAGTGCGAGTGCACCTCCACCAGCACCTCCATGCCAAGCGAGCGCGCGAGCGCAGCGAGCTCATCGATGAACTCGAACGTCTCCGCCAGCATGAAGCAGCTCGTGCCCGCGCGCTTGATCGCATAGCCGACCGCATCGAGGCGGATGGCGCGGATCCCGTGGGCGCTGAAGGTGCGCAGGATGCCCTCCAGATAGGCGCGCCCCTGTGGATGGCGCACGTCGATATCGAGCTGCTGCGGCGTGAATGTCGTCCACAGGATCCGCTTCTCGCCGTTTGCGAGCGTGGCGGGGGTGAGCGGCAGACCGGGACGCGGCCGGTAGATCGCCGTCAGCTCTCGCTCGTGCGCACCCTGCGGGAACACGGTATCGAGAGTGAGGAACAGCCCATTGAAGGCAGAGGCGTCGCCGCGTCGGGAGAAGTCTTGGAACTGCGGTGAGTCGGCGGAGATGTGATTGACGATGACATCAGCCATCACGTCGATGCGCCCGGCGAGCCGCGCGACGTCCGACCACGTACCCAGCCGCTCATCGACCCGACTGTGATCGATCGGATCGAACCCCGCATCCGCCCCGTCGATCCGGTGGAAGAACGGCAGCAGATGCACGGTTGCGAACAATCCCGCGAGCGGTCCGGCGAGCAGCCGTTCCAGATCAAGCAGCCGCCCGCCGCCGAATCGATCCACATAGGTGATGAGCTGGACCTGATTTTTCATGCGCGGGGTGTTGCGGGTTTACGGCGACTGGAATGCTGCTTATAATGCAATCGATTGTAGGCGAATGTAAAGGGGGGCGCATGACCGCCCAGTCCTCTCGATCTGCGCGCAACCTCGCCATCATCCGCGTGTTGACCTGCCTGATGTTTCTGATGTTTGCGATGACATCGGATGCCGTCGGCAGCGTCATCCCCAACATCATCGCGGAGTTTCACCTCAGCATGAAGGCCGCCTCGGCCTTCCAGTACGCGCCCATGACGGCCATGGCCGTCGGCGCGCTGCTGCTCGGCTTTCTCGCCGACCGGCTCGGCCGCAAACAAACCATCGTCATCGGGCTTGCGCTCTACGGGGCCGGCTCGGCGCTGTTCGCCCTGGGCAGCACGTTCGGCCAGTTCGTCGCCCTGCTCGCCCTGGAGGGCCTCGGCGTCAGCGTGTTCAAGACCGGCGCTCTGGCGCTGGTCGGAGACGTCAGCGGCTCGACCACCCAGCACACGTCCCTGATGAATCTGCTGGAAGGGTTCTTCGGCATCGGTTCGATCATCGGCCCGGCAATCGTCGCGGTTCTGCTCACCGATGGCCTGTCGTGGAAGTGGCTGTACGTGATCGCCGCCGGGGTGTGCGCGCTGCTGGTCGTGCTGGCGATGATTGCCGAGTATCCGCCGGCACATCCCGGGGAGCGACCGCCCAGCGGCCTGCTGCCCACCCTCGCTCTGCTGCGCGACCCCTATGCTCTTGCGTTCTGCTGCCTCATTTCTCTCTATGTCGCCGTCGAAGTCGCCATCTACGTGTGGATGCCGACCTACCTCGGTTTCTATCACGGTCCGCTCATTCGGTGGGTCCCCTACGCCCTCACCGCGTTTTTCGTGCTGCGCGCCGCCGGACGGCTGCTCGGCGCGTGGGTGTTGAGCCGCTTCTCGTGGGCCACCGCGCTCGGACTGCTCAGCGTGGCCATCTTCGGCTGCTTCGCCGGCAGTCTCGCCGGCGGCGCCCGGGCGGGCCTGATCCTGCTGCCGCTGTCAGGCCTGTTCATGTCGGTGATTTACCCGACGATCAATTCCAAAGGCATCAGCGGCTTCCCGAAGGCCGAGCACGGTCGCGTGTCGGGCTTGCTCCTGGCCTTCACAGCGGTGGCCGCGGCGCTCGCGCCTTTTGCCATGGGCGCGGTGAGCGATGCGTACCACAGCCCGAAATATGGCTTCGTGCTGGCCACCGGCTTTTCGCTGCTGCTCGCCCTCGGCCTTGGCGCAAACGCGCTCACCGGTGCGGCGATGCGTCGGCTGCAGCGGATGGAACGGAGTGAATACGTGCCCGCCTCTGCCCACTAGGGGCTCAGGCCGGCGCGGAGTCGCGGATCACGAGCTCGGCCGGCAGGGTCACCGAGTCGGTTTCCTCGCCCTCCAGACGCCTGAACAGCAGATCGACCAGGATGCGCGCCCCCTGCTCCAGATCCTGGCGGACGGTGGTGAGGCTGGGCGTGGTGTGCGCCGCGAGTGCAATGTCATCGAAGCCGACCACCGCGACATCGTGCGGCACCGCCAGTCCCTCGTTGGTGAGGGCACGGATGGCACTGATCGCGATCACATCGCTGGCGGCAAACAGCGCGTCAAACGCCTCACCGGCGGCAATGCACTCGCGCACCGCCTGATAAGCCGCATCCGGAGTCAGGTTCGCCGGCACCGTTCGCGGTGCAGCCGTGCCCGGCGGTCCGTCGCGCAGCGCACGGGCGTAGCCCTCGTAGCGCTGGCGCAGCTCCGGTCCGGTCGGATCCCCGAGAAACACGATCCGCCGCCGCCCGCCCTGCAACAAATGCCGCACCGCCAGTGCCGCCCCGCCCGGATTGTCAGAGCCGACCGTACAGTACTTCTGGCCCGGCAACTGCGCGCCCCACACCACCAGCGGCAGGTAGCTCACCGCAGCGCGTTGCAGGGTCTCGTGCTCGGTGCTCTGGCCGATCACCACGACGCCGTCACTGCGGCCCGAGGCGATGATCTCATCGAGCCACTCGTGCGTGGGCAGCACGATCTTCTGCAGATTCATACCGAAGCCGCGTTGCGTGACCGCCTCGGCCAGATGGCCGAGCATGGCGACGAAAAACGGATCGGTGAGCGGCTGACCAGCGGCGTGCTGCAGCGGAATCACTACCGAGACCATCTGTGTGCGTTTCAGCCTCAGGCTGCGGGCCACGGGGTTGACCACATAGCCGTGCTCGCGCGCCAGCTGCACGATCCGCTTGCGCTTGCTCGCCTCGACTAGCGGGCTGCCAGCGAGCGCACGCGACACCGTCGAGACATGCACGCCGGCCAAGCGTGCGATGTCAGTCATTTTCGCCGCCGTGCGGCGGCGGTCTTCGCGCGGGCGCTGTTTCATGGGGGCACAGCATACCCGATCACGCCGCGCCCTCGAATGCCCGCGCCTCGCTCAGGCTTCGAGCAACAACTTCGGCAGCCGCTGCGAATCCTCGCGCTTCAGACCCTCGAGCACCGCTTCGAACGGCTCGGGTCGCCCGAATGCGTAGCCCTGCGCATAATCGACGCCGAGCTCGGCCACTCGCTCGGCAATCGCCTCGTTCTCGACAAACTCCGCAACCGTGTCGATGGAAAAGCCGCGCGCCAGCTCGACGATGCCGCGCACCGTGGCCTGCGAGCGCGGATTGGTGAGGATATCGCGCACGAACGAGCCGTCGATCTTCACACGGGAAATGGGCAAGGCGTTCAGATAAGTGAGCGAGTTGGCCCCGGTGCCGAAATCATCGAGTGCGAAGCGGCAGTGCCACGGCGCGAGCCGCCGGATCATCTCCTCGGCGCGCGCCAGGCTGCTCACCGCGGCCTGTTCGGTGATCTCGAAGGTGACGCAGCCGGGTGGCAGCTGTGCGGCCCGCAGCTCCTCGCCCAGCTGGCGAGTGAACTCCTCATCGCCCATCGACTGTCCGGAGAGATTGATCGAGATGCCAATGCCGCTCGCCTCGATCACGCTGCGGTGCATCGCGAGCATCTGCAGCGTGCGACGCACCACCCACCGATCGATGGCCGGCAACAGCTGATAGCGTCCGGCGACGCCGACCAAGGTGCCTGGCAGCACCACGCCTTCGGTCGGATCATTCAGCCGCACCAGGATCTCGTAGCCGCCGGCGAGCTGCATGTTGCGCAGCGGCGCGATACGCTGTGCGTACAGCAGCAGCTGATCGGCCTTCAGCGCCGCACGCAGCTGTCCGACCATCACCGCATCGACGTGCCGGCGCAGCATGGTGCCGTCGTCGCAGGTGTCCACCTTCAGGCGGTTGCGGCCGCGCTTCTTGGCGGTTTTGCACGCCAGCTCGGCGGCAGCCAGAGCCCGGGCGAGTCCCTGCGGCAGCGACAGCAGCGCCGCGACGCCGCAACTCACCGACACGTCGATGGGGTTGTCGATCGGACCGATCACCAGATGGCCGATCTTCTCCTGCAGCTGGCGCGCCAGGTCGGCTGCGTCCGGCGTGTCGACGCCCGGCAGCAGCACCGCGAAGCGGTCCGCCGTGATCCGGGCGGCCAGCGCGCCCTCGGGCAGATGCGGCGGCCCGAGCAGATCAGTCACGCGCACGAGCAGCTCATTGCCGATCTCAAAGCCGTAGAGTTCGTTGACGACGTGCATCTGATCGACGTCGAGATAGAGCACGCTGTGATAGTCGTCGCCGCAATCCCGCAGGACCCGCGAGTACATCTGCTCCAGGCCTTCGCTGGTGTAGAGCCCGGTCAGGGCATCGAACTGGGACTCGACCATCCCCGAGGCGAGTCGGCCCAGGTGCCCGGCGAGCAGCACATGGCGTTGGCGGTAATCGGCCGCCTCGGGCGGCCGGAAGAACGCGAGCGCGCCGGCGACCGGGCCGGCGTCGCTGGCAATCGGAGCGAGCAGAATCTTGCACCGTGGTGCCGCGGTGCCGCGGCCATTGAGCACCAGCGGTCGGCGCTTCTGGCTCACCCATGCGCTCATCTGCACGCGCGAGCGCCGCCAGAGCTCGGCCAGCTCCTCGAGCCCGGCCGCCTCGCCCTGATGTTCGAGGCAGAGGTTGCGATCCGGTACGTAGAGCACCGCGAACGTACTGCGCAGGCGGGTGGCTGCGGCCACCAGAAATTCGTGCAGGAACTGGCGGCCCCCCGGGGTGCGCTGCACCGCAACGGCGAGCTCGAGCAGCCACTGCAGATCGGCGCTGCGCTCGGTGAGCAGCCGCATGGCCGTGTGCCGCTCGCGCTCCTCCTCCAGTTGCCGGCGTAGACACTCGATGAGCGGTGTCAGCTGCTCGGACACATCCGACTCGGCCTGTGCTGCGCCGCTCGCCCGCTCCAGTGCAAACACGCCGAGCAGTTCGCCCTCAGACGATTCGACCGGCAGGAAAGCCAAGTGTCGACCGTCGTGCACTTCGCTTAGCGCGGCACGCACGGTACCGCTCTCGAGCCACCCGAGCGCGCGTACCCGCTCGGCCGTCGCCGCGCCCTGCAGCGTGCCGCACGCTTCCAGGACTCCGAGCGCGGCATTGAGCAGGCATACCCCCTCGAGATCGCCCAGCAGCGTGCGCGCCCAGCGCGCGTAGGCAAAGAACGCCCCGTCCTGGGGCGCACATTCCGCCGGTGGTGGAGCAACTTCCTGCAGCATGGCACGACAGCGTAGCGAAACGGTGCCCGTTCAGGTTATCGACCCGGTCGCGCTTGGCGGTGAAAGCAGTCGCCGGTGGCCGACAAGCCCGTGACGCACTTCACACTATGCGCTGACGAGGTTCGGCTCGCGGCTCGCGACCAGCTCCCGGTTGAAGACCTCGACGGGCACCGGCCGCCCGAACAGATAGCCCTGGTACTGATCACAGCCGTGACTGACCAGGGTCGCCCATTGCTGGCGGGTCTCGACGCCCTCGGCGATGACCTCCAGCTCGAGGCTGCGCGCCATCTGCACAATGGTGCGCACCAGGGTCTCCCCGCCCGAGTGCGCCATACCGGTGACGAAGCTGCGATCGATCTTCAGTACGCTGAGCGGCAGGCGCCGCAGGTAGGACAGCGACGAATAGCCGATGCCGAAGTCATCGAGCGCGAAGCACAGACCGAGTCGCCGCAGCGCATGCATCTTGGGAATCACCGCGTCCATGTCGTGGATGGGTAACCCCTCAGTGATCTCAAGCTCGAGCAGACTCGGATCGATCCCGGCGCGGCTGACGATCCGGCTCACCTCGGCGACGAAATCCTCAGCGGCCAGTTGCTTGGGGCTGACGTTCACAGCCACCTTCACCTCGCGCGCCGGGCTGCCCGCCCGCGACCACTCCTGCAACTGCCGGCAGGCGCGCCCGAGCGCCCAGCGGCCGATGTCATGGATCAGGCCGATCTCCTCGGCCGCCGGTATCAGCTCGAGTGGCGAGACCACCCCGCGCCCCGGATCGTGCCAACGCAGCAGCGCCTCGGCGCCGCGGGTTCGGCCGTGCACGTCCACGCGCCGCTGGAAATACAACTGCAACTGATCGGTGCTGAATTCGTGGCGCAGTCTCGATTCGAGGCGCGAACGGCGCTCGAGCACGAGTTGCATCCCGGGCGAGAACAGGCGCACCGCATTTCGACCGGAGTCCTTGGCCGCGCGCAGCGCCACATCGGCGCGCTTGAGCAGCTCATTGAAGCCCACACTCGCCGCACCGCCCCACGGTGCGATGCCGATGCTCGCCGAGCAGGAGACCCTCTGTCCGCCGATCAGGTGCGGCTGTAACACCGCGGCGAGCAGATTCTCGGCCGTGCGGCTCGCAGCCGCTTCGGCGGCGGGCGCATCGGTGCCGAGATTCTCCAGCACCACCAGAAACTCATCCCCACCGATGCGGCCGACGAGATCATCGCCGGCCACCGCGGCGCGCAGGCGCGCGGCGGTCTGCTGCAGCAGGATATCCCCGGCCTGGTGGCCTAACATGTCGTTGACCGCCTGGAACTTGTCAAGACCGAGCAGCAGCGCCGCGCCTTGACCGCCGGCATGCTCGGCCCACTGGACCGCCGAGCGCAGCCGATCGAGCATGAACCGGCGGTTCGGCAGTCCGGTCAGCGCATCGAAGTTGAGCAGGCGCGAGATGCGCTCCTCTGCATCCTTCTGGTCGGACAGATCCGCAAGACTCGCGATGTAATGCGTCCAGCGCCCCGTCCCGTCGCACACCCCGCTCAACGAGAGCCAGAGCGGAAATTCCTCCCCGCCCTTGCGTCGCCCCCAGATTTCCCCCTGCCAGCGCCCGCGCTCGCGGACGATTGCCAGCAGCTCCGTGAACGTCGGTGGCGCGCGGCCATCCGAGCACAGCTGCCCGAGTTGCTGTCCGAGCAGCTCGTGCGCGGCATGCCCACACAGCCTCTGCAGCGCATCGTTGACTCGCAACACCCGTCCGTCTGCGTCCGTCACCAGCATCGCGCCGCTCGATTCGAACGCCAGCGCCGCGATGCGCAACTCCTCGGCGACACGCTCCCGCTCGGCACGCAGATCGAGCCGATCGAGCGCGTATTCGATGTCCACCACCATGCGCTCGAGCAGATCGCGGATCTTCGCCGAGAACGCCTCGCGCTGCCGGTCATACAGAACCAACACCGCATACACTGCCCCGCCACGGCGCAGCGGCAGCGCTGCACATGAGCCCCAAGGCACCGCCTCGCCCTCCTTGCGCCAGGGCGCAAGCCGCGGATCCTCGCGATAGTCCTGAACGAACACCCCGCGCCCGTCCCGCCATGCGACGCCCACCGGACCACAGCCTTCGGGTCGCTCCGCATTGGCGTGCACGAACAGATTGTGCAAATACCGCTCGCTCTCGGCCGAGGCGCCACAGCAGGCCAACGGCATGATCCGCCCCCCGGTGGGCTCGCGCTGACCGATCCACGCGAGCCCAAGCTCTCCGTAGCGCACCGCCACCTGACAGACGCGATCGAACAGTTCCGTCTCGTGTTCGCAACGCGCCAGCAGCTGGTTGGTCTCTGCCAGCGTCGAGTACATACGGTTCAGGAACAGGATCTGCTCTACCTGAGCCCGCGCCGCGGTAGCGTCGCGCATCGCGGCAAGCACCGCGCCTCCCGGCAGGGGACTGAGGGTCATCTCGATCGGAAATTCGCTGCCGTCGCGGCGCACGCCGCGCAGCGCGTCCCGCTCTTGCGTCGCCTCGCGCCGCAAACGGACGCGGAATCGCTTGCGCACGGCCGCATGCGCCCCTCGCAGCCCGTCCGGCACCAGACTTTCCAGGCACTGCCCGAGGAGCATCGACTTTGGCCAG
Source organism: Gammaproteobacteria bacterium (assembly GCA_027324195.1). Lineage (GTDB taxonomy): Bacteria > Pseudomonadota > Gammaproteobacteria > Steroidobacterales > Steroidobacteraceae > 13-2-20CM-66-19. The sequence continues at coordinate 45,283 of DAHVTM010000104.1, read as the reverse complement.
CCGAACAACTCCCCGGCGAGACGGTTTACCTTGACGATCCTGCCGTCGGCATCGACCAGCAGGAGCGCATCCGGGCTCGCCTCGAAGAGCACATCACTCGAGCAGAACCGTTCCGGCAGGCTGCGTGTGCGCCACAACAGCGCCGCGCCGGCGAAACCCAGCGCAATGAAGCCACCCAAGGCAGCCCCGGTCACGGCCCGCCACCGCTGATCCGCAGCCCGGTAGGGCTCGGCGCACGCTCCGCGCCGCCGGCTCCCCTGCCCTGCGAGGCTCGCGCATTTGACGCCCGATAGTCACTCATGTGCATCACCTGGAGCACTTGATATACGACCTCGGGCGAACAGGCGGCGAACCGGATCACATCCCGCACGAACTCAGTGCAGCGCATGTGAGCGGCGCAGAGCCCGAACGCGCATTACATAACGAACAATCCGTGCAGCAATCTCACCCTCGCGCGCTGCCCCGCGAGCACGGCTCCTGCGGAGCGCCAAGGCGTTCCGGGGGCAAGCCAGCCGGTGGCGCGCGTCCCTGCGCGCCATAGCCGACACCGATCAGCGACTAATCTCGCCATACGATGGCCGTCGCCTTACGCCTGAACCTCAGAAGTCCATCGTCAGCGACGCGTACACCAGACGGGGCGCGCCCGGATTGGCAATGACGTAACCCGCCACTGGAGTCGGTAAGCCGTTGGACTGGAAATATCCGCCGGAGCTCACGTATTCCGTCGAGTTGTACTCCTTGTTCGTGAGATTAAGCACCTGCACGGACAGCGAGCTGCCTTTCACTCCCGGCACCGCATCGAACCAATGCGTCTTGGCGGTAATGGACAGATTGACCAAGTTATATGCCGGGTTGGTCAACGACGATGGCAGCCCGGTGTTCTTATTGAACAGATAGCGTGCCCCGATGTACTGATCCCACAGCGTCGCCTTCACTCTCGCCACCGGGAGACGGAACCGATAAGTCACGCCGGCATTCACCGTATCTTTCGGCGAATTTGCGACCGGCAATCCATAGCCGGTCGGCTGCGGGCCGCTCGGCGTGACAGCCGACTGATACTCGTTCCACTTGCTGCTGAGATAACCGAAATTGCCGAATCCACTCCAGTGCCGGGTGAACTCCGCGTTCAGGGAGACATCCACGCCCTTATACGTCGCCGATCCGTAACCGAAATACACCACGTTCGGATTGGCGCCCAATGCCGAAGTGTTGTATGTGAGCGTCTCGTCGGAGAGCAGGTTGTGGAAAAAATCGACCGATGCGTACACGTTGCGCATCGCACCCAGTCGCAGCGCCGCATAGCGCAGCCCGAAATCGTATTGCTCGGAGCGCGCAGGCTTCAACGACGCCACGTTGAGCGGATATTGATCGAGATTCCCCGAATTGGGGTTATGCCGAGTGATGGAAAAATTGCCGAATAGATTCAAACTGCGAACAATCTCGTAATTCACCCCAATCGACGGCTCGATGCGGGTGAAGTCCGTCGTCTCGTCCGGCGAGGTATCGTAGCCGGAGAAATTAAACGTGTGTCCATTGACACTGATGGAGCCGCCGGAGCCGATGTTTGCCCCAGGCGTGCCGTAGGCGCAGCTGCCATCGGTGATATGGTACTCAGCGCAGACCTGTGCCGGACTGAGATTCGAGAAGTCCGTGACGAATCCCACGATCCGCACCCCGGGCACAATCTTCAAGCGCGGCAGCGGCCGGAAGTCATCCTGCAGAAACCCGGACCAGAAGAAGTTCGTGGTGGTGTTGAAGAAGGTCTGCTCCGGCTGCGCCAGCGAGCTGCCATCGAACGTCGAATAGCCCTGATAGTCACTACGCGCCCGCGCCATGATGAAATAACCACCAAAGCCCAGAGTATCCATGCGGTTGAACCGCTCGTGGAATGCAAGGCGGTCCCCAACCGTCTTCGAGCGCTCGATATAGTGCTCGTGGTTGGTCGGGTTGCCGCCGGCTGTGGCATACAGGGGGTTGCTCGGCAGCAGATAATTGTTTGATCTGTAATGACGTACCTTGCCGATACGCACCCACAGCATGTTCGACATGCTCAGGCTAGACGATAGCTTCAAATGCAGGTGCGACCACATCAGCCAATTGTTTATCAAGATCGTCTTATGCCATACCGAGCGCGGCAAAGTGGCGTAGAACCCTGAAGTCTGCTGACTGTACGGCGCGCCGATGCCAAGACCCAGCGTATTCACATACGGCTGAGGCGTGAGCGGAATCATGTTCGGGCGCCATTCGTGGTTGCGCTGGTAATACGCACCGAAACTGATCGAGCCATCATCGAGCTGCTTGCGTGTTTTCGCGTACACCTCTTCCGTATCGGCCGGGAGGCTGTCGCTGGTGCTGCGGATCGCCTGACTGCGCCCGGTTGCAAAGCCGAATACTGTCGACCAGCCGTTTATGGCCCCGGTGTTATACACAGCAGAGGCATCCATCGTCGAGGAGCTTCCGCCAGCGAGCATCACTTTGCCGCCGGGTCGCACCGAGGGCTGCACGGGGATGAAGTCAATGGTTCCGCCCATGCTGTTGTACCAGCGCTCACTCGGGTTGCCCGGACCGACGATGACGTTCTCTCCGGACATCAACACACCGAGCGGAATCTCCACCGAGTGCCAGCCAGTGCCCTGGCTGAGGCTATTGAGCGGCACACCATCGAGTTCAGCCGTGATCGCGTTGGTCTCGAGATCGCCAGGTATGCTGTTGTAGCCGACCTTGATGCCGCGGATCGAGATCTGTTGGCGACCCGTTGCGCTATAGTTGTCGGTACCGGACACGTATACGTTCGGCAATGCCGTGAGCGCCTGCGTGCCACCGGCATCGGGACCGAACAGGCTGATCATCGAACGTGTAACGGCCTCAGCCGGTTGCGAGGAATTGCGTAACTGCTTCGCGTCCAGCACCTGACTCGTGAAGTCCCTGTAGCCCTCGATCTTGACCAAGCGAAGCTTGTCGTAACCCTCAGCCGACGGCCCGGCCGTCGCCGCTGCGTTAGCGCCGGCCGCTCCCACGGCCGCAGCGCCACTCGTTGCCGCCGGACTCGCAACTGCGGACAACGCACCACTTAGCAGAGCCGTGCCCAGAATCATCTGCACCGCACATCGCACCCGTCTGTTCATGGATTAGCCTTTCTTCGCCGCTGGACGATGGGAAAGGCGGTACCGTAGTGATGCTCGGTGACGGCCACGTTGCGAAAACGTTGCGCATTCGTGACAGTTGCGCCACCGCGCACGGAGCTATACACCACAGGGCGTTGATTCTGAAGGGTCTGGCGCAAGCGATGTCGGGCGTGGCGCTCGGGCGCCACTGTCGTAAAATCAGCGCATGAATGCACTGAGCCTATTCGGCCTGATCGCCGTGAGCGCGATGCTGGTGTGTTATGCGCTCGAGGAGCGCGGCCCGCTCTATAGCCTCGCCTTCGGGGCGGCCTGCATCCTCGGCTCCATCTATGGCTTTCTGCAGGGCGCCTGGCCGTTCGGACTCGTCGAGGCAGTCTGGGCAGGGGTGGCCGCGCGGCGCTGGTGGCGGCGGCGTGCACTCGGCCGTTGAGCCGCCAATCCGGCCTCTGCGCTTGCAGGATCGGCCCGCGCCAGCAGCACGCATCCATCCCACGCACTCGTCGGCGCAGTACCCGGCCGCGCCAGCAGGCGTTGCCGCGCGAGCGCCGATCCCAACGCGGCGCGCGGCGCCGTGAACTGGTCGAGTTCATTGGCCAGCGTCATGATGGGCGCAACGCGGCGGGCGCGCTGCTCAGTCACGGTCCCGATGAACAGCGGCAGTGCAGAGGCACCGCTGCGGGTCAACTCCACACCGGAGCGCCACAGCCTGAGCACCAGGCGCTCCGTGTCAGGATGCGCACCGAACGCATGCACCAACACAAGGGCCTCGCGATGGCCGTTGTCCAAGTGCGGCAAGACCGGCAGAGAGCCGAGCAGCACATGCGGCTCGAACCACCGCGCGGCCGTGCGCAGCGTCCAGCCTGGTGGGGCACGCCAGCCGGCGGCGGCCAGTTCCGTGCGCAGCGCCGCTCGGCGACCCGCCCACTGGATGGTCAACGGCTCCTCCGCCCCGCCGATCAGATCCACCCGACGCGCCGGCAGGCTGCGCCAGGCGTCGCGCCACCATTCGGGAAGCGCAAGGCTGCGGGTGCGCTGGCGCACGGCGTAGCGGCTCAAATCGGCCTGGTGCCTCGCCTCGATGTGCAGCCCGCCGGCGCCGAGCAGCACCGCGGCGACCGTGACGCACAGACCCGCCGCGCCCACCGGAGGCGGCTCGTGCCACAGGTAGGCAATAGCGATGAGTGCCGCGGCGGCCACGCCGAACGCGCCGCCGGCGAGCACGTCGGACAGCCAGTGCGCACCAAGGTAAATCCGGGAGAACGCGATCGCGCCAACCAGCAGCGTGAGCCCGCCGGCGACGGGCAGACGCCAGCGCGGCGCGAGTTCCCAAGCCGTGATCATGGCGAGAAAGCCGTAGAGCGCCGCATTGGCGGCGGAGTGCCCACTCGGAAAGGCAAATGCATCCCAGCCGCTGCCCACGGGGTCGGGCCGGTGGATGTGCAGGGAGATCTTCAACACGATGGTGGCCAGCGCGGTGACCGCAGCCACCGCGATCAGGTGTGCGGCCGCTCGCCAGTTGCGCCGCCACGCAAGCCATAGGAGTGCCGCGAGGGCCACAGACGCCGCGACGGACGCATCCCCCAGTTCGGTGATCGCGACCATGATCTGATCGACCCACTCGGTTCTCAGCCCCTGCAGAAAATGGAACACCGCCTCGTTGGCGCGCACCAGCGGGTCACCGGCCAGCACATCCTGCAGCACGCCGAAGAACAGCCACAGACTCGAGAGCAGAATCCCCGCAAGCAGCGCCAGCCCGGGCAGCTCGCGCCGAGTTGGATCGAGCACCGCGAGCAGCTGTCGAGCCAGCCAGCTCTGCCGGGGCGCCGCCCACTGGCGCAGACGCACGTGCGCGAAGCCGAGCAGCGGCGGCACGCGCCGCAGCAGGTAACGGGCGAGCGCATAGAGTAGACCGAGCAGTACCAACAGGATAACTGCGAGCAGCGCGAGCCGGCCGGCCACCGCCCCGAGCAGCACGAAGGAGGCGCCGATGGCCGCTCCGGCGAGGATGTGCGCCGGCGACCACAGCAGCGCGGACAGCACATTCATCAGGTAAAAGCGTGCCACGTCCATGCCAAGCACGCCGGCGAGAACCGGCACGACCGCCCGCACCCCGGGGGTGAACCGGGCGACGAACACGCTCTTGCCTCCGTGGCGCTGCAGAAACGCCGTGCCCCGATCGAGGAGCCGCGGACGACCGCGGAACGGCCAGCGTCCGAGGATCGCGCCGTGGTAATGATGACCGAGCCAGAACGCAAAGCCATCGCCGAGCACTGCGCCCAACAGCGCACCCAGGATCAACGGCCCGAGGTTCAGCGCGCCGGTCGGCACGAGCGCACTGAGCGCGAGAATGATCGCATCGCCCGGCACGAAGGCCCCGAGCAGCGGCAGCGACTCGGAAAAGGCGACCAGGCCGATCAGCCCGTATGCGGCCAGCCGATGCGCACGCGCAAAGGAGACGACAAGAGCGGTCAATGCGCCCAGCATGACAATTCGACCCGAAAGCGGCCCGGCCGTTGCACAGGACGCGCATTATTCCCTCGCCGACGGTCGCCTGCCCAGGCGAGCGCACAGGCTCGCGTCCAGCCCCAGGTGCCGAAGAGACGAATCGCGCGTACGCTGTGCCCAGTTGAGCGAAAGCTGAGGTAGCGTATGTACAAGCGCATTCTCGTCCCCGTTGACGGCAGCCCCACCGCCGCGCGCGGCCTGCACGAAGCCATCGAGCTGGCTCGCGATCAGGGCGCAGCGATTTTGCTGCTGCACATCGTCGACGAATGGCGGGTCGCCGCCGGAGATATTGCGGCTGTCAATCTGGATGTCGGCTCGAAGGCTCTGCGCGAAGTGGGCGCACAGGTGCTGAAGGACGCCGAGGCGCAGGTCCACGCAGCTGGCCTCAGCGCGCAGACGGTGCTCGTGGAGGAGCTCGGCAAGCCCGTCGGCGAATGCGTGGTCGAGCGTGCGCGCGAATGGCCGGCCGATCTCATCGTGTGCGGCACGCATGGCCGGCGAGGCATCGGCCGCCTGCTGCTCGGCAGCAGCGCCGAGTACATCGTGCGTCATGCAACCGTGCCCGTGCTGCTCGTGCGTGGCGCGGGCCAAGGCGATGCGACCTGATGGACCGTGGCGCTCAGGCGCGCAAGCGCCTGAGCGCTGCAGCGTCCACGTCCGCCACTCGCATCGTCGTTGCGCACGATGAGGCATTCACTGCGGCTCGCAACGCCTACCGTGAGCGGCCCGCAGCATCCTTTTTCGCACGTTTGCGGTCAGTGCGTATCGGCCCAGCGGCGAAAAATTCCATCACCGGATTATGTTATAAACCGCCAGGTGTTGTTTCATAACCACTTGATTTATAGTTATTTTTAAGCTGGCGGAGAGGGTGGGATTCGAACCCACGTGCCGGTTTTACCCGACCATCCGATTTCGAGTCGGCGCCGTTATGACCGCTTCGGTACCTCTCCCCGGGGTCGGTGATATTATACCTGTATATTTTTGCCTCTGTGGAGTCCGGTTTTGGCGCGAAGAAGCATTCATGCACGCCTCGGACGGACCGCACTCAGGATGAGTACACTCGCAGCGGTCACGGCCATGGCTCTCCTCGTGCAGGGCGCGCGACCTCGCTCGGCTCTCGAGCAGATCCGAACCCGCGGCGAACTGCGCGTGGTCACGCTCAATCTGCCCACTTGTTATTACATCGGACCGAAGGGGCCGACCGGCCTCGAGTACGATCTGGCGAACGACTTCGCCCATGAGCTCGGCGTCAAGCTGAAGATCATCGTGGCGCCCGACGAAGCCGCTCTGCGCGAGGCGATTGCCTCGGGACAGGCGGACATCGCCGCAGCGCAAATCACCGCCAATAGCGCCTGGCGCGCCGTCGGCGAGGCGGCCCATCCGTATGCGCAAGTGCCGCAGCTGGTGATTTATCGCAGCGGCGAGCCGGCACCCCAGGGCCTGCCGCAGCTGCAGTACACCAAGCTGGTCGTGCGCGCTGACAGTCCCCAGGAACAGGTGCTGCAGCAACTGCGCCTGGTGGCGCCCTTCCTGCAATGGGAGCCGACCTCCCAGGGCAGCACTCCGCTGCAGGACGTTGCAGACGGCGAAGTGGGCTACGCAGTCGCCGACGGCCGCGCGTACGAGTATGCGCGTCACTTGTACCCCGACGTGCGCGTCGCGTTTGCGCTGCCGCAGCGTCGCCCAATCCAGTGGATTGTTCGCCCCGGCGCACCCGAATTGGTGCACGCGGTGAATCGGTATTTCGCTGCGCTGCGCCACTCCGGCGCGCTCGCGCGGCTCATGGCGCACGATTCCGGCGATACCGGCACGATCCACTACGAGCAATCGCGACTGTTCGAGCTGTATTCCGTGCAGCGCCTGCCGCGCTACCGGGAGTGGTTCAAGCAGGCCGCGGCACGCTATCACCTCGACTGGCGACTGCTCGCGGCGATCGGCTTCCAGGAGTCGCGCTGGAATCCTGCTGCGATCTCCTCGACCGGCGCAGCCGGAGTGATGATGCTGACCTCTGACACGGCTGCAGAGATGGGCGTTGAGGACCGGGCCGATGCAGAGGCGAGCATTTTTGCCGGCGCCCGCTACCTGGCGCAGGTGTTCAAGATGATTCCGCAGCACATCCCGCAGCCGGACCGGACCTGGTTCGCCGTGGCGTCCTACAATGTTGGTTTCGGACATGTCGAGGACGCGCGCGTGCTGGCGCAGAAAATGGGCAAGAATCCGGACTCCTGGACTGCCGTGAGCGCGGTGCTGCCGCTGCTCACCATCCCGCGCTGGTATGCACAGACCCAGTACGGCTACGCGCAGGGCTGGCAACCGGTCGAGTACGTCTCGCACGTGCGCGAGTTCCTGCATCTACTCGAGTGGCAGCCGGGCAATGGTGTGCTCGTGCAGACCGCCGATGCCGACACTGAGGGCACCGTCGCGGATCTTTCCGGCAGCTGATCGACGCGCTAGGTGCGACGAGCCTCGAAGAACGATTTGAGCAGCCCGGCGCACTCCTCCATGAGTACGCCGCCAAACACATCGACACGGTGATTGAGCGCCGGCAGCGCGAACAGGTTGATGATGCTGCCGGCGGCACCGGCGCGCGGGTCCCATGCGCCGAAGACGACCCGTTGCACCCGGGCATGGACGATGGCCGCGGCACACATCGCGCACGGCTCGAGCGTGACGTACAGCGTCGTGCCGGTCAGCCGGTAGCTGCCCAACGCGCGCCCAGCCGCTCGCAGCGCCTCGATTTCGGCATGGGCCGTCGGATCGTGTGAGCGAATCGGTTGGTTCGCTCCGCGCGCAAGCACTTCCCCGCCACGCACGACCACCGCGCCGACTGGCACTTCTCCTGCGCGCACGGCACTGCCGGCCTGCTCAAGCGCGAGACGCATGAACCCAACATCGACTGACATGCGCTCAGCCGTCCTCGCCCCGGCCGTCCGCATCCGTCACGCGAGCGCGCACGCGCCCGCTCGCGAGCCGCACCTCGATCAGCTCGCCCGGGCAGACCGTCGCGGCATCTCTGAGCAGCGTGGCGTCGGCGCGGGTCACGATGGCAAATCCGCGGGCAAGCGTCGCGAGCGGACTGGCAGTGTGCAGCGTGCGCTGCGCCAGATCGACTTGGTGCTCAAGGCGAGACAGCTCTGCGCTCATCCGTCGCTCGAGCCGAACCGTCAGAGCGTCGATTCGCGCGCGCAGCTCGCTCGTGAGGCGTTGCGGCGAGTGCGGTACGAGCCGGGCCCCGGTTGCCGTCAGGCGGTGGTGCGCGCCGTGCAGCGCGCCGCGCATGGCGAGCGTCAAGCGCTGCTCCAGATCGTCCAGCCGCTGCGCCTGGTGTGTCAATCGCAAACCCGGATGCGCCAGACGCAACCGTGTGCTCGCCGCCTCGAAGCGCGCGCCCGCCGCGCGCAAATCACGCCGCACCGTGGTCCCGATACGGCCGGCGGTACGCGCGAGTGCCTCGAGCAGAGCCCGGCGGTCCGGAACCACGAGCTCCGCTGCGCCGGAGGGGGTCGGCGCGCGCGCATCGGCGGCGAAGTCGGCGATGGTGAAATCGATCTCGTGTCCTATCCCGCTCACCACGGGCACGCTGCAGGCGCGAATCGCGCGGGCGACACGCTCGTCGTTGAACGCCCAGAGATCCTCGAGTGACCCGCCACCGCGGGCGAGAATCAGCACCTCGCAGTCCCGGCGCTGCGAGGCTAGCGCCAGCGCCTCGACGACGGCCGGTGCCGCAGCCGCACCCTGCACGGGCACGGGATAAACGCGCACGGCGGCCGGCGGGAAGCGCCGCGCCAGGATATGGAGCACGTCGCGAATCGCTGCACCGGTCGGTGATGTCACCACCCCGATGCGGCGCGGGAAGCGCGGCAGGGCGCGCTTGATGGCCGGGGCGAACAGCCCTTCGGCGGCGAGCCGGGTCTTCAGTCGCTCGAATTCCCGCTGCAGCGCACCGACGCCCGCCTCCTCCAGATGCTCGACGATGAGCTGATAGTCCCCACGCGGCTCGTACAGGCTCACCCGCCCACGCGCCAGCACCTGCTGCCCGGCCTTTGGTGAAAAGGCCACCGCGGCATTGCGCATGCGGAACATGGCGCAGCGCACCTGCGCCTCGCGGTCCTTGAGCGAGAAATACCAGTGCCCCGAGGCGGGCTGGGACAGGTTCGACAGCTCCCCCTCGACCCACACCACCCCGAGACCGCGCTCGAGCAGCCCCCGCACTTCCCGATTCAGCCGCGCGACCGTAAAGATGGCTGGGGCGGGCCCGGCCCCCTCTGGAATGGCGAAGTCTGTGCTGGACATGCGCGCACCATACCATCGAGGTTTACCGCCGGGCGGGTGATGCGTAAAATTAGCTATGCGAATTCTCGAACAAGCCCTGACGTTCGACGACGTCCTGCTCGTCCCCGCCTATTCCGAGGTGTTGCCGCGCGAGGTGGACCTGTCCACCCAGCTGACCCGGCGCATCCGCCTGAATCTGCCGCTGCTCTCGGCAGCCATGGACACGGTCACCGAAGCGCGTCTGGCGATTACCATCGCCCAGGAGGGCGGCATCGGCATTGTGCACAAGAGCATGAGTATCGAGGCTCAGGCGCGCGAAGTCGGACGCGTGAAGAAATTCGAAAGCGGCCTGATCAAAGACCCGATCACCGTCCCGCCGAGCATGACCATCCGCGAAGTGCTCGATCTGACGCACGCGCGGGGCATCTCCGGGGTGCCGGTCGTGCTCGGCAAGAAGGTCGTTGGAATCGTCACGCACCGCGACCTGCGCTTCGAACTGAACCTCGACGCGCCGGTCTCCTCGGTCATGACGCCGAAGGAGCGACTGATCACGGTGCGCGAGACGACGCCCAAGGAAGAGGTCCTGGCGCTGCTGCACAAGCACCGCATCGAGAAGGTGTTGGTGGTCAACGGTGATCAGGAACTCGCCGGCATGATCACCGTCAAGGACATCCAGAAGGCGAAGGAATTCCCCCGCGCCTGCAAGGACGAGGGCGGTCGGCTGCGCGTGGGCGCGGCCGTCGGCACCACGGCCGACACCATTGATCGGGTCGCGGCACTGCGCGACGCAGGCGTTGACGTCGTGGTGGTCGATACCGCACACGGCCACTCCCGTGGGGTCATCGACATGGTGGCGCGCATCAAGCAACGTTGGCCGGACCAGCAGGTCATCGCCGGCAACATCGCCACCGCCGAAGCGGCGCGGGCACTGGTTGACGCCGGCGCCGATGCCGTCAAGGTCGGCATCGGACCGGGCTCGATCTGCACGACCCGCATCGTCGCCGGCGTCGGTGTGCCGCAGATCTCCGCGGTATCGAACGTCGCCGAGGCGCTGCGCGACACCGACGTACCTCTGATTTCAGACGGCGGCATCCGCTTCTCGGGCGACATCGCCAAGGCAGTCGTGGCGGGCGCGCACGCGGTGATGATCGGCAGCCTGTTCGCCGGCACCGAGGAGTCCCCCGGCGAAGTCGAGCTCTATCAGGGCGCCTCGTACAAATCGTATCGTGGCATGGGCTCGCTCGGGGCGATGGCGGAGCGCTTCGGCTCGGCCGATCGCTATTTCCAGGATGCCGCCACCGAACTCGAGAAGCTGGTACCGGAGGGCGTGGAAGGACGCGTACCCTACAAAGGCAGCGTTATCACCATCGTGCAGCAGCTCGCCGGCGGGCTGCGGGCGGCCATGGGTTACACCGGCAGCCACGACATTACGGAGATGCGCACCCGGCCCGTGTTCGTCCGCGTCACGACTGCTGGCATGCGTGAAAGCCACGTACACGATGTATCGATCACCAAGGAAGCACCCAATTACCGGGTGTCCTGAATTGTTTGAACGGCGCGTGCCCGCGACGAGCGGGTACGCCGCACCCACCTCACCTGCATGAACAGACCGAATTCGCCCCCCGGGGCCGCGTCGCACATGGACATTCACGCCGACCGCATTCTCATCCTCGACTTCGGCGCCCAGTACACTCAGCTCATCGCGCGCCGGGTGCGCGAGTTCGGGGTGTACTGTGAAATCCACCCCTGGGATGTCAGCGACGATGAGGTGCGCACCTTCAGGCCGCACGGCATCATCCTCTCCGGCGGACCAGAATCGGTCCTTGCCGCCGACTCGCCACGGGCGCCGGCGGCAGTGTTCGCCCTAGGCGTACCGGTGCTCGGCATCTGCTACGGCATGCAGACCATGGCCGCGCAGCTCGGCGGAGAGGTGATCGGCGCTGCGGAGCGCGAGTTCGGCTACGCAGAAGTGACCCTCACGGCACCGTGCCGGCTGCTCGAGGGCATCGAGGACCGGCGTGACAGTCACGGCCAGGCCGTGCTCGATGTATGGATGAGTCATGGCGATCGCGTGGGCAGGCTGCCCAAGGGCTTCAGCGGGATCGCCAGCACCGGCTCGATCCCCTACGCCGGCATGTGCGACGAACGACGCCACTATTACGGCGTGCAGTTCCATCCGGAGGTGACGCACACTCGGCAGGGCGCCCGGCTGCTGGAGCGCTTCGTACGCGAGATCTGCGGCTGTGCTGCGCTGTGGAGCACCGGCAACATCATCGAAGATGCCATCGGACGCATGCGCGCCCAGGTGGGCACTGGCAAAGTGCTGCTCGGACTCTCCGGCGGCGTCGACTCCTCGGTGGTGGCCGCGCTGCTGCACCGGGCGATCGGCGAGCAGTTGGTGTGCGTGTTCGTCGATCACGGCCTGCTGCGCCTCGGCGAGGGCGATCAGGTCATGGCAACCTTCGCAGAACACCTCGGCGTGCGCGTCATCCGCGTGGACGCCGAGCAGCGTTTCCTCGATGCGCTCGCCGGCGTCGTGGATCCGGAGGCCAAGCGCAAGATCATCGGCCGCACCTTCGTCGAAGTCTTCGACGAGCAGGCGCAAGAACTCGAGGGTGTCGGCTTCCTCGCCCAGGGCACGATTTATCCGGACGTGATCGAATCCGCCGGTGCGCGCACCGGCAAAGCGCACGTCATCAAGTCCCATCACAATGTCGGGGGACTGCCGGAGAAGATGAATTTCAAGCTCGTCGAGCCGCTGCGCGAGTTGTTCAAGGATGAAGTGCGCCGTCTCGGCATCGAACTCGGCCTGCCGCGCGAAATGGTCTACCGCCACCCCTTCCCCGGACCTGGGCTCGGCGTGCGGATCCTGGGAGAAGTGCGTAAGGAATATGCCGATCTGTTGCGGCGCGCGGATGCGATTTTCATCGAGGAGCTGCATCGCCACGAGCTCTACGACCGCACCAGCCAGGCGTTCGCGGTGTTCCTGCCAGTGCGCTCGGTGGGCGTCATGGGCGATGGCCGGCGCTACGACTACGTCGTGGCGCTGCGCGCGGTCGAGACCGTCGATTTCATGACCGCTCACTGGGCGCGCCTGCCATACGATTTTCTCGATGTGGTCTCGCGCCGCATCGTCAATGAGATCGACGGTATTTCCCGCGTGGTCTATGACATCAGCGGCAAGCCACCAGCGACCATCGAGTGGGAGTGAAAAGGGCCTTTCAGCATCTTTCACGATCTCTCGCCTACACGCGCAAGTCCTTGAAGAAGCAGAGTTGTTGCTACGCCATAATTTTGACCTCTCGCTCCCAAGCGAAACTTTTGACGGTATTTCTGACAGTAAATAATCCCCGGCAATTCCAGCGCCAGGAAATACCGCCAATTGATCTGCCAGATAGCGAAAAGCGCTGCAAATAAAGGCATCGTAGGCGTTTCCCATCGCCGGGCTTCAGGAATTGTGGAGGTATTCGTCCTCCGCGCTGCTACTGAACTGACGTGGCTTCATGGCGGGCAGGATCCCACAAGGTACTCGCGAGCGCGCCCGTCTGGCATAGAGGTATACCTGAAACATGCATTGACAGGTATATACGACGAGAGGCATATTATGAGCCATGGAATCCACGTTTACTATCCTCGCTGAACCAAGTCGCCGCGCAATCCTGACTCTCCTTGCCAACGGCGAGCGCACCGTCGGGGATCTCGAGGCTGCGCTCAATCTCTCGCAACCTTCGGTATCCAAACATTTACGCGTTCTGCGAGAAGCCGGCTTGGTAGAGGCCACCATCGATGCGCAACGACGTGTCTATCGCATACTCCCTGGGCCGTTGCAGGAGGTGGACGCGTGGATGGTGCCGTTCCGCAGATATTGGTCAGCGCACGTGGATGCGCTTGAGCGCCACCTTGAGCGAACCAAGACCGCACCGCACGTTGGAAAGAAAACGAGGGCGCAACGGTGACGACACCAAAGCCGTACATGCCAGGCTCCGCCAACCTTGCGAGGATTCAAAAGGATGGCGAGAACTGGACGCTGGTGCTGGTCAGACAGTTGCGGCACTCGCCTCAGAAGGTCTGGTCGGCGCTCACGGACCCGGCCCAGCTGCGTGAGTGGGCGCCATTCGACGCGGACGCAAACCTTGGCATTGCGGGAACCACGGTGAAGTTGAGCACGGTGGGCACACCCTCTCCGATGATCTCGGAGACGACAATCAAACGGGCCGTTGCGCCCAAGGTCCTAGAGTTTCGCTGGGGTGACGGAGACCTGCGCTGGGAGCTTGAGGATTTTGGCGGCGGGACCCGCCTGACGCTATGGCACAACATCGATCGCCGTTACATCTCCATGGGTGCCGCCGGCTGGCACATCTGCTTTGATGTTATGGATCAGGCACTGAGCGGGGCTCCCATCGGCCGCCTCGTCGGCCCTGAAACGATGAAGTTTGAAGGCTGGCAATGCCTCAACGCGGAGTACGCCAGGCTATTCGATACCAGTAATTGAGCATGTCCGACTCTAAAGACTCCGTTGTTAGACCCTCGATCCGCCAGTTACATCGGTGGGTGTCTATTGCCTTCACGGTAACCGCTATTGCCAATTTTATCGTGAGAGCCAAGGGAACTCCGCCGGCTTGGATAACTTACTCGCCACTCCTGCCGCTCGCGGGACTTCTTTTAACGGGCCTATATCTATTGGTGCTGCCCTACACCGTGAGGCGGCGCTACAGGGGAAGGGCGTGAAGAAATCGCACCGGAGTAAGCGATTTCCGTCTAGTCCCATCGGGAAATCAAACCCACTGGTTGATAAGGCTCACGCGAAGGAGAAGCGCTGGAACGCTGAATTCGCAGCGCTCCGCCAACTCTGTCTCGCATCCGGACTCAACGAAGAGATGAAATGGGGTCAAGCCTGTTATGACCTTAATGGCGGGAATGTGGTGTTAATCCACGGCTTCAAGGACTATTGCGCTTTGCTTTTTATGAAAGGGGCTTTGCTCAAGGACCCCAAGGGCATCCTCGTTCAGCAAACCAAGAATGTACAGGCCGCAAGGCAGATCCGGTTTGCTGCGATTGCGGATATCAACAAGCAAGAAGCGATGGTTAAGGCCTATATCAGTGAGGCCATTGCAGTTGAAAAGTCCGGTGCCAAGGTCGAGATGAAGAGCGCCGAGCAATTCGATATGCCGGAAGAATTTCTAAAACGATTGGATGATGATCCAAGATTGGCCGAAGCCTTTCATGCGCTAACCCCAGGCAGGCAGAAAGGGTACTTGCTGCATTTTGGTGGAGCCAAGCAATCGGTCACTCGCGCAGCCCGCGTAGCGAAGCATGCGCCGAGGATATTGAAAGGCCTTGGACTCGATGACTAAGCACAGAATGAGCAACGCAGTCTGGAATCAAGCCCGCATGTACCTCCGCTATCGTCGCGCACAACCTGGAATGGTCGAGAGTGAGAACCGATTTGCTGGGGCAGGCAGACGTTTGTGATCTATCGCCTTCTATCGCCTCCAAGCGGAATCTTTTGGCGGTAGATGTGACGGTAAGTTTGGCGCACCCTGCGAAAAGGCGCGCATAATTAGTCACTTATAAGCGTCGGAAACAATTGAGTCGGAGTGACAAGGCCGTCCCGTCTGATCTTGCCACGGTTCGCGGTCAATGCGTAAGCCCGCAAATGGGGGCGAAACTGGCAAAAAATCCGGAATAATGCGGCCCTTGATACATCTCCCAAAATGGGAGATACTGCTGATCGATGAGGGTGATCGCCAAGAGCAGCCTGAAGAAGTTCTGGGAGCGACCCGGTTGCGCTGATGCACGAGGCCCGCTCCACAGCTGGTACGAGGAGGCTCTGAGGGCGAAGTGGCGCAGGCCACAGGACATCAAAGACCAGTTCGCGAGTGCGAGCATCTGCGGTAACAACCGCGTCGTGTTCAACGTGGGTGGCAACAAGTACCGGCTCGTCGTCGAAGTGCAGTATCAGGCGGGAATCGTCTGGGTAAAGTTCGTCGGAACACATGTGCAATACGACCGCGTCGATGTGGAGACCGTGAATGACTATTAAGCCGATCCGAAACGACGACGACCTGAAGCGGGTATTCCGCCGCCTGGAGAAGATCTTTCAGGCCGGGGAGGGCACTGCACAGGCTGACGAGCGCGATGTCCTGGTGACGCTCGTCGAGGCCTACGAGAGCAAGCACTACGACTTCGGGCCCGCGGATCCGGTGGAAGCCATCAAGTTCCGCATGGAGCAAGACGGACTGACGCCTCGTGACCTCGAGCCTTTCATCGGTCCGAGTGGGAGGGTGTCCGAGGTGCTGAACCGCAAGCGGCCGCTCAGCCTGCGCATGGTCAAGCGTCTGCACGACGGGCTGAAGATTCCCTATGAGAGTCTGCTGACTGAGGTGACCTGAGTCTCCGTGAGCTCTCGATGTCCGCCTTTTCCCGTTACATCGGCATTGACTATTCTGGCGCCGAGACGCCGGAAGCGAGTCTCAAGGGCCTGCGTGTCTACTGCGCCGTCGGTGAGGCCGCGGCGAACGAGGTGCCTCCGCCGCCAAGTCCTCGCAAATACTGGACGCGACGCGGTATCGCGCACTGGTTGGCCGCGCGGCTCGCCGAAGACGTCCCGACGATTGTCGGCATCGATCACGGATTCTCGTTTCCGCTGCGCTGCTTTGAAGCGCACGAGTTGGCGCCGGACTGGCCTACCTTCCTCGAGGATTTTCAGCGCCACTGGCGGACAGATGCGGAACATACCTACGTCGATTTCGTCCGCGACGGTGCAGCCGGCAACGGTGCCGCACGTACCGGTAACGCCCACCGGCGCCGGGTGACCGAACAACGCGCTGGCTCGACCAAGTCAGTGTTCCATTTCGATGTCCAAGGCTCGGTGGCCAAGTCAACCCATGCCGGGATACCCTGGCTGCTGTATCTGCGCAGGCAGTTCGGTCCCCGCCTTCACTTCTGGCCATTCGACGGTTGGTCGATCCCCGCGGGAATGTCTGCGGTCGTCGAGGTCTACCCATCGCTTTGGAAACACACATTTCCGGCGCATAGCCGGACACCCGACCAGCATGAAGCCTTCACGGTGGCGTCGTGGCTCAGAGAGGCCGACCGCTCCGGGCAGCTTGCGAGGTTCCTGCAGCCGAGCCTGACGCCCTCCGAGCGCGCGGTAGCCGGCGTCGAGGGCTGGATACTTGGCGTCGCATGAGCGAAGCAGGCAGCTCTCTTCCAGGTGGAGTGGCAGCGCGAACCTTTCTGCATCTATCGCCGTCTATCGCCCCTAAGCGGAATTATTTGGCGGTAGGCCTGACGGTATGTCTGTTGTGCGCTTCGGAAAAGCCTCTCAGTTTCAATCCCTTAGAAGTGCCGGAGACAATTGAGTGGGAGTGAGGGGGCCTCTCACTCAGTGTGGCACGGGCCGGCGATGTGATGAAGCGGGAGATTGGGGGCGAAACTGGCAATTACTTCCGTCAGCCGGTTCGCTTCAGGTGGCGGTACATTGTGGTTCTGAGAGCTGGCAGGCAGAAGTACGCGCGTTCGGGATAATGCCCGTATGACGTCGATCGATAGGAAAACCTTGAAGCTCGCGACGATGGCGGAGATCCGCAGCGTCGAAGCGCTCCTTCGTAACTGGGACCCTATTGGAATATAACCAGGAATTTCAGGTCCAGCGGATGAGTACGACAGCTACGCGCCTCATATCGTGTCGCTCGTGAAGGGTGGCTGCACGGTCAGCGAGCTGGCCGAGCATCTTGAGTCTCTTGCCGTCGACACAATGGGGATCGGTCCGAGTTCCGCCGAAAGCCGAGCGAATAGCGCCATGGTCGCCATTCAAATCGTCAATGCAATTCGTCCGGTCTAATCGTCTAACATAAAGCACGATCCGAAAATTTCTGTTGTTCGTTCAGCCCTCACGCCGCCAGGCTTTTTACTTTCGGACGCGCTTGCTGTCGTACCTGCCAAAGGTCGTACTGAGCCTGGAGGTTGATCCAGATATCCGGCTCGGTGCCGAATACACCGGCTAGGCGTGCCGCCATGTCCGGCGACACGGGTACCCGACCGTTGACGATCGCGGAGACGTGCTTTCGGCTTACCCCCAAGGCGTCAGCGGCCTGCGTGATCGTCACGCTGAGCGGTCGCATGTACATCTCCTTAAGAATCTCCCCAGGGTGAGCCGGGCTGTGCATACGGCCCGAACTCTCAATGATAGTCTTCATAATCCACCTCGTATGCGTGCCCACCGTCGAATCGGAAGGTAACGCGGTAGTTCTCATCTACCCAAACGGAGTAGCGCTTACCGTGCAATGGATGAGAGCGCATCCCGGGCATCGCCATCTGCGTCGCCTGACTGGCGGCATTCAAGGCGGAAAGAATCAGATTCAGCCGTTTTACATGCTTCGGCTGCACCCTTCGAGCATTTCCAGCCTCGAATAGCGCCGCGAGTCCCTTGTGCCGGAAACTCTTGATCATTTTCTACTGTAACCGAACCGGTTACATGTCGCAACCTATGTGGTGACGGAGCGTTTGTTCATTTCGAAGGCGCACAAGTTGGTGCTTTTAAGGAGTCCGAGGCTTCGCCGTCTTTCGCCATCTATCGGCCTCAAGCGGATGTGTTTGACGGTAAGTGTGACGGTAAAGTCTGGACGTAAATCGCGAGAAATTAACGAAAACAATAGGTTATGGGCCTCGGAGACAATTGAGTGGGAGTGAGGCTCGCCCGCCGAACAATCGCACCGGCCCGGCTGCGAGTGTTCGGGCGCACCGAGAGCTCAGGGCTTGCGGGAATTCGCCGCGATCTGGATCGCAACCTCGGGCGGAATGCGTTCACTGTCCAGAATGGCGATAAAGCCATCCGCAGCTGCCACCACGAGTGCTCGTCCGTACCGATGTGCGACGGCGCCTGGGGAAAATTGATGCCCCTCCTGCCAGCCAACCACACGCTTGACGATGTACCAGGCATCCCCGATGTTTGCGATCGTTCCAGTGCGGCCATAGGCACGGAAGTGGCGCAGTAAATCGTCGACCGGCGTTTTAAAATCCACCAGCTTGTCGGCGAGGGTGATCTTTGGCCAGACCTCGCCCGGCCCCTGCGGGGTGCTCGCGCGCCACAGAGCGTCGAAATCGCGCGCCACGTGCCCGGCCAAGCGCCGAGCGGCCATCTGCGTGCGCAAGTCCAGACTCTCGTGGCACTCCTCGGCAGACATCTCAAAGCGCTCAACGGCCAGGATATCGCCGCCATCGATGTCACCGCTCAGCCGGTGGCAGCTCACCCCCCAGTGCGAGTGCTTCTCGAGAATCGCGCGCGGCAGCGGGTATGCGCCGCGCCCCATCGGCAGCGGCGATGGGTGGAAGTTGATCGCATGGTTCACATGCCCGCTCCACTGCGGAACCTTCCAATCGTATCCGGCAACAATCAGGATATCGCAGCCGAGCGCGGCGAGATCGGCAACGTCACGCTGCGACATGCGTGAGAGCTGAATCGCTGCGCGCTGCTGTTCCGCCAGAGCGATTGTGGCGGCTTGGTTACCGAATTCGGCGTCTCGCAGGGGGACGGTAAAGAGCTTCACGGGAACCCAGCCGGCCTGACAGAACGCCTCGAAGACCCCGAGATACCGGTCGTAGCTCGCAATGGCAAAGCGCATATCTTGTCTCGCGCAGCCGGTGCTCGATGTTGGTGTGAGGATCGGTCAGATCAACACCACTTCGCGCGCCCGGCGATGGCCCCCAAATCAGTTCAATCGTGGGCGATCTTCGGCTCGGTTAGCGGTTGCCCACGATTCACAGCATAACGAAATCGAGTGCCCAGCGGACGCACTGTCTCACAAATTCCAGGCCGCCGGGGCACCCCGCTTCTCCGCTTGCCGCTACCACGTCCGGCGTCATTGCAGCGGCGCGGAGCGCCAAGACCAGAACGACGGCCGGCGCCTGCGCGCCCATCCGGCTGGCATCCAGTGCCATGTCGGCGCGAGCGCAGGCCGAGCGCCAGGAGCGTACTGAGCCTCCCCGGGGACGCACAGCATTCTGGCGCCCCTGAGGTTTCCCGCGTAGGCTATGCGGCAAGCGGCGGCCCGTTCCCGAAGCGAGCAGATGTGAGGGGTTGCCCGTCGCGGCACGGAGTCGATTCTGGCATGCACGCGAAACTCATTGTCCCGATCCTGCTCGGCGCGCTCCTTCTGTGGCGCGTGTATGTGCGGATGCGCCGCACATTCGGCCGACAACGGGTGCAGCCGCGGCGGATCACCGCCCGTATCACGATGCTCGCACTGGTTGGTGCGCTGCTGCTGCCCGCTGCCAGTCACACGGCCTGGACGCTGGGCGGAGCGCTCGCTGGCGGCGCCGGCGGCGTCCTGCTCGCCCTCCTCGGTCTGCGCCACACCCAGTTCGAGGTAAACGCCGAGGGGCGCTTCTACACGCCGCATACCTATATTGGCCTTGTCGTGACCGTCGCGTTTTTGGGCCGGCTGATCTACGACCTGTTGCTCTTCTCGCGCGACATGCACGCCATTTCCGCTGGCGCAAGCGCCTTCAGCGCCACCGCACAGTACAACCCGATCACTCTCGCGCTCTCCGGTGCGTTCATTGGGTATTACCTTGCCTATTATCTCGGCATATTGCGCAAGAGTCGGCAGCCCCTTGCCATGACCTCCGCCATGCAGACACCGCAGTGAGCGCACACTAGATGCCGAGTTCCTCCGGCGAGAAATCCGCGCCATGCGCCTCCTCGGCGCGTCGCGCACGCAGATTGCTACGCACCAGTGTCCAGGCGGCGGCCGTGAACACCAGGACATTTGCGACGATAACCGGCGCAGCCCCGATCCACACGCCGTAGAGGATCCACAGCGCCGCGCCGATCATCTGCAGGCCGCGCAACACGGTCGATCTGGAGAAAAAGTAGGACGCAACGAACACTGCGGTCGCGGTCCACCCCAACCACTGACTCAACGGGGCCGCCCCGGCAACCATCAGGCAGCTGCCGGGGAACCCGGTGCCTCACGCAGCTGTATGCGGTCCGTGCGAGCCTTCTCCCAGTCTTCGAGTCTGAGACCGTTGGCTTCGAGCACCCGGCGAATCTCGCCAGTACGCATGCCGAGCACCTGTTCGAGCATCGGCACCAACACGCTACAGGCATTGTCGCTAAGCACGGTACATCTGGCGATGCGCGCGAGCTGGCGATTTTCCGAGACGGCAATGGTGAAGCCCTCACCATTGTTGACATGCAGCATGACATGCACATCGGAACTGCCGTCACCGACGTAGATGACCCGATCAGCGGGAATGCCGTGCGAACGACCGAGTTCATCGATCACCGCAACCTTGCCGTAGCCGGCGACGACGCGCCGAATGCTACTGACCTCGCCGGATGCCGGATCATATTCGAATTCCGTGCCGTAGATGTGCTCGGGCGGCACGATGCCATCGAGTGCCGAAACCACCACTTCGCGTGGAGCGGCAGATACGACGAAGAACGAGAAACGTTCGGTGCCGATGCCGTGATGCAACACGTTGACCAATGCCGGCAGCGCGCTCTTCAGACGCACCCTGCGCCCAGCCTCGACCAAATGTTCGCGACGTACGCCGCGAAAGTCCGGATCGTGCCGGATCAGGTAGGCAAGCTCACCACCCTGCTGGACGAGATTGCTGCGCGCCAGACCTGAGACCTTCTGTTCGAAATCACCCACTCCGAGCAATTCCGCCAGCACGTAGCCAGAATCATTGAAACTCAGCGTCTGATCGAAGTCAGAGGCCACCATGAAATGTCTGTCGAGCGTCGGCTGCATGTTAGATCGACTCCTCGGCACGTCTGGAGCTGCCGTGCCGACCAATAGGCGACTCGCCTAAGTGCGGTCACGTTAGCAAAAAGTGTGGCGCATTCAAGCGAATTGGCTTGCCAGCGCCGTGAGCAAATTTCACGTCACGGTCACGAAATGGTAACCGCGTCGTCATGAGTGAGGGACTCACACGACTGATGCCGACTCATGCTTCACCGCGGCTCGCGATAAGATCCATCTTAGCGAATTCTGACGTTGCGTCATCTCTCAATGGAGAGAACACGGGAGCATCCAGAATGACCTCGCCTGGATTCACCCCAGAAGCCCGGTACGGTCCAATCAGCCCTCTGGTGTGCCCGAACGGGCCGTATCCCGCAGCTCACGCACCTTGCCGCCGAGCTTGAGCAGACATTCGCTCCAACCTTGCTCCATGCCCTGCAGCATGGCCGCGACATCCTCACCCGTGCCGGTCGCGCGCGTACGCACAGTCATCTTCGTCGCGTCACCCAGTTCTTCGAGCACCACTGTGGTGAGTCCCGCGACCCGAATGTTGCCAGCGGCATCGAGCGCATTGTTGGTGAAGACCAGGCGTGCGGGCACCTCTATTTCGAGATACTCGCCGCCAACGGGGTGATCGCGGTCAACTCGATCGGCCAGTTCGTCATCGGCGTGCATGGTAAGGCACCACCGGCCGCCGACGCGCACGTCGAGCTCGCACTGCGACACGGTGAATCCCACCGGGCAGAACCAGCGCGCCAAGTGCTGCGGATCGGTCCACGCCCGAAAGACGAGTGCCCGTGGCGCGAACAGCAGACGCGTGAAGGTGATTTCGCGGCTGAATACGCGCTCGTCGGTCGCCGGGAGCGACGCCACCAACTGGTCGAGCAGTCCATTCGTGCCTGCCTCACGAGCACTCTCGTCGCGATAGCCATTGAGGAATGCGCCCTGCTCTGTGATGACGAGCCGGGTGCCGTTGGCATGCGGTCGGAATTCCACCGTCGCGAGCGACACCGAGATCTTGCGCTCATCGAGGTACATCTCATAAACGTAGACGATCCGGCGGTCCGGCTCGATGTCGAGGTACCGTGCGCGAAAGTCGGTGGTGCGCACGCTCGGCTGGTGACGGTGGGCTGCGGGCGGCCAGCGGCAATACAACCGTTCGGCCCCGCCGACGCGGAAATCGAACTCGCGCACCAGCACTTCAGCCTGCGGGGCACTGAACCAGCGCGCTTTGGCCGGCGCGCTCGCGAAGGCCGCATAGACCTGCGCCGGGGCTGCCTCGATCAGCCGTTCGATGACGAACGTACCGTGCTGCGCATGCTGCTCAGTCATGGCAATCTCCCGAGTCAGAGCCGAGGTCAGGATTCGTTGGCATCACCGCTGTCGCTCTGCATCTGCTGCAGATAATCCTCGAGACGGTCGATTCGCTCACTCCATAAGCGGCGATACGAATCGATCCACGCGTCGATGCTCTGCAGTGCGTGCGGCTCGAGCCGCGCCGGACGAAACTGCGCCGCGCGCCCGCGCGAGATCAATCCGGCACGCTCGAGCACCTTCAAATGCTTTGAGACGGCCGGCAGACTCATCCGGAAGGGCTCGGCGAGTTCATTGACCGACGCCTCTCCGCTGCGCAGGCGGGTCAGGATCGCCCGGCGCGTGGGATCAGCGAGCGCGTGGAACGTCTGGCTGAGTGCGTCCACTTCATTAAACCGATGAGTTATTTAACTAATTCGTAAAATATAGGATGAAAGGCCGGCCGTCAAACTCCACGCCCGGCTCACGTTGCGACGCTTACGGTCGCGCTCTGGCGGCTCGGACGCGCGCAGTGCCTGTGGCTCCGGGTCGTCTGAATTTTGCGCGGGCGCGCTCGGCCTGTGCGCGGATCACGCACGCCTCGGCATGGTCGTTGATCAGGCCCATGGCCTGCATGAACGCGTACATCGTCGTCGGGCCGACGAAGCGCCAGCCGAGCCGCTTCAAATCCTTCGAGAGCGCGATGGATTCGGCCGAGACCGACACGGCGGACCCGAGGACACGCGGCTGCGCTTCGGGCTCGTAGCGCCAGAGGAACGCCCCGAGCGAGCCTTCGCGCTGAATAAGCTCACGGGCGCGGCGAGCGTTGTTCACCGCCGCTTCAATCTTGCCCCGGTGTCGCACGATGCCTGGGTCGGTGAGCAGCCGATCGACGTCGCGCCCGGTGAAGCGGGCCACCCGTTCGATGTCGAACTGCCGAAAGACCGTGCGAAAGCGCTCGCGCTTGGCCAGGATGGTCCGCCAGCTCAGGCCGGCCTGAAATCCCTCGAGGCAGAGCTTCTCGAACAACCGCTGGTCATCACCGACCGGAAAGCCCCACTCCGCATCGTGATAGGCCGTGTACTCGGCGCTCGCGAGGCACCAGCGGCAGCGCTGCCGACCGTCAGACCCGGGGGCGGTCGCCGCACTCATCTCGGTCTGCTCGGGTGGCGCAGCCGCGGACAAGATGGCGGCCCCCAAGACTCCACGGGCGGACTCCACGGCATCGGACGCATGCGTTTCTTAAGAAAAATCAATCCAAAGCGCTCACGCGACAGGTCGATGGCCGCGACGCCACCATGCCCAACGGCAGGCTAGGGTATCATCCGGCCGCGCCGGGACCTTACCGACGCCCTCGCATGGCCGCTGTTTTACGGGAGTGGATTGCAGTGTCGAACCCCAGCCTCGACCCCATGGATCTGTTCGGTGTGCATGCCGCACTGACCGACGAAGAACGCATGGTACAGGACTCCGTCCGCCGCTTGGTGGACGAGCGTGTGCTGCCGATCATTCGCGAATGCTTCGAGGAGCACCGGTTTCCGCGTGAACTCGTGCCCGAGCTCGCCGCGCTCGGCCTGCTCGGCTCCTCGCTCAATGGTTACGGCTGCGCCGGGCTGAACGGGATCTGCTACGGTCTGATCTGCCAGGAACTCGAGCGGGGCGACTCAGGCATCCGCAGCTTCGTGTCCGTGCAGTCCTCGCTGTGCATGTACCCAATTTACACTTACGGCTCATCCGAACAGAAAAACAAGTACCTCCCGGGCATGGCCCGCGGCGAGCTGATCGGCTGCTTCGGCCTGACCGAGCCACACGGCGGCTCTGATCCGGCCAACATGAAGACCCACGCGCGCCAGCGAGGCCGCGACTGGGTCCTGAACGGCTCAAAGATGTGGATCACCAACGGCTCGATCGCCGATGTGGCAGTGGTGTGGGCCCAGACCGATGACGGCATCCGCGGATTCCTGATCGACAAAGGCATGCGGGGCTTCACCGCGCAATTGATCGAGCGCAAGTTTTCCCTGCGCGCCTCGGTAACCTCGGGACTGTTTTTCGATGACGTGCTGGTACCGGCGGAGAATGTCCTGCCGGGCGTGGTGGGGCTGAAAGGGCCGCTGTCGTGCCTCACGCAGGCGCGCTACGGCATTGCCTGGGGCGTGATCGGCGCCGCGCAGGCCTGTCTGGCGCAACTGCTCGAGTACACCGGCGAACGCGAGCTGTTCGGGCGAGCGCTCGCGCAAAATCAGGCGGTGCAGATCCGGCTGGCCGACATGGCCCGTAAGATTACCGCTGCGCAGCTGATCGCGCTGCAGCTCGGGCGATTGAAGGACAGCGGCACGCTCGACCCGGTTCAAGTCTCCCTCGCCAAGTGGAACAACTGCCGCACGGCGATCGAAGTAGCACGCGAATGTCGCGACCTGCTCGGCGGCGCCGGTATCAGCGCCGAATACGCGCCCATTCGCCACATGCTCAACCTCGAGAGCGTGATCACCTATGAGGGCACCGAGACTATCCACCAGCTCTCGGTCGGACGGGCGCTGACGGGTCGCAACGCGTTTTAGGCGGGTCGGCCGGGAGGCTCAGCGGCGCGAGCGGCTGCGCCGCGGCGGGCCCGATGGGCGCTTGCCCTTGCCGGGCTTGTCGTACGGGTTCTGATCGGTACGGTATTCGACCACCACCGGCGTGGCGAACAGATCGAACTGCCTGCGGAACACGTTGGTGAGATATCGCGTGTAGGCTCCGGGTACCGAGGCGGTCTGGTTGCCGTGGATCACCACGCGCGGCGGGTTGCGTCCGCCTTGATGGGCATAGCGCAGCTTGATGCGACGCCCGCGCACCAGTGGCGGCTGATGGGCAGTGATCGCGCGCTCCAGCGTTCGCGTCAGCTCTCGAGTCGGCATCTCGCGCATGGCCGCATCGTAGGCACGCAGCGTCGCATGCACGAGCTCGCCCACCCCAGTGCCGTGGCGCGCCGAGATGAAGTGCAGGGGCGCAAACGGCACGAAATCGAGCTTCAGCGCGAGTTGACGGTGAATCTCCTCGCGCTCCTCCGGTGCGATGCCGTCCCATTTGTTGACTGCGATGAGCAACGCCCGACCGCGCTCGAGCGCAATGCCCAGTACGCTCGCGTCCTGCTCCGCCACGCCTTCATGGGCATCGAGCACCTGAATGACCACATGAGCCTCGTCTATGGCCTGCAGGGTCTTGGCGACACTTGCGCGCTCGATCGCATCCTCGACGCGAGCGCGGCGACGCACTCCGGCCGTATCGATCAGCATGAACTGTCGGCCATCGCGCTCGAATGGCACGAGAATACTGTCCCGAGTGGTTCCCGGCTGGTCACTCGCAATCACCCGCTCCTCACCGAGCAGGCGATTGACCAGCGTCGACTTACCGACATTGGGCCGGCCGATTACCGCGATGCGCACCGCGTCGGCGTCCTCTCCCCCGGGTGCCTGTGGCTGCAGGCCTTGCAGCACCTGCTCCATCAACTCATCGCAGCCCTGACCGTGGCTCGCCGAGATGCCGATCGGCTCGCCGAATCCGAGCGCGTGAAAGTCCGCAGCCGCAATTTCGGTGTCGAGTCCCTCGGCCTTGTTCAGCGCCACGGTCACCGGCTTGCCACAGCGGCGCAGTTCGCGGGCGACGAACTGATCCTGCGGAGTGAGCCCGGCACGGGCGTCGACCACGAACACCAGGTGGTCGGCTTCAGCGACCGCCCGTTCGGTCTGCTCGCGCATCTGCGTCTCGATGCCGCGCGGGTTCTCCACCAGTCCGCCAGTATCGACCACCACACAAGGAACGGGCCCGAGGCGCCCGAAGCCATACTGACGGTCGCGCGTCAGGCCAGGCACATCGGCGACGATGGCGTCGCGCGTGCCGGTGAGCACATTGAACAGCGTGGACTTGCCCACATTGGGCCGTCCGACGAGCGCAATAACAGGCAGCATGGGTGCTGCGTCCGCTCAGGATCAGTGGCGCGGCGAAACGCGATAGGCGGTGATCCGGCCGATGTCGTTGATCACCACGACCTCGTTGCCGATCACGAGCGGCGGGTTCGATACGCGGATCCCACCACTTTCAGCCCGGGCTTCGAAGGCCCCGGTCCGCTTGTTCAGCCAGTGCACGTAGCCCTGATAATCCGCGACGATCACTGCATCGGCGCTGACCGCCGGCTCGGTGAGCGAGCGGTACCGCAGCGCAGCCTGTTTCCAGATCAGCGCGCCGTTCTTGCGATTGAGCGCCTCCACCGCTCCGTCTGCCGTCGACAGGTAAACCGCATGCGCCCCGAGCGCCACACCGCGGAAACTCGAAGCCTTGTGCGTCCACCAGGGCTGACCGCTCTTCAGCGCCAGCATGTCGACGGTACCGTGATAACCGACCGTATAGACGTCCTGGCCGGCGACGATTGCTGCGCCGTGCACGTCCGCGAGGCGCTCGATCGCGGTGCGCCCGGTGGGCTGGGATACCGTGGCGAGCCAGACTTGCGAGCCATCTGACTCATTCACTGCCAGCACCTTGCCATTGGCGAAACCACTGATGACCATGTGATCGGCAATAACCGGAATAGCCGCGCCCCGTAGCGACAGCGAAGGCATGTGCTGCTGCGTCTCCCATAGTTCGTGGCCGTCCTTGGGTGAAAGCGCGTGCAGCACCCCATCGATGGTCCGCACCGCGATCAGCCGGGAGGATACGGCAGGAGAAGACACCACCTCGTCCGCCAGACGCGTCCGCCACAGCAGTTTGCCGGTGAGCGCATCGAGTGCGAGCACCTGACCATCGGTGCCGCCGACCACGAGCAGGTTACCGTGCACGGCCGGCCCACCGCCAAGCGGAGTATGCGTATCGGTACGCCACAGTTGCCGACCGGTGCGTGCATTGAATGCGGCCACCACGCCGTCATGCCCGGAGGCAAACAGCTGCTCACCGTGCGCCACGAGGCGCAGGCCGAGCAGCAAGGCACGAGTCTTGGAGTTACCGAAACCCCAGAAGTTGATCAGGTGAAAACTGCCGACGGATGCCGTCCAGATCGTGCGGACGCGCAACGTCGCCTTGATGGGCGCGAGCTTGGCCGGTTTGTCGACCTCCTTGTTTGAGCAGGCCGCCAGCAGGCAGGTTGCTGCGAGCGCTGCCGCCCAGAATCGCATCGATTGCTTGGTGTTCGTGTGCAAGAGTCTCATCCCGCTCGGGTTCGGTTCGGCTGGCTCTACTTGCTGCCCGCCGGTGAGGCGGTCGCAGCAGCGGCCGTCGGCTGCGCGCCGGGCAGATTGGCAGCGAGTTCGGAAATCTTCAGATCCAGTAGATGCTGGTCAGTCTCTCCGCCCGGATCACTGGCACGGGCGAGACGATAGGCGGCGAGCGCCTCACGCTTCTTGCCAAGGGCGTAGTAGGCATCACCGCGCACTTCGGCATAGCGCGGGGCGAAGGCGCCCGGGCTGACGCCGCCGAGCGTGGCGAGCGCCAGCTGCGGCTGATGCAGCGCGATCTGCACTCGCGCCAGACGCAGCCGCGCAATCAGGCCCAGGATCGGGTCGTGCGGATGCTGCATCACTGCCGTCAGTTCGGCTGCGGCACGGCTGAGATGGCTGCTCTCGACGAACGCGGCCGCCGAGGCCAGTCGGGCCTGATCGGCGTACGGCGTCGAACCGTAGCGCCGTTCGAGCGTTCCGGCGAGGCGGAACGCCTGGGTCGGATCGCCGTGGCTGAACTCGTTCTCCATCTGCACATACAGCGCGCTCGCGTCGAGGTCGCGCCCGTTGATATGGCTCTGCCACCAGCGGTATCCGGCCA
The DNA here is from genome assembly GCA_027324195.1 of Gammaproteobacteria bacterium. Classification (GTDB taxonomy): domain Bacteria; phylum Pseudomonadota; class Gammaproteobacteria; order Steroidobacterales; family Steroidobacteraceae; genus 13-2-20CM-66-19. Next base: position 16,548 of record DAHVTM010000104.1, on the reverse strand, counting down.
ACCCCAGCGCCGCAATCGCCACACCGGCGAGCATCGCCGGCCCGTTGACGCGCAGCCAGGCGAGTAGCGCGTCCCATTGCTCGCGTTCATCAAGATAGCTGTCCACGACCCCTCCTCGAATTTCAGGTATGCACGGCGGTGGCCAGAGCCGTCTGGATCGCCGCGGCCAGGTCGGGCAGCGGACTCTCGCTCTGACCGGCATCGTGCCGCAAAGGTTTCAACGCCGCCACGCCACGCGCCAGCTCATCGTCGCCCAGGATCACCGCCAGCACGGCGCCACTGCGATCTGCGCGGCGGAACTGCGCTTTGAAATTGCCCCCACCGAGATTGAGTTCAACGCGCCGTCCGGGCAAGGCGTCGCGCAGCCGCTCGGCGAGTTCCAGACCGTACGCCGAGGCGCGCTCGCCGCTGACGACCAGATAGACGTCCGCGGTCGGCTCGGCCGCAGGCGCGCCGGCCTGCGTCAGCAAGGCGACCAGCCGCTCGATGCCCATCGCAAAGCCGATCCCGGGCGTACTCTCCCCGCCGAGCTGGCCAATCAGGCCATCGTAGCGCCCGCCAGAGCATACGGCATCCTGGGCACCGAGCGCGTCCGTAATCCACTCGAACACGGTACGGCTGTAGTAATCAAGGCCACGCACCAGGCGTGGATTGACGCGAAACGGGATGCCGAGCGACTCGAGGGCCGCGCACAGCGTCTGAAAATGCTGCTGGGATTGCGGATCAAGATGGTCGGTCAGCACCGGGGCCGCTTCGATCAGGGCGCGCATTTCCGGATTCTTGCTGTCGAGCACGCGCAACGGGTTGCCCTCGAGGCGCCGGCGGCTGTCGGCATCGAGCTCGCCGTGATGCGCGCGCAGGTACTCGACCAGCTTCTCGCGGTAGGCACGCCGCGCTTGCGGTGTGCCGAGGGAATTGAGCTCCAGGCGCACGCGCGTGATGCCAAGCCGCTTCCACAACCGTGCCGTGAGTGCGATCAGTTCGATATCGATATCCGGACCAGGAAATCCGACGGCCTCGACGCTCACTTGATGGAACTGCCGATAGCGGCCTTTCTGCGGCCGCTCGTGGCGGAACATCGGTCCGGTGCACCACAGCTTGTGGCGCTGGCCGCGCAGCATCCCATTGGAGATGAGCGCACGCATGACTCCGGCGGTGCCTTCCGGGCGCAGCGTAAGGCTCTCCCCGCCCTGGTCGATGAAGGTATACATCTCCTTTTCGACCACATCGGTGTACTCGCCGATCGCCCGCTGGAACAGCTCCGTGCGCTCCACCAGCGGCACACGCATCTCCTGATAGCCGTACGTGCCCAGCACCTCGCGGGCGGCCGTCTCGATGATGTGCCACGCGGCAATCTCCGCAGGCAGCACATCGTTCATGCCGCGCACTGGCTGGATCTGTTCAGTCAACTCACCCTCCCGAATGCCGCGGCGCAGACGATACCTGCCCGGCGGCGCTGACAGCGATCGAGACGGCATGATCCCGTCCCCGGTACGAACTGATCGGCACCTCGCGCCCATTGACCCTGAGCTTCACGCCGTCGGCGTATCCGAGCACCACATGCAGGGGCGCAGACCCGCTCATCGTCTCGGTGGTGCCGGCGCCAGCGAGGCCGCGGTACAACGGCTTGCCCGCCGCATCGCTCACCGACACCCAGCTGGCAGCCGGAAACTGCAGCGTGATGCGCACACTGCCCGGCTGGCCCACCGTCACGGCCGCGGATGCGGCCCTGGCGGCCGGAGCACTCCTCGCAGCGTCCGACCCTGCGGCCGAAGGCATCGTCTGCTGTGCGGCAGCAGGCGCAGCGCGCCTCGTCGGCTGCGGCGAGAGCGTACTCGGTACAGAGGCCGGCACGAGCCGCCCCATGCGCCAGCGCGACCAGCCCCACCAGGACAGCGCGCCAACGGCCAATACGCCGAGCGCCACGACTGCAATGCTGAGCACCGCGCCCGTGGGCACACGCGCCCCCTTGCCCTCGGCGCGCGGAATGCGCGTCAGGTCGGGCGCCGGGATCGCCGCCGCAGCTGCGAGCTCATCAAGCAGAGGCTGCACGGGCTCACCGAGTAATTCGGCGTAGCGGCTCAGGTAGCTCTTCACGTAGATCGGTGCGCCGATCGCCTCAAAATGCTCGGCCTCGAGCGCCGCAAGCACATCGAGCGAAACGTGCAGGCGCTGGGCGGCCTGGGCCAAGCTCAACTCGGCTCGCTCGCGCGCGCCGCGCAGCCGCGCGCCAATGCCGCAGCCGCCCTCGCGGCGCGGCTCGCCGCCTGGTTCTTCCGCCATCACGCTCAACCCGGGTCGTGTCCGAGAGAGGCCAGTGCGTGCGCCTGGGCCGAATCGGGAAAATCGAGTTGCAGCCGGCGCGCGTAGAGCTGCGCATCGAGCGCATCGCCCTCGGCGCGTGCCACCTTAACTGCGAGCAGCAGCAGGTCGGGCGTCTCGCTGTTGGTGGCCAGAAACTTCTTGATCAGCTTTCGGGCCTGCTTGAAGTGGCCCTGCTTGTACTGCAGATCGGCAAGCTGCCAGGCGGCCTGCTCGAAACCCGGGCTCACCGCGAGCGCCGCCTCGAACATCTGCTGCGCGCGCACATACTGATGCGCCACGCGCAGGCAGACTCCGGCGTTGTCATAGGCGGCGGCCGGAGTGAGATAAAGCGGATTGCGGGCGGCCTCGAGAAAGTAGCGCACGCCCTCGGCGGTGCGGCCCACGTTGCACAGATATACCGCGTAGTCGTTCTGGTAGTCCGGATCGTGCGGCGAGAGGCGCAGCGCCGCCCGGTACTCCCGGTCGGCCCGGGCCGACTCGCCCATGCGCTCGTACAACAGTGCGCGTGCACTGTGTACGTTCGCATCGTTGGGATTTTCCTTCAGTGCGCGATCGAGCTTGCGCTTGGCCACGGCCAACTCGCCGCGCTGCAGATACGCGATGCCCAGCTCCGTATTGTAAATGGCCGCCTGATGCCGATCCCGCACGAGTTGCGGATTGCTGCATGCGGCGAGTAGCACTGCGCACAGCAGGCCGAACAGCGGCGGCACGCCTGACCCGCGCCTCATGCCTGCACCGCCAGGCCGAACACTCGGCTGCCCAGACGCACCGTGGTGCGATCGACCACCCGGCCAGCGAGCTGGCCGCAAGCCGCGTCGATGTCATCGCCGCGCGTGCGGCGCACGGTGGCGAGCACCCCGCGCCGCAGCAGCTCATCGCGGAATGCGTGGACCACCTCGGGCGCGGAGCGTCGGAATCGCGAGCCGGGGAACGGATTGAAGGGAATGAGATTCACCTTGGCCGGATGTCCCGCAAGTAGCGTAGCCAGCGCCCGCGCCTGAGCTCGGGAGTCGTTCACGCCCGCAAGCAGCACATACTCGAAGGTCACGCTGCGGCCATTGCGCTCATCGATGTAATGCCAACAGGCGCTCAGCAGCTCCGCAATCGGGTGCTTGCGGTTTATCGGTACCAACTCGTTGCGCAGCGCATCATCGGGCGCATGCAGCGAAACGGCGAGCGCCACGTTACTGTGCTCGGCCAGCTTATAGATCTGCGGCACCAGACCCGAGGTCGATAGCGTCACCCGCCGTCGCGACAGGTCGAAGCCGAAATCATCGAGCAGGATGTCGAGCGCCGGCACCACGTTGCGGAAGTTCGCGAGCGGCTCGCCCATGCCCATGAGCACGACGTTTGTGACGGCGCGCTCGCGCGCCAGATCGGCCACCGTTCCGGCCAACTCACGGTTGGCGAGCCAGACCTGACCGACGATCTCGGCGGTCGTCAGGTTGCGATTGAAGCCCTGTTGTGCCGTCGAACAGAAGGCACAATCAAGCGCGCAGCCGACTTGCGAGGAGATGCACAGCGTCGCCCGATCCGGCTCCGGGATGTAGACCATCTCGAAGGCCTGGCTGCCATCGGCTCGCAGCAGCCACTTGCGCGTGCCGTCTGCCGAGCGCTGCTCGGTGATGATCTCCGGTGCCCGCACGCAGGCCCGTGCCGCGAGCTCGGCGCGAAAGCCCTTGGCGAGGTCGGTCATGTGCTCGAACGAAGGCTCGGCACGCTTATAGACCCAGTGCATCAGCTGCCGGGCGCGGAACGGCTTGCTGCCGAGCTCCGCCACGAACCGCTCGAGCTCGCTCCGGGGTAACCCCAGCAGATTCGTGATCGTGGCGGGCTCGCTCATGGGCTTGCAGGCGGCCTCAGCCGCGCGGATGCAGCTCCGTCGCGCTGAAGAAATAGGCAATCTCGCGCGCAGCGGTCTCGGCAGCATCCGAACCGTGCACCACGTTGCGCTCGATGCTCTCGGCGAGATCGGCACGAATGGTGCCCGGTGCGGCCTTCTTCGGGTCGGTGGCGCCCATGATGTCACGGTGGCGCGCAATCGCGTTCTCACCCTCGAGCACCTGCACCATGACGGGCCCGGATATCATGTAGTGCACCAGATCCTTGAAAAAGGGCCGTTCGCGGTGCACGGCATAAAAGCCCTCTGCCTCGCGCTGTGACAGCTGCTGCATGCGGGCGGCGATGATGACAAGGCCTGCGGATTCGAAGCGGCGGTAAACCTCGCCGATCAGATTGCGGGCGACGCCGTCGGGTTTGACGATGGACAGGGTGCGCTCGAGCGCCATTCGGGTTGACCTTTCGGGGGCAGAATGCGAAACGGAATGCGTCGGCCAGGGGCTACCCCGCGGGACAGGGCGGCCCGGCGTCAAGCGTTACAGTTTACCCGGTGACACCGGGAGGAGGCAATTTGCCCGTCCGACCGAAGTGGCGGATTGGAAACGAATTTTGCCAAATGGTGCCCGGCGTGCGTCCGGCACCGGGGCACATTCAAACCGAAAAGCTCTCGCCGCAGCCACATTCACCCCGGACATTGGGGTTGCGGAAGCGAAACGCCTCATTCAGCCCCTGCTTGACGAAATCCACCGTGGTTCCGTCAATCAGCGCCAGACTTTGCGAGTCGACGTAGATCTTCACGCCTCGATCTTCGAAGACCACATCGCCGGCTTGCTGCTCATCCGCGTAATTGACCACGTAGGCGAATCCGGAACAGCCCGTCTTGCGCACCCCGATCCGCAGGCCGATACCGTGTCCGCGGGTGGCAAGAAAGGTCTGGATCCGGTGCGCTGCTGATTCAGTCAGTGAGATGGCCATAGCGTGGGTCGGAAGCTGTTCCGGACTCATTCTACACCCCTGGCCAGCGCTGCTGGCACTGGTGAAGCGCATCCTCGAGCGTGAGCAGGCGTCCCAGCTTCTCCACGGGCACGGCAAGCGCCTCGGCCCACTCGGCGGGTGTGCCCGGCACCAGCTCCGTGCGGGTCCGGCCGGGCAGACGCTCGGCGAGCCAGGCGGCGGCCGCCAGGGTATGTGGGCACCCATAGACGCGATGCGCAACGCGAGTCACCCGACCGTCCCTCACCTGCAGCCGGAAGCGGATCCAGACCTCCTGCCCCGGACCGCCGGCCTCCCCGACGAGTTCACCTCCGGTCTCGGCCAGTTCGCTCGCCGGTGACAGTGCCCGCAGGCGCGTCACTTCGCGCAGCACGGCGCGCCCAGCCGCATCGATCTCGGTCTCGGTGGTGAAACGCCCGAAACTGAAGCGCAGCGAACTCTGCGCCAGCTCCGAGTCACGGCCGAGCGCGCGCAGCACATAAGAAGGCTCGCCCGAGGCCGAATTGCACGCTGACCCGGTCGAAACCGCCAGCTCCGTCAATCCCGTGAACAGACTCTCCCCCTCGACTCCTTCGAATGACACATTGAGCACGCCCGGAACGCGCGGCGCATCGGCGCCGTTCAGATGGACCCCACCGAGCGGGCGCAGGTGCTCCCACAGCCGCTCGCCGAGCCCCCGCAGCCGTGCCGCCTCGCTCCCGAGGGCCGCCTGGGCCAGGGCGCAGGCGACCCCGAAGCCGACGATCTGATGGGTCGGCAGCGTTCCGGGACGCAAGCCCCGCTCCTGACCGCCGCCGAACAGCAGCGGCTGCACCTGCGCGCGGATGTCGCTGCGAACATAGAGCGCACCGATACCTTTGGGGCCGTAAAGCTTATGCGCCGTGAATGAGGCCAAGTCGATCGGCAGCGCGTGCATGTCGATCGCGATCCGCCCGGCGGCCTGCGCCGCGTCGGTGTGAAACAGAATACCGCGCTCGCGGCAGAGCGCGCCGATCGCGGCTACGTCCTGGATGACGCCGGTTTCGTTGTTGACCCACATGATCGACGCCAAGACCGTGTCGGGTCGTAGCGCCGTGGCGAGTGCGCGCGGATCGATCCGCCCGCTTCGATCCGGCGCCACCAGCGTCACGGCAAATCCCTCTTTCTCCAGACGCCGGCACGGATCGAGTCCGGCCTTGTGCTCGATGCGAGAGCTGACCACGTGCCGGCCGCGATGGCCGGCGCCGCGCGCCGCGCCGAGCACGGCGAGGTTGTCAGACTCGGTTGCGCCGGAGGTAAAGACGATCTCCGCGCTTGCCGCGCCGATCAGCGCTGCGACCTGCGCACGCGCACGCTCGATGTGCTCGGCGGCTCGCCGTCCCCAACGATGCAGCGAGGCGGGGTTGCCGCGCCCCCCCTCCACCGCAAGCGAGCGCGCGATCGCCTCGATCACGGTCGGATCGACCGGCGTGCTGGCCGCGTAATCGAGGTATATGGGGTCGTTCGCGCTCATGATTTCCAGCTCGGCCCGCCCCACGAGGCGTGGGATGTACCTATCAGCAGCGTCTGCAGAGTGACTATATTACATGCACGCGCGCGATCGGTTGGTATCGGCCAACAGGCGCGTCGCGCGCGCGCCGTGCATCGCGACAGCAGGAGTATCACCATGACGTTTCGTACCGTATTGCTTGCGACCCTTGCGCTCGGACTGACTGCGGCACGCGCCGTTGCCGCCATCCCGAGCACCCCGTTCTGGCAGTATCCGGCGATCAAGGGCTACGGTGCGGAGCACTCCTGGCCCGGCGTCGTCGCGCGCCCGCAAGCGCACGCAACCTACAAGGCGGTATTCGATCTGACGCGCGGGGATGCTCGGGCCACTACCGTGAACACGGGCCTGAACCTCATCGCGCGCACGGTCAATGTGTTTGCCTCTGCCGCAGTGCCGCTGGGGCATCTGAAATTCGCCCTGATCATCCACGGACCGGCCACGGCGCTCGCGCTGAGCGCGGCGGCCTTTCAGCGCAAGTTCGGACACCCCAACCCGAATCTCGCGCTGCTCGCCGCGCTGCGCAAAGCGGGAGTCGAGCTCATGGTGTGTGGCGATGCGCTCGCGGTCCAGCACGCGACGCCAGCCGAGGTCAATCCCGACGTCCACGTTGCACTCGCGGCGCTGTCCACGCTGATCATGCTGCAGAATCGCGGCTACGCCCTGGTGCGCTTATAGCTCGGCGCCACTGCCGCCCGGCCGGCGCGCTAGGACTCTCCAGCGCGCCGCCGCCGGCGCTGCACCGCGGTGAGGAAACCCCGCAGGATGTTGACCTCGTTGTGATCGAGCTCGGCCCGCTGCAGGAAGCGGCGAATGCGCGCCATCAGGTGGGTGCCGCTCTGCGTACGATCACGGAAATCGACCTCCTCGAGCACTTGTGCAAAGTGCTCGTAGAGTCGCTCAAGCTCCGCCGGATCGGCGAGCGGACCGGCCGCCGGTGTCGCCGCGATCGAAACACCCTCGACGCGAAACAGCTCGTACGTGAGGATCTGCACCGCCATGGCCAGGTTGAGTGAAGGATAGGTCTCACTCGCCGGCACGCGCACCAGCAGGTGTGCCGCTTCCAGCTGCTCGTTGGTGAGTCCCGCACGCTCGGAGCCAAACAGCACGGCGACCGCGCCACGGGTCGATTCGATTGCCAGTCGCTCGGCCGCAGCGCGCACGTCCGCCACGCGGAAATACTGGTCGCGCTCGCGCGAGGTGGTGGCGGCGATGAAACCACAGCCCTCCAGGGCCTGGGACACCGAATCGACGACGCGCGCGCGCTCGAGCAGATCATCGGCGCCGGAGGCGCGGGCCGTAGCCTCCGGATGTGGAAACTGGCGCGGGGCGACCAGCACGAGCTGCTCAAGCCCCATGTTTTTCATCGCCCGCGCCACCGCCCCGATGTTCCCCGGATGCGACGGCTCGACCAGCACGATGCGAATTTGCGCTCTGTCCATCACGATCTGCCCAGCTGCGGAGGTCGCGCCGAGACGCGCCCCCCCGCCCGTGCCGACTCAGCGCAGGGGCTCGGCAACTCGGCTGCGCAGCCGGCTATGCCGGTAGCCGTAGAACGCATACACCAACACCCCGATCGCGGTCCACACTACTAGGCGCACCCAGGTACTGCCCGGCAGCTTGTAGATCATAAAGCCGCACACCAGAGCGCCGAGAGAACACGTGACCCAAGGCAGCGGCACCCGGAACGGCCGCTGCAGGTCAGGTCGCGTATAGCGCAGCACCAATACCCCGATGCAGACCGTCACGAATGCCATCAGGGTGCCGATCGAGACCAGTTCGCCGAGTAGATCCACCGGGAAAAGTCCGCCGATCACCGCGGCGCTGATACCGGTCACGACGGTTCCGACCGAGGGTGTACGAAACTTCGGATGGATCCGACCGAAGATCGGCGGCAGCAGACCATCCTGCGCCATGGAGTAGAAGATACGCGCCTGGGCGATCGTCATGACCAGCATGACCGAAGTCATGCCGAGGATCGCCCCCAGATCCACCGGCACGCTGAACCAGTGCAATTGCGGATACGTATCGAGCGCAAGCGCGATCGGGGCGGCAACATTGAGCTTCTTGTAGCTCACCATGCCGGTGAGCACAGCCGAAACCGCCACGTAGAGCAGCGTGCAGATGACCAGGCTGGAAAGAATGCCGATGGGCATGTCCCGCTGCGGGTTCTTCGCCTCCTGCGCCGTGGTCGAAATCGCGTCGAATCCGATGTACGCGAAGAAAATGACCCCGGACGCGGTGAATACCCCGCCCCATCCGTACTGATCCGGCGCACCGGTGGGCGCGGGAATGAACGGATGCCAGTTGGCGTGCTGAATGAAGCCCATGCCGAGCACGATGAATAGCACCACCACGGCGACCTTCAGGGTCACAATCACGGTGTTGAATTCTGCGGATTGCTTGATGCCGATGTAACAGACCGTCGCCAGAGCGAGGACAATCAGCACCGCCGGCACATTGAGAATGGCGCCCGAGGTCATCACCGAGAAGCTGTCCGGGGCCGCCTGCATAAACGGCGCATGCGAGAGCGCGTTCGGCACATGCACGCCGAAGTCGGAAAGCAGCCGGATGACGTATCCCGACCAGCCCACTGACACCGTCGCCACCGCGAACAGGTACTCGAGCACCAGATTCCAACCGATGAACCAGGCGATTCCTTCCCCGAGCGTCGCATATGTATAGGAATACGCGCTACCTGACACCGGGATCATCGCGGCGAATTCTGCGTAGCACAATCCGGCAAATGCGCAGCCGAGACCGGCAATGATGAATGACAGCACCAGCGCAGGACCGGCGTATTGGGCGGCAGCCACCCCGGTGAGGACGAAAATCCCGGTACCGATGATCCCCCCGATACCGAGCATGGTGAGCGCCGTGGCCGAGAGCGTGCGTTTGAGCTGGTGCCCTTGCGCATCCGCTGCGTCCGCTGCCTCGATTTCGGCGACCGATTTTGTTGCAAAAATCTGTCTTATCATTGCGGGACTGTACCTAAGCTCACCCCGGATTGCGAGTCCGCCCGCCGAGCCAGACCGGCGCTTCAGCGCACGCGCAACTCCTCCGGCACAAACGGAGCAAACAGCTCGAGCATTGCGGCGTACACCCTGGGCGTGCCGGCCACCACATGCCCGCCCTGACGGTACTCCTCCCCGCTGAGTGTGCCGATGCGGCCGCCGGCCTCCTGCACCAGCAGCGTGCCGGCAGCGGTATCCCAGGGCGCGAGTCCGAGCTCCCAGAACCCATCGATTCGTCCGGCGGCCACATAAGCCAGATCGAGCGCCGCAGCACCGGGCCGGCGAATACCCGCGGTGCTCTGGGTGGCGGCCTTGAGCATGGCGAAGTATGCGTCGAGATAACGATCGTTGGCGCGGAACGGGAAACCGGTGCCAATCAGCGCCCCCTCCAAAGTGCGCTGCTTACTCACCCTGATGCGCCGGTTGTCGAGATGCGCCCCACCGCCGCGCGAGGCCGTGAACAGCTCCTGGCGCATCGGGTCGTAGACCACGGCGTGCTCGAGACGCCCCTTATGTTCGCAGGCAATAGACACGGCGAACACGGGAAAGCCGTGCAGGAAGTTGGTCGTGCCATCCAGCGGATCGATGATCCAGCGAAACTCGTGCTCGCCCTGCGCACCACCTTCCTCGGCGAGGATGGCGTGATCCGGATAATGGCGGCGGATGATCTCCACAATCTGCGCTTCGGCCGCCCGATCGACCTCGGAGACAAAATCGTTGCGGCTCTTCGCCGTCACGGTCAGAGACTCGAGGTTATTCAGGTTGCGCACGATAACCTCGCCGGCACGACGAGCGGCGCGAACCGCGATATTCAGCAGCGCATGCGCGGCCACTGCGGCTCCTCAGGGAAGCTCATCGACCGCCGCCTTGCGCGCGGAGGGGAAGAGATGTTCAGCCGTCAGCCCACACTCCAGCGCGATCGCACTAGAGATGTAGATCGAAGAGTAGGTGCCGGCCAGAATGCCTATCAGCAACGCTGCGGAGAACCCGCGCAGCACCGGGCCGCCGAGCACCAGCAACGCCACGACCACAATGGAGGTGACCACCTTGGTCATGATGGTCCGCGAGAGGGTCTGATTGATGGCCTGGTCGAGCACCACGTTCGCCGCCAGACGCCGGTTACCCTCGAACCTCTCGCGAATACGATCGAACACCACGACCGTATCGTTCAGCGAGTACCCGATCACAGCGAGCACCGCAGCCACGACGTTCAGGTCGAACGAAATTTGCGTGAGTGCGAAGAAGCCGAGCACCAGGATCGGATCGTGCAGTACGGCCAGAATCGCCCCGAGTGAGAGTCGCCATGTATGGAATCGCCAGGCGATGTACAGGAAGATGAACAGCAGCGTGAAGGTGAGCGCCCACATTGCGCTTTTCTTCAGCTCGGAGCCGACCTGGGGGCCGACCACCGACAGCGACTGCACCGTGGCACCGGCATTGACCTTCTGCAATGCCCGCTGCAACCGGTCGCGCAGTTCCGCGGATGTCTGCTTCGGCTCCGGCGGCAGGCGGATCGCGATGGCCCGCGAGGAGCCGAAATTCTCCACTACCGCGTCACGGAAGCCGGCCGCAGCGATCTGGCTGCGTACCGCCGACAGATCCGCCGTGACCGGGAAGGTCGCCTGCGCGGTCACGCCGCCGGTGAAATCGATGGCCAAATTCAGGCCGCGTGTAATCAGCAGCGCGAACGAGGCCAGCATCAGCACGATGGACAGTCCAAACCACACCTTGCGTGTGGCCATGAACTGGAAATTGGTTTGATGGCTGAAAAATTCCACGTGCAGTCCCCTAGATGTGCAGACGGGCGAGTTTGCGCCGCCCGCCGTACATGAGCGTCACCAACGCCCTGCTGCCCATCAGCGAGGTGAACATCGAGGTGGCGATGCCGAGCACGAGCACCACCGCAAAGCCGCGGATTGCGCCGGTGCCAAAGATCCACAACACCAGCCCGGCGATTCCCGTAGTGACATTCGAGTCGGCGATCGCCGAGAAGGCCTTCTCGAAGCCCGCCCGGATCGCCGCCTGGGGCGAGACGCCCTTGCGCAGCTCTTCGCGGATACGCTCGTAGATAAGTACGTTGGCGTCGACTGCAATACCCACCGTGAGAATGATGCCCGCAATTCCCGGCAGCGAGAGCGACGCGTGCATCATCGACAGCAGCGCCGTCAGCAGCACCACGTTCGCGACCAGCACTGCGTCGGCGACCAGCCCGAAGACCTTGTAGTAAAGCGCCATGAACACCAGTACGCCCGCCATGCCGATCACCAGCGCGGCGATACCCATCCTGATGTTCTCCCGACCGAGACTCGGGCCGATGACCCGCTCCTCGACCAGATTGATCGGCGTGACGAATGAACCGGAGCGCAGCAGAATCGCGAGATCCTGCGCATCGGCAAGCGTGAGGCCCGTGATCTGGAAGCGATCGCTGAACACCCCGTCGATGGTCGCATCGTTGATCACCTTTTCAGTGGTGACTTCCTTCGTGACCTTCTGGCCGTCGAGCTCTTTGGTGACGCTGTGCTTGGTGATCAACACCACACCCATCGGCTTGCCGACGTTGGCCTTGGTGGTGCGCAGCATGTTCTCGCCGGCTCGGCTGTCGAGAGTGACGTTCACTGCAGGTCCCTGCGTGCTCTCCCCGACCGTGGCATCGGTCAGCTGATCGCCGGTCGCGATGACCTCGCGCTTGAGCAATATCGGCATCCCGTTCCAGGTATCGGTATACAGCTTGTCCCCGAGTGGCACGTTGCCGGTCTGCTGCGCCTCGAGGGCATCGTTCACCACGTCATTCAGATGGAACTCCAGCGAGGCAGTCTGGCCGAGCAGGTGCTTCACCTCCGCCATGTTCTGAATTCCCGGCAACTGCACGTCGATGCGGTTGTTGCCCTGGCGCTGCACTATTGGCTCGGAAACACCGAGCTGGTTGACGCGATTGCGCAGAATCGAGATGTTCTGCTCAATGGCGTAATTCTCCCGCGCACGAATTTTATCCGCCGGCAGAGTCGCCTGAATAACTGCCCCGCCCGGCTCGGCGCTCGTGGTGAGCGTCAGCCCGCGCAGCGGATCGGCGATCGCATGTTCTGCCGCCGAGAGGCTCGCCTGCGGTCCGAGCGTGATCTGGATGGTGTTTGGCAATGTGCTGCCGCCGGTGGCAACGTCCGTGACGTTGGCCACAGGGACCTTCGCTTCCGCAAGTGCACGGGAGGCATCCTGCGTGTAGGTCTGCAGGATCTGGCGCACAGCGCTCTTGATGTCGACCTCATAGAGCAGATCCAGTCCGCCACTCAGATCAAGACCGAGCGGCATCGGCTTCAGGCCAAGGCCACGCAGCCACGCCGGCGTGCGCGGCACGAGCGTCAGCGCGGAGATGTATTTTTTTGCGAATTTACCGTTGATGGCGTCGTGACCGCGTAGCTGATCCGGCACGTCGGCAAACCGCACGATCAGGCGGCCGTTCTGTACGTACGCGCCTCTGAAGGGCACCTTTTCCTGCTGCAGAAACGCGCTCACGTCATGGGCCTCGGCAGCGGTGACTGCCGAATGGTCCGCGTGCGCAAGCTGCAGGGCTGGTGCCTCGCCGAAGACGTTGGGGAGCGCAAACAGCAGGCCGACGGCCAGCACGGCCGCGATCAGAATGTACTTCCAGCGGGCGTATTCGAGCATGGCTCAGGCGCTTTTCAGAGTGCCCTTGGGCATCAGGGCGCTCACTTGGACCTTTTGCACCTTCACGCGCACGCCCTCGGCCACCTCTAGGGTGACGAAGTGCTCGCTGACGTCGCTGATGCGTCCGAGCAGGCCGCCGCTGGTGACCACCTCATCGCCCGCCGCCAGCTTCGAGACCAGCGTCTGGTGCTCCTTAGCCTTCTTCTGCTGGGGTCGGATCAGCAGGAAATAGAAGACGACGATGAACGCGCCCATCACCAGAAGGGGCGCAAGCTGGCTACCGCCGCCGGCCGGCGCCGCGCCAGCGGCCCAAGCCGTAGGAATCAGTGCATTCATTTAATGTTCCTCGAGACCACCGCCGGGGGCGGTCACGACCGGCCCCGGAGGCGAAGGGGCGGCATTATGCCACAGCGTCAGCGCCCGTCCGTCGGCCAAGAAAATCCGTGCAGAACGCCGCCAGCCGGCCCGCCTCGATGGCAGCGCGCAGCCGGCGCATCAACCCAAGGTAGAACGCCAGGTTATGGATCGTGTTCAGCCGACTGCCGAGGATCTCGTTGCAGCGATCCAGGTGGCGCAGGTAGGCACGCGAATAGTTGCGACAGGTATAGCAATCGCACTGCGGGTCCACCGGGCCGAGATCGCGCTGATGGACGGCATTGCGGATATTGATGACCCCGCTGGCCGTGAACAAATGGCCATTGCGCGCATGGCGGGTCGGCATGACGCAATCGAACATATCCACGCCGCGCTGCACCGCCGCAACGATATCCTCCGGTCGCCCGACCCCCATCAGGTAGCGCGGCCGCTCGCGCGGCATGTGCGGCAGTAGCGCCTCCAGGATGGCAAGCCGCTCGGCCTCGGGCTCCCCGACCGCAAGCCCACCGATCGCCAGACCGGGCCACTCGCGCTGCATGAGCGCCTCGAGTGAGGCTAGGCGCAACGCCGGGTACATCCCGCCCTGGACAATGCCGAACAGTCCGCCAGGGGGCTCTTCGCGGTAGTAGCGCCGGTGGCCTCGTTCAGCCCAGCGCATGGAGCGCTCCATCGACTGGCGGGCCTCGGCTTCGCTCGACGGGTAGGGCGTGCACTCGTCGAATGCCATGGCAATGTCCGAGCGCAGACCGATCTGCACGTCCATCGCGTCCTCGGGGCTGAGGCTTACCGCGCCACCATCGATCGGCGAGCGGAACCGCACCCCCTGCTCGGTGATCTTGCGCAGGCTCTTTAGACTGAACACTTGAAAGCCGCCTGAATCAGTGAGAATCGGCCTCCGCCAGTGCATGAACCCGTGCAGCCCACCATGTGCGTCGATCAGCTCGACGCCGGGGCGCAACATCAGGTGAAAGGTATTGCCGAGCACGATTTCCGCGCCCAGTCCCTCGAGCTCCTCCGGGGTCATCGCCTTGACGGTGCCGTAGGTACCGACCGGCATGAACGCCGGTGTCTCAACCGTGCCGTGGGCGAGGGTAAGCCGTCCGCGACGCGCGGCGCCGTCGGTGGCCAGCAATTCAAATGTGGGTCTCAATAACTCACCATAATATGTCTAACAGGAACGCGCGTGCCGCGGCTTAAGAGGTTGCGGCACGGGCGCCGTCGAGTTCGTGCGCCAGAAACATCGCGTCTCCGTAGCTGAAAAAGCGATAGCCGGCGTCCA
Source organism: Gammaproteobacteria bacterium (assembly GCA_027324195.1). GTDB lineage: Bacteria > Pseudomonadota > Gammaproteobacteria > Steroidobacterales > Steroidobacteraceae > 13-2-20CM-66-19. The sequence continues at coordinate 1,535 of DAHVTM010000104.1, read as the reverse complement.
CCGCGTGCCGGTAGGCGCGCAGCACCGGTTCGCGTCCGGCAAAGGCGCACACCAGCATCAGGAGCGTGGATTCGGACAGATGGAAATTGGTCAGCAGCGCATCGACCACCCGGAACTGAAAGCCCGGGCGTATGAAGAGTCGCGTCTCTCCAGACCAAGGCTCGATACCGGCAGCCCCGCGCTGCACCGCAAGCTGTGCGGCGGATTCGAGTGCACGCACCACAGTCGTGCCAACAGCGACGATGCGCCCACCCCGAGCGCGGGCACGTGCAATGGCCTCGCATGTGCCAGCAGGGACCGTCACTTGCTCAGCGTGCATCACGTGCTCGTCGATCTGCTCAACGCGCACTGGTTGGAAGGTCCCCGCTCCCACATGCAGCGTCACAAATGCCGTTTCGACGCCGCGCGCCGCAACCGCCTCGAGCAACGCTGCGTCGAAATGCAAACTGGCAGTCGGTGCCGCCACCGCGCCGGGCTCGCGGGCAAATAGCGTCTGATAGCGCATCGCGTCCGAGGCGTCGGGCGGGCGCTCAATGTAGGGTGGCAGCGGCACCTCGCCCCAGCGATCGAAAAACTCGATCACCGCTCCCGGGACCCGGACCCGCCACAGGTCCGCCTCACGCCGCAGCACCTCTAGCCCGCCACCCGCAGTGCCAATGACGAGGCCGGCGCGGATCGGCTTGCTTGCGCGCAATTGCACCAGCGCTTCGCACTGGGCGCAGGCACGCTCGAGCAGCACCTCCACCCGCCCCCCCGACGGCTTTACGCCGCGCAGGCGCGCGGCCACGACCCTAGTGTCATTCAGGATCAGCAGATCTCCCGGGGCAAGCAGCGTGGGCAGCTCGCGAATCCACCGGTCGGCCCAGGTGCCGCTCGCGCGGTCAAGCGTCAGCATACGGCTTGCAGAACGCTCCGCAAGCGGGCTCTGCGCGATACGCTCGGCAGGGAGTTCATAGGAAAAGTCGCTACGATTCACACCGCGCATGGTACACGGTAGGCGCCCACCGCCGACACGAGAGGATATGCTTTGCTCGCGCCCACCCGTATACTGTCGAACTCGTGCCCGAGTGGCGGAATTGGTAGACGCAGCGGACTCAGACGAAAAAAATTGAGCCCTCGCGGAGAAATCCGCCAGGTGAAGCCCGTCAAAGTCGGTAGAGGCCCTGAGAATCTCGAGCTAATGCCGAGCCAAGCCCCGTGCATCGCGGGGAAGGTGTAGAGAGCAGACGGCGGGCACCTACGGCCGCAAGGCTATGGTGAAGGCGTGCTCCAGCCCACAAACCCGGTCGGCCACGGCCGTCGGGGCGGCGAAAGTCGCAGGGGGATGAAAATCCGCCGCCCTTAAAAGCGTGTCGGTTCGACTCCGACCTCGGGCACCATCAACTCTTCAAGTATTGCCTATTGCCGTGCGCTGGACCTCGGCGTCCCGCGATCCGTCGTGGAGCGCCCAGCGAGCACGCAGGGTGCCGTGCAGCCGGAGCCGGTCGGTCGCGACAGGCGGGATGGCGCACACGCCAATCCGACCTCCAACGCGA
>DAHVTM010000095.1:0-4620 GCA_027324195.1 Gammaproteobacteria bacterium | reverse complement strand
GCACCGCCCTTCGGGCTGTTCCTCAGCGAGTTCACGATTCTGCGCGCCGGCCTCGCCGGTCCCAACGCCTGGGCGGTATTCGTCATGCTGGCGCTGCTGGTCGTGATCTTCGTCGGCTTCCTCAACCACTTCCGCGCGATGTACTTCGGCGAGAACCCGCAGGTTGCAGCCGCCACCGCTCGCTGGCAGCCGAACGCGGCGGATCGCTTCTGGTGCGTGCTGCCGATGTGGTTGGCGCTCATACCGCTCCTCGCCATGGGCCTGTGGTGGCCGAGCGCGTTCAGCCATTACTTCGCGGTCATCGCCGTGCAGCTCAGCGGGGGCGCTCGATGACCGGGTCGCCCCTCTCGGTCACCCGCGAAGACATCGCGCCGGCGGAGCTTGCGGCGCGCTGCGCGGCGGCTCTCGGCGCGGGGGCGCGCATGCAGTTCATGTACGCTTGGTTCCCTCCGGGTTCCGAAGCACCTGAGCTGCGCTATGTGCTGCATCCGGGCCGCGGCCAGCCGCCGCACGTCTGGCGCTGCCGTCCGGGCATGGAGCCGCCACAGAGCTTAGCGCCCGCCGCACCACTCCTGTCCTGGTACGAGAGGGAGACGACCGACCTGTGCGGGATCGCCTTCCGAGATCAGCCCGTTCCAGAGCCGTTGGTGCTGCTGCCCGGCGCTGCGGCCGAGCGCCCCCCCTTGATGCCCGGACCACTGCCGCACCTGAGGTACACGCCCTCACCGCGCTCCCTGCCGGAACTCGCCGGCACCACGCCCGAGGATGTTCAGCTGCTGCCCTTCGGACCCGTCCGGGCCGACGTGCTGGAGTCGACCCAGCTCGCCTTCTATTACATCGGCGAGGCGATCCTGCACTACCAGCCGCAGCTTTTTTTCAAGCACCGGGGGATGGAGAAGCGCTTCGAAGGTCTCGCCCCGACGCTCGGCACCATTCTCGCCGAACGCGTCTCCGGGGTCGGCAGCGTGGCACATGCTCTCGCCTACTGTCACGCCTTGGAGGCTGCGTCACGGTGCGAAGTGCCGCCTCGCGCCTCCTGGCTGCGTGTATTACTCGCCGAACTGGAACGGCTTTACAACCACCTGCATTACCTCGGATATCTGTGTCATACGACCACGCTCAAGGTCGGTGAGGCACAAGGGAGGTACCTCGAGGAGTTCGCCAAGCAGCTCAACTGCCGGGTCAGCGGGAGCCGGCTGCTGCGGGGGCTCATCGTCCCCGGCGGTTTGCGGCGCGAGCCTACGCTGGTGACGCTCGCTGAGGACCTTGTCCGAATCGAACACGAATTTGAACGTTACGCGGACCAGTTGGCCGCAACCAGCAGCCATCTCGACCGGCTGATCACCACCGGGGTGCTCGGCCGGCAGCTCGCGTTCGACCAAGGTGCCACGGGGCCGGTGGAGCGGGCTTCGGGAATCGATCGCGACTCGCGGCGTGACCAACCCTACGGGGCCTACAGCGAGTTGCCCCTGTGCGTTGCAGTGAGGGACGGCGGTGATGCCCACGCCCGCCAACAGGTGCGCGTCGAGGAGATCACTCGCAGCATCGCCCTGATCCGTGCCGTCCTCGACGGGCTGCCCGAGGGCTCGCTGCGAACCGACTGCCGCTCCCCGTCGGGCGGCGAAGGGTTGGGCTGGGCCGAGACGCCGCGCGGCACCGCGTACTACGCAGTGCATATCGATACCGCGGGCCGGCTCGCCCGGGTCAAGATCAAATCACCCAGCTTCTCGAACTGGCGCGTTTTCCCCTACACCGTGCATGGCACGAACATGATGGACTACGCGATCAACGAAGCCAGCTTCGGTCTGACGGTAGCGGGCTGTGATCGCTGACGGAGAGCGTCGATGGCTATGAAGGTGATCCCGCTCTGGACACTCTACGGTCTCGCGCGCGGCAAGGCGACGACGCGCTGGTGCGGGGAAGACACCGAGCCCGGGCAAACCGGATTTCTCGGCATGCCACACTTCGATCCGGCGAAATGCCGACCGGACTGCCACGAATGTGTGGACGTCTGCCTGCCCGGCGCCATCCGCATTAGTCCGGGCGAAGGCGAAGAGCGCGTGAGAGTGGACTACGGGCGCTGCGTCGTCTGTCAGCTGTGTGTCGAAGCATGTCCCACGGGCGCGCTAACGTCCTCAACGGACTGGGCATTTGGTAGCCGAAAGCGCGAGGATCTGGTCTGGACACGAGCCGTCGCATCTGCGGATGGAGCCACGCTCGAGCGCGAAATCCGGCGCGTGTTTGGACGGAGTCTGCACATTCGGCATGTCGATGCCGGTTCCTGCAACGGGTGCGAATCGGAGCTGCAGGCACTCAACAACCCGTACTACAACCTGCATCGCTTCGGTGTGTTCTTCACGCCCTCGCCGCGGTTCGCCGACCTGCTGCTCGTCACGGGCCCGGTCACCTATGCAATGCGCGGCCCGCTGCTCGAAGCCTATGAGGCGATGCCGGATCCGCGCTTCGTGATGGCCGCGGGTACTTGTGCGGTCTCCGGTGGAACCAACGGTGGCGGCTACGCCTGCGGCAACGGGCTGGATGGTCTGCTGCCGGTGGATGTGTACCTGCCGGGCTGCCCGCCCAATCCACCGGCGATCATCCATGCTCTGCTGATGCTGCTTCAGCGCCTACCGCAGCGCGTGCACGGCGGCCGGATTGCTCCGGTCGATCGACCTCCCGGAGACAGTCATGCCTGAGCTCCTGATCGCGGCGTTCTGGCTGTGGATCGCGGGACTCCTGTTCGCGCTGGCACGCATGCCCGCCGTGGCCCGCGGGCTGATCACGCTCGGGGCGGCCGCGGGGCTCTGGGGCGCCGTTGCTTCGCTTCCGGAGGGTGCCGGCTGGACGACCTTGCCGGTGCACTTGGCGGACCACGCGGTACAACTACACTACGGGCCCGAGGCGCTCTGGCTGATGGACTTTGGCTTGGTGCCCGCCCTGCTCGCCGTCGCGCTCTGTACGCCGATCCACCGTGCGCGGCCCGCATGGCTCGTCGGCGCGGCGCTTTCGCTCCTGGGCGCCCTCGGCATATACGGCGTGCAGGATGCCTACTCCTTCCTCATCGCTTGGGAGCTGATGAGCTTGGGTGGCGCGGTCATGATCCTCTCCGAGAGTACGTCGCCCGAGGCAGGGCGGCGGACGCTCTATATGCTCGCGCTCCTCGAGGTCGGCGCCGTGTCCATCCTGCTCGCGCTGCTGCTGCTGGCGCAACACGTCGGCGGCACCGTGGCGTTTGACGGCTTCGCGCCCGGCGCGCACACACTCTCCACGGGCACACGCATGGCCATCGGGGTATTGGCGCTCTTCGGCTTCGGCGCCAAGCTCGGCCTGCTGCCCTTCTACGAGTGGTTCCCTGGCGCCTACGGCAACGGAAGCGGAGCCACGGGGGCGATCCTTTCCGGCGTGGTGCTGAATGCCGCCTTTTTCGCTCTTTCGCGCACGCTCGTGGATTGGCTCGGAAGCGGCAACGGGTTGTATCCCCTCGGAATCCTCGTCATGGCGATTGGCACGCTGACCTCGATCCTCGCCGCCTTGTATGCCTTCCAGCAGGACGACTGGAGGCGCCTGCTCGCGTTCTCTTCGGCTGAGAATGCCGCGATCGCGGTCACCGCCATCGGAGCCAGCCTCCTGTTCCGAGCCGGCGGGGAAAGTGCCCTGGCGGGGCTTGCGTGGACGGTGGCCGTCCTTCACTTATCGGGACATTCACTCGCCAAGGGCGGAATGTTCCTCGGTGCCGACGGCGTGTATTCGGCGGCCGGCACGTACCGGCTCGCCCAGCGCGGATGGCTGCGCACCACGAGCTGGGTCTTCGGCCTCGGAATCCTGTTCGCCGCGATGAGCCTCTCGGCCATGCCGCCCCAGATCGGCTTCGTGACCGAGTGGTTCACTTTTCAGACGCTCTTCCAGGGCTTCCATCTGGTCACGCTCGGCGGCCGGTTGACCCTGACGCTCGCCGGCGCGGGCCTCGCGCTGACGGCAGCGATCGCCTTCGCGACCTTCATCAAGGCATTCGGTATCGGACTGCTCGGCGATGGGCACAAGCCGAAAGCTCCGCGTGTGGGACCGGGTTATTCCTCCGCAGCGCTCCTCCTGGGCCTTGCAGTGCTCGGCGCGGCCGTCGGGATGCCGCTGTGGTTGCATGGCCTGGAAAGCGCCAACGTGACGCAGTTCGGGGCGAACGCGGCACGAGCTATGACCACCGGCTGGCTGCTCGTGCCCCTCACGGACACATTCGCGTTCATCTCTCCTTCGCTGCTCGTCATCGTCATGCCGCTGCTCGCCCTCGTGCCGCTGCTGCTGTTGCTCAATGGCCGCCGGCACGCCGTCCGGCATGCACGGGTCTGGTACGGAGGACTGCGGGAAGATCCCGAGCGCTCGGCGACGACGTCCCTGACCTTCTCCAACGCGATGCGCACGTTCTACAGCTTTATCTACCGGCCGACGCTCGATACGGCGCGCGAGCACCGTGCTGTCGCCTACTTCATCCACAAGCTGAATTTCGAGCACGACGTATCGGACGTATTCGGCCCGGCGCTGTTCGAACCCGTCCGAAGAGCCGTCTGGCGGCTCGCTGGAAGGCTGCGCGCGCTGCAGTCAGGGGACCTGAATTTCTACCTGGGG
>DAHVTM010000085.1:0-6629 GCA_027324195.1 Gammaproteobacteria bacterium | reverse complement strand
CATCATTACCGGAGAAAGCGGCGAGAACGTCGAGCAGCTGATCATCATCGAGCTGAAGCAGTGGGAGAGAGCTCGGAAGACGGACAGGGACGGTATTGTCAGCACGCGCTTCGCACGAGGACAAGCCGAAGTCAGTCATCCATCTTATCAGGCGTGGTCGTACGCGTCACTGCTCAAAAACTTCAACGAGACCGTATATGAGGGAGGCATAGAACTTCACCCGTGTGCGTATCTGCACAACTACACGGATGACGGGGAGCTGACGGATTCCTTTTATGCGCACTACGTGTCTCTCGCACCGATCTTCCTGAAGGGCGAGCGGGAACGGGCAAGGCTCCGGGAATTCTTGAAGCAGCACGTCCGGTACGGAGATCGTCGGTTGTTGCTGTACCGCATTGACAACGGTCGGATTCGGCCTTCGAAAGGGCTGGTCGACAGTCTCAGGGGAATGCTGGCTGGCAAACCCGAATTCATTCTAGTGGACGACCAAAAGATCGTGTATGAATCGGCCTTGTCTGTGGCGACACAGGCCACCGCCCAATCGAAGCAGGTCGTGATCGTCGAAGGCGGGCCCGGCACTGGGAAGTCGGTGGTCGCAATCAACTTGCTGGTCGCGCTGACGGGGCGGCGCCTGGTGGCGAAATACGTTACCAAGAACGCCGCTCCACGTGCGGTATTCGAGAGCGTGCTGGTCGGCACGCATCGAAAGTCCCAACTCTCGAACTTGTTCTCCGGATCGGGCGCCTTTACGGAAACCCACGCGAATGTGTTCGATGCGCTGATCGTGGACGAGGCGCACCGACTCAACGAGAAGTCCGGGCTTTACGGCAATCTCGGCAACAATCAGATTCAGGAGCTCATTGGGTCCGCCAAGTGCTCGATTTTTCTTCTCGACGAAGACCAGCGGGTGACCTTCAAGGACATCGGGGAGAAAGCCGAGATCGAGCGTTTCGCACGCGAGGCGGGGGCGAAGGTCACCAGGTTGCAGCTTGCCTCACAGTTCAGGTGCAACGGATCGGACGGGTATCTGGCGTGGCTGGACGATACACTGGGAATCAGGCCGACAGCTAACGATAAGCTCGATGTCGGTGAATTCGATTTTCGCATCTTCACATCTCCTGAGCACTTGCGTCGAGAGATTGTGGAGCGCAACAAGAGCCGCAACAGGGCGCGAATGGTCGCCGGCTACTGCTGGGACTGGCGAAGCCGCAAGAATCCCGCGGTCCAGGACGTCGAGATCCCGGAGCACGCCTTTGCAATGCGATGGAATCTGACGAAGGACGGCGGCCTGTGGATGGTTGGCCCGGAGTCCGTGAACGAAATCGGCTGCATACACACTTGCCAAGGCTTGGAAGTCGATTACATCGGTGTGATCGTCGGGCCGGATCTCGCTTTCCGAGGCGGCCGCGTGCTCGCGCAACCGTCGATGCGATCCTCACATGACAAATCGCTGAGCGGGTACAAGCGCTTACTAAAGTCCAATCCCGCGGTGGCGGAGCGGAAAGCCGAACGGATCGTCAAGAACACCTATCGAACGCTGATGACGCGCGGAATGAAAGGATGCTATGTGTACTTCACGGACAAGGCACTGGAGGACTTTGTGCGGAGTAGATTGATTTACAGTTCGCAAATGACCCAGAGGCCGCTCAAAGTCGCGGAACCCGCCGGCCCCTACGGCGTTGAGCCAGATTCCGACAGCAGCTGATGCGCTACTGGTGGGTCAATCAGAACCAGACCTTCCGCCAGGAGATAGAGGGCGGCTATCTCTGGTCGCCCAAGCGCAACAAGAACGGTCACCGCAATCCCTTCTACGAATTCATGCGCGAGGTGGCCCCGGGTGATCTCGTGTTTTCATTCTGTGATACACGCATCGCGGCTCGCGGCATCGTCAGCGGTTATTGCCGGGAAAGCCCGAAACCGGAAGAATTCGGTATGGCCGGTGCCAACTGGAACCAGATCGGCTGGCGGGTGGGTGTGCGCTGGCAGCGTCTCATCAATGCCCTCCGTCCCAAGGAGCACATTAGGCATTTGCGGCCGGACCTGGCGAACAAGTACGCGCCGTTGACCCCGCAAGGCAATGGTCTGCAGAGCGTCTACTTGACGCAGATCAGCGAGGCCTTCGCCTCGACGCTGCTCACCCTGATCGGTGCCGAGGCCCAGCAGGTGGCCGATACCGGGCGGGCGGTGGGCCGGATCGAGCGCGACTCACCGGCGCCCGAGCGTGATATCGAGGAGTGGGAGCGACGGGTCGAAGTGAGCATCGACACCGATGCGGCAATCCCGCAGACGGAACGCACTGCACTCGTGCTGGCACGCCGCGGCCAGGGGATCTTCCGCGACAACGTGCGATCGGTTGAGCACGCCTGCCGTATCACCCAGGTGGAGCGCATGGAGCACCTGGTGGCGAGTCACATTCAGCCCTGGCGAGACAGCAACAATGAGGAGAGGCTCGATGGCGAGAATGGCCTGCTCCTCACCCCGACGGTTGACCACCTGTTCGACAAGGGATTCATTTCCTTCGAGAACGCCGGAGAACTCATCGTGTCTCCGGTCGCGGACCCCGTCTCGCTCAGGCGGATGGGCATTGATCCGGATGCCCGGATCAATGTCGGCGCCTTCTCTGCAGGGCAGCGGCGATTTCTCGAATTTCATCGCGAGAACGTGCTGCGCATGGCGCGCGGCGTCTCAAGGGGCGAGCGCGACGGTTGAATATGCGGTGGACACAGAGGGCGTCAGCCGGCAAAACGCTATGACGTTCGGTGATCGTGTGGCGTGAATTTCTGGTGCCGTGGACAGCGTGTGGTGCAGTATGGACTTGCGGCTCATCTTGTCATACACGGCGTCGCGAGTGTCGGCTACCGCGCGCCATTGGATCGGCTTGGACAGCCCATTGACACTCGCTGTTCGGGTCACATGGACTCGAATGTAGAGTCTTGATCCTTGTCATTGCCATGGTGCAGTGCAAACGCTGCGCGACTTCAGGCGCAAGTATCGCGGTGGAGCGAGGCAGTTCCGGCATGCCGGATCGATGCGCCCGTTCGACGTCGAGCGTGGGGAGTTTCGTATCCGTCGGTACATCCGCGTCTGGTGGCTGAGGCCGTCTCCGGCGACACTCTGCGCCGTGTGCTGACGCGGGAGTGTGCCGATGGCGAGGGACCGACTTTCACCCTCACGGCGCCGGGAAGACATCCGGGCCTGGTGGGCCTAACGCCTGGCTGCCCAGCGTAAATCAGGCCAGACCCAGGTCGCCTACTGCCGAGCGCAGGGGTTGGATCCGAAGTACTTTACCCTCTGGAAGGGCAAACTGCAGCCGACCGCGGTAGCGAGTGAGCCTCGCAGGGTCCCGGTGGTGGTTGCTCCCACTGCGCAACCGCCGGCATCCTAGATGCCGGAGACGGCGAACGTTGTCTCACCGGGGGACATCCTCTTTCCGGGCGGATACTGGGCCGGCGTGCGGCTTCGCAACCCATCCTTGTTCGAGGCCACCGAGCGTCGCAATCCGCTCGGCCGCCTGGGCACGGCGGAGGAGGTGGCGCGAGTGGTCGCCTTCATCTCGAGCCCCGCCGCCAGCTTCGTCACCGCCGCCAACTGGTCCGTCGATGGCGGCTCGGTGAGCCACGTGCAGATCTGAGCCCGGTGGGGCTTGCGAAACCCCATGTCCGCCTTCGATCGCGCGCGCCACAAGGATTCCGATCAGGGGGTCCGAGTCGCGAACCGAGCTGGCGGATGCCACTGGGGGGCGCGCCCTCCCGATGGCGATCCGCTGCGCGCCCGCTGCGACCACGCGTCGCGGGTCGCGACGGCTGACCGGCGGAATCGCCGTCGCTACGGGAAGGAGAACTGCGAACGAAGGAGGGCTGTTGCGAGAAGCACGCCTGACTGACCCTTAGCCGCACGCTTCCGGCGCGAGTGGGATGTTGGGCATCATCTCCTCGGTGTCGGGTTTCTTTACAGCTGTCGGCATCGGGAAAATGCAATTCTCCGATTTGCTTTGGCTGGGCGGCATGGTATTTTTTTGCTGACGATGACCGCGCTGTCCTGCCGCACGAGGTGAGACGAAATGATGTCCGAGAGGTTCATGAGGGCGCTTTCCAAGCGGCGCCTGTTGGTCGCCGGGCTGATGCTCGGTGCCGGAGCACTGTTTTCGACGCCAGGCATGGCGAACCCCCTCATCTCGGGTGGCTATGCGTTCACGAACTTCGACCTTCCGGGCGGCGGGATGACCAACGTCAATGGGATAGCCAACACCGGAGCGGTGGTCGGGTTCGCGACCACCAATCAGCTGCAATTCACCAATTCAGTCCGCACTCCGGGCGGAATCACATCGACGCTGAACCTCGGCGCTTCCGACATGGCGCTGGGAATAAACAGCGCGGGTGACGTGGTGGGTCTCAATCAGGCGAGCGGCACTGCCTTCTTCCTTCCCGTCGGCGGAGCGGAGCAGACGATCAGCGTTCCGTACATGGCGACGGGCGCGTTCGGCATCAACGATCATGGAAACATCGTTGGACAGTACAGCTCCGGCGCCGCGACTCCCGGTTTCTTCATACAGAATGCCGCCGGCAACGGGTTGATCACCATCAATGCGCCGTCGGGCGCCAATGTCGTCAATCCTCAGGGTGTCAATGACAACGGCCTGGCGGTGGGATTCTACCTGGGTACCGACGGACAGGATCACGGCTTCACGGCCAACCTCGCTCAGGCGAGTGGTGGAGCGATCACGGGCAGCGCGGTCGCTGATCCGGTGATTCCAAACATACCGGGCGAGCCGGGGGCAACATTCGTTTTCTCGCAGATCCTGGGCGTCAACGATGGCAACATCGCGGTCGGCTACTATGGCGACTCCACCACCAGTCAGCATGGCTTCCTGTTGAACCTCCTCACCGGTGTCTACACCTTCTTGGACAACCCGTCCATGCAGTTCTCGAACGGCGTGGAGACTACCCAGATCACCGGGATCAACAATCTGGGTGATATCACCGGCTTCTACAGCGATGCCTCGGGCAATTTCCACGGCTTCACGGCCTGCCCGCTCCTCGGCAACGGCTCGTCATGTACGGTGGGCTCCGTGCCGGAGCCAGGATCTCTGGCGCTCGCATGCATAGGTCTGGTCATGCTCGGCTTTGGACTGCACGCCCGCTCCAGGGCGCAGCGTGCGAGCTCTGCGAGCTAACCACGCCGCCCCGCGGTTAATCCAGGAGGCTATTCTGCGGAGAGAGGTTTCCGCGCTCCGGAGCTTGTCGCCCGATTCGCGCCGAGCGCATTCAATAGCACCAGTTCGCGCGTGCGTGCCTCCTGCAGCTGCGTCTCGCTGGAGCGTGCACGGGCCTCGCTTTCCCGGGCGCGTAGCGACCACCAGTGCACCGAGCAGATCTCCACGGAGCATCAGCGGATAGGCATCGCCGTCGGAGCCCACGGCGCTGCGAATCCCATGAAATGCGAGCTCCGCATTGCGGGCGTGCAGCCCGATGAATGCTGTCAGCGCTGCGATATGAGTTTCCGGCTTGCTGCGGTTCAGGAACAGATCCGGAGTTTCGCCCGATCAATCCAGCCCCGCCATCGCCGGGAGCCGATCCGATGGTTGTCTGCGTGGCAGATACCAGCTACCCGGCTCGCTAATGAAAGACCGATGTGGGGTTGGGTGGAAGCGGCCATTGGTGGCCAAAAGCACTCGAAATGCAGGGCATTCTCGACGGCGATGAACGCCTCTTGATTCCCCTGAACGCTATTCGGCGTTCTGCACCTGCTCGCGCATCTGCTCGATCAGCACCTTCATGTCCACCGCGCAGCGGGTGGTTTCGAGGTCCTGGGACTTCGAGGAGAGCGTGTTTGCTTCGCGGTTCAGCTCCTGCATGAGGAAATCCAAACGCCGCCCGGCCGGTTCATGACCCGCCAGCACCCGGCGCACTTCGGTGATATGGCCGCTCAGCCGCTCGAGCTCCTCGTCCACATCGAGCCGCTGCAACAGCAGTGCGACTTCCTGCTCGAGCCGATCCGGCTCGGCGCCCGCGGCCAGTTCTTTGATCCGCTCCCGCATTTTCCCCGTCAGCCTGGCCTGAATCTCGGGCAGTCTCCCCTGGACCTGGCGGACCAGAGCCTCGAGCGCCGTGCAGCGCTGTTCGAGAATTTCGCGCAGCTTGTGCCCTTCGCGAGCACGCGCCGCGCACAGATCCGTGACCGCCGCATCGAAGACCTCGCGGGCCGCGGTGAGCAGCTCCTCGCCCGCCACGCTCTGGTCTTTGAGGATGCCCGGCCAGCGCAGCACTTCGAGCAGATTGACCGTGCCGGCCGGATAGGCGCGGTGCAGCTCGCCGATGCGTGCGGTGAGGCGCTCCAGGGCGAGCGCGTCCACCTCCAGGCTGGCCGCGGCCTGCGTGGGCCGGTAGCTGATCGTGCAGTCGAGCTTGCCGCGGCGCACGTCCTGCGTCAGGCGCTGGCGCAGCTCGCCCTCGGCCGCGCGCAACTCCTCGGGCAGGCGGAAGCCGGCTTCGAGAAAGCGGTGATTGACGCTGCGCAGCTCGCACACGAGGCTGCCCCAGGAGCCTGAGCTTTCGCGGCGTGCGAAGCCTGTCATGCTGGAAATCAAGTGGAAACGCTACGCTCCGTGTGTCGTGGAATGATATAAAGCG
>DAHVTM010000084.1:0-3680 GCA_027324195.1 Gammaproteobacteria bacterium | reverse complement strand
ATCGAGGTAGTGTGCCAGCGTCGTCGTATTGCCCACGTCGTGCAGCTGCCCGAGCATCTTCGTGTACGAGAGGATCTGTCCGGAATACCGGCACGCCAGCTCGAACAAGCGGCGCAGCAACGCCGGCTTGTCCACACGGGTCAGCAGCAGCACGTCGCGCGCAATGGAAGTCTCGATGAGACTGTCCGCAATGTAGCGGGACCAGCGGAGGGGATCCCAGATGAGCGGCGCCGCACCTGGATATCCGCCGAAGTAGAGGTATTCCTCAAGCGTGAAATCGAAGGCCTCGCGCATCTCGGCGTAGGACCAGTGCGGTAGGCGCAGCGTCTCGAATCGGCCAGCGAGGCTCTCAGTCAATCCCTGGGTAATCAGCAGCGGGGCTGATCCGAGCAGTACGACCTTGAGCGGTCGCTTCTTACGCGTGTCTTCGTCCCAGTGCCGCTTGACCGTCTCGGACCAGGACGGAATCTTCTGGATCTCATCGAGCACGAGCACGGCGCCGGCTTCGTCCGATGCCTCGAGCCGGGCCGCCTCCCATTGCTGACTGATCCAGTCCACACCTCGGAGCGTCGGCTCGTCGGCACTGGCGTAGCGGACAGGCAGGCTCAGCTCATCTGTGACCTGCTGGACCAGGGTCGACTTGCCGACCTGGCGAGGGCCTGCGACGACGTGCAGGAAGCGGCGCGACTCGGCCAACCGCTCGGCCAGCACAGCAGCTTGTGGACGTCGGAACTCGGCCTGTATTTTGCTCACGTCATTGAGTATTTTTACTCAATGACGTGAGCGGTGCAACGTACGGCACGCTCACCGAATACTCGCTACTGAGCCCTTTGCTAGAACCTTTACTAGAATCTCGGGCAAAGCCGCTGTTTAGCAGAGCCATAAGCCTTTGTTTCACTTGATTGTTTTGGTTACTCTGCGGCGAATGGCTTCTCCGGGGATTGGCTTTCTCTACGCAATATCGACCCCTGACCCGCACACCGTACTGCGAAATCATCGCAGCCATCGCGCTTCGCAGTGCGTTGCGCAGCTCCAAGGCGCCCGCCAGGAGCGGGACCGCCTTGGAAGGCGCTGTCGCTCTGCCCGTAGCTACCATGGCGCGGAGCTACGGAATAACCGCACAAATCCAATAGATACGCTCTTGCGCCGCGAGCAGGTGCAAATCGCCGAATCGCGTTCAGGGGTATCAGGAGGCGTTCATCGCCGCCGAGAATGCCTTGTATTTCCAGTGCTTTTGGCCACCAATAGCCACCTCCATCCAACCGCACATCGGCCATCCTGTGGCGGGTGCGATAGCCGACTTGCAGTCAAGTCCATGGCAGCTCGGGGCGCGTGCGAGTCACGGATTCGTGCCCTCGCGAGCTGGATCTGTAGGATCAGGTCAAGCAGCATGGCGAGGGCCTTTCGTGAGTGGAGCGTGGAGCCGCGCTGCGTGCTGCCGCCGTCGGTGATGGACTGCGTGCCGCCCGATCGTGTGGCGCATTTCGTGCGCGAGATGATGGCGGTTGCTGTACACGAACTGCCAAGGGCTGCGCTCGTCCCGACGCAGCAGTGCGCAGGCGTGCGAGAACCCAGTGGTCTTCAAGGCAGTGACGGAACCGAACCGGCCGAACTTTCGCACGATTGAGCGGATTCACCAGACGGCACTGCGCCTGAAGCGGGAGCGGTCGTCCGTGCTGACGTGCGCCGCTGTGTCGCGCTCAGCGCACGCTCCGGCGCCGTCGGGACCAACGCGGCTCTGAAGTTTCCGGGATCCCCTCTGGCCTCAGATCTGCACGTGGCCCACCGAGCCGCCATCGACGTACCAGTTGGAGCCGGTGACGAAGCTGGCAGCGGGGCTGGAGATGAAGGCGACCACTCGCGCCACCTCTTCCGCCGTTCCCAAGCGGCCGAGCGGATTGCGCCGCTCGGTGGCCTCAAACAGGGACGGATTGCGAAGCCGCACGCCGTCCCAGTATCCGCCCGGAAAGAGGATGTCCCCAGGTGAGACGACGTTCACCCGCACCGACGGCATCAGCTGCAGGGACAGGGACTTCATGTAGTGCGCCATCCCCGCCTTCATCGCCGCATATGCAGGGGAGTGTGGTGCGGCGTAGGAGGCGGTCTTCGAGCCGATGAACGTGATCGCCCCGTGCGCCGATCGCCGCACGATGCGGGCGGCGGCCTCGGTCGTCTCGATGGTGGCGGTCACATCGGTGGCGATCGTGCTCGCCCAGTCATCCGCGAGCGCACTGACGTTCGGCACGAAGATGTCGAACGCGCCGACCGCGGCGAGCCACGCCTGCACGGCCGGCGGATCCCCGACATCGAGTGCCGTGCCCCCGACCAGCCGCCCCTCGCCCGATAACTCCCGTACCGTCCGCTCGACACGCTCCTGGTTGCGCGCACAGAACTCCACCGCGCAGCCCTCCTCGGCAAGCGCGCGCACGATAGCCCTGCCGATGCCCTGCGAACCACCGGTGACGACCGCCTTGAGCCCCTTTAATCCCAGGTCCATATCAGGGCGGGCCGTGCGGCTCGTGCCGGAGATGCACGCCAGCGGGATAGGTACCCGCGGGCTCGCGCAGAAGGGCGGATGCGCCCGGTATAAATGAGAGGAGCGCCGACAAAGCCAGCTTTGATTTCAGAGAGTTATTCAAGTCAAACGTCACGTTTCCTGGAAGTCACGTCCAGACTCAGACGCAGTACGCTAATTCGTGTCGGGGCTGCATGCAAGATCAGCGTCACACTGGGAACTCCCGGGCCGCGTTGGCCTCCCGCGGATTAAAGACCGCCCTGTTCACCACAGGAGGTGCTGCGAACGGGTCCGTAGATCGATTGGGATTTCAGGCACAACCGTCATTCGAAGGCAACGACGACGGAGCGCCAAGGATCGCACGAGATGGCTTGAGCGCTTCGCTCGCAGTGGTCTGAGCGTGGAGGTCTCTGCCGCGGGCCCCGCCGAGGCAGGCACGGTCCCGATACCAGACCCATGCGGCGAAGTAGACTGTGCTGCAGATTCCCACGATGGGAACGCGTCGTTGGACAGCGTCGAATGCTCAGAACCACCGACGATGGTACCCGCCGCGCCTCCCTCGCCCTTCAAGGAGCAGATCAACTTCCCGATCGCATATGTCTCGGCGTTGATCTACTGTCCATAGAGGCGCGTGGCGACCTGCTTGCCGTGCTGCGTCACCTGCTCCTCAAGCGCTTCCTCGGCTACGGTGAGCATGCCGCGAGTACCGCATGCGCCGTCGTAAAACAGGTCAATGCCTGAGTCAATCTCGTCGGCAATGGGCAGGAAAATTAGTTTCTTACGGTATCGCGTGGCGTCCAGTGCTCTCCGATCTCTTCATTGCTTTCCTCATTGAGGCGGCGGACCAGCTCCTCGAACACCGTACCCGTCCCGTGGTTGTCGATTCCCGGTGTTTCACGAATCCGTCCGGCCCCGTTGAGCATAGCGGTGCTGGTACGCACACGGGTGAAGCGCTATCCGTCCTTCATATCCGGCTTCGATGAAGTTTCCGCGCAGTGACGCTTACGACCATGCCTGATAAGACGGATGACTGACTTCGGCTTGTCCTCGTGCGAAGCGCGTGCTGACAATACCGTCCCTGTCCGTCTTCCGAGCTCTCTCCCACTGCTTCAGCTCGATGATGATCAGCTGCTCGACGTTCTCGCCGCTTTCTCCGGTAATGATG
>DAHVTM010000079.1:0-43207 GCA_027324195.1 Gammaproteobacteria bacterium | reverse complement strand
CGCCGGCTGCGCGAGATCCTGGCGCGCCAGGGTCTGGCGCGCAGTCAAATCACGATCCTCGATGCATTGCTGAAGCTCCGGCAGGCCTGCTGCGACCCGCGTCTGATCGTCCCGGCGGGCGGCGCCGGCGAAACGATCCCGTCCGCAAAGCTCGACTGGCTCGCCGCCGCGCTCCCGGAGCTCGCGGCCGAGGGGCGCCGGATCCTGCTCTTCTCGCAGTTCACCTCCATGCTGCGACTCATCGAAACCAAGGTGCGCGAGCTTGAGATCCCCTACTGTTTGCTCACGGGGGAGACGCGCGACCGTGCTGCTCAGGTCGGGCGCTTCCAGTCGGGCGGCGCGCCGCTTTTCCTGATCAGCCTCAAGGCCGGCGGAACGGCTCTAAACCTCACTGCCGCCGACACCGTTATTCACTACGACCCCTGGTGGAATCCGGCCTCCGAGGCGCAGGCGACTGATCGTGCGCACCGCATTGGCCAGGATCGGCCGGTATTCGTCTACAAGCCCATCGCGCAGAACACCGTCGAGGAGCGGATGCTCGCCCTGCAGGATGAGAAACGCGCGCTCGCGGCAGGGATATTCGCCAGTCGTGGGAGAGGTTCGCCTCTGGCGCTGTCCGAGATCGATCTGGAGAGGCTGCTCACGGCATGACAAAATTCTCTGGAACGATTTTGGACGGCGGTAGCTCAGGCAGGGGTGTCCCGGTGAGTTTCGACTCGCGAACGCGGGGCTCTGAGGACTCAGAGACGGGGCCTCGCAACGCTATGGCCGGTGAGCTGCAGGCGCAGATCGATGCGCTGCTCCTTGAGCAAGGCGCGCTTGCCCTGGTGGAGCTGCTGTTCGCCACGGGGCGGCTCCTCTACGCCGACTATGAAGCGTGGCGGCAAGGCGATGTCGGCAGCCTGGACGAGGTGTTGATGGGGCGCCGAGAGGCAGTGCGCGAGGAGCTCGAGCAGGCGGTCGCTTATGCGCGTGCGCTCGGCCTGGTCGAGCAGCCCACGGAGCTCACTAGGACACGGAACACCTCCATCGGCGCGGGCGCGTTGCGGGTCAGCGATGACCCGCGCCTCAGCGCGCTCATCGTGAGGCGCTATGTGCCGGCGCAATCGGCGCTGCAGATGGATCTCTTCTTCGACAATCCGGTGGTCTCGCTGGTCAACGGGCTGGCGCGCGCGATGGCCGCAGGTGACGCGGTGGAAGCAGGGCGCCTGCTCGACATTCTCTACGCGAAGGAGCCGAATCACCCCGAACTGGCGGCGTTCGATCGCTTGCTCGAAGCGCTCGACCATTCCGGTCGCCCGATCGCCGATTGCAGCCTGGAGTTGGAATTCATAACAGATGTCGCGCCGTGCGCCTGGCGGGTGCTCGGCGCGCGCGCCAGGGATCTGCTGGTGCCTTTGTGGCGACGCCTGGCCGAGGCGCTGCGCTCGAGCCCCTATGTGCCGCAAGCGCCTTTGCTGCACGCGAGTCATGCGTGGAGCGAGGCACAGGCGTGGGATGAAGTCAGGGTGAGCGTGCTCAGGGAATCACAGTGGTGGCTCCACTTGCCGCTCACTCTGCGACTGATCGAGAGCAGCTTGAAGCAGCGGCGGCGTACTGAGGTGCTGTGGGTGTGGTTCCAGTTGTGCTGGCAAGCGCCGGAGCGGGCGCCGGAAGCGCTCGAGAGGGTCAACTTCCCGGATCTGCATGCGCTCTGGCAGCGCTTTCTCGAGGCAGAAGAAGACTCGTCTGCGCTTCCGGATGGAGGGCACGCGCTCACCGCGGCCGATTTCCCCGCTTGGGTGTTGCTCGATGAGCCGGCGCTTGCGGGCCGGTTGCCGTCGGCGATGCCCACGGGCGCGAGTGCGGGCGAGGAGCATTATCGATTGGCGTATCGCTGGATCGCGGCGCGCGCGGCACGGCGCTCGGCCGAGGAGATGGCGCTGCGCAAGGCTCTCAAGGAAGCCCAGCCCGCACTTTTCGAGCAACTTCTGCGCGCGGTGGAGCAAGGAAATCAGGCATGACGGAGGGTAAGCGCGCCCACGGTGCAAGGCCTGCGTGGAGCGTTCCATCGGATCGCCCGTGTCATCGCGCCATCGACGAGCGAATCGGCCTCGGCACGGTCCGCATCACTCTGAATAGCGATCAGTGTCGCCTGCCGCATG
The DNA here is from genome assembly GCA_027324195.1 of Gammaproteobacteria bacterium. Classification (GTDB taxonomy): domain Bacteria; phylum Pseudomonadota; class Gammaproteobacteria; order Steroidobacterales; family Steroidobacteraceae; genus 13-2-20CM-66-19. The sequence continues at coordinate 41,063 of DAHVTM010000079.1, read as the reverse complement.
CAGGGCGATGATGTTTCCGAGCCGGCATGGTGCCTTGTTCAGCATCAAATCCTGCTCTTTGGCCGCTTCCGAGTCGGCATAGGTCGCGAATCAGCTCCGCAACTGACAGGGGATGAAGGCGTAGCAGATGATGGCGACCCTGCAGGGGGTCACCTCCAAAGCGATAAAGATCCACGCGAGCGCTGCCCGTGACCAGAATCCGCTGCCCGCGCCCACGGCCGCCGTATAGGCCTTTCAGATAGTTCCGCCAGCGGCGGTACTGGTGGATCTCGTCGAATATCCAAAGCCTTCCGGGCGGCAGCTCTCCTTTGAGAATCCTCTCGCGATCCTCCGCGACATCCCAATTGAGATGACCGGCAGCACCGCCGTTCCGCGAGCGCGCAAGAGTCGTCTTACCGACCTGACGGGGGCCGGCTATGAATACCATCTTCTGCGCAAGATCCCGGCGGACCTGTGGCAGAAGGTAACTCGTGATCCTCGCCATGCTTGCGAAAGCACACGACTAATTTCGCTAGTGGGCAAAATTACTCGCGAGTAATTTCGACTAATGAGGAAATCTATCGGGGCCCATTCGCCAGATGATTGCAAGGGGAATGGACTACGACGGGAGTGAGGAGACTGGCAGGCCGATCGAGAATCACGGCGCGGCATTTGAATTCCCCCCGCCCCCGCACCGCCCTAATTTCGCCCTGATGCAATTTCGCGGCTGTCCGATAAAAAATAGAAGCAATGATCCGGAAGCAGTCATTCTCCGAAGCGTCCGCGGATGCCTCGGAAATCAATCAAAGAACAGGATTTAAGTTATTGGAAAATAAAGAATTCTTGGTGTCCGAGGGAGGCGTCGAACGCAATCCGGAAGCCCTTTGGTAACAGCCACTTAGGTCGTCGCGCCTATCGAGTTACCCGCAATTCCGCCCATGGATCCAGCCGACGGAGTGGTAGGCCATGCCCGCGTATAATGATTAAATCTGGGCCGCGGTCCAGTGGCCTATGCTGCGCTGGGACTAGTAGGGGCATTTACACGATGAACACATTGATCGAGAGCAATTCCGCTGTGATGATGGGAAAGCCAGTCGTCAAGGGGACGCGGATCACCGTGGAACAGATACTCGAGAAACTCGCAGCGGGTGAGACAATCGAGCAGATTCTAGAGTCCCATCCGAGGCTGACCCGCCCGGCGATCCTGGCTGCTATCGACTTCGGGGCTCAGGCTCTGCGGGCGGATGTCATCTATCCGCTGTCTGCCGCATGAACCTTGTCGCGGACGAAGGTGTAGACAAAGCAATTGTCGATGCGCTTCGCGCCAGCGGCTTCAGCGTCAAATATTTTGCTGAAGCCGGCGTCGGAGCGGCGGACAAAGAAGTGCTCGCGGCCGCTAACGATGAGCAGAGCCTTCTGCTCACGTGCGACAAGGACTTCGGCGAGCTTGTGTTCCGGCAGCGGCAGGTACATGCGGGCGTCGTCCTGATCCGACTGACTGGCATGACTGCGGCCAAAAAGGCGAACATGGTGCTCGAGGCCATCAAACAGCACAGTCCGGACATGGGCGGCGCGTTCACGGTGATTTCTGCGGGGCTGTTGCGCGTTCGCCATCGGGATCCGTTACCGCCGCAAGCATGACTCAGGGCCAGGGCGAGTGCGCCCGCGGACTTGGGCATAGTGCACGTCGGTTCACAGGCTTGCCGTTCTCGCTGGCGTCGTAATGGCTGCCACAAGTCTAATAAAGACTCCTGGCCTCAGTGCTGTTGGGGCCGCGGCCGCGGTTTCAGTAGGATGCTCCTACCTTCTATGGTGCCGTATCAACAGGGGCGATGGTAAGTCGTCCTAATTCGGTTGCCTTCCGCGAGACATCTGTCGAGTGGCTCCTTCACTGAAATTGCGGACGTTTGACTTCACTCGAATCGCGTGATGGTAGAGGGTCCGGAAGCGGACAGAGGGCGAGGTGTGTGTTAGGCGTCCACCAATCTCGCAGCTTTGCCTTGCGCGCATTCAGGTTTGGCGTCGGGGCCGTGGTACCAGTTGTTGTGCAGTGAATACTGTTAGCAGGAGTGGCATTGAGTGATTTTTCAGTGCCAATTGCACTTCGGACAAACCCCTCCCGTGTCAAACCCGCGTCCAGCAGAGAGCTCGTCCGCAGCCGAGAAGCTTGCGGGAGCAGACCCATCTGCTGGAGGCTCTAGGGGTCCGTCGACAGAGCGGACAGAAGCTCCGGGTCGCGCTCCAGATCGGCCCCAGCGCGCCGCAATTCCATTTGCAGGATGCCATGGCGATGGTGGTCGGCGATGAGACGGTCACGTCGAGCCCTTCTCGTGCGAGGGTCCAGAGTGCCCGCAGCGTAGACTACGCCGATCCGTCAGACTACAGGCAGATGATCCGCGATCCTGGTCTTGCGATGGCGGCCCCCAGGCCGAAGGAGATGCCCTGGCGGATCGCGCCGCCGGTATTGGTCATTACGGTGTGCGGTTCGGCGCGGTAGGACTGCTGCAGGAACGAGCCGCCGCAGGTCGAGCCTTCGGCGGACACGATGCTTCCCTCGGGCAGTTCCGTGACCAGTGTCTCTGCAATATCCATGGGCGTTAGCGCAGAAGTGCGTCCGCCGGCCGGACGCGAGAGCACTGTGTCAGCGCGGCCGGCCGTGGGCGCCAGCGCATCGAACAGAGCCTTCAATGCCAGGCACCCGTCCTCGCCCCGGCCGCGACAGCTCGATCAGGTGCTCATCCGGCACCAGCCGGTTCGGCAGTCCGGGGTGGCCGAAGTAGCTCTCCGGCGCGAGCGCCTCCCCCGGGGGAGGCAAATCAACAGCCCACCGCCTTAGTCTCAACTACTCCGCGATTCCGCGAGGTCATTCAGAAGCACCGTCTCGATCAGTGGCGCTGACTGCCAGAGATTTTCGTTCGTGACCGCGAGCGTTGCGCCTGCTCTGAGACCAGTGGCGAGCTGAATGGAGTCTGGCGTGCGCAGCTTATGTCGCGCGCGCAGAGCCGCTGCATCCAGCAGAATCTCTCGCGAGATGGGGATGAGCTCAAGATGTGGAAAGTAATCGAGGAGTACCTCGTAATCATCGGCGACGTCCTGTCTGCCCAGTTGCAGGGGCGGTACGGTCAGTTCAAGCAGGGTCAGCTCTGAGGCGATTGCGCGAAACCTGTCTTCCTCGAGATTTTCGATTACACGGGCCGCCGGCGGGCCAAACTCCGGATGCTCCTCTAAATGATAGATCCAGACACAGGTATCGATCAGGATCCGCTTATGGCCGCCGGGAAACCTCGCGCTCACCAAGATTCGCGCTCATCCTTAAGATAGGCTTCCGCTCCCTGCCACACATCCCGGTGGAGGCCGGCCATGTGCTTGGCGAACTTCTTCGGTTTCGGGACGATGACGACGCGGTCAGGCTTGCTTAGCACGAGTAGCTCGTCGCCGGCGGAAAGACCCATCGCATCCCGGGCCTTCCGCGGTATCACAATCTGGAACTTGCTGCTCAGAGTGACGGTTGCGGCCATGGTGCAGCCCGGTAAAGTGAAAACCTAATATCACTTTACGACATTCCAGAGTCGCGAAAACGCGAGAGCAGTTTGAATTTCCGCCACCCCGCCCCGATCAAGCCCTGCTAGGATGTCGCGGCGGTCCGATGAAGAATAAAAGCAATGATTCGGCCGCGCTCACACCTCCGAAGCGTCCAGGACGCCTCGGAAATCAGTCGAACATTGGAATTAAGTTATTGAAAAGATAAAGAATTCTTGGTGCCCGGGAGAGTACCGGTAAGCGCATAAAAACTCCTGTGCGCTGAGGTACTTGGGCCATTCGGTCGGGCGGGTTACCCTCAAAGCTACCCAGCCCGCTAGCCGACGGCCTGGTACGGCCTGGTACGGCCTGATCCACCCTGATCAGCTTGCAGATCTTATCGGCGTAAAATGCGGTTCGACTCATTTCGAGGCGGCCACGTCTGCGTCGGCGGGCCGAACCGACGACTATCTTCGGAGTACTCGCGTGGCGCGAAAGCTAGACCGCATCACCATCAATCCGGCGATCATGAACGGGCAACCCTGCATCCGAGGCATGCGCCTGACCGTGCGGCGGGTTCTCGAGGCTGCCGCCTTATACCCGGATCGGAACGATCTCAGGAGGGAATATCCAGAGCTTGAGGACGAGGATATCGCGCAGGCTCTCGACTTTGCCGCTCGCAATCTCGACGATCAGATCATTCTGGTGGAAAGCGCGTGATTCGAGTGCTGCTCGACCAGGGGCTTCCACGCTCCGCCGTCGAGCTGCTCCGCGCGGACGGATGGGATGCCGTTCATGTGGTCGAATGTGGTCTTAGCTCCGCCCCCGACGAGCAAATACTGCAATACGCTCGAGCCAACGGATATGTCGTCTGCACGCTCGATGCGGATTTTCATTCGATACTTGCTGTGTCGGGCTCTATAGGCCCGTCCGTGGTCCGCGTACGCCGCGAGGGTCTGCGTGGCCCCGGGCTCGCCTCGCTGCTGAAACGTATCTGGGACGAAGTAGGGGACGCCATCAAGAACGGCGCCGCCGTCACGGTGACCGACCGCGCCGTCCGAGTCCGGCAGCTTCCCATTTAGCTGATTGCACGGATCGAATCCGTAGCGGACCGTGGGTCGGCGGAATAGACGTCCACCAAGCGGACAATGAAAATCAATCCGCCATCGTGATCGCAAGAGCGTCCAGACATGACCGCGCGCGATAAAAGAGTGCTCAAACGCTCCGCATTGTCGGAAATCAGCGTGGTCGCGGATATCCTGCGCCACTGGGACCCCATCAACGTCCAGCCAGGTACCGTCGGTCCCGCCGATGAGTATGATAGCTACGCGCCCCATATCGTTTCGATGGTGAAGAGCGGTTGCACGATCGAGCAACTCGCAGCGCATCTAGATCACCTTTGCGTGGAGAAAATGGGGCTCGGCACGAGTTCCAATGCGAGCTGGGTGCACAACCTTGAATTTGCTGCACTGATTGTCAGTAAATTGCATGGGGTGAGCGCCCCCTCGAGCGGACCGCTTTTCCCTCCGCTATTATCTCGCGCCGAGCGCCTTGAGACGCTGTCATCGCAGCTGATAGCTGACGTTACGCTGTATCCTTCAGAGTCTGGTGGCCACGAGATACGGCCTGGCTGGGGATGCCCATGCGTCCTTTCAATGAGTCAGCCGATCGTCGGGTACGACGGATGGCCACTGCTTGGTGACAACCCCATGAGTGCCGGGGAACATCGTCGAGTCGGATTTGTGTTTCTTTCCGGCGAAGAGGCCGCCGCGGTATTTCGAAAAGCCGGGCGCTTCTTTCTCTGGGAAGGACGCTGCATTGGCGAAGCTGTTGTGGTTGCACCGTGATTCGTCGCCTTGCACGTCCGAGCCTAATAAGGACCTTCCTTGAAGAAGGCGCTCGCATAAGTTCGATTTAGGTCGATCTTGCCAAAGAGATTTGGAGTCGATGCATGCGCATCCGCATTAGCTATTCCGACCAAAACGAGTCCTTGCGTCCCCTCTTTCCTGTAAGCGGCAGCCTCGCTGAAAGCGAAATTTATGCCGCTGAGGCGTATCGTCGAGTTAGATAATCCGATTGTGAGTGCGGCAGGGGAATCTGGAAAACTATTGATTGCATTGCGATGGAAGGGTCGCTCCGTTACTGAACCCGAAGCCTCCGTGTTTGTGCTCGGAGTGCCCGCAGCGTCTGCGGACCCAATTGAAGGTTTCGATGTCGATATGTACCGAAGGCTTGTCTGGGGCATCGTGACCCCTGCATAGGTCGCCCTATTGCAGCCGTTCGTGACCGGCAGCAACGGGTCGAGGGTGTGTGAAAACGCGAAGGCGCCGTCTCGTGGGTGTGATAGCGGCTCCGTTCGAGGCGAAAACTAGGGTGAAATCGAACCCACGTGGCTAATATTGACATCGCAAAACTGCAGCGTGTGAGTTTCCACACACCCTCGGTCGAATCCGGTCGCTGACCAGCTGCGCCGTTGTTTTTGATAGCGGACGGAAGTTTTGGTGGGCCAAGACATCCATCATGGATGTTGCGGTGAGCCCTCCTGGCGCGCCGTGTCTGCTGCCTGGTGATGCTGCGCCAAGGCGATCTCGCCTATACCGGCCACCATGACAGTTCACGCGATTGTCGTTGCGGTCGGCGTGAAAGTTGTCGGGGACGTCGACCTCGAGCGCGAAAAACGAGCTCCGATCGCGCTTGACATGGGAGGGCGGCAGCCCAAGGACGGTGCTCAGGCGAATGAGGCGCGGGCCGGCAATTTGAATTTCCCCCGCACCGCCCCGATCAAGCCCTGCTAGGATGTCGCGGCGGTCCGATGAAGAATAAAAGCAATGATTCGGCCGCGCTCAAACCTCCGAAGCGTCCAGGACGCCTCGGAAATCAGTCGAACATTGGAATTAAGTTATTGAAAAGAAAAGAATTATTGGTGCCCGGGAGAGGACTCGAACCTCCACGGTGTTACCCGCTAGTACCTGAAACTAGTGCGTCTACCAATTCCGCCACCCGGGCCGGGAAGCGAGGCGGCGAAATCTACGCACCGGACCGAGAACTGTCAATTGAAAGGTAAAGGCAAAGGAAAAGGGCGTCGAACCCAGTACGGGCGGCGCGAACACGGGGGCGCCGCGGCGGGCTCCAGTCAGCACTCCGGGCGCTCGGCCCCGGCTGAGGGGCATTCCCGCCGCGCACGCTCGGGCCCACTCGGCACCCGCCCGCGGCGGAGCGGATCCGACGCTGCCGAGTCGGGTGCGCCCGAGCGCGTCCGGGCCGGGGAGCTGGTCGAGGGTCAGGTCAGTGCGCACCGCGCCGGCTACGGCTTTCTGCGCGTCGAGGGCCTGAAAGAGAGTGTCTTTCTGCCGCCGCAGCAGATGCGCGGGGTGATGCACGGGGACCGATTGAGCGTGCGGCTCGCCCGCGATTCCTCGAACCGCTGGCTGGGCGCGGTCGAGCAAGTGCTCGAGCATGCCGTACATGCGTTTCTCGGCACCGTGGAGATCGCCGGCCGCAGCGCCTGGGTGACCGCCGCCGATCGGCGGCTGCAGTTGCGTTGTGCGGTGGCGCACGAGGCGCTCGGCGGGGCGCGGCACGGGGATTGGGTGATCGCCCGGCTGAGCCGCCGGGGCGCTGGCGGGCAAGTCCCTCACGCGCGGATCGAGCGGCGGCTTGATCCGGATCGTCCCGTGGAGCTCGCCACCGAGAGCGCGCTCGCCCGCTTCAGTCTGCCCCACGAATTCTCCTCCCAGGCACTGCGCGAGGCACAGGCGTGGGGCGAGGCCGTCGATGCGGCCGAAGCGGCGCGCCGCGAGGATCTGCGGCCGCTGCCCCTGGTGACCATCGACGGAGAGGATGCGCGGGACTTCGATGATGCGGTCTACGCCGAGCCGCACGCCGGCGGCTTTCGGCTGATCGTCGCTATTGCCGACGTCAGCCACTATGTGCGCCCGGGCACGGCCCTCGACACCGAGGCGCTCGAGCGCGGCACGTCGGTGTATTTCCCGACGCGGGTAATCCCGATGCTGCCGACCGCGCTGTCGGATCATCTGTGCTCGCTGGCGCCGCGGGTGGATCGGCTGTGCTTCGCCGCCGACATGGTCGTGAGCACCGGCGGGGTGTTGAAGAGTGCGCGGTTCTATCCGGCCGTGATGCGCTCGGCGGCGCGCCTCACCTACACCCAGGCGAACGAGGCGTTGTTCGAAGGTCGGCCGGCCGCGCGCGAGGCGCTCGGTGAGTTGTTCGAGCCGCTGCAGGTGTTGCGCGAGGTGTACCGGGCGCTGCACAAAGCGCGCGCGCGGCGCGGTGCGCTCGATTTCGATGCGCCCGAGGCGCGTCTGGTGATCGATCCGAACGAGCGCGTGCGCGCCGTCGAGCTGCACAGCCGCAACGATGCGCACCGGCTGATCGAGGAGTGCATGATCCTGGCGAACGTGGCGGTCGCCCAGGCGCTGAGCAAATCGAGCAGCCCGACGCTCTACCGCGTGCACGGGGAACCGGAGGCGGAGAAGCTCGAGCGCTTGATCTCGACGCTCGCGGCGCTGCGGATCGATGCCCATCTGCCCGAGCACATCGTTACGCGGGACCTGCAGGCCATCGCCCGGCGCCTCGGTCACCTGCCCGAGCGGCCGTTCATCGAATCGCTGATCGTGCGCGCCATGCCGCAGGCGATCTATCAGCCCCAGAACATCGGGCACTTCGGCCTTGCGCTCACGCACTACGCGCACTTCACCTCGCCCATCCGCCGCTATCCGGATCTGATCGTGCACCGCACCCTCAAGGCACAGCTCGGTCTGGCAAGCGCCGCGGGCGCCGTGCGCTACGCATCGCAGGAGCTCGCTGTGCTCGGGGAGAGCACCTCGAAGCTCGAGAAGCGCGCCGATGAGGCGGATCGCTACGTGGCCACCTTCCTCAAATGCACCTACCTGCGCGAGCGCATCGGGCAGGTGTTCCGCGGCCTGATCACCACGGTGGTGGAGTTCGGCTGCTTCGTGCAGATTCTCGAGGTCGCCGTCGACGGTCTGCTGCACCTGGAGAGCCTGCGCGATGATGAGTACCTGCTGGAGGATCACGGGCACGCCTGGCGCGGCCAGCGCAGCGGCCGGCGGCTCGCCACCGGCGCACAGGTGCGCGTGATCGTAACCGCCGTCAATCCCATCGAAGGTCTGGTGGATCTGCAACTTGCCGAAGAACCCTGACAGAGCCCGTGCGACCGTCCCGGCCGGACGGGCGAGCGTGTACGGCCTGCACGCCGTACGCACCCTGCTCGAGCGCAGCCCCGAGCGCATCCGGGCCATTCACCTGGCCGTCGAGCGCGACGACCCGCGCGTCCGCCAGATCGAAGCGCTGGCGCGCGCCGCCGGGCTGCCGCTCGAGCGCGTGCCGGCCGAGGCGCTGCGCCAGCGACTCGGCGACGCGGCGCATCAGGGCGTGCTCGCCGAAATCGATGCGCTCGCCCCCTGGACGGAGGCGCAGCTGCTCGGCGCGCTCGCCGCGGCACAGGCGCCGCTGCTGCTCGCACTCGATGGCGTGCAGGATCCGCACAACCTCGGGGCCTGCCTGCGCACCGCCGATGCCTGCGGGGCGCTCGCGGTCATCGTGCCTCGCGATCGCGCCGCGCAGGTCACGCCGGTGGTGCGCAAGGTAGCCGCCGGGGCGGCCGAGACGACCCCGGTGGTGGTGGTGACCAATCTGGCGCGCACATTGGAGCTGCTGAAGGAAGCCGGTCTGTGGGTGATCGGTGCGGCGGCCGAGGCCCCTCAGCCCGCCTCGGCCACCGATCTGACCGGCGGGGTGGTACTGGTGCTCGGTGCCGAGGGCAGCGGACTGCGCCAGCTGACCCGCCAGCGCTGCGATCTGCTGGTGCGACTGCCGAGCAGGGGGACGGTCGAGAGCCTGAATGTCTCGGTGGCCGCCGGGATGCTCCTTTATGAGGCGCTGCGCCAGCGCGGGGGCTGAGCGGCCCCTGAGCGCGTTGCAGTTCCCGGACCGTTCCAGTATTCTCCCCCGCCCCCGTCATGGGGGCCGCGTCGCCGTGGGCGCGCGGTTTCTCCTTGCCGCACCCGTGCAAGCCTCGCGAAGGGCGGCTCCGTAATCCGTAAGGAGGACAGATGAGGCACTATGAAATTGTGATTCTGGTTCACCCCGATCAGAGCGAGCAGGTGCCCGCGATGATCGAGCGCTACAAAGGCATGATCAGCACCGGCGGCGGCCAGGTGCATCGTCTCGAGGACTGGGGGCGGCGTCAGCTGGCCTACCCGATCGCCAAGGTGCACAAGGCACACTACGTGCTGATGAACATCGAGTGCGACCAGAACACCCTCGGGGAACTCACCGGCGCGTTCCGCTTCAGCGATGCGGTGCTCCGTCACCTCGTGGTGGCGATGAGCGCGGCCGTGACCGAGCCCTCGCCGATGGCCAAGGGCGCCGAGGAAGAGGGCGAGTCCGGCCGAGGCCGGCGCGAGCGCTCGCGCGATGAGAGCCTCCCGTCCGCGGATGCGGATGTGGGGGAGATGGCGTAAGTCCGGGTTCACCCCGCGACACGCAATCCTCACTGAATAGCGGAATCCAATCATGAACAGCAAAGCACCCATGGGCGGCGGCGGTGGTGGTAGCGGCGGCGGCCGCTTCTCGCGTCGCAAGAAGTTCTGCCGGTTCACGGCCGAAGGCGTCACGCACATCGATTACAAGGATCTCGGCACCCTCAAGGGCTATGTCTCCGAGACCGGCAAGATCGTGCCGAGCCGTATCACCGGCACCAAGTCGTTTTTCCAGCGGCAGCTCGCTGTCGCCATCAAGCGCGCGCGCTTCCTGGCGCTGCTGCCGTACACCGACCAGCACTGAGGCACTCCATGGACGTCATTCTGCTGCAGAAGGTGGCCAACCTCGGCAACATCGGTGATCGGGTGAAGGTGCGCTCGGGCTTCGGACGCAATTACCTGCTGCCCGAGGGCAAGGCGACGCTCGCCACGCCGGACAACATCGCGCGCTTCGAGGCGCGGCGCGCCGAGCTTGAGAAGGCCGCGCGCGAGCACCTCGCCTCGGCCGAGGAGCGGGCCGCGGCGATGAAGGACTTCAAGCTGGTGATCACCGCCAAGGCCGGCACCGAAGGCAAGCTGTTCGGCTCGATCGGCACTGCCGACATCTCCGAGGCCTGCACCCGGCAGGGGTTCAAGGTGGAGCGCAGCGAAGTGCGCCTGCCGAGCGGGCCGCTGCGCGTGGTCGGCGAGCATGCCGTGATGCTGCACCTGCACGCCGACATCGATGTGCCGGTGACCGTAGCGATCGTTGCCGAAGAGTAACGCGGGGACCGGCTGAGCGGTGGCCGCGATCCCCTCACTGCATGGCCGGAGCGCTCTGGCGCACGGGGACATCCCGGCGCCCCCGCACTCGATCGAAGCCGAACAGGCGGTGCTCGGCGGCCTGCTGCTCGAGGCGAGCGCCTGGGACCAGGTCGCCGATGTCCTCACGGAGGAGGATTTTTACCGCCCCGACCACCGGCTGATCTTCGAGGCGATCGGCGCACTGGCCGGCAACGGCCGGCCGTGCGACGTGGTCACGGTGAGCGAGCAGCTCGAGCGCATTGGCCGGCTCGAGCAGGCCGGCGGCCTTGCCTATCTCAGTACGCTCGCGCGCGACACGCCGACCGCCGCCAATGTGCGCGCCTACGCCGACATCGTGCGCGAGCGCTCATTGCTGCGTCAGCTGATCCGCGCCGGCACTGAGATCGCCGCTGCGGTCTTCAACAACAAGGGGGAGACCGCGCGCGAGCTGGTCGACACGGCCGAGCAGCGCGTGTTCGCGATCGCCGAGGCGGGCTCGCGCGGCCGCCAGGGGGCGGTGGCGGTGAAGAACCTGCTGCCGCAAGTGATCGATCAGATCGATGAGTGGCACAGCAACCCCGACTCCCTGCGCGGACTGCCGACCGGCTTTGCCGATTTCGACAAGATGACCGGCGGGCTGCGCCCCGGGGACCTGGTGATCGTCGCCGGCCGCCCCTCGATGGGCAAATCCACCCTCGCGGTCAACATGGCCGAATACGCGGCGGTGCATCCGAGCACGCGCGCCTCGGTGGCGATCTTCAGCCTCGAGATGCCCTCCGAGCAGGTCATCACCCGCATGCTCTCCTCGGTCGGCGGGGTGCCGCTCGGCAACCTGCGCAGCGGACGGATCTCGGACGAGGACTGGGTGCGCATCACCAGCGCCACCAACCAGCTCTCGGAGGCGAAGATCTTCGTCGATGAGACCCCGGCGCTCACCCCGACCGAGCTGCGCGCGCGCGCGCGGCGCATCAAGCGCGAGCACGGGCTCGATCTGATTCTGGTCGATTACCTGCAGCTGATGCAGGTGCCGGGCACCAAGGAGAACCGTGCCACGGAGATCGGCGAGATTTCCCGCGGCCTGAAGGTGCTCGCCAAGGAGCTCAGCGTGCCGGTGATCGCGCTCTCGCAGCTGAACCGCGCGGTCGAGCAGCGCGAGAACAAAAAGCCGGTGATGTCGGATCTGCGCGAGAGCGGCAGTATCGAGCAGGACGCGGACATGATTCTGCTCATCTACCGCGAGGAGGTGTATGACAAGAACACCACCAAGAAGGGCATCGCGGAGATCGACCTGGTCAAGCACCGCAACGGTGAGATCGGCACCTTCCTGCTGACCTTTCAGGGACAGTACACCCGCTTCGCCAACTATGCGCCCGACGCTTACGCCGAGGGCGTGCTCAGGTGAGCCGACTGATCCGCGCCGTCATCGACGGCGCCGCGCTGCGTCACAACCTCGAGGTCATCCGCCAACGCGCCCCCGGTGCGCGCGTCATGGCGGTGGTCAAGGCCAACGCCTACGGCCACGGACTGGTGCAGACCGCCCTCGCGCTCCCCACGGCGGACGCCTTTGCGGTGGCGCGACTGCAAGAGGGGGTGCGGTTGCGTGAGTGCGGGGTGCGTAGCCCCATCGTGCTGCTCGAAGGGGTGTTCACGCGCGAGCAGCTGCTCGAGGCCATCCGCTTCGAGCTCGAACTCGTGGTCCACGATGCACTGCAGCTGGCGTTGCTCGCCGCCGAACCGGCCGCGCACCGCCTGGCGCTGTGGATCAAAGTCGACACGGGCATGAATCGGCTCGGCTTTCGCCCCGAGGCATTCCGCGCCGCTTACGAGCAGCTCTGCGCGCTGCGTCCGGCGCCGCGCACCGTTCGGCTGATGACCCATCTCGCCGCGGCGGACGAGCCGGACGGAGTCATGACGCGCGAGCAGCTCAAGCGCTTCGCTGCGGCCACGCACGGCGTGCCGGGGGAGCGCAGCATCGCGAACTCCGCTGGCATTTTCGCTGCGGTGCCGGTGGGCGGGGAGTGGGTACGTCCGGGACTGGCCCTGTACGGCGCCTCGCCGTTTGCGCAGAGCAGCGCGGCGCAGCTGGGCCTGCGCCCGGTGATGCGCCTGGAGACCTCCGTGATCGCCGTGCGGCGCGTGCCGCGCGGAGAAACGGTCGGCTATGGCGGTGCGTGGCGCGCCGAACGTGAGGCGCGCATTGCCATCGTAGCGGCGGGCTACGGAGACGGTCTGCCGCGCAGTCTGCCGAACGGGGCGGTGGTGCAGGTCGCCGGACGGCGCGCACCGCTCGTCGGGCGGGTCTCGATGGACATGATCGCGGTCGATGTGAGCGCGATCGAGGCGGTCGGGGTGGGCACCCCGGTGCTGCTGTGGGGCGAGAGCCAGCCGGTCGAGGAGCTGGCGCGCTCGGCCGGGACGATTCCCTACGAACTGCTCTGCGCGGTCAGCGAGCGGGTGCCGCTCGAGCCGGCCTGATCAGCTGCCGCTCAGGAAAAAGCCCATCTTCACCCCGGCCAGCTGAATCACGTCGTTGTCGCGCAGCAGCGTGGGCTGCGCGCCGATCGGCGCCCCGTTGATGACGGGGAAGCGGTCGGGCTGGTCGCTGTCGACGTGCACGATGTAGTAGCCGTCGGCGCGGCGGGTGATCGCCGCGACCTGCACGCCCGGCCGGCCCAGGGTGGTCAGTGTCTTGGTGAGCTCGAGCTCGCGGCCGGCAAAGGCGCCGGAGAGCACCTGCAGCTTGGCGGCCTTCGGGGCCGCCGCCGCGGCCGGCTTGCTGCCGTTGGCCGCCGCGACCGCTTCGGCCGCGGCGCGCAGTGCCTGCATGGGGCGCGCCGAGGGCTGGATCACCATGGTCTTTTCGAACTCGTCCTGCTGCTCATCGTCCTCCATGAAGCGCAGCTGATGGTGCCCGACGGTGATCACATCCCCGTGCTGCAGGGCGTGCTTCTTGATCAGCTTGCCATTGACGTACGTGCCGTTGGTGCTGTTCAAGTCCTCGAGAAACGAGTCGTTGAGGATATTGATGATCAGCGAGTGGTGGCCACTCACGGCCGCATTGTCGATCCGGATGTCATTGTCGGGAAGCCGGCCGACCGTGTAACGCTCCTTGTTCATGTTGTATTCGGCCATTACCTGGCCGTCGAGGCTCAAGATCAACCTTGCCATGCGCTTACTCTCCCGCCCCCCGCTCAGCTGAACCACTTGCGGATTTTATCGAGCACCCGGGTGTTCGCCGGAAACGCGTCCACCACATGCGCCATGAGTACCGAGATGTTGTCCCGGCCCCCGTTATCATTGGCCAACTGAATTAGCTGTTTGGCAACGGTATCAAGATTATCACTAAACGTGTTTATCGTTAAATGGATGTCCTCGTCCTCGATCATGTCCGAGAGGCCATCCGAGCAGAGCATGTAGATCTCGCCCTTCTGTACCGGGATCTCGCGGATCTCCACTTCCACGCTCGGCTCGACGCCGAGGGCGCGGGTCACGTAGTTCTTGTTCGCCGCGCGCTGCGCCTCCTCGGCCGAGTACAGACCGCGGTCGACGAGCTCCTGCAGCAGCGAGTGGTCCATGGTGATGCGCTCGAATTTCCCGCCCTGCGCCCGGTACAGGCGCGAGTCCCCGACGTGCGCAATGGTGACTTTGTTGTCGAAGAACAGGGCCGCGACCACGGTCGTGCCCATGCCCTCGCACTGCGCCTGGGTGTGGGCGGTCTGATAGATGATCTTGTTGGCGCGGTGGATCGCATCGCGCAGGATGATGCTGGTGCGCGAGAGCCCCGACTCGGTGTCGGTCTGGCGCAGATTCTCTCTGGCTAAGTGCTCGCGCACCATGCCGACGATGGTCTTCACGGCGAGCCCGCTCGCCACCTCACCGGCCTTGTAGCCGCCCATGCCATCGGCGAGCACCAGCAGGCCGATGTCGGCATCCCCGGAGATGCTGTCCTCGTTGTGTTCGCGCACCTTGCCGGTATCGGACAGGCCGACGACGCGCAGCTTGCTTTTCAAACCCATGCGGCGTCCTCAGGCGCTCCGCAGACTACTGATTTCTATGATGAGCATGACCAGCCGATCCCCGATCCGAGCCGGGATAAGCTAGCATTGCGCGCGGTCGAGTCCGAGTGCCCGATCACAAAAGCCGGCGATGCCGCACATTCCGCTGATAATTCACCCATCCTAGCACCCGCCGAGCCCGCGAGCGTACTGATGCCCCGTGCCAGCACCGTCTACCGCTGCAGTGAATGCGGCGGGGAAACCCCCAAGTGGCAGGGCAGCTGCCCGGCCTGCGGCGCCTGGAACGTGCTCGAGCAGGTCAGTGCCGCGCGGGGCGCGAGCCGGGCCCGGGGGCTCGCCCTCGAGGCGGCGCCGCTGCCGCTGCAGGCTGCGGACGGGGATCTCAAGCGGCTCGACAGCGGCATCGGTGAGCTCGATCGGGTCCTCGGCGGGGGCATCGTGCCGGGCTCGGTGACGCTGCTCGGCGGGGATCCGGGCATCGGTAAATCGACACTGCTGCTGCAGGTGGCCGCGCACGCTGCCGCCGGCGCCGCGGTGCTCTACGCCACGGGCGAGGAGTCCGGTGCACAGGTCGCGCTGCGGGCGCGACGGCTCGGACTGGCGGCCGCGGCGCTCGAGGTGCTGCCCGAGACGCAACTCGAAGGCATCCTCGAGCGCGCCGCCGCACGGCGCGCGGGGCTGCTGGTGATCGATTCGATCCAGACGGTCGAGTCCGGCGCGCTCGAGACCGCCCCCGGGGCGGTCTCGCAGCTGAAGGAGTGCGCGGCGCAACTGGTACGCTTCGCCAAGCGCACCGGCACCGCGGTGTTTCTGATCGGGCACGTCACCAAGGACGGGGCGATCGCCGGGCCCCGGGTACTCGAGCATCTGGTGGACACCGTGCTCTATTTCGAGAGCGAGACGGCGAGCCGCTACCGCATCGTGCGCGCCACCAAGAACCGATTCGGCGCGGTCAACGAGCTCGGCTTTTTCGCCATGACCGAGGGCGGGCTGCGCGAGGTGCGCAACCCCTCGGCGATCTTTCTCGCCCGCTCGCCGGAGCCGGCGGCCGGCAGCATCGTCACGGTCACCCGCGATGGCGGTCGCCCGCTGCTGATCGAGCTGCAGGCGCTGGTCGACCGCATGCGCTTCGGGGCGCCGCGGCGCATCGCGCAGGGCCTCGATGCGAACCGGCTCGCCATGCTGCTCGCGGTGCTGAACCGCCACGGCGGGGTCTCGCTGCAGGAGCACGACGTGTTCGTCAACGCCGTCGGCGGGGTGCGCATCGATGAGACCGCGTGGGATCTGCCGGTGCTGATTGCGCTCGCCTCGAGTCTCGCCGAGCGGGTGGTGCCGGGCACGCTGGTGGCGTTCGGCGAGATCGGCCTCACCGGTGAGGTGCGCCCGGTCGCCTATGGCGAGGAGCGGCTGCAGGAGGCGCGCAAGCAAGGCTTCGCGAGCGCGCTGGTCCCGCGGGAGAACGCGCCACGCAAGCCCATCGACGGGCTGCACGTGGTGCCGGTGTCCCGGGTCGATGAGGCGCTCGCGGCGGCGTTCACGGCGCCGGCTCGCTCGGGGCCGCCGGCACGCGCACCCGCACGGTCTTGATCGCGTTGTCGGCGATCTGCAGCACTTCGAACAGGTAAGGCCCCACCTTCAGCGCCGTGCCCGGCGCCGGGATGGTCTCGAGCCGCTCGAGCAGCAGGCCGTTCAGCGTCTTCGGACCGTCGGTCGGCAATTGCCACTGCAGCGCCCGGTTCACCGCCCGCAGCGTCGCCCCGCCGTTGATGATGTACACCCCGGGCTGCTCGAGGTGAATGTCGCGGTGCGAGATGGTGGCCGTATCCGTGGTGAACTCCCCGACGATTTCCTCGAGGATGTCCTCGAGCGTCACCAGCCCCTCGATGTCCCCGTACTCATTCACGACAAAGGCCATGCGGCGCCGGTTGCGCTGGAAATGCGCCAGCTGCACGTTCAGCGCCGTGCCCTCCGGGATGAAGTACGGCTCGCGGGCGCGTGCCATCTCGAGCAGCCGCTCGCGCGTGAGCGTGCCGCGCACCAGCTCATGCGCGATGCGCTTCATGTGCAGCACGCCGAGCAGGTTGTCGAGCTCCCCCTCGAACACCGGCACGCGGGTGTGCGGGGTGCGCTCGAGCTGCTCGAGCACCTCGTCCCAGCTCTGGGCCAGATCGATGCCGGCGATCTCCTGGCGCGGGATCATGATGTCATTGACGGTGATCTGGCCGAGATCGAGGATGGACAGCAGCATCTGGCGGTGGCGCGCCGGGATCAGCGGGCCGGCCTCGGCCACCGCGGTGCGCAACTCCTCGGTGCCGAGCGTTTGGCCGGCCGGGGCGGTCTTGACCACCCCGAAGCCGCGCAGCAGCCCGTAGGCGATACCGTTGGTCACCGAGAGCAGCGGGCGGGCCAGGAACACCAGCACGCGGTAGACGCGCGCGGCGCGCAGCGCGGAGCTTTCCGGGTGCGCCGCAGCGTAGATTTTCGGGGTCAGCTCACCGAACACGATCACCGCCAGGGTGAGCAGCGCCCCGGTGGCCGGCACCGCCCAGCGGTAGCCGGTCCGCTGGGCGAGCAGGGTGGCGATCGCCGAGGCGAACACATTGGCCGCCGCCACGATCACCAGGTTCGCCCCCAGCCAGTCCTCGGGCTTGCGCAGCAGGCGGTCGAGCAGCCGCGCGGTGCTCTGCCCGGCCTGGGCGCGGTGGCGGATGCGGTAGCGGTTCACCGACAGCATGGCCACCTCCGTGCCGGAGGAGAAGGCGATAATCGCCAGCAGCCAGAGCAGGGTGATGATCAGCAGCGGTACGGATGCAGCGGCCAAGTGCGGACCCTCCTTGGCTCTATAATGGCTGCCCGCATCGGATTCGTCACATCATGTTCGAAGCCCTCACCTCTCGACTCTCCCGAACCCTCGACACGCTGCGCGGCCGCGGCCGCATCACCGAGGAGAACATTGGCACGGCGCTGCGCGAGGTGCGCGTGGCGCTGCTCGAGGCGGACGTCGCCGTGCCGGTGGTCAAGACCTTCATCGAGTCGGTCAAGACCCGCGCACTCGGCGCCGAGGTCGCCCAGAGCCTCACCCCCGGTCAGGCCTTCGTCGGCATCCTGCACCGCGAGCTGGTCACGCTCATGGGCGGGGGCGGCGCCGGATTTCAGCTGCGCGCCCAGCCGCCGGTGGTGGTGCTGCTCGCCGGCCTGCAGGGCGCGGGCAAGACCACCACCGCCGCCAAGCTCGCCCGCTGGCTGATCGAGACGCAGAAAAAGCGCGTCGCGCTGGTCAGCACCGACGTGCGCCGCCCGGCGGCGATGCTGCAGCTCGAGCGGCTGGCCGGACAGATCGAGGCGCACTACATCGCGGCCGATCCGGCCGCACCGCCGGCGCAGATCGCGAGCGCGGCGCTCGAGGAGGCGCGCCGGGGCGTGTTCGACGTGCTCATCGTCGATACCGCCGGGCGGCTGCACGTCGATGAGGCCCTGATGGAGGAGGTGCGCCAGATCGACCGCGCGGTCCAGCCCTCGGAACGGCTGTTCGTGGTCGATGCGATGGCCGGGCAGGACGCGGTGAACGCCGCGCGCGCCTTCAGCGCGGCGCTCGAGCTTACCGGCATCGTGCTCACCAAAGCCGATGGCGATGCCCGCGGCGGTGCGGCGCTCTCGGTGCGGCAGATCACCGGCAAGCCCATCGTCTTTCTCGGCATGGGGGAGAAGACCGAGGCGCTCGCGCCCTTTGACCCCGAGCGCATGGCCTCGCGCATCCTCGGCATGGGCGATGTGGTGAGCCTGGTCGAACAGGTGCAGCGGCAGGTCGACCGCGAGTCGGCCGAGCGCCTGGCGCGCAAGGTGGTCAAGGGCAAGGGCTTCAATCTCGGGGACCTGAAGACCCAGCTCGAGCAGGTGCAGAAGATGGGCGGTCTCGCCTCGCTGATGGACAAGCTGCCCACGGCGGCGCAGAAAGGGGCGATCACCCCGGAGCAGGGCGACCGGGACGTGCGCCGGCAGATTGCGATCATCAATTCCATGACCCCGCGCGAGCGCTACTCGCCCGCTGTGATCGACGGCTCGCGCCGCCGGCGCATCGCCCGCGGCGCCGGCGTGCAGGTCCAGGACGTCAATCGGCTGCTGAAGCAGTTCCAGCAGATGCAGCGCATGATGAAGCAGATGCGCGGCGGGCGGCTGCGCCAGATGCTCGGGGCGCTGCAGGGCAAGATGCCCTAGCTCACGCTTCGGCGGCCCGCGGGCCGCCGCCGGGGACCGCCGGGCGTGAAAATTACCGCCAGCCCCTTTCGGTGCGGGCAATAAGCCCGTAGAATCCGCGCTCTTTTTTGAGGGGCGGTGCCGCGGGCCCGTCCCAATCGGACCTGTGAGAGCGACAAGATCATGGTAACCATTCGCCTGACCCGGCGCGGGGCGCGGAATCAGCCCTTTTATCACGTCGTGGTGACGGACAGCCGCAAGCGCCAGGGCGGAGCCAGCCTGGAGAACGTCGGGTTTTTCAACCCGATCGCCGGCCGCGGTGACGTCAAGCTGAAGCTTGACCTGCCCCGTATCGACTACTGGGTCGGCCAGGGCGCACAGCCCTCGGAGCGCGTCCGTTCGCTGTTGGCTTCGTACCGCAAACAGGCTGCGGCCTGAGTCGAGCCGGCCGTAGGGCCTGCCGTGCACGCCGGCTCCCCATGGGTTGAGCTCGGGCGTATCGGTGCGCCGTACGGGCTGGCCGGGTGGGTGCACGTGTCCTCGTACACCGACCCGCCCGAGGCACTGCTCGAGTACGGCGAGTGGCATCTGGCGCGCCCCAGCGGCGCGGAGCAGACGCTGCGAGTGCTCGAGGGCAGGGCACACGCTGGGCGGCTGGTTGCGCGGCTGGAGGGTGTTGCGGATCGGGATGCCGCGGCGGCGCTCACGGGCGCGATGGTAGAGGTCGAGCGCGAGGCGCTGCCCCCGGCCGGTGAACGGCAGTACTACCGCGCGGACCTGATCGGTTTCGCGGTGCGCAACACCGACGGGCACGAGCTCGGCACGGTGGCCTATTTTGTCGACGCGCCCGCAGGGGCCGTCATGGTGGTGGAGGAGCCCGGCACTGAGCCGGCTTTGAGCACCGGGCGCGCGGGGCGCGAGCATTGGGTGCTGGCGGACCCGACGCATCTGCTGCAGGTCGATCTGGCGGCCCGGCAGATACTGGTGGACTGGCCGGTGGAGCTTTGAGTCGCGGCCGCGCACACGGCGGATGGGCGTGCGATGCAGATCGAAGTGGTCACGCTGTTTCCGCCGATGATCAGCGCCGCGCTGCGCTTCGGGGTGATCGGGCGGGCGCTCGCGAGCGGCCGGCTGACGGTGGGAACGGAGGATCCGCGGGATCACACTCACGATCCGCACCGCACGGTGGATGATCGGCCCTACGGCGGTGGGCCGGGCATGGTGCTCAAGCCCGAGCCGATGCTCGCGGCGATTCGCGCCGCGGCGGCCCGGCTGCCGGCGGGCAGTGCGCGGGTGTGCCTCTCGGCGCAGGGCGAGCGGTTCAGCCAGGGGCTGGCCCGGGAGTTCGCCGGGCTGCCGGGGCTGTTGCTCGTGGCGGGACGCTACGAGGGGCTGGACGAGCGGGTGATCACGCTCGGGATCGATCGGGAGGTGTCGATCGGGGATTATGTGCTCTCGGGCGGGGAGCTGCCGGCGTTGACGGTGATCGACGCGGTGGCGCGGCTGCTGCCCGGGGTGCTCGGCGATGAGCGCTCGAGCGAGTTCGATTCGTTTTCGAACGGACTGCTCGACTGGCCGCACTACACGCGGCCTGAGGTATTTGAGGGCCTGGAGGTGCCAAAGGTGCTGTTGTCCGGCAACCATGCCGACATCGACCGCTGGCGACTCGGGCAGGCGGTGGTGCGCACCTGGCGCCGCCGCCCGGATCTGATCCTGGGGCGAGCGCTCTCGCCCGAGGCGCAGCGGTTACTAGACGAGTTCCTCGCCGCAGCGGCGGCCGAGGGAAACGATCGAGGATGAGACCATGAGCAATATCATTCAACAACTCGAGCAAGAGCGCATGACCCGCAAGCTGCCGGACTTCAAGCCCGGTGACACCGTGGTCGTGCAGGTGAAGGTGGTCGAAGGCGACCGCGAGCGCGTGCAGGCCTACGAAGGGGTGGTGATCGCGCGCAGCAACCGGGGTCTGAACTCCTCGTTCACGGTCCGCAAGATCTCCCACGGCGAGGGCGTCGAGCGGGTCTTCCAGGCCTACAGCCCCTCGATCAGCGACATCAGCGTCAAGCGCCGCGGCCAGGTGCGCCGCGCCAAGCTGTACTACCTGCGTGAGCGCTCGGGCAAGGCCGCGAGGATCGAAGAGAAGCTCTGATCGGTCCCGCCATGGCGAGCGTGCGCAAGATCCTGCTCGGGGTGTGGCGCGGCCTGGATGGGCTGCGCAAGGTGCTGCACCTGGCGCTGCTGCTCGCCATCGTCGGCTTTCTGGTCGGCGTGCTGCACGAGGCGATGCCGAGCATGCCCGAGCGCGCCGCGCTCGTGATCGCCCCGCAGGGGCGGCTGGTCGAGCAGTACACCGGTGACCCGGTCGAGCGGGCCATCGAGAACGCCCAGGGCGATGGCGTGCACGAGACGCTGCTGTGGACGCTGGTTGATGCGATCCGCGCCGGCGCCAAGGACCCGCGCATCCACGCCCTGGTGCTCGATCTCGATGACATGGACAACGCCGGGCTGCCGATGCTCGAGGAACTCGCGCGGGCCATCCGCGTGTTCCGCGCCAGCGGCAAGCCGGTGTACGCCTTCGGCACCGCCTACAACCAGGACCAGTACTTCCTCGCCGCCGAGGCCAATCACGTCTATCTCGATCCCAACGGCTATGTGCTGATGCGCGGATTCGGCCGCTACTCGTTGTACTTCCACGGCCTGCTGAAAAAGCTCGGCGTGAACGTGCACGTGTTCCGCGTCGGCAAGTACAAAAGCGCGGTGGAGGTGTTCACGCGCGATGGGATGTCCAAGGCCGACCGGGCGCAGAGCAGCGCGTATCTGGACTCGCTCTGGGCGACCTATGAGCAGCAGGTCGCACGGGCGCGCGGCCTGCCGGTCAGCGCCATTGCCGATTATGTGGGCACGCTGCCGAAGACGATTGCCGCAGCCGACGGCGATGCCGCCCAGGTGGCTCTGCGGGCGCATCTGGTCACCAAGCTCGCCGACAAACAGCAGTTCGAGCAGCGCATCAGCCAGCTGGTCGGCGCCGACAAGGACGGCTCGTTCAATGCGGTTTCGGCGCACGAGTACGCCGATCTCGTGCGCAGCGAGGCGAGCGCTCCGAGCGCCGATACGGCACGCATCGGCGTGATCGTCGCCTCCGGCGACATTGTCGATGGCGATCAGCCCCCGGGGGTGATCGGCGGGGAGTCGCTCTCGCGCCTGATCCGCGCGGCGCGTCTCGACAAACACGTCAAGGCGGTGGTGCTGCGCATCGACAGCCCCGGCGGCAGTGTGACGGCGGCGGAGGAGATCTACCACGCGCTGCTCGCCCTGCGCGCCAGCGGCAAGCCGCTCGTGGTCTCGATGGGCGATCTGGCCGCCTCGGGGGGCTACTACATCGCCGCGCCAGCCAATGAGATCTTCGCCAGTCCCGCCACGCTCACCGGCTCGATTGGCATCTTCGCCATCATCCCAACTTTCCATCGCGCGCTTGCGCGGCTCGGCATCACCAGCGACGGAGTGGGTACCGGCCCGCTCGCCGGCCAGGAATCCCTCGGCCAGCCGCTCAATGCGGACTCGAAACTGCTGATCCGCTCGCAGATCGAGCGCGGCTATGCCGAGTTCGTCGCACGCGTGGCCGCCGGTCGGCACCTGAGCGATGCTCAGGTGAATGCGATCGGCCAGGGCCACGTATGGGCCGGTGCCGCAGCACGGCACATCGGCCTCGTCGATCACCTCGGCACGCTCGAGGACGCCGTGCATGCGGCGGCGAAGCTCGCCAAACTGACCCACTACCACGTGCAGTTCATCCATCCGCGGCTGTCGTGGACGCAGGAGCTGCTGCAACGGGCGCAGGCCCGGGCCGCCTTCGCCGCCGTCTCGCTGTTCGGGCCGCAGGTGAGCGTGCCGGGGTTGGGTCCGCTGGCCGCGCGGCTGCGCGAGTACGCGCAGCCGCTCACCGAGCTTGAGCGCTTCGGCGCACACGGCGGGCTGTACGCCTACTGCCTCTGCGGCCGGCCCTGAGCGCTCGCCGAGGGCCGGCGCCGCGACGCCCTAGAGCGTCTGCCAGTCGAGGATCACCTTGCCCGAGCGTCCCGAGCCCATGATGTTGAATGCCTGCGGGTAGTCCTGAATGGGCAGGTGGTGGGTGATCACCGGGGTCAGATCGAGGCCGCTCTGCAGCAGGCTCGCCATCTTGTACCAGGTCTCGAACATCTCCCGCCCGTAGATGCCCTTCAGGGTGAGCCCCTTGAAGATCACCTGGTTCCAGTCGATGGCGGTCTCCTCCGGCGGGATGCCGAGCAGAGCCACCGAACCGCCGTGGTGCATGGTGCGCAACAGGTCGCGAAATGCCGCGGTGTTGCCCGACATCTCGAGCCCGACGTCCCAGCCCTCCTGCATGCCCAGATCGCGCATGGTCTGATCGAGCGTCTCGCGCTGCACGTTCACGCTGCGCGTGGCACCCATCTGGCGCGCCAGCTCCAGGCGATAGTCGTTGACGTCCGTGATCACCACGTGGCGCGCGCCGACGAACCGAGCGATGGCCACCGCCATGATGCCGATCGGGCCGGCGCCGGTGATCAGCACGTCCTCACCCACCATGTTGAAGGCCAGCGCGGTGTGCGTGGCGTTGCCGAACGGATCGAGGATCGAGGCGACGTCATCGCTGATCGAGTCCGGCAGCTTGAAGGCGTTGCTCGCCGGGATCGACAGATACTCGGCAAACGCTCCGGGGCGGTTGACGCCGACCCCGACCGTGTTGCGGCACAGATGGCGCCGCCCGGCGCGACAGTTGCGGCAGTGCCCGCAGGTGATGTGCCCCTCGCCCGAGACCCGATCGCCGACGGTGAGGCCACGCACCTCCGAGCCGAGCTCGACGATGTGACCGCAATACTCGTGCCCGACCGCCATCGGCACCGGGATGGTCTTGCGCGCCCAGGCGTCCCAGTTGTAGATGTGCATGTCGGTGCCGCAGATCGCGGTCTTGTCGATCTTGATGAGCACGTCGTTCGGGCCGATCGTCGGCTCGGGGATCTCCTCGAGCCAAATGCCCGCAGTCGCTTCCTTCTTCACCAGCGCCTTCATCGAATCACTCCCAGTTCACGTCCGACGGCGGCAAAGGCCGCGAGGGCGGTGTCGAGCTCGGTGCGCGTCAGCGCCGCAGACATCTGCGTGCGGATGCGCGCTTGGCCCTTGGGCACCACCGGAAAGGAAAAGCCGATCACGTACACCCCGTGCGCGAGCAGCCGCTCGGCCATGCGCGCAGCGAGCGCGGCATCGCCGATCATCACCGGGATGATCGGATGCTCGCCGGGCTTGAGCGTAAAGCCGAGCGCCTCGAGCCCGGCGCGGAAGTAGCGGGCGTTCTCGTGCAGCTGCGTGCGTAGCGCGGGCCGCTCACCGAGCAGATCGAGTACGCGCAGTGCCGCGGCGGCCACCACCGGCGGGATGCTGTTCGAGAACAGGTAGGGCCGCGAGCGCTGGCGCAGCCACTCGATCACCTCGGCGCGCGAGGCGATGTAACCGCCGCTCGCCCCGCCGAGCGCCTTGCCGAGCGTGCCGGTGAGGATATCGATGCGCTCGGCCACCCCGCAGTGCTCGGGCGTGCCGCGGCCGTGGGCGCCCATGAAGCCGGTGGCGTGCGAGTCATCGACCATGATCAGCGCATCGTAGCGGTCGGCGAGCTCGCAGATGCGCGGCAGGTTTGCCAGCGTGCCGTCCATCGAGAACACCCCGTCGGTGGCGATCAGGCGGGTGCGGGCCGAGGCGGTGCGCTGCAGGCACGCCTCGAGTTCGGCCATGTCATTGTTCGCGTAGCGCAGCCGCTCGGCCTTGCACAGGCGGATGCCATCGATGATGCTGGCGTGGTTGAGCGCATCGGAGATGATTGCATCGCGCTCATCGAGCAGCGTCTCTAACAGTCCGCCATTGGCATCGAAGCACGAGGAGTAGAGGATGGCATCCTCGGTGCCGAGGAATGCACTCAGGCGCTGCTCGAGCTGCTTGTGCACGGTCTGGGTGCCGCAGATGAAGCGCACCGAGGCCATCCCGAAGCCATACTGATCGAGCGCCGCGTGGGCCGCGGCGCACACCGTCGGGTCGCTGGCGAGCCCGAGGTAATTGTTCGCGCACAGATTGATGACCGCGTGCCCGCCGGTCGTGATCTTCGCTCCCTGCGGGCCGGCCAGCACGCGTTCGTTCTTGTACAGACCCTGATCCTTCAGGGCGGTGAGTTCTGAGCGTAGCCGCTCGATGAGTTGGGGCATCATGCGCCCCAATTATACCCGCCCGCCTGCGCGGGCGGGTGTGGCTCAGGCTCAGGCCGGGCCGCCGAGTCGCACCGTGCGGCCCCGCACCGCCAGGCGCTGCGCCTGGCTCAGGTGCCCGAGCGCGCGCACCACGGTCTCGGGCGCAAGCCCGAGGTACGAGCCGATGTCGGCGCGGGTGAGCGGCAATTTGAACGGATCCTCGCGCCCGCTGAGCTGTGCCCGCTGGCTGTAATTCTCGATGAACGCTGCAACCCGCTCCACGGCCGGCAGTCCCGCCCAGGGTGCGGCCGCGCGCTCCGGTTGCGCCGCGCTCTTCAGCAGCAGCCGCTCGAGCAGCGCGCCGTGCGCCGCACCGGTGCCGAGCGCCGGCACGCGCAGCCGGCACACCGCGCTCGGGCTGGCCGCCTGAGCGGTGTAAGTCTGCTCGCCGCGCGCGTAGCTCTCCAGGCCCACCAGCTCACCGGGCAGACGCAGGCCGACCACGCGTTGCGAGCCGTCGGGCAGTCCGACCCGCAGCACCAGGCAGCCGGTCGCCACGATGAACAGCGCCGGAGCGCCGCCCTGTTCGATCAGGCGCGCCCCGCGCTCGAGCGGCGGCTCGCGCCGCGCATGTACGGTCTCGTTGGGCAACGCCTCGCCCCAGCAGCGGCGCGAGGCCGGGCAGGAGGCGCAATCGGTTTCCGTGTTGGCGACTCCGCGCAGTCGCGTGCGTTCACTCGTGTGCATATTGATATAAATTAACGTCCGTCCAATGAGCCAACTATACGGGTTTTCCGCAGGCGGGATGTTCGTACGCCGTGCGCACAAACTGACATTCGTCAGCTTTTCGACTACGCCCGCTCAGCCCCCTCGGGCATGATCGGCGACCCATGAACGCCGTGCCGAACTCCGACGCCGCGCTGCTCGCGCGCCTCTCTCGGGTGCTGCCCGAACCCGAAATCCTGCTCGCCGCGCCGCTCATCGAGCGCATCCGCGTGCTCAAGGCCGAGCAGGACGCCGTGGTGGTGGCCCACAACTATCAGGTGCCGCTGGTGAGCGCCGCCGTGGCGGACTTCACCGGCGACTCACTCGCCATGGCGCAGTTCGCACTTGCCTCGCGTGCCCGCACCATCGTGGTATGCGGGGTTCGCTTCATGGCCGAGACCGTCAAGCTGCTCTGTCCCGAGCGGCGCGTGCTGCTGCCGGCGAGCGAGGCGGGCTGCTCGCTCGCCGATTCGATCAGTGCCGAGTCGGTGCGTCACATCCGCGAGTGCTGTCCCGGCGTGCCGGCCGTCGCCTACGTCAACACCACCGCAGCGGTCAAAGCCGAAGTCGACATCTGCTGCACCTCCGCCAATGCGGTGCGCGTGGTGCGCTCCCTCGGCGTGCCGCGCGTGATTATGCTGCCCGATCAGCATCTGGCCGGGTTCGTCGCACGCGAGACCGACGTGGAGGTGATCGCGTGGGGCGGGCAGTGCGAGGTGCACACCGCCTTCAGCTCGGCAGACATCCGCGGCTACCGCGCGAGCAGCCAAGTGACCGTGCTCGCGCATCCGGAATGCCCGGCCGACGTGCAGGCCGAGGCCGATTTCGTCGGCTCGACCGGCGCGATGGCCGCCTACCTCAATAAACACCGTCCGCCGCGGGCCATGCTGCTCACCGAGTGCGCCATGGCGGACAACGTCGCGCTGCAGTGTCCGGAAATTACTTTCGTGCGGCCCTGCAACCTCTGCCGCCACATGAAGGCGACCTCGCTCGAGCGGGTCGCCGACTCGCTCGAGCGCCTCGGCGAGCAGATCGACATCGACCCGGCGCTCGCCGAGCGGGCGCGAGTACCCATCGCACGCATGCTCGAGATCGGTTGAGCGGCCGCGACCCGATGCGCACGATCGAGACCGACGTGTTGGTGATCGGCGCGGGCGCCGCGGGCCTGTGCGCCGCGCTCGCGGCCGCGCCGCGGCGCGTGCTGGTCGTCTCGGCCGGCGATCCGCGCGTGGCGAGCTCCACCGCACTCGCCCAGGGCGGCATCGCCGCTCCGCTCGGCGAAGGCGACTCGGTCGAGGCGCAGATGGCCGACACTCTGGCGGCGGGCTGTTACAGCAGCGACCGGCGCGCCGCGCTGCGCGTGATCCGCGCCGCGGCGCAGGCCGTCGACTATCTTTGCGAGCTCGGCGTGCCGTTCGATCGCGACCGGCGGGGCTGGCAGCTGCACCGCGAGGCCGGTCACAGCCGCGCGCGGGTTCTGCATGCGCGCGGTGACCGGACCGGTGCGGCGATTCTGGCGGCGCTGCTCGCGGCGACCGAAGCGGCAGCGCACATCGAGCGGCTCTACGGCGTGGCGGTGACGATGCTGCGCGAGGGCGGGGCGGAGCGCATCTGCGGGGCCTGGGGCAGCGATGCCGAGGGGCAGCCGGTGCGCATCGAGGCGCGCGACACGGTGATCGCCACCGGCGGGGTGGGGCGGCTGTTTCCCTTCACCACCAACGGTGCGGCGGCGCTCGGCGACGGGCTCGCCATGGCGCTCGGCCACGGGGCGCGCGTGGCGGGACTCGAATTCATCCAATTTCACCCCACGGCGCTTGCCACCGGCGAGGATCCGGTGCCGCTGCTGACCGAAGCGCTGCGCGGTGCCGGCGCGGTGCTGCACGATCAGAGCGGCGAGCGCTTCATGCGCGCGCTGCATCCGCTTGCCGAGCTGGCGCCGCGCGATGTGGTGGCGCGGGCGGTGTGGTCGCGCCGCCTGCGCGGCGAGGCGGTCTGGTTGGATGCGACCGCGGTGTTCCGCGGCGAGCATGCCGAGGCGTTTCCGGCGGCGCTCGCGACCTGCCGCGCGCACGGCATCGATCCGGCCCGCGAGCCCATCCCGATCAGCGCCGCGGCGCACTATCACATGGGCGGCATCGTGGTCGATGTGCTTGGCCGCACGGCCCGCGCGGGCCTGTGGGCGTGTGGCGAGGCGGCCTGCACCGGTATGCACGGCGCGAACCGGCTGGCGAGCAACTCATTGCTCGAGGCGGTGGTGTGCGGGCGCACCCTGGGACGCTCGCTCGCGCGCGAGCACGATCCAATGCGGCACATCCGGGCCCGTCAGGCCGATGAGGCTCCGCCGCACCTCCTGCACGATGAGGCGCACGTGCAGCGCCTGCGCGCCATTCTCGGCCGCTGCATGGGGCCGCTGCGTCACGGACGGGAGCTCGAGCAGGGGCTGCGCGAGCTGCGTGCACTCGACACGCACCTTGCGCCCGAGGCGGCCGTCGCGCGCCGCCGGCTCGCGCTGGCGCTCGCAATGGTGCGCGCGGCGCTCGAGCGGCGCGAGAGCCGCGGCGCGCACTGGCGCGAGGATTACCCCGAGCGCGATCCGGCGCACGACGCGAACTGAAGCGAGTACGCGCCCCGTCGGGCGCGCCGGCCGCTCTTCCCCTCCTGACATCCCGGTGCGCTCGGCGCGGTTGCATCGGTCCGCGAATTGTGCTCAGATATTTGTAAACAGAGATACAAACGTGCCGGTGTCGCGATGGGCGCTCCGCCGGCACCGCAGAGCGGTGTGAGGGGTCATTGCATGATGAGTTTGCGCAGCAGTGTGCGCAGCGTGTTGCGCTCCTGCTTGCTGAGTACGCGGGTGAAGTGCTCTTCGTGTCCGGGTATGGCGGCGACCGCCTGGTGCAGCGCGTCGAGGCCCTTGGGCGTGACGAACAGCGCAAAGCGTCGCCGGTCATGAGCGGTGAGCTCGCGGCGGATCAACCCGTGTCGGATCCCGTGTGCGACGTACTTGCCGGCCGTGGCGCGCTCGACGCCGAGATACGCGGCCAACTCGATCTGACTGATGCCGGGACGGGCGGCGAGAATTGCCGGGGTGCCGATGGCGCCGGGGCGGATCGCCCGGTACTCCTTGCGGCTCTTCAGGCTGCGCACCAGTTCGAGATACGCGGTGTAGATGAAGTAACCCACCACCGGATCGCCGGCGGGGTTGTAGGTTCGCTCGAGCAGCGCCATGCCTTCGGCACGCCGCCGGCGCGTCTGATCGCCGGCGCGGGCAGCTCGGGCAAGCGCAGCGCCTGTTGCTCGAGTCGGGATCGAACGTTTTGGGGTGCGCATGTGCCGAACCTGACAGACGGGGCACGATTATTCATGAGCGCCCGAGCGAGCTCAAGCTCGAGCGCTTGAGACTGGTCAGTTTTTTCACGGGAAATTTCCGAAGGAGCCAGTATGACGCGCAAGCACGAATCGAATTTCGAGCCCGAGACAACCGCGGGCGGGGAACCACAACGCACCATCTCGCGGCGCAGCGCCGTCGCCGGGGCGGTCGGTGCAGTCGCCTCCGCGGCGTTGCTCACCGAGGGGATCAAGAGCGCGGTCGCTGCGCCGGGCAACGAGTTGCCGCACCTGTGGGGCGCGTTCCAAACCCCGGGGATGCAGTTCGTGTTCCAGGCGCGCGTGACCATCGCCCCGATGATCAACTTCGGCAACTGCAGCTACGGGCAGCGGCGCATCATTCCGATTACCGGCGGGGATTTTCATGGTCCGCGCCTCTCCGGCACGGTGCTCGCCGAGGGCGAGGATACGCAGCTCGTGCGGCCCGACGGGGTGACGCAGATCTGTGCCCGCTACGCACTGCGCACGCACGACGGCACGCTCATCTACATCATCAACAGCGGCCTGATCGTGCCGGGCGCGAATGCGCATGCCGAGCCGCACTACGTGCGCACGCACCCGAGTTTCGAAGCGCCGCTCGGCAGCCGCTACGAGTGGCTGAACAAATCCCTGTTCATCGGCACGCTCAACCCGATGCCGCTCGAGGATCACGCGGTGATCATCCGCGTCTTCCAGGTGACCTGAACCGAGGCAAACTCGAACGGGGCAGAAGACCATGCAGCACAGCGTCAGCTCGGCAGGGGGCGGTCCGGTCCGCGAACGCCTCACGCTCGCCATCCTGTTTGCGACCTGGGGTCTGGTGTTTCTCGACCGGATGTCGGTGTTGTACCTCGCGCCGTACATCGCCCGCGACCTGCACCTTGATGACGCTCAGGTCGGGATGTTGGCCGGGGTGGTGGCGGTGTCCTGGGCCGTCTCGGCGCTGCTGTTCGGCGCGCTCTCGGATCGGGTCGGGCGCAAGGTGGTGCTGGTGCCGATGGTGCTGCTCTTTTCCATCGTGTCGGCCCTGAGCGGGTTTGCGCACAGCTACTCGCAACTGCTGTGGCTGCGCATCCTGCTCGGGGTCCTCGAGGGACCGTGCTGGTCGGTGCTGATGGCACTGGTCGAGGACAACTCGGCCCCGGCACATCGGGGGCGCAACATTGGCATCGTGGTCAGCGCCGCGGCGCTGATCGGTCTGGCGGTGGCCCCGGTGCTCACCACCCAGGTGGCCGCGGCGGCCGGCTGGCGCGATGCGTTCTTCATTGCCGCGGCACCGGGGGTCGTGCTCGCGGGGCTCATTGCCGTCTGTGTGCGGGAGTCCGCCGAGCTCAAGGCGCGCTCGAGCGCACGCCGGGCATGGCGGCGCGACATCGTGCAGATGCTGCGTTACCCCAACCTCTGGGCGAGCGCCTGTGGGGCGGCGGGGTTCATGAGCTGGCTGTTCCTGGTGAACGCCTTTGGCCCGCTCTACATCACCACCGTGCTGCATCAGTCCGGCACCACGGCGGGGTTTCTGATGGGGGCGGCGGGGCTCGGCAGTTTCCTCATCGGGCTGGTGGCCCCGGCAATCTCCGACCGTGCCGGACGGCGTCTGACCTTGATCGTCTGCGCGGCGCTCAGCATCGTTTTGCCGCTGGCGCTGCTGCTGAGAGTCTCTGCGCTGCACCTGTGGCTGCTCGCCGGGGTGTTGTTCTGCACGCAGACCGGCCAGGCGCTGAGCGCGATCTGCATCGTGCTGGTGCCGACCGAAAGCGTGCCGCGACACCTGGCGGCGACCGCGATCGGTTTCGCGACGCTGTTTGGTGAGCTGATCGGCGGTTTCGCCGCCCCACTGGTGGCCGGCTCCCTCGCGCAGCAGCACGGTCTGGCGGTGCCGCTGTGGATGGCCGCAGGCGGCGGACTCATCGTGCTGCTCGCCGCCATCGCCCTGCGTCCCGTTGCGCCCGCGTCCGATGCAGCGCAAGTGGCTGGCCCGTGAGCGTCGGGTCTGTTGTGCACTGCGTGGCGGGGTGTACGGCCGCTGAGGCTGGCGCCGGATGCACCTGATCTGCCCTGAGCTCCCCCCGAGCACTGCGTGCAGCGCTCGGGGTGTCGGTGAGCGCTGCAACCCACGGTGCTCGGCGAGCGGGCCTCAGCGTTTTCTGCTCGGGTCCGTGTCGAGCGAGCCGTTCGGATGCGGACCTCTGGAGGCGTCGGCGGCGAGCTGAACCGCCACACATCCCGCCGGCGGGTCGGCGCGAGCGGCGGCGACGCGCGGCTCGATGCGCAGCCCACGGCATGAGGCGATTCCGGCGCTGCGCCGAGCCGCCCGACCTGACGGGGAATGCGTGCCGGTCCGCACCGGTGCGCTGAGTGCGTGTTGTCTTGCGAAACGTCCGGGACTCACCGGGTGTTGCCAAGGTGAAGCCTCGCAGCGGACGGCCGGGCGATGCGTGTGCTCCGGGATGCAACCGAACCAACTGCTCGGTCGCCCGGCGGACCGCAAAGCACTTGACACAGATTGTATCCCTGGTTACAAATAACCGAAAAGTACTATTTAATATAGTTATCTCGCGCGGCCGGGGGGCTGCGCGCCCGGGCGGCACACGGGAGCACACCACGGCCCGCGTCCGGACGGATCGAAGCACCGGTGGCACGTATCGGCATTTCAATCATCGCTCGAGGGGGGCGCATGAAACGTAAATATCAGCAATTGTTCGTGTGGTCGACGGCCATGGCGGCCTCCATTCCGGTGGTGCTCGCGCGCACCGCGGCGCTCGACCCGGGCGCTCGGGCGAGCGCGCCGCGCTCGGCTGAGGTGCTGCAGGAAATCGTGGTGACGGCCGAGAAGCGCCGGTCCAATCTGATGACGACGGCCGTGGCGATGAGCGCGCAGACCGGCGCCGAGCTGCGTGCCGAGCATGTGACGAATCTCGAGGAGCTCACGGCCACGACCCCCTCGTTCACGTATGCCAATCAGGGCCCGACGAGTGCGGTGAACATTCGCGGCATCGGCATGTCCGTGACCAGCCCGAACGTGGCGCCGGGCGTGCCGCTGTATCGCGACGGGCTGCTGGCACCGACGCTGCTGCCGAATGAGCCGTTTCTCGACATCGCGGACGTGGAGGTGCTGCGCGGACCGCAGGGTACGCTGGTCGGAGCGAATTCCACCGGCGGTGCGGTGTTTTTCAACACGGTGAATCCCAAGATCGGCGCGAGCGACGGGTACCTCGAGGCGAACGTGGCGACCTACGCCAAGCTGAGCGTGCAGGGCGCCAAGAGCATCCCGGTCAACGACGAGCTGGCGTTTCGCGTGGCCGCCTACTACAAGAAGCGCGACAGTTACTGGACCGATACTCTGCCGAGCTCGGCCAATCATCCGGCGCCGGGGGCGGTCAATCAGGCCGTGCTGCGCCTGACGACGCTGTACCGTCCGACCCGCAAGCTCTCGGCGATTCTGAAAATCAACTATCAGGACGATCAGAACGGCGGCATGGCCCACACCCCGTACGCCGGCACCAATGCGGCGATCGGTGCGCCGAGCGGGCGCTACCAGCTCGCCTATCCGGATACCGCCACGCAATACAGCGACTATCAGATCCGCACCGGACTGACCATCAACTATCACTTCGATGACGGCATCACGCTGCGCTCGCTGTCGGGGTTCTTCTACACCTACGAGTACTACAACGACCAGCAGTTCCTGAACGGGGCGGGCGGGACGGCGATCTCCGCCCCATTCATCAACCGGATTCAGGATCACGTGTTCTCGCAGGAATTCGATCTGCTCTCCCCGAAGGGCAAGCGCCTGCATTGGGTGGCCGGGACCTTCAGCCAGTACTGGCCGGCGCACATCAATCTGAACCCGAACACGATGGCGGTGGTGGTCGATGAGGGCACCATCAAGAACACCGATGCGATCTTCGGCAACGTCGGTTACGACATCACGCCGAAAGTCGAGGTGCATGTGGGGCTGCGCGAGACCGTCAATCACGCCTACGGCACGGGCGGGGTGTTCCTGGTGCCGGCGCATTACCTGCGGCTGCAGGGCAATGAGGTCGGGGAGTCCGATGATTTCCTCACCGGACGGATCGGGGTGAACTGGCGGGCGACGCCAAACCAGTTTCTCTACGCCTTCGTCGCCAAAGGCGCCAAGACCGGGGGCGTCAACTCCCAGGGCACGCCGGCTTTCGCGCCGGAGACGGTGTGGGATTACGAGGCCGGCATCAAGTCCACGTGGCTCGACGGCCATGCGCGCACGCAGTTCGGCGTGTTCGACATGGACTACCGCAACCTGCAGCTGGCCGTGGTGACGCCGAGCCCGGTGGCGACGCTGACGCCACAGGGCAGCATTACCAACGTCGGCCGTTCGACGATCCGCGGCGCGGAGCTGTCGTTGCAGGCACTGCTCGCGGGCTGGCAGATCGACGGCAGCCTCGGTTACGTGCACTCGAGCATCGGCAGCTCCCCGCTGCTGCTGAACTCCTACCTGTATCAGGTGGCCGGCTTGAATCCGACCGGACCGCAGTGCGCGAGCGCTCAGACGAGCGGCTGCTTCGATTACGCGCCGTACTATCAGAGCGTCAACGGCACGGCCGATCCGCATTCGCCGCAGTGGACCGGGAGCCTGGGCATCCAGTACACGGCGCAACTCAACGCCGACAGCACGCTCACGCCACGCCTCGATTACTCGTATACCAGCGTGCAGTGGGCGACGATCTTCCAGAATCCGGTCGATCGGTTTCAGTCGCACTCGGTGCTCGATTTCGGGCTGACCTATGCGCACGGTCCGTGGAGTGTGACGGCGTACGGCACGAACGTGACCGGGGCGTACTTCATCACCGGACAGACCGGCAATGCGGACTTCTGGAGTGCGCCGGCGGTGTACGGTGTGCGGATCCGCGAGAGCTTCTAAGCGGCCCCAGGTGAGTGCGGCGGCGGGTGGGCGCGAGGCGCCCGCCCGCGCGCGGCACGCGGGGCGGACGGAGGGAAATGACATGAAGAGTTTGACTCGTTGCGCGAGTGTGCTGGCGATCGTGCTGGGTTTTCTGGGGGCCGTGGCGCCGCCGGCGCGGGCCGCAGCGCCCGGCGGCGCGGCCGAGGCGCAGAGCGCGTGTGCACGGCTCGTGCGGCTCGCCGATGCGCACCTGGTGATCTCGACCGCGCGCTGGGTGCCCGCCGGTCCGCTGCACAGCCGGGCGATGGCCGTGATGCCGATGCTCGCCTCGGTCGTGCTGCCGGCGAACTGTCTGGTGCGCGGGGTGCTCGACCCGCGCCTCGGCGTCGGTGGCGTGCAGTACGGCCTGGGCTTCGAGCTGCGCATGCCGGCGAACTGGAACGGGCGATTCCTGTTCCAGGGCGGTGCCGGCCTCGATGGCTTCATCGCCCCGGCGGTGGGCTTCGTCGAGCCGGGCACCCCGACGGCCTTGGCGCGCGGCTTTGCGGTGATCTCGAGCGATGGCGGCCATGAGGGCATGAGCGCCGCGTTCGCCGCGGACCAGCAGGCCCGGCTCGATTTCGCCTACGCCGGGCTCGCACCGGTGGCGCGGCTCGGCAAGCGTCTGATCCGCCACTTCTACGGCAAGCCGGCACACGACTCGTATTTCGCGGGCTGCTCGAACGGCGGACGCGAGGCGATGATGGTCGCCGAGCGCGACCCGACGCTGTTCAACGGCATCGTCGCCGGCGACCCGGGCTTCAATCTCGCCCGGGCGGCCATCGCCGAGATGTGGAACGTCAAGCACTTGGAGGCGGCCGCACCGAAAGACGCGCACGGCCGGCCGATCCTGAGCGAGGCGCTGACGGGCCGCGATCTGCAACTGCTCTCCCAGGCGGTGCTCAAGGTCTGCGATGGGCTCGATGGGCTGCGCGACGGGATGATCAACAACTTTGCCGCCTGTCAGAAAGTATTTCATCCGCAGGTGCTGCAGTGCCGTGCGGGCGCGCACGGGGCCTGCCTCGGTGCGCGCAAGATCAAGCTGCTCGAGGCGATCTTCGGCGGCCCGCGCAACGCGGCCGGACAGCCGCTCTATGCACGCTGGCCCTACGACGCCGGGGTGGCTGCGCCGGGTTGGCGAGTGTGGAAACTCGGCACCTCGCGGACCGGTACGCCGAATGCCCTCGATGCCACGCTCGGGCTCGAGGCGATGCGCGAGTACTTCATGACGCCGGCCGATCCGCACATGACGCCGCAGACGTTCGACTTCAACACCGCGCTGCGGGTCACTCGCCAGGTGCGCGCCATCAACGATGCGAGCGGCACGTTCTTCTCGAGCTTCATTGCCCATGGCGGCAAGCTCATCATCTACCAGGGGTTGAGCGACCCGGTGTTCTCACCGGATGCGATCATCGGCTGGTACCGCCAGCTGATGGCGCAGTACCACGCGCCGCAGCGCTTCGCCCGGCTGTTCCTGGTGCCGGGCATGAACCACTGCTTCGGCGGGCCGGCGACGGATGCGTTCGATCCGCTGCGCGCCATCGTACGCTGGAGCGAGCAGCACAAGGCGCCGGCGCGTCTGCTCGCGCACGGTGCGGCTTTCCCGGGCGTCACGCGTCCGTTGTGTCCCTATCCGAAGTATGCCCGCTACGTCGGCGGCAATCCCAAGAGCGCCAAGAGCTTCCGCTGCACCAAGCCCTCCGGCGCGTGACGCCCGGGGCGCGGCGGGCGGCTTGATTCGGCCGGTGGGGCTGAGTAGATTGACGGGACTGACGGCGTCCTGCCGAACGGCAGGACGCCCCCATTCAGACCGGGACGGGGATGCGAAGCCAGGCTGCGCTGGATCGGGTCCGGCAAGAGCGCTGCTCGGGCCGTGCGTACTGGCGTCACGTCCGTGCCAGCGCGGCGCGCTCCGTCCCACCGATACAGCGAGGTTGTTCATGGCTCTGACGCTCTATGCGGCCACCGTGCCGTCGTTCCGCCAGATTCTCGGCTCCGTCGCGGGTCTGCTCGAGAAGGCGCAAGCGTACTGCACCGAGCACTCGCTCGCGCCCGAGCAGATCATTCAGGCGCGCCTGGCGAGTGACATGTTGCCGTTTGCCTATCAGGTGCGCTCCACCGCGACCCATTCGATCGGTGCGATCGAGGGGATGCGCCGCGGCACGTTCTCTCCGGACCGCTCCGCGCCGCCGGAGACCTTTGCGGCGCTCGGGCAGCTGGTGCACAGCGCCGATGCGGCGCTCGCGGCACTCGATCCGGCGGAACTCGACACGCTCGCCGGCCGCGAGGTGCTGTTTGTGGCCGGGGAGCGGCGGCTGCCGTTCACGGGGGAGAACTTCCTGCTGTCGTTCTCGCAACCGAATTTCTACTTCCACGCCACCACCGCCTACGACATCCTGCGCTGGAAGGGGTTGCAGATCGGCAAGCGCGACTACGCCGGGCAGCTGCGCATGCAGCACTGAGCTCTGCGAGCGGCTCGATGGATTCGCGCCGCCGCGCTCGCTATCCTTGCCGGCGAGACAGCCGTGACACAAGGTAAGGCAGGGTGGCTAAAGTACCTCCAGGAGTCGGCCCGCGACAGCCGCAAGTTGTTGTTCTGTTTGGCGCCACGGGCGATCTGGCCCGGCGCAAGCTCCTCCCGGGGCTGTTCCATCTGAGCGTGGCGGGGTTCATCCCCGGCTGTCGCATCATCGGGGTGTCGCTCGATGACCTCGACGCGGACGGGTTCCGACAGATCGCGCACGGGGCCATCGAGGCGTTCTCCCCGCACCGCTCCGAGCCTGAGGCGTGGAGCGCCTTTGCCGCTGGTCTCGATTACGTGCCGCTCGGCGCGGGCGCCAAGGGACTGGCTGCGGCGGTGGCGCGTGCCGAGCAGGCGTTTTCGGGCGAGTGCCAGCGCCTGCACTACCTCAGCGTGCCGCCAAGCGCGGCGCTCTCGACCGTGCGGCTGCTCGGCGATGCGGGCCTGGTGGCGCGCTCGCGGATCATCATGGAGAAGCCCTTCGGCACCGATCTGGCGAGCGCCCGCTCGCTGAACGCGAAGCTGCACGAGGTGTTCGACGAGCAGCAGATCTTTCGCATCGATCACTTTCTCGGCAAGGAGCCGGCGCAGAACATTCTCGCCTTCCGCTTCGCCAACGGCCTGTTCGAGCCGATCTGGAACCGCAACTTCATCGAGCACGTGCAGATCGACGTGCCCGAGACGCTCGGTCTGGAGAAGCGCACGATGTTCTACGACTCGATCGGCGCGTTCCGCGACATGGTGGTGACGCACCTCTTTCAGATCCTGGCGTTCGTGGCGATGGAGCCGCCGACGGCGCTCGAGCCGACCGCGATCGGTGAGGAGAAGAACAAAGTCTTCCGGAGCATGCTGCCGATCAAGCCCACCGACGTGGTGCGCGGCCAGTTCAACGGCTACCGCAGCGAGGAGGGCATCAGTCCGGAGTCGGACACCGAGACCTTCATCGCGCTGAAGTGCACCATCGACAACTGGCGCTGGGCGGGCGTGCCGTTTTATTTGCGCACCGGCAAGCGCCTCGCCGAGGGCAAGCGCATCATTTCCATCGCGTTCCGCGAGCCGCCGAAGAGCATGTTCCCGCCGGACTCCGGGGTTGGCGCACAGGGCCCGGATCACCTCACCTTCGATCTGGCCGACGTGTCGAAGATGTCGCTGTCCTTTTACGGCAAGCGGCCCGGTCCCGGCATGCGCCTCGACAAGCTCAGCCTGCAGTTCGCCATGCACGACACCGGGCTCGTCGGCGAGGTGCTCGAGGCCTACGAGCGGCTCATTCTCGATGCGATGCGCGGGGACCGCACGCTGTTCACCACTGCCGAGGGCATCGAGCGGCTCTGGGAGGTCTCCAGCCCGCTGCTCGAGGCGCCCCCACCGGTGCGGCTGTATGCGCCGGGCTCGTGGGGACCGAACTCCATGCATCAGCTCATTGCCCCGCACGCCTGGCGCTTACCGTTCGAGCGCGGCTGGCGTGACCCGAATCGCGCCGGTAGCTAGAGCCCGGCGGCAAAAAAAGGGCGTCCTGGCGGACTGGATTTTCCGCCAGGGAACCCCCATAGCGTAAAATGCGTCATATCCGGTAAGGAGGTTCTCAGATGGCGTTTCAGTTTCGGCGATCAACTAATCCCGGCTTGAACCAGAACACGTTCTCGCGGGTGCCGCGCGTCGGGTTCGGTGAGCAGCCCATGACCGTGGCCGGCACGGTGAACAAGTCGTTCCTGATGCTGGTGGTCATGATGGTCTGCGCGCTGTGGCCGTGGTCACAGGCGAGCGCCGGCAATCTGCAGGCCGCGGCCGGACTGATGGAGATCGGAGCCATTGGCGGGTTCGTGCTGGCGCTGATCATCAGCTTCAAGCCCACCACCGCACCGTTCCTGGCGCTGCCGTACGCGGCGCTCGAGGGCGTGGTGCTCGGGGGCATCTCGGCAATGTTCGAGCAGCGCTACCCGGGGATCGCCATCCAGGCGATCGCCGCAACGTTCGCGGCCACCCTGGTCATGCTGGTGCTGTATCGCACCCGGGTGATCCGCGTGACCGACCGGCTGCGCTCGGTGGTCCTGGGCGCGATGTTCGGCGTGATGCTGCTCTACGTCGGCACCTGGATCCTGTCGTTCTTCCACGTCGCGGTGCCCTTCGTCAACGGCGGCGGGCCGCTCGGCATCGCCTTCTCGGTGTTCGTGATCGGCGTGGCCGCTTTCATGCTGCTGCTCGATTTCGACATGATCGAGCAGGGCGCCGCCGCGGGTGCGCCGCAGTACATGGAGTGGTACGGGGCCTTCGGCCTGATGGTGACGCTGGTGTGGATGTACGTCGAGATGCTGCGCCTGATGGCGCAGCTGCGCGAGCGTTAAGACAAGGCCGCGGCTTGCCGCGGCCGTTCCTTCCCCCTGACGCGAAGCGGCCGCGGACCGGATCGGTCCGCGGCCGCTTGCGCATGCTCTAGCCCCGTATGAGCGAGACCGACCTACCGCTCGAGCCGCTCGAAGTGCCCCACGATGCCCTCTCGAGCGAGGCGCTGCGCGGGGTGATCGAATCCTTCGTGCTGCGCGAGGGCACCGATTACGGTGAGCGCGAGTACAGCCTGGAGGAAAAATCCGCCCAGGTGCTCGCCCAGCTCCGCCGCGGCGAGGCGCGCATTCTCTACGATCCGCAGACCGAGACCGTAACCCTCGAACTCACCGCCGGCGCCGCGGGGCGCCGGCGGGCTGAGTAAGTTGCGCTCAGCGCAGCACTTCCTCCAGGAACTGCATCAGCGAGTGCCAGGAGCGCCGATCCGCCGCCTCGTCATAGGCCATGCCGTGCGCGCGGTCGTCGGCATGCGGATTGGTAAAGGCGTGCACCGTGTTGCCGAAGGCGAGCAGTTGCCAGTCCGCCCCCGCAGCGGAAAATTCCTGGGCAACCGCGAGCACGTCCTCGGGCGGGGCCATCGGATCGTCGTAGCCGTGCAGGATGAGCACCTTGGCCCGCACCGGTGCGGCGGGTAGGCCGTTCGGCTTGAGCAGTCCGTGGAAGCTGACCACGCCGCGCACGTCCGCGCCACTGCGCGCGAGGTCGAGCACGCACAGGCCGCCGAAGCAAAAGCCCATTGCCGCCACGCGGCGGGTGTCGACCTGCGGTTGCGCGCGCACGGTGGCGAGTGCGGCGCTGATGCGCCGTGCGAGCAGCTTGCGATCCTGCACCAGGGGCATCATCAGGGCCTGACACTGCTCAGTGGTCTCGCCGCGCTGGCCCTTTCCGTACATGTCCAGTGCGAATGCGGCGTAGCCGTGCCAGGCGAGCCGCCGCGCCTTGCGCTCGACGAACTCATCGCGTCCGCCCCAGGCGTGGCTGATCAGCACCGCCGGCAGCGGTCCCGGACGGGAGTCGTCGTAACACAAGAACCCTTCCAGTACGGTCGAGCCGTCGCGGTACTCGATCAGTTGCTCACGAATCGCCATGGCGTACTCCTTGAATGGGACAGAGGCAAAACAAAATCTTAGCGTTTTTTCGCCAAGCCCAGGGCGAGGACCCCGAGCCCGACACCGAGCACCGTGCCACCGGCCCAGCCGGGCAGGGCGCGCTCCTGGCGCACCGTCGCCTGCAGGCCGCCGATCTTGAACAGCTTCTGGCGCGAGGTGTAATGCGGCGGGTGCGCGATCAGCAGCACACCGCCCGCGATGAGAACGAGACCGACGATCAGGGTGGCTTTCACAGCGCGGCTCCAGCGGGTTGAGGAGCGCATTGTACCCACAGGCGCGGCGCTCTCGGCGCATGCTCGCCGGCCGCCGCGGCGGTGACATTTGTGTGTCCTCACCGGGCTCATTAGACTGCCCGATCTATGATCAAAGCACCCGAAGCGCTGCAGCGCCTGAAAGACGGCAACCGTCGATTCGTCGAGCGGCTGCGCAACCACGAGCCCTCCCTCGGCGGCTCCCCGCACATCCAGCTCACCCAGGAGCAGAAGCCCTTCGCCATCATCCTCGGCTGCTCGGACTCGCGCGTTCCGGCCGAGCTGGTCTTCGATCAGGGCCTCGGCGATCTGTTCGTGATCCGGGTGGCCGGCAACATCGTGGCGCCGTCCCTGATCGGAAGTGTGGAGTTCGCCGCCGAGCAGTTCGGCACGCGCCTGGTGGTGGTGCTCGGCCATTCGAACTGCGGCGCCATCCAGGCGACGCTCGAGCAGCTGCGCCGACCGGCCGAGAACCAATCGCCCAATATTCGCTCCATCGTCGATCGGGTGCGTCCGTCCGTCGAGGTGCTGCTGAAGACCGGATTGCG
>DAHVTM010000058.1:0-9274 GCA_027324195.1 Gammaproteobacteria bacterium | reverse complement strand
GAAGGAGTACAGGACGGTTTCCTGAGCGGTGCTCGGATTGAACTGAAAGATCGTGCCATATCCGGCGTTGGCGGCGGTGAGATTGCTCGTCGAACCGCCGTTGCCGGTCAACCCGTAGAACTGTCCGTCGCTGGCGAGCATCATGCCGGTGTTCGGATACAGGCCATCACCCGCTGAGGATCCGAACACATGTGCGATCGACTCCTGCGCGCTCTTCGGGTCGTATTCGAAGATCGTTCCGCAGCCTGGCTGCATGCCACTGAGCAGGCACGATGGATCGCCCCCGCTCGTCGTCTCGCCGTACAGATTGCCGCTCGAGTCCTGAACCAGATTGCCCTGGGGAAACGAGCCATCCGTGCCGCCGGTAAAGGCATGCAGTACGGTATAGGTTTGGGTGGTGAGGTCGTATTCGAACAGCACCCCGCAATTGCAGCCACTGCTGCCGCCGAGCCCGACCGTGCCGTAGAGATTGCCGTCGGCGCCCTGCAGCAGCGGGCCGCCACCGGGGCCCATGGGAGAGGGGCTGCCGTCACTCGTGCCGTGGAAGGAATAGAGTGCGGCTTCCTGGCCGCTCGCCGGATCGAAGCTGAAGATCACCCCATTGCCGTAGGCTCCGCCCCCGGTGGCGATGCCGTAGAGCTTGCCGTCGCTGGCCTGTATCAGTTCGTTCTCCGGGTTTGCCCCGTCGGCGGCGCCCGTGAACGCGTACGCGACGCTCACTGCGCCTGATTGCGGGTCGAATTGGTAGATCACACCGGAATTGAATTGCCCGCCGGAAGCGAGCCCGTAATAAAGTCCGTTGCTCGCCGCGAGCAGGCTGCCGGCCGGCATACCGAGATCACTGGGGTTGCCGGAGCCGGTGTAGAATTCGTACAGAATCGTCTCGGCGTTGGTCGCGAAGTTGTATTCGAAGAGCGTCCCATCGGCCGACGTGCCACCGGGATTGAGCTGCCCGCCGAGATACGTGACGCCATAATAGAGTCCATTGCCGGCCGGCGAGAGGCTGCCGGCAGGCCCAGCGCCATCGGAGAGACCTGCGCTCGACTGGGCGCTCTGGAAGCTGTAGAGCACCTTCTCGGTCGGTGCTCCGCAGTTGACCGTGATATTGCTGATGCCCGCGCTGGCAATGGTGCCGCTGCCGTTGGCGGGCATGCACAGCAGTCCGGACGGGTCGGCACCGACGCTGACCCCGTAGCTGCTGCCGCTTGGCAGAGTTCCGTTGAGCAGGAATGTGGTTGCATTGGCGGGGATGCTGGTGGCGTTGCCCCCGTTGAGCAGCAGCGTGAGCCCGCTCGCACTGCCGAGTCCGGACAGGGTTCCGGAGATCGTGTAACCGCAGCTCACCGAAACGTTGCTGACATCAGCCGAGGTGATGGTGCCAGACCCGTTGCCGACGGTACAAGCCTCACCCGGCGGCTGGCTGGCAACCGATATGCTGAAGGCGGTGTTGTTGGTGAGATTTGACGCGAGGGTATCGGAGGTCGAGCCGCTTGCAATCGATAGATCCGTGCCGTTGACATCGAGCGCCAATCCATTGGTGGTCAATCCGCTGATCTTCGCGGAGATGCTGTACGTCGCGGTCGGCGTCGTGCTGGTGCTCGCGGGGCTGTTGCTCGAGCCGCCGCCGCAGGCGGCGAGGGCGAGCGTGGCTGCGCACAATACCGAGTTGGCGGCGATTCGCGGCCGCAATGCATTCCGCATTTGATTTCTCCTTGTATCCATTATTGATGTTTGTCAATGCGCACCGAGTCGCGCGCACGACGATCTCTTCATAACCTCTTCGGCGCTGCGATTCTGTGCGAAGGCTCTCGGCTGCGCGCATGCGCCTATTTGATGGGCGCATTACCAGAAGCTATGGCAGCGCGGGCCGGCGGTATTCGCAGCAGGCGCGTTGGGTTGGAGAAGGCGGGCGTCCCAAACGCTCGCCGCGGCGTGCAGCCGATGAAACGCGGTGCCCAGGGGCTGGTGCGTGCAGCAGAGGCAGCGAGGATGTTGGCTCATGCCGGCTGCGAGGCGCAGCACTGCGGCGAGGCTGAGGTGGTCGGAAAATTCAGCACAGGCAACCCTCGGACGGTGTCATAAATGTCATGGCAGCATTGCGCTGGGGGATAAGCCGAGGCGGTGCGCCCCCTGGGTCATGCTCGAGCGTCGCCAACAGTCCGGGTGCTCCCACTCCGGTAGGCTGCTCGCGCGGCCAGGGGCCGTCCGACGGGAGTGAAGGGGCTTACCGTGGCGGCTGAATTGCGTCGCTCACGGCCGCATACAGCGTGTCGAACGGTACCGGCTTCTGCAACACGGTCAGCTGACGCTCGTGAGCAGAACGCAGCGAGGACTCCGCGGTTTCACCCGTGACGACTAAGATCGGGAAGGTGCCGTAAGTGGCGCGCGCCTGCGCTGCGACCAGCGCACCATCCTGCCCGTGGGGGAGCCGC
Organism: Gammaproteobacteria bacterium; assembly: GCA_027324195.1. GTDB lineage: Bacteria > Pseudomonadota > Gammaproteobacteria > Steroidobacterales > Steroidobacteraceae > 13-2-20CM-66-19. Next base: position 6,842 of record DAHVTM010000058.1, on the reverse strand, counting down.
AGATCGATGAGCAGCAGAGCGGGGCGGCCGCATTCGGCAAGGAGCGCGCTGAGTTCGCCAGCCTCAGCGGCGCAGTGCACCTGAAACCCCCACAGGGTCAGCAGCGCGCGCATGCTGGCACGTACCGCCGCATCGTCGTCCACCACGTATACCCGTGCGCCCTGCCAGGATTGGCGGCCGAGCTGGATCGAGCGCAGCATGGCGGCGGTGCTCGGGCCGGCGTGCACCGAGGGCAGGGTTACCGTGAACTGAGTTCCCTCGCCGGGCTGCGAGCGCAACTCGATGCGCGCATGCATCAGCTGGCACAGATGCTTGACGATCGAGAGGCCGAGACCGACACCCTGTGGGCTGTCCTCACCACGGTCCTCTATGCGGTAGAACTCCTCGAAGATGCGCTGATGCTCATCGGCGGCAATGCCGCGGCCCGTGTCGCTCACCTCCAGTTGCGCCTCGCCCGCAACCTGTGCGAGCGTCACGCTGACCTGTCCCCGCTCGGTATATTTCAGGGCGTTGTCGAGCAGATTGCGCACGATTCGACCTACTGCGCTCGCATCGCCGATCACTTGCACAGGTACGATCCGGGTGTTGAGCGCGAGGCCCTTGGTCGAGGCAACGTGCGCGAACTCCGCGCATACGCCCACGATCAGCCGATCCAGCGAGAACGGCTCGTGCTGCAGGCGGTAGCCGCCGGTGGACAGCCGCGACAGGTCGAACAGCTCCCCGAGAATCTCCCCGAGAGAGCGCACCAGCGTGTCGATGTTATAGCCTGCCTCCTGCAGCGACTCGGCGGTCGGGTTGGCGAGCAGCAGCGCGCTGTAAGCGGACAGGGCGTGCAGCGGCTGGCGCAGATCGTGACTCACGGCGGCGAGCACCCGCGCGCGCGTCAGCGCCGCATGTTCGGCGCGAGCGGCAACCTGCTGCATCTCCAGGTTGCGCTGTTCGAGCTGACGCAGTGCCTCGTCGCGCTGGTGGCGCACCTCGATGGAGCGACGCAGCAGCCGCTCGCTATCGGCCGACACGGTGATGAGGAAGATCCAGTACAGAGCCGTCAGTGCAACCACCAACAGCGCCGCCTGCGAATGTGCAGCACTCCAGGCACTGGCGGCACAGATCAACACCGCGGAGGAGTAGGCGGCAACCAGGCGTTTGGAGGACACGGCGACGGCGACACCGGCGCCCGCGACGGCATACAGCGTCGTCTCCAGGATTGCCTCAGAGAGCAGCGGCAGGTGCGGGATGAACAGAACGGCCGCCAGGCCGGTTGCCAGTCCGGCGAGCGCATCGAGCGCGACGAAGAGTTTGTGGAGGGACGCCGGTGGGCTTGCGGCGAGTTTGCCCTGGGCCCAGTACGCGCTCACCGCCCGGGCGCACTCCGCCCCAAAGGCAAGCCCCGCCCAGGCGAAATACAGCGGCCAGCCGACGTGCGGCAAGACGATCCAACCGATGGCGCCGATCAGTGCCGCCTGAAATAGCGGCATGCGCAGCAGAATGCGGGTGTGCAGAGTGAGCAGCTCGTTCCGCAGTTCGGCGCGCTTCGAGCCGTCCTCCTGCGCCGGCTCAGGCATGGGCAGGCAGGCCGAGGCGGCTGGCTTTGATCACCGCTTCGGTGCGGTTGTGGACCTCGAGAACACGAAAAATATCGGACAGGTATTCCTTGACGGTGTGCTCGGAGAGGGCGAGTTCCCGGGCAATGAGCTTGGTCGAGAGTCCGCGGCTCAAGCCGGCCAGCACATCGAGTTGGCGCTTGGTCAAAGTCCATCCCGTGCAGGGAACATCTTCTTTGTCCGGCTGGATGTTCCGCGGCAGAAAAACCTCACCGGCCAGCATGCGCTTCAGCGCGAGCGTGAGCACCTCGGGTGGGGAGTTCTTGGTAATGTAACTCATGGCGCCCGCCTCGATGCATGCGCGCACGGTCACGGGGTCGTCCGCCGCCGAGACGATCACCACGGCGGCCTCGGGAGCGCATTGACGCATGCGCTCGATGGCCGGTAGACCCTGGTCGCCCTTGAGGTCGAGGTCGAGCAGACAGACTCGAACATCACCGTGGCGGTGCAGGTGTTCGAGGGCCTCGTCGAGGCAGCCGGCCTCGAGGATCCGGACCTGCGGGCACAGCGAGCCGAGCAATAGCCGAAGTCCTGCGCGGAACAACGCGTGATCATCCACGAGCAGGATGTGCATGCCATTACCCGACGCTGAGATTGAAGGGGCCGTTCAACGTGCGCTCTGTAACCGCCTGCCTTTCCTGATGACGGATGCGCCGTTAGGGATGAGGGGCTGGAACCGGCGGAATCAGGGTATTGAACACAACTGCGCGGCGGTGCCTGGTTGTGAGCCCCAAGGGCCGCAAGCGCATCGTCATCTGATGGGCAAGGGTGCGGTCATTCTGATTAAGAGTGAGCGATTCCGCGGAATATCACGGTGTCGCGCTTCGCACCGGCCGCGTGCGGGACGGCAGAGTCAAATCCGTGTCCGGGAGGAAGGCATTTGTTTGCATCAGCGAAGCCGCGGGCGATGGGTACCGAGTTCCCTCGGTCGGTGAGCCCTTACGCCACAGGCATGGGCGAGCACCGGCTGGCGTCTTGGGCGCAGGCGTACCCGGCGGGATTCGCCCGCGCATTCGGGTCGTTCAGGCCGGTACTGCCCTCAGCGCTGGAGTGACCCCAGCACACCGTCGCACAGGCGGCCTCTGGCGGTACGCTCGAGCCAATAGAGCTCGCGCCGCCGGCGATTCTCGGCTCGCGGGGGCGCAGCACTCAAGCGGCGCGAGGGACCCTCGGCGGACCTGTGCCCCCGATGCACTTGGGCATTGAATCCTTCCGTGGCGTTGACCCGGCGGTGCGCGACGCTGCGTCCCAAAATCCGAGCCATCCCTGAGATTGGGGTGTGCGTTGTCCGGGTCGATGCCGTGGCAGCTGAGCGGTGTGCCGGTTGCGCGGCGGTCTTGGCGCGCATCGCCTCAGGATGGGCGGACCGGCTTTTCATCCTTTGGCGATGAGGAGAATTGCCACTGTCGGTGCGCTGCGCAACATGCCGCTCGCAAGCGCGTGAGCGTTCAAACATCCCCCCGTTTGGGGGGTTGTGCGGGGAGCCGGGTCGCCGCCAGGATGTCAGCGTAGACCGCCGCAGGGAAGCGTTGACGCGGAACAAGTCGAGAAGGCAGAAGGCCGTGGGGCGAGGGGGCAGCGCGTGATGTACATGACGGGTAAGGTTCGCTGCCGCAGGGGGCTGCGATGAGGCTGAAGGCGCGGACAGTTCTGGGCGGCATCTGTGCGGCGAGCGTGCTGGTCACGGGGGGCTGCGCGAGCAGCTCGGGAATTCAGGAGCCACAGTTTCTCGCCACCTTGCAGCACCATGTCACCGACCTCTTTGATAACCCCAATCCCTGCTCGAACAACGACAGCGACATCGGCATTGTCACCGGCGCGGTGGTCGGCGCGTTCGTCGGTCATCGCGTCGAGAAAAACGGGAAAGGCACGCTCATCGGCGCGGCGATCGGCGCGACGGTCGGGGGCCTGATCGGTCACAGTGTGGATGCGCGGCGCTGTGCGCTGTATCGAATCGCGCAGCAGGATCACTTGAAGCTCGCGAGCGCCCGGATCACCCCGGGCAAACTCGGCATCAGCGGCAAGCACACGGTCGGGCTGGATGTGCAGATCCAGGATCAGGGGGTGATCTTCGAGCCGCATTCTGCGGTTCTGGTCCCGGGGGCGCGCGGCTATCTCGCGCAGATCGCCGCGCAATACACCCCGCAGGAGCTGATTGCCTCGCTCGGGCCGCATGCTCCCCCGGCTGCGCTCGCCGCCGCCGAGCAGCGCAAGGTGCTGATCGTGGCACATGCCGCGCAGACTTCGAACCCGTACGGGGCGCTGCAGCTCTCGACCGATCGGGCCCGTGTGGTTGCGCAGATCTTCGCGGCCAGCGGCGTACCCGGTGGAAACATCTATTATCAGGGCGCCGGGGATGCGCTGCCGGTGGCGAGCAATGCGACCGCCCGCGGACGACAGGAAAACCGCCGAGTGCAAATCGTGGACGTTGCCTCGGATGGACAACTCACGCGCTATCTTGCCCTGAGAACGGCCAACCCAGCGGATTTCACCGGCGTTACCTACCACACGACGCCGCAGACGACATCCGCAGCAGCAGAGCCAGCCGGGCAGGGCGGCGGTAACTCACTGCGTCCGGCTGCGCACGCGTCGTTTTTCCAGAAGCTGAAGGTCCGTGCGCAGCGCCTGGCACAGAAGGTGGAGCATCGCACGACCGCGCCCGCTGCGGCGCGTGCGCCGGTTGCGGTAGCCGAGGCCGCTGCGCCGCCTGTGGCTCTGCCGCGAGGGGCATACGATTTCGGCGGGGCGCCGCTTCAGGGCCGTGAGCCCCCGATCGATCTCGGCCGGCTGCACAGCCATTCGATGTTCAGTTTCATTCGCACCGCACACGCGAGCAATGCGCCCGAGCTGGTCGGAGCCTGTATGGACGATCATCCGCACCTTGCGAGCGCGGTGCGCAATCTGTCGTCGGGCCGGATTTTGCCGGTGCGGGATGACGTTGCGGGATTTTACGGCGCTCCCTGGCTGAGCGAGCCGCATGGCAACCTGGTGGCGATCCTGGATGCGTACGTGCCGAAGGCCGCCGGTTTGCCCGTGCCCGATCCGAGAATCGACATCTATCGCGATTACGCCCGGTATCACGAGCGCCAGCCGACCTATTCGCGGCTCGTGCCGGTCAACGTCTATCGCGGCTCACGCGGCACTCTGTACCGGATGTTCCTCGGCGGCCCGATCCAGTGCATGGACCTGTTCGTGCCGAGGCGCGCCGAGAGCGCACCGTCGCGCATCTACTATCCTGTGCTCGGTCAGAGTTACCTCGCGACCTCCACGTTCACGATCCACCAGTGACTGACGCCATGTATACACGGTTGCCTTTGGTCGATGCTGATCACTCCGGGCGGCCGTGCTGCGGGGTGAGCCGATGAGAGCCCAACTGTTCGATCTGCTGTATGCCTCTCCGGTGCGCCTGTTCGGCCAGATCGGCAAACTCGCGCAGCTGAAGAGCGACACGCACAGCCTGGCCGGCAATGCCTGGCGCGAGGACCCGGCAGGCATGCCGGACCCGGAACTGCGCCTGTGCAACGACTACTACGCCGCTTTTACGGAAAACGTCTCCTCGAAACCGGTGTTCGAGAACGCCTACGCGTATCTGGTGCACTCCTACCAGAGCGGCACGCGTCCGATGGCCTTCTGGCAGCACCTGCTGTTGCTGGCCCTGACTTTGGCCGAGGCGGCCGGCACGGGGTTTTTACTCGCCCCGTGGGTATCGCAGGAGATGTCCGCCGCCCAGGTCAGTTATGTCGGATGGATCATCGCGTTCGCGTTTGCTTTCGGCATGCTGATCATGACGCATGCCGCCGGACAGTCCTACAAAAAGGCGGCGCTGTTCAAAGCGATCACCGCCGAGAAGGACCAGGGTGGCCTCGATCACGTGCGGCCGATCTCGCTGTCGATGCCGCAGGAGGCCGACGCCGAACAGAAGCCCGAGGTCCGCTTCGTGGCGCGCGTGTCAAAAGGTCCACGGGACCGCGGCTCGTTCTGGCCAACCGTTGCGACCATTGGGGTACTCGCCGCTGCGTTGGCGTTCATTTTCTACATCCGCTGGGAAGGCATCAAGGAGGCCGAAACGCATCAGGTCGTGCACCTGGAGCATCACGGGGTGTCCTCCTCCAGCAGCAATCCATTCGCGAACTTGAACTCCGGCGCCTCTTCGTCTTCGCCGCCGCTGCCGCCGGCCGTCCAGCAGGCCCAGCAGCAGGCGCGTGATCGCGTTGCCCACGAGATCGCGCGCGAGCATGCCGGTCAGGGCTTCGGTGCCGCGGCGCTGCTGTCCTTCATCTACATCATGACGCAGGCGGCTGGTTTTCTGTTCTCGTACGAGCACGCATTTCTTGCCGATGGCGAGCAGGCCTACCGATTGACGCGTGGCGAGTCCCATTACGAAACGTACGTCCGCAGCATCGGTTCGCCGTATCTGAACTGCGCCGAATCCCGTCTTGCCGAGCTGCGCCAGTACCTGGTCGCGCACGTTCCGGAGTATGCAAAGAACCCCTCCCGCGTGTCGTTCCTCACGTTCTATAACCGCCGTCAGGCCGACAAGCTCGGTCAGGAAGACCTGGCCGGAATGATCAAGACCGCCGACGCGCCGCGCCCCACACCGGCCGCAACGCCCGCTCAGGCCGCAGCTTCTGCGGCGTCGGCGCTCGCCCCAATCGGCGCGAGCGATGAGGAGTTGCGCACCGCCGCGCAGGAGATCTACGCGCTGGGGGACTCCGCGGCTCGCAAGGACCGCTTCAGACAGATCTCCCAGGGGCTCGGCAGCGCCGAACAGATGAAGCTGCTCGATTTCTTCAATCAGATCAAGGATGAGCGTGCACGGGTGCAGGCGCTGGCCGAAGACGTGTTCAAAGAATGACTCCCTGGCGCACGCTCCGCTGCCCGCATGACTTCGCGATACCTGCTTCGCTCGAAGAACGGACACACGGATGGACCATCAATCCATGGATCGCTGCAGGCGGCCGATGCGCAAGGTGTGCGAGTCACTGACGAGAGGTTCTGCTCCGTTACGGACTGACATCAATCCACGCGAGGCGCGATGCGATCTGGAACCATTCCCTTTGAGGCAAGACGCGAGAAATCCGCTATGCACACGAGAGTGTTTACACTGACGGCGGCACTGCTGCTGTGCGCTGCGCTGGCCCGGGCGCAGGCCGGGCTGTTCAATCAGATTCCGAGCTGCTACACCGCCAGTCATTACACCTTCCACAGCTCACCACCGCAGCGGCTGCTGTACGTGCT
>DAHVTM010000019.1:0-49624 GCA_027324195.1 Gammaproteobacteria bacterium | reverse complement strand
GAGGCTCGGCGCCTGGGCTTTCAGGAGGGCATCGGCCTCGCCCCGGACGGCACCCTGAGCGAGGGCTCCGGGGAAAATCTGTTCCTGGTCAAGGACGGGGTGCTGCTGACCCCCGCCCTGGCCCACTCCGTGCTCGGCGGCATCACCCGCGACACGGTCATCCGGCTCGCCCGCGAGCGCGGCATCGAGGTGCGCGAGTGCGCCCTGCCGCGCGAACTCCTCTATATTGCGGACGAGGCGTTTTTCACCGGCACCGCGGTCGAGATCACCCCGATCCGCTCGGTCGATCGCCTGACGGTCGGCAGCGGCACGCGCGGACCGATCACCGAGACGCTGCAGAAGGCCTTCTTCGGCCTGTTCACCGGCGCCACGGCCGACAAGTGGGGCTGGCTCGATCACGTCGATCTCGCGGGCGCCCCGGCGGTGGCCCAGGCATGACGGCACCGCTCACTCTGTTCGAGAAGGTCTGGCGCAGCCACGAGGTGGTGCCCGAGACGCCCGACACGCCAGCGGTGCTGTACATCGATCTGCACCTGATCCACGAGGTCACCTCGCCGCAGGCATTCACCGTGCTGCGCGAGCGCGGCCTGCGGCTGCGCCGGCCGGAGCTGACCTTTGCGACCATGGATCACTCGACCCCGACGCGCACCGAGCAGGTGTTCGGTGGCGCGCCGATCAGCATCGAGGCGGCCGCCCGCCAGGTGCATGCACTCGAGCGCAACTGCGCCGCGTTCAATGTCGAGTTGCTGGGCCTGCGCGATGCGCGCCGCGGCATCGTGCACATCATCGGACCGGAGCTCGGGCTGACCCTGCCGGGCAAGACCGTGGTGTGCGGCGACAGCCACACCAGCACGCATGGGGCACTCGGGGCGCTCGCCTTCGGCATCGGCACGACCGAGGTCGGGCACGTGTTTGCCACGCAATGCCTGCTGCAACGCAAGCCGCGCACGCTCGCAGTAAATGTCCACGGGGCGTTGCCCGCGGGGGTCAGCGCCAAGGATCTCATCCTCGCCATCATCGGACGGATCGGCGTCGCCGGTGGCACCGGGCACGTGATCGAATACCGCGGCGAGGCGATCCGCGCGCTCGACATGGATGGGCGCATGACGGTGTGCAACATGTCGATCGAGGCCGGCGCCCGCGCCGGCATGATTGCCCCCGATGAGAGCACGTTCCGCTACCTCGCCGGGCGCCCGCGCGCCCCGCAGGGCGCAGCCTGGGAAGCCGCACTCGAGCAGTGGCGACAGCTGCCGAGCGACCCCGGCGCGCGCTTCGATCGCGAGGTCGACATCGAGGCCGGCTCGCTCGAGCCGATGATGACCTACGGCACCAACCCCGGCATGGTGATTCCAGTCGGCGGGACGATCCCCGAGCGCGCCGACGACCCGGTGTTTGCCAAGGCGCTCACCTATATGGGCTTCGCGCCCGGCCAGCCGCTGCGCGAACATCCCGTGAATGTCGTATTTGTCGGCAGCTGCACCAACGGGCGGATCTCGGATCTGCGCGCCGCAGCCTCGCTGCTGCGCGGTCGCAAGGTCGCCTCCGGCGTGCACATGCTGGTCGTGCCGGGCTCGCAGCACGTCAAGCAGCAGGCCGAGGCCGAAGGGCTCGATCGGATCTTCCTCGAGGCAGGCGCCGAGTGGCGCGAGTCGGGCTGCTCGATGTGCCTCGGGATGAACGGGGATCTGGTGCCCAAGGGTCAGTACGCCGTCAGCACCAGCAATCGCAATTTCGAGGGACGTCAGGGCGTCGGCGCGCGCACCTTGCTCGCCAGTCCACTCACCGCCGCGGCCTGCGCAGTGCGCGGCCGCGTCACCGATCCGAGGGAGTTGTTGTAGTGGAACCGATCCGCACCCTGCGCTCGCGCACCGTCGTGCTCAACGCGAGCGACATCGACACCGATCAGATCATCCCGGCGCGCTTTCTCACCACCACCACGCGCGAAGGACTCGGCGAACACCTGTTCGCCGACTGGCGTTACGGTCCCGACGGCACCCCGCGTGCCGATTTCGTGCTGAACCAGCCGCAAGCTCGCGGCTGCACCATCCTCGTCGCCGGTGCGAACTTCGGCTGCGGCTCCTCGCGCGAGCACGCCCCGTGGGCGCTCACGGACTTCGGCCTGCGTGCGGTGATCAGCACACAGATTGCCGACATCTTCCGCAACAACGCGCTGAAGAACGGCTTGCTGCCGGTGATCGTCGATGCCGACACGCACCGCTGGCTGCTCGAGCATCCGGGCGAGCCGCTCAGCATCGACCTCGAATCGAGCAGCCTCACGCTGCCCAGCGGGGCCACGGTGAGCTTTCCGCTCGAGCCGTTCGCACGCTACTGCCTGATGAACGGCGTCGATGAACTCGGCTTCCTGCTCGGCCGCGAGGCCGAGATTGCCGCCTACGAGGCACGCCGGGGACTGGCATGAAAGCACACATTGCCGTTCTGCCCGGCGATGGGATCGGGCCGGAAGTGATTGCCGAGGGTGCGCGCTGCTTGCACGCGCTCGCGCAGCGTCACGGACACACGTTCACGCTCACCGAGTTGCCCTTCGGTGGGGCGGCGATCGATCTGAGCGGCGAGCCGCTGCCCGCTCAGACCCTCGCGACCTGCCTCGCAGCCGATGCGGTGCTGCTCGGGGCGATCGGCGGACCGAAATGGTCGGCGCCCGAGGCCACAGTGCGCCCCGAGCAGGGGCTGCTCGCCCTGCGCAGCGCGCTCGGGGTCTACGCCAACCTTCGCCCGGTGAAGGTACACCCCGCACTGCTCGGCGCCTCGAGCCTGAAGCCCGAAGTATTGACGGGCGTCGATCTGATGTTCGTGCGCGAACTGACTGGTGGCATCTACTTCGGTGAGAAGCATCAGGATGCCAACAGCGCCACCGACGTGTGCACCTACACCGTTGCGGAGATCGAACGCATCGTGCGCTCCGCGGCGCGCCTCGCCCAGCAGCGCCGGGGCAAGCTGGTCTCGATCGACAAGGCGAACGTGCTGGAAACCTCGCGCCTGTGGCGCCGGGTGTGCAGCCGGGTGATGCGCGAGGAATTCCCCGACGTGTCGCTCGAGCACATGCTGGTCGACGCCGCGGCAATGCACCTGATCCGCCGGCCGCGCGACTTCGATGTGCTGGTGACCGAAAACATGTTCGGCGACATCCTGACCGATGAGGCCTCGATGCTCGCCGGCTCACTCGGCCTGCTGCCCTCGGCCTCGCTCGGGGAAGGCCGCCGGGGCCTGTACGAGCCCATCCACGGCTCGGCCCCGGACATCGCCGGCCGCGGCATCGCCAACCCCTGCGGCACGCTGCTCAGCGTCGCGCTGCTGCTGCGCCACTCGCTCGGACTGAACGCCGAAGCCGAAGCGCTTGAGCAGGCCGTGGCTGCGGCGCTCGAGGCCGGCGCCCGCACGCCGGATGTCGCCGGCAGCGCCGCCGCGGTTTCCACCCGTGCGGTGGGCGATGCGGTGCTGAGCCGCCTGTAGGATCGTGCAACGCCGGCGCAGCCCTCACGAGCCGCTGCGCCGGCGGGCCTCATCAGGCCGCCGCCAGAGTACGGGCGCGCGACAGCCCTGCGCTGAGATCCGCGCGCAGATCCTCCAGCGCCTCGATGCCCACCGACAGGCGGATCAGCCCGTCAGTGAGACCCGCCTTGGCGCGCGCGGCCGAATCCATTGCCGCATGGGTCATGGTGGCCGGATGGGCAATGAGGCTCTCGACGCCGCCTAAGGATTCAGCCAGGGAGAAAAATTCCAGGCCCGAGGTGAAGGCGCGCACCGCCGGCAGTCCACCGTCGAGCTCCAGCGTCACGATCGCGCCGAAGCCGCGCTGCTGGCGCCGGGCGAGTGCGTGCCCGGGGTGGCGCGCGAGGCCCGGATAGTACACCTGGGCCACGCCGCGCTCGCCGGCGAGCCACTCGGCGAGCGCCTGTGCGTTGCGACCGTGTTGCTCGAGGCGCGCATGCAACGTGCGCAGCCCGCGCAGCGTAAGGAAGCTGTCGAACGGTGAGCCGGTGAGGCCGAGGCAATTGGCCCACCAGGCGAGTTCCTCATGAACTGCCGGTTCGCGCGCCACGACTGCCCCGCCCACCACATCGCTGTGACCGTTCAGATATTTGGTTGTGGAGTGCACCACCACATCGGCGCCGAGGCCGAGCGGCTGCTGCCATGCCGGGGAAAGGAACGTATTGTCCACGACCACCTTCGCGCCGGCGGCATGTCCGAGCGCCGCGACCCGCTCGATGTCGGTCACTCGCAACAGAGGGTTGCTCGGGGTCTCGACCCACACCAACGCCGCCGGAGTGGCGAGCGCCTCGGTAAGCGCCACCTCATCGCCGTAATCGACGAACTGCACCTGGCGCTCCCCACGCCGCCGCCACGCATCAAACAGGCGATAGGTGCCGCCATAACAGTCGTGCGGCGCCACGATGCGTCCGCCCGCGGGCACCAGATGCCCCGCGAGCGTGATGCCGGCCATGCCGGTCGCCGTCACCACGGCGCCGGCACCGCCCTCGAGCTCGGCGAGCGCCGCACCGAGCAGATCGCGGGTCGGATTGCCCGAGCGGGTGTAGTCGTAGCGGCCCTTCTCGCCGAAGGCGCGAAAGGCGAACGTCGAGCTCAGGTGAATCGGCGGGACTACCGCGCCGGTGAGCGGGTCGGATTCCAGCCCCGCGCGCACGGTGCGGGTGATTGGGGATTGGCGATCGGTCGAATGACTCATGACAGGTTCTCGAGCACCGCGGCGAACACGCCGCGCAGTTGTTGGGATTCCTTCAGAAACGCGTCGTGACCATAGATCGAGGAGATCTCAAACAGGCGCGCGGCACGCAGCCGCGCGGCGAGCGCGCGCACCTCGGTGAGTGGCACGAGCAGATCCTCGCGCACGCCCACCACTGCGGTCGGCACGCAGATGCGCTCGGCCTCGACCGTATGCAGGTCAATCGACTCGGACAGACACAAAAAGGCCTCGGGTAGATGGCGGGCGGCATAGTCCGCGCCCCGCGCCGCGAGGTAGCGCTCGACCGGCAGGCGCGCCCGCCCCTGCTCGAACACCGCCGGACCGCTGAAGCGCGCGGCGAACTCCTCGCCACTGCGATAGGTCGACATGCCCAGTGCCCGGGCAAGCGCGAGCGACTCGGCCGGCCGACCGGCCTCGATCCCCAAGCGCACGATGTCGCGCTGCACCGAGCGCCAGGCGCTCGCGAGCGGATACGGTCGATCGGCGGCACACAGCACGATCAGCTGTGCAACCCGCTCGGGGAACCGCTCGGCGAAAGCGAGCGCCACCATGCCGCCGTAGGAGCCGCCCACGATCGCGCGCAGCGCCTGGATCCGCAGATGATCGAGCAGCCGCACGAGCACCTCAGCCTGGTCGTACGTGGAGATGCTCGGGAAGCACTCCCCGGCTCGCGGCCCGGTCGTCTCGCCGCTGCCGCCGAGGTAATCGAAGCTCAGCACCCGATACCGATCGGTGTCGAGCGGACGCGCCGGTCCGGCCACCTCGCGCCACCAGCTTTGCCGGGGCTGCTCGGTCAGACAGACGCGCCGGGAGGCCGAAATGCCCCCGAGCGCACACACGAGCGGCGCATTCGCCGCCCCCGCCATCCGCCAAGCGACCCGTACGGCCGGCAGTACGCCGCCGTGATGCAGGGCGAGACCGCCCGGAATGTCAAATACGCCTTCGCGCACGGACTCGGCCGGCGGACACCGCGGCGGATGTTCCGGCTCGATCGGGCGAACCTCGGCAATGGCGTGCATGATCGGCTCCGCAACCCTCTCGGCTCACCGAGCACTCTTACGGAGCGTCCCACCAGGGACCTGGCGGGCGGGCTGCGTCCATCCCCGCGCCCGAGGCGCAGAGCCACACAGTTCGCTCATCTGTCGAGCCTCACCTGCCCCTTCAGGGCGCGGTCGGATCGCAGGAGTTGGCACCTTTCCAGAATGGTTGGCTCTGGCGGTTGCCCCGGCGTCTAAGGGCCTATCCCTCAGCCGGTCTCGATGAGTCGCACTAAGTTTAGGGGTTCGCCCGCCGGCCGGTCAAGGGAGTGCCCGCGGCCGCTGCCCGACCGCGCCCCCGGCGAGCCTGCCGCCGCTCGGCTGCCGCCGCCATGCAAGGTGCTGGCACCGGCCCCTCGCCTATGCTAGTGTACTAGCACACTATTACAGTAGATCGGTATGAAGACACATCGCAGCCTCACGCCCCGCCAGGAAGCGCTCGCCGAGCGCAACCTCTTCACCGCTATCGCGGCGCTGCGCGATGGCGAGGAAGTGCGCGCCTTTTTCCGGGACCTGTGCACACCGGCCGAGCTGCAGGCGATGGCCGACCGCTGGTCCGTGGTCGATTACCTCAGTCGCGGTCTGCCGTACCGCGAGATTCACCACCTCACCGGCGTCAGCGTCACCACCATCGGGCGCGTGGCGCGCTTCCTTGCCACCGGCAATGGCGGCTACGGCCTGGTGGCGCAGCGGCTCGGCAAGTGGCACCTGCACGCCGCACGCGCGGCCGCCTCGGCTGCCGCCAGCGCCGGCGCACCGGCAGCTCCGCCGCGCGCCGTGAGCGCGGCCCGTCGCCGCGAGGGAACCCGCCATGGATGAGCTGCGTCTGAAACTGGCCATCCAGAAGTCCGGTCGCCTGACCGACCCGTCCCTCGAGATGCTGCTGCGCTGCGGACTGAAGATCTCCCGCGGCAAGGATCAGCTGATGGCCTACGGGGAGAACATGCCGCTCGATGTGCTGTTCGTGCGCGATGATGACATTCCCGACTTGGTGCAGGAGGACGTCTGCGACCTCGGGCTCGTCGGCCTGAACGTGCTCGAGGAGAAGCGTTTGGAACTCGCCGCACGCGGCCATCCGGTGCGCTTTCAGCCGCTGCGCACCCTGGATTTCGGGCGCTGCCGACTCGCACTCGCGGTACCGCAAGGCCAACCGTTCGATGGCCCGAGCAGTCTCGAGGGCAAGCGCATCGCCACCACCTATCCGTTTCTGCTCGAGAACTACCTGCGCGAGCGCGGCATCAGCGCCGAAATCGTCACCCTGTCCGGTGCGGTGGAGATCGCCCCGCGTCTCGGGCGGGCCGATCTGATCTGCGACCTGGTCTCGACCGGCTCGACGCTGCAGGCCAATCATCTGCGCGAGGTGGAGACCGTGCTCGAGAGCCACGCGGTGCTGATCCGCACCCCGCTCGGTCTGCCGCCGCTGAAGGACGAGTGGGTCGAGCGGCTCGTGATGCGCCTCGATGGGGTGCAACAGGTGCGCGAGAGCAAATACATCATGCTGCATGCTCCGCGGTCCGCCCTCGAGCAGATCCGCAGTCTGCTGCCCGGGTGCGAATTTCCGACCATCATTCCGCTCGAGGGTTCGCCGGACAAAGTCGCGGTGCATGCGGTGTGCCGCGAGAACGTCTTCTGGGAAACGCTCGAGCAGCTGAAGAAGGCCGGCGCCAGCGCCCTGCTGGTGCTGCCGGTCGAGAAGATGTTGGCCTAACCCGATGCGCATTCTCGATTGGAGCGCGCTCAGCGCGAGCGAACGCGACGCCGCCCTCGAGCGCCCCGCGCAACAGGCACGTGCGGACATCGACACTCTGGTGCGCGAGGTGATCAGCTCGGTGCGGGCCCGGGGCGATGCGGCGTTGCGCGAATACACTCGCCGCTTCGATCGGGTCGAGCTGGCGACCCTGCGCGTCAGCGCCGAGGAGTTCGCTGCGGCGAGCCGCGAGGTGGGCCCGAGCGAACAAGCAGCACTCGCGCGCGCAATCGCCAACGTCGAGCGTTTCCATCGCACGCAGAGCCTCGAGGGAGTGAGTCTCGAGACCGAACCCGGTGTGCGCTGCGAGCGGCTGTACCGCCCGATCGGCGCGGTGGGACTGTACGTACCGGCGGGCTCGGCGCCCCTGCCCTCTGCGGTCGTGATGCTCGCGGTTCCCGCCCGCATCGCCGGCTGTCCGCGCCGCGTGTTGTGCACGCCGCCCGACCAGAGCGGGCGGGCGCACCCGGCGGTGCTGCTCGCGGCACAGCTTTGTGGCATCGAGCAGGTCTACAAAGTCGGCGGCGCCCAGGCGATTGCCGCCCTCGCCTACGGCACCGAGAGCATCCCGAAGGTCGACAAAATCTTCGGCCCCGGCAATGCCTGGGTCACCGCGGCCAAACAGGCTGCCGCAGCCGATCCGCACGGCGCGGCGTGCGACATGCCGGCAGGGCCTTCGGAAGTGATGGTGCTCGCCGATGATACGGCGTGCGCGGAATTCGTCGCCGCTGATCTGCTCGCGCAGGCCGAGCACGACCCGACGGCCCAGGCGATTCTCCTCACTCCCAGCGCTGCGCTCGCCGAGGCGGCGTGCGCAGCGGTGCAGAGGCAGACGGCCACCCTCTCGCGCCGCGCCATCCTCGAGCGCTCCCTGCGCGCCAGCCGTTGTCTGCTCGTGCCGGATCTCGATGCGGCGATCGAAGTCGCCAATGCATATGCCGCCGAGCATCTGATCATCCAGACCCGTGAGCCGCGCGCACTGCTCGCGCGCATCGTCAACGCCGGCTCGGTGTTTCTCGGTCCCTGGTCGCCCGAGCCGATGGGCGATTACTGCTCGGGCACGAACCACGTCCTGCCGACCTACGGCTATGCGCGCGCCTACAGCGGCCTGTCGACCATCGATTACCTCAAGCGCATCACGGTCCAGGAACTGACCGCGAGCGGCCTGCGCAGTCTCGGCCCGACCGCCGTGACGCTGGCGCGCCTGGAGGGCCTCGATGCGCACGCGGCCGCGGTGACCCGTCGGCTCGAGAGGCTCGCGATGGAGGCGGCCCGATGAGTTGGGTGAATGCGCTCGCACGCCCAGACATCGTGGCGCTGAAGGTCTACGAGCATGCCGCGTGGCGACCGGAACTCGAGCGGCTGCACGCCAACGAGCTGCCGTGGGATCCCGCCGGCGGCGACGGCCGGGACGGCCTGAACCGCTACCCGCAGCCCCAGCCCCGCGTGCTGCTCGAGCGGCTGGCGAGCCTCTACGAGGTTCCGAGCGAGTCGGTTTTGCTCGGTCGCGGCAGCGACGAGGCGATCGATCTGCTCTGCCGCGCCTTCTGCCGCGCCGGACACGATGCGGTGCTCGCCTGTCCGCCGACCTTCGGAATGTATTCCGTGTCGGCACGCATCCAGGGCGCCGAGGTGCTCTCGGTGCCACTGCGCCCCGAGCGGGGCTTCGCGCTCGATGAGCAGGCCCTGCTCGAGCGCTGCACGCCCGCGACCAAGCTGGTGTTTCTGTGTTCACCGAACAACCCCACCGGCAACCTGCTCGATGCGCAGGCGGTGCTGCGCATCGCCGCGGCGCTCGCCGAGCGCACGCTGGTGGTACTCGATGAGGCCTACATCGAGTTTGCGCAGCGGCCGAGTCTCGCCGCACACATCGGTGCGCAGCCGAATCTGGCCATACTGCGCACGCTCTCGAAGGCCTACGGCCTGGCCGGCGCGCGCTGCGGCGCGCTGCTCGCCGACCCGCAGGTCATCGCACTGTTGCGCAAGATCATCCCGCCGTACGCCATCCCGAGACTCACCGTCGAGGCGGCGCTGGCACGGCTCGAGCCGGCCGCGATGCAGACGGGCCACGAACAGCTTGCCACGCTGCTCGCCGAGCGCGCGCGCCTCGAAGGCGAACTGACGCTGCTGACACGAGTCGCGCGCGTCTGGCCGAGCGCGGCGAACTTCCTGCTGGTCGAATTCCACGACGCGCAGTCGGCGCTCGAGCGCGCCTGTGCGGCGGGCCTGCTGGTGCGCGATGCGCGCGGCTATCCCGGACTCGGGCGCGCGTTGCGCGTGAGCGTCGGCACGCCCGAGCAGAACACCCGGCTGCTGGAGGCCTGGTCATGAGCCGTCCGACTGCCACGATCTTCCTCGACCGCGACGGTACGCTGGTCGAGGAACCAGCCGACCATCAGGTCGATGCGCTGGAAAAGGTGCGCTTCATGCCCGGGGTGTTCGCTGCGCTCGGCACGCTGCAGCGGCGCGGCTACCGGCTGATCATGGTCACCAACCAGGATGGACTCGGCACCGACACCTTTCCGCGCGAACGCTTCGAGCTCGTACACCAATTCATTCTCGACACCTTTGCCGCACAGGGCATCCGCTTCGCGGCGGTGTTTATCTGCCCGCACCGGCCCGCGGACAACTGTGCCTGCCGCAAGCCCAAGACCGCCCTGCTGGAGGACTACCTGCGCGAGCACCCCATCGACCTCGAGTCGAGCGCGGTCGTGGGCGATCGCGATACCGATCTCGCCTTCGCCGCAAATCTCGGCGTACGCGGCGTGCGCGTCCGCCAGGACGGCACGCCAGAGGAGACCTGGCCAGCGGCCCTCGCCGCGCTCAGCGCACGCCGCGCCCGCGTCGAGCGGCGCACGCGCGAGACCAACATCGAAGTGCGCGTCGATCTCGATGCCACCGCACCAGTGCAGATTACGACTGGCATCGGCTTCTTCGATCACATGCTCGAGCAACTCGCACGACACGGCGGCTTCGCGCTCGAACTCACCTGCCGCGGTGATCTGCACATCGATGAGCATCATACCGTCGAGGACTGTGCCCTCGCGCTCGGCGAGGCGCTGCGCCGGGCGCTCGGCACCAAGCTCGGCATCGCACGCTATGGCTTCCTGCTGCCGATGGACGAGGCGCAGGCGCAGGTGGCGATCGATCTGTCCGGCCGCCCGTTCGCGCGCTTCGAGGGGCGCTTCGCGCGCCCGAGCATCGGCGGCCTGCCGACCGAGCTGGTGCCGCATTTCTTCCGCTCTCTCGCCGACACCCTCGGCGCTGCAATTCACGTGCGCATCGAGGGCGAGAACAGCCACCACATGGTCGAGGGCTGCTTCAAGGGCGTCGGGCGGGCGCTGCGCCAGGCTCTGCAGCGCGAGGGCGAGGAGCTGCCGAGCACCAAGGGTGTGTTGTGAGCGGCACCGTCATCATCGACAGCGGCGGGGCGAACCTCGCCTCCCTGCAATTCGCCTTCGAGCGGCTGGGCGAGCGCGTGCGGGTCAGCGCCAATGCCGATGAAATCGCCGCCGCCGAGCGGGTCGTCCTGCCCGGCGTCGGCTCGGCGGCAGACGCCATGCAGCGCCTGCAGCGCAGCGGACTGGCGGGGCTGCTCGGCACCCTCACCCAGCCTCTGCTCGGCATCTGCCTCGGCATGCAACTGCTGTTCGAGTATTCCGCTGAAGGCGATGCCCCGTGTCTCGGCATCATCCCCGGCGTGGTGCGCCGACTCGAAGCGCGCACCGCGCGCCCGGTGCCGCACATGGGCTGGAACCGCCTCGCGACGATGCGGCCCGATCCGCTGCTCGCCGGGCTCGGTACCGAGGCGTATTTCTACTTCGTGCACAGCTACGCGGTGGCCGTCGGCACCCCGACGCTCGCCGCAGTCGACTATGGCGAGAGCCTCTCGGCCGTCGTGCGACACAACAACTTCTGGGGCGTGCAGTTCCACCCGGAACGCTCGGCCGCGAGCGGTGCGCGTCTGCTGCAAAACTTCCTCACTATATAAAGCCATGTTACTCATACCCGCGATCGATCTGCGCGCCGGGCGCTGCGTGCGGCTCTACCAGGGCAACTTCCAGGCCGAGACCCGTTACGATCACGATCCGCTCGAACTGCTCGAGCGCTACCGCGCTCTGGGGGCGAGCTGGCTGCACCTGGTCGATCTCGACGGCGCGCGCGATGGCACGCCCGCCAACCGAGCGGTTATCGGCACGCTGCTCGGGCAATCGGGGATCCGCGTGCAGGTGGGCGGAGGGATCCGCTCGCTCGAGCGCATCGAGGATCTGCTCGAAGCCGGCGCGGCGCGCGTGGTGATCGGCAGTACCGCGGTCGAGCAGCCCCAGATCGTGCGCGGCTGGCTCGAGCGCTTCGGCGCCGAGCGCATCTGCCTGGCACTCGATATCAGACACGACGCGCAGGGCGTGCCGCAGGTGCGCACGCGCGGCTGGCGCGAAGCGGGCGCTCTCAGCCTGTGGCAGGTACTCGAACGGTATCCCGCGGGCAGCATTGCGCACGTACTGTGCACGGACATCGAGCGCGATGGTGCGCTCGCCGGACCCAACCTCGAGCTTTACCGCGCCGCACGCGAGCGCTTTCCCGGGCTTGCCTGGCAGGCCTCCGGCGGCGTACGCGATGCGAACGATTTGCACGCACTCTCGCGCCTCGGGGTGGCCGCCGCGGTGAGCGGCAAGGCTCTGCTCGAGGAACGCATGGCCGCCGAGGAGTTACGACCATTCTTGCCCGCCGCATCATTCCCTGCCTAGACGTCCGCGACGGTCAGGTCGTCAAGGGCGTGCGCTTCCGCGACCATCGAGTGGTCGGGGACATCATGACGCTCGCGGCCCGCTACCGCGACGAGGGCGCCGATGAACTGGTGTTCTACGACATCACCGCCAGCCCCGAGGGCCGTTCGGTCGATCGGCAATGGGTGCACCGGGTGGCCCGCGTGCTCGACATCCCGTTCTGCGTCGCCGGCGGCATCCGCTCGGTCGCCGATGCCGAAGCGGTGCTCAATGCCGGCGCGGAAAAAGTCTCGATCAACTCCCCGGCGCTCGCCGATCCGGGGCTGATCGATGCATTGAGCCAGCGCTTCGGCGCCCAGTGCGTCGTGGTCGGCATTGACAGTCAGCTCACCTCCGAGGGCTACCGCGCCTACCAGTTCACCGGCGATCCGCAGCGCACGCGACACTCCGGGCGCGACGTGCTGCAGTGGGTGCAGGAAGTGCAGGCGCGCGGTGCCGGGGAGGTCGTTCTGAACTGCATGGGCAGTGACGGCGTGCGCCGCGGTTACGACATCGAGCAGCTGCGCGCGGTGCGCGCGGTGTGCCGCGTTCCGCTGGTCGCCTCGGGCGGCGCCGGGGCCAGCGAACATTTCGTCGCGGCATTCCGCGATGCCGGCGTCGATGCGGCACTTGCGGCCAGCGTGTTTCACAGCGGAGTGCTCGGCATCGCCGAGCTGAAGCGCGCCCTCAGCGCGCAAGGTATTGAGGTACGCGTATGACGGCAATCCCGCCCCCGGGCGCAGCGCTGCGCCCCGAGGACATCGATGCACTCGCCTTCGAGAAGCAAGGCGGCCTGCTGCCTGCGATCGTGCAGGATCCGGCCGGCAGCGTGCGCATGCTCGGTTACATGAACCGCGAGGCACTGCGCGAGACCTTCAAACGCGCGCGGGTCGTGTTCTACAGCCGCAGCCGGGCGTGTTTGTGGGAAAAGGGCGAAACATCAGGCCACACTTTGCAGTTCCTCGAGGCGCGCACCGACTGCGACCGCGATGCGCTGCTCGTGACCGCTCGGCCGCTCGGGCCGGTCTGTCACCTCGGCACAGACAGCTGCTTCGGTGAACCCGCTGCACCGCTGGCGTTCCTGAGCACACTCGAGACGGTGATTGCCGAGCGCATTGCCGAGCGGCCCGAAGGCAGCTACACCGCACGCCTGTACGCCCAGGGTGTCAACCGCATGGCACAGAAAGTCGGCGAGGAAGGTCTGGAGGTAGCGCTCGCCGCGGTGAGCGAGAGCGAAGCGAAGCTGATCGGAGAGTGCGCCGATCTGCTCTATCACCTGACGCTGCTGCTGAAGAGCCGGGGGCTGTCGCTTAAGCGTATCGTCGAGGAGCTGAGCGCCCGCCACGCCAGTAAGCGCTAGCGGCGCGGCGAGCCGGCGCTGGCAGTGTGCGCCGCACCGCCCACGTGCTCCCCGGCGCCCCACTCCTGCCCGGCCCCGCCTGCCGGCGCGGCAAGCGCCTCACGCCGGTCAAATGCTGCGCGCGCTGCATCGAGCTCCGCCAGATGCCCCTTGGCCCAATTGGCAAGCTGTGTCACCGGCTCGCGCAGTGACTGTCCGAGCGCGGTCAACTCGTACTCCACACGCGGTGGTACCACCGGAAATACCGTGCGTTTGACGAGTCCGTCGCGCTCCAGGCCACGCAGGCAGAGCGTCAACATGCGCTGGGAGATCCCCCCGATCGAGCGCTTCAGATCCGAGAAGCGCCGCGGCCGCTCGGCGAGCATGATGATGATGAGCACGCTCCATTTCTCACCCACACGCGCCAGCACCTGACTGATCTTCGGGCACTCGGCGCTCTGCGGACACGCCCCGCCCGCCTGCCCCGTCGCCTGGTGGGTTACGCCGGTTTCACTCTGTCGCATGACTGTGCCTTCTTGTGTTTCCCAGGCTCGGACTTACATACTTAGCCTTGGTACCGTTTTTATACCACACCGAGGCCCGCCATGAAACTCCTGCACGTCGACGCCAGCATTCTCGGCCAGAACTCCATCAGTCGGCAATTGACGGCCGTCATTGTCGAGCGCTTCCGTACGCTGCACCCAGATTTGGACGTGCGTTACACCGACCTTGGCACCGAGCCCCTCGGCCACCTGACCGGAGCTCACCTGGCTGCCTCGCAGGGGGTGAGTCCTGCATCCGAGGATTTACAGCGTGATCTTGAGCGTGGCCGTACAGCCCTCAGTGAATTTCTCGCCGCGCAGATCGTCGTGATCGGCGCGCCGATGTACAACTTCTCCGTCTCCTCGCAACTTAAGGCCTGGATCGACCGAGTCTGCGTGGCCGGCCAGACATTCCGCTACGGCCCGGACGGCCCCCAAGGCCTCGCCGGCGGCAAGAAAGTGATCGTGGCTTCCTCGCGAGGCGGGTTCTACGGACCGCAATCCCCGGCTGCCGCACTCGATCACCAGGAAAGCTACCTGCGCGGCGTGTTCACCTTCCTCGGCATCACGGATGTCACGTTCGTGCGCGCCGAGGGGGTTAACATCAGCCCGGCTCAACGTGAGGCAGCCCTCGCAGCGGCGGCCGCCGAGGCCGCCCGGCTGGCGGCCTGAGTCAGACACCCACACGCGTCAGAATATCGAGGAGAACCTCATGAATACTGTTGCCAACCGCGGTGTCGCACGCCTCGTGCGCGGTATGCCGACTGCCGACGGCGCGGGCGTCAAACTCACCCGCGTCATCGGTCAACCGCAACTCCCCGACCTGGACCCATTCCTGATGCTCGATGAGTTCGGCACCGACAACCCCGGCGATTACATCGCAGGTTTTCCCGACCATCCGCATCGGGGCTTTGAAACGGTCACCTACATGCTCGATGGACGCATGCGCCACCGCGACAATCACGGCCACGAGGGCGTGCTGGTACCGGGCGCGGTGCAGTGGATGACTGCCGGACGCGGCATCGTGCACTCCGAAATGCCCGAGCAGCAGGAGGGGCGCATGCGCGGCTTCCAGCTGTGGATCAACCTGCCATCGCAGCAGAAAATGACCACGCCGCGCTACCAGGAGTTCGGACCGGAGAGGATTCCGCAGGTCGCCGCGGGCGCAGCCCGCGTGAAGGTGATCGCCGGGGCGCTCGAGGGCATCACCGGTCCGATCGTGCAACCGGCGACTGACCCGACCTACCTCGATATCGAGCTGTCCCCCGGCAGCGTGTTCACGCACGCACTGCCGAGCGAGCACGCTGCCTTCGCCTATGTTTATGAGGGCGCCGTACGCATCGGCGAGGGTGATTCGGCGGCCACGGTGGCCAGCCACGAACTTGCCGTGCTCACCGCGGGCAGCGCGGTCAGGTTCGAAGGCCGCGCCGGCGGCGACGGGCACGGCGCGAGCGCGCGCGTCATCCTGGTCGCCGGCCGCCCGTTGCGCGAGCCGATCGCCAAATACGGACCGTTCGTCATGAATACGCGCGAGGAGCTGATGCAGGCGTTCAGCGACTTTCAGAGCGGCCGGTTCTAGGCCCGCCCGCCCGCGGGCATCGGTGCCAGCGCGGACCGCAGAGCGAGCCGGTCCGCGCTGGCGCGCTCGCCTGCGCTTAAGCGGCGCAAGCCTCTATACTGACCGGCCATGAACCTGCATCACCTGGCGATCTTCTCCACGGTCGCCGTCACCGGCAGTCTCACCGCCTCAGCGCGCAAACTCCACGTCTCGCAACCGGCCCTCTCGCGCGAGCTGAAGGCTTTTGAGAGCCGCCTCGGCGTGACGCTGTTCGAGCGGCATGCCAAAGGGATGCGCCTGACGCAGGCGGGCGAGGAGCTCAACCGCTACGCGGTGCGACTCTTTGAACTCGAGCGGACCGCCGAAGCGGCGATGCGCGAGATCGCCGGCGCACAACGCGGCCGGCTCACCCTGGGGGCGAGCAACACGATCGGCACCTATGTCCTGCCGGCGGTGCTGGCCACATACCGTCGACAGCACCCGCGCATGCAGATTTCGCTATTCGTCGGCAACACCGAGCAGGTGTCCCAGGGCGTCGATGACATGCGTTTCATGCTTGGCTTCATCGAAGGGCCGCTGCACCTGCGCGGCCTGCGCAGCACCGTGTTCCAGCACGATGAGATCGTCCCGGTGGCCGCCGCCGATCAGCCGCTGCTTAAGCGCCGTGCGCTCAAGGCGGGCGATCTGTCGGGCGAGCCGCTGCTGATGCGCGAGCACGGCTCGGGCACCCGCGAGCTGATCACCGCGGCGCTCGAGCGCCAGCACATCGTGCAGGGGGACATCATGGAGTTCGGCAACGCCGAAGCGCTCAAGCGTGCCGCGGTGCACGGCGGGGGCATCGCCTGGCTGCCGCGGATCTGCATGCTCGCGGAGCTGCGTACCGGACAGCTGCGCGAGCTGCCCTTGCCGGAGCTCACCATCACCCGGCCGCTGATGATGGTGCAGCGCGACAATGCGCCGGTCGAGCCGGCGGCCGAGGCCTTCCTGCAGTTGCTGAGGCAACCGGCCGCGCGCTGAACGCTCAGCGCGCCGCCAGAGCGAGCCCCGCCAGCGCCCGCTCGAGCGCCTGCGGCTCGCTCGTGTCGATCTCGAGGCGCGCAAAGGGCTCCTGCGGACCGATCGGCTCGAACCGCTGGCGCTGCCATTCCAGTACATCCACAGTCGCTTCCGAAGGGTCCTGACCGGCTGCGGCGCGTGCCTGCACCCGCTCCCGCAGTACCGCCAGCGGTGCCGTACAGCTCACCAGGTCAATCGCCGCGCCGGCCCGCTCGGCAAGCTCGGCAAACCGCCGCCGGTCCGCGCGGCGCAGCAGCGTCGCATCGACGATCACGGCAAAGCCACCGCTGAGCGCATCGTACGCATCGCGCGCCAGATCATCGTACACGCGCTCGCTGACTTCCCCGGTGTACAAGCCCGCCGACAATGCCGAGTCGGAATGCTCGAGTGCGTTCAGACCCGCGCGACGCTTGCGCTCGATGTCCGACCGCAGATGCACCGCCTCGAGCCGGGCCGCAATCTGCCGGGCGAGCCAGGTCTTGCCCGAACCGGACAGCCCCCTCATCAGCACCAGCCGTGGATGGACCGCTGTGAGGGCAGCAGTGGCATGCGCCACGAGCCGCTCGCACTCTTCGCCGAGCGCGGCTCGCTCATCGGCGCTGCGTCCGGGGCCTGCCGTGAGAGCCGCCACCTTGGCCCGTACCAGTGCGCGGTGGGCCTCGTACAGCTTGATCAACCGGCACGCATGGTAATCCCCGCTGCGCTCGAGATAACCGGCGAGAAAGGCGTGCGCATGCCGCCGGTAACCGTGCGCGGCCAGATCACTGGAGAGAAAGGCAACTTCATCGGCCACATCGATCCAGCGGAATGCCGGTTCGTACTCCAGGCAGTCAAACGGCACCAGGCGCGCATCGCGCACCACAATATTGCGGCTGTGCAGATCGCCATGGCATTCGCGAACCCGTCCACTCATGCGGCGCAGCGTCATCCACGGGCTCGCCTCGGCCAGGCGCCGCGCGAGCGGTTCGCGCAGTGCCGTCACCCGCTCGCCAAGCGCAAACTGCGCCGCGGCGGCGGCGCACTCGCTCAGATTCTCACTCAACAGTGCCCGCACGCTCCCCGCCTGTCCCCAGGGCACATCGGCCGCCACCGCTGCCAGCGTCGCATGGATGTCCGCCAACGAGCGGCCGAATGTCTCGAGCAGCTCAGGGGCAATCTGTCCCCCGGCGAGCCGCCGATCGAGTTCGTCCTCCGAGTCGAACCGCAGCATGCGCACCGCGTACTCGAGCACCTGCTGTGCGTGCGTGGCACCGAGGCACACCCGGGCGCCGTCATCGCCGGCGACGATGGGACACACCTCGAGATACAACTCCGGCGCAAAGCGGCGGTTGAGGCGCAACTCCTCCTCGCACAGCCATTGACGGCGCTGCGAGGAGCGCTGATCGAGGAACGGATAGCGCACCGGCCGCTTGATCTTGTAGGCGAACTGTCCGGCGAGCACGACCCAGGAAATGGGCGTTTCGATCAGCGCGATGCTCGCGGCCGGATGCGGGTACGCGTGTGCACGGAGCAGACCTTTGAGTGCCTCGGGCAAAGACCCACCCGCCCCGCGCAGCGCCTGCGCGGGGCCTCTGTCCGTCATGTCTCCTCGACCCATACCCGCTCCGATCCTCCCGCGACAGTCCGCTCACGGCAATCCGGGCGCGCAGCACTACCTGTCGTAGGGCTCACCCGGGTTCTGCGGCAGACTGGCCCGATGCGTCGAGCCCCAGCTGAACAGCACGCCAGCCCCCCACGAGGGGCTGCTCGAGCCGAATCCCTTGAACACCGCCGGCTGTACGATCAAACCAGCGGGACCGGCAAAAGCAACAAACACGGAAGCCTCCCGCACCGACTCGTAATTGACGATCGCCGAGGTCCGATACGCGAAGCTCACACCGCCGCGCACCCCGTCGGTCAAGAGCACATCGGCACCGACCTGACCGAACGGCACGTCGCGCAGATCGATCCGCCCCGGATCGCCCCGCACCACGTAGCCGCCGCTGCCGAACACCCCGAAGCGCCCGAGTTCCTTCAGCGCCTCGAGCTGCACCGCGTAGTCGTTCTCCCCGGTACCGAGTCCTTCGGACGCCTTCGCCGTGCCGAATTTCACAATTGCACTGAGGTCAAGATAGAACCCGGCGGCCGCCGAATTGGTCAGATCATACAGCGTACCCGATACCATCACGTCGCCGAGCCCGCCGTGCGTGCCCCCCGGCCCCGGAGCAAACTCACCCGTGGTGTCATCGATGATCGTGGCCGGACCGCTCACGCTCACGTACGGCACCGTCACCCGAAACGCAACGCGCTGATAACGGTAGGAAATCGTCACGGGCACATAGGTCTCAGTGATGGTCTGCGTGCCGCCGTAATCACCGCTCGTGTACTGGTAGCCCGCCGACAGACGCCAGCTGCCGGGATCCGCCGCCCATGCGGCGGATCCCCACACCGTCATCAGTCCGGCACACGCGGCTACCGCGAGCACAACGTGCTTGCCGCTCATGTCGCACTCTCCTTACTGCGGGGGAGACACACCACGCTCGCGGGCGCGCTCTTCCATCTGCTGACGGTGTTCGGCGCGGATCTGATCGCGCTCCTGCGTGGTGCGGGCCGCGCCCATCTGCGCCTGGTAGCGGGCCACTTCCTGCGGCGTCATCATCGAGTAACCGTAGATCTGTGCTCGCTCCTGCTGCCGTGCGCGCTCCTGCGCTCTGATCTGCGCCTCGCTCGGTGCCGCACCCAGATGTTCGTGGCGCTGCTCGGCGCGCTGCTGCATCTGGTGCTGGTGCTCCATGCGATACTGCACGCGCTCCTGCTCGGTCGCGAGAGTGTGCAGCTGC
Organism: Gammaproteobacteria bacterium; assembly: GCA_027324195.1. Taxonomy (GTDB): domain Bacteria; phylum Pseudomonadota; class Gammaproteobacteria; order Steroidobacterales; family Steroidobacteraceae; genus 13-2-20CM-66-19. The sequence continues at coordinate 30,037 of DAHVTM010000019.1, read as the reverse complement.
TGCTCGTATTGCGTCCGTTCCGTGGCGGTCATGAGATTCCCGCCATAGATCCGGTCCCGATCCCGCTCGCGCAGCAGATCGCGCTCGTAGAGCCGATCGTACAGGCGGTCGTGCAGCCGGTCCTGCGTGCGGTCCTGAGTCCGGTCATGCAGCCGGTCCATGCTGCCAGTGGAGAGCCGATCGCGATCCTGCAGTCGGGTTCCACTACCTACTTGGCCTTGAGTCTGCGCGCCGATGCCACCGCCACGGCCCGCGTTCTGCGCGAACACGGTGGGCGAGGCCATCAACACTCCCGCCATGATCGCCATCGCCACTGTCGACTTCGATGCGTACATCATAATCTCCTAAAGCATGTCCACTGCACACCGCGATACTCTGGCAAATCCGACAAACCGGTCACATTCGCACATGCCACTACGTACAACACCAATGCACACCGAGGCATCCGCCCGTTACCCAGGTCGCATCAAAGCGGCACCAGCGCCGCCGCCAGGAAGAACTCCAGGTTAAATAACGAGTGCAACGCGAGCGAGGCGCCGATGCCGTGATGACGCTCGCGCATCCAACCGAACAGCAACGACGGTAAAAATACGCTGGCGGCCCAAAGCGGCGGGTGGTGCAGGAAATGCACCGCAGAAAATGCCACCGAGCAGAGCAGGTTCGCAACGCTAACGCCCTGCCAGCGCCACCGCGCCCAGGGGCGATTCAGCAGCTCACCCTGCAGGATGCCGCGGAAAAATACTTCCTCGAGCAGCGGCTGCCAGAGCACGCAGGAGAGCCACACCTCGCGCCCGTGCAGGCGCGAGCCCGACAGCACACCGGGCAGCCAAAGCGCCACGGCTGCACTCAGCGCAAGCCCGGTCACAGCCGCCAGCCACCAAGACCGGTCGGCCGCGAACCCGAGCATCGCAAGCCAGCGACGCAGCGACTCCGGTGATCGGGACTCCCCGCGGCCGACGCTAGCCGAGTCCACCGCCACCCCGCGTGCGCGCCAACGCGAGCGCAGCACCGACCGCCATCGCGATCAACAGTGGATCGAATCCCGAGCCCGGCGCCGTCACACAGCCACCCCCGGTGCTGCCCGTCGGAGTCGCACTCAAAGCGCGCACCGATACCGTCGCCTCTGCCGCGTTGTCGAGCAGATTGAGGTCCTCCTCCGGCGCCTGCACGGCAAAGCTCACCGTTCCGTCCCCAGCGCCGCTCGCTGTCAGTTCCACGAAGCCATTCACGGCCGCACCGGCGGCGAGGGAATCGAGCGTGCAGAGGATCGTTGCGGGCGCATCCATGCCGTCGAACTCGCACGTCCCGCCGGGCAGGTCCACCGCAGCGAATTGCACGTTGCTCGGCAACGCTACGCCAAAGCGGACCTGACTCGCTCCCATCGGACCGCCATTGCGAATGACGAACGGCACATCCGTCACCTCGCCCTGCCGTGGGTTCGGTGTGCCCCCCGGAGCCGTGACGCTGAGATCGGCCTGCCCGAGCACCGCGGTGAGCACCTGGGCCGAATTGTTTGTCGGGTTGAGGTCCACCGGTGAACTCTGCGAGGCGGTGAAGAGGATCGCCGCCTGTGGACTCGGCGCCAGCGCCTGCAGCCGCAGGCGCACCGTGGCGCTCGCGCCAGGCGTCAGGGTGCCGGCCGGACAACTCACTGCCCCACCGGTCTGCTGGCAGTTGACGGTACCGGCAGGGGTCGCGACCGTTGCATCCTGCAGGGCCAGCACGGGCGGCAAGGCCATCGTGAGGATCTGCACGCCGCTCGCCGCCCCGGTCGCCGCCGGATCGACTTGTACCGTCGCGGTGGCCTCGTACGTGCTACCGACGAATACTTGATCGGGCGCCGCGACGGCCTCGATGTTCAGATCGGCGCTCGGCACAAACAGCTCGTACGCGCCGATGTCACACGCGAAGGTTCCGTCGAGATTACCGTCGGCGCGGCCACTTTGCCCGCGTTGATCGACGTTTGGACACACCGAGGGATCCGCCGCATCAATCGCTGGACTGCTCGGCAGCAGCGCCATGGTCGGGGTCGGACCGCCGTTATCGCTCAACGGGGCAAGCTGAGGATCGACGCCACTCTGATCACCCGAGCCGTTCAGTGCGCAGCTCTGTGCGTCCTCCAGGTTGTGCCCTCTCGAGTAAAAGCGCGCGGACGGATCGCCCTCCCCCTTGCCGCCGCAGTTGAGCACCATCCCCGCGACCGCGGTGTAAGAATTGTTGGCGACGATCGAATTGACCAAAGTGAAGTTCGCGGCATTGGCTCCCCCGCCGGCGGGCTGCGCGCTTGCCGGTCCAAACCCGCAAAGGCCCGCCCCGGCTTTGCCGATCTTGCCCGTGACGGTGTTGTCCGCGACGGTGTCATTGACCAGTTCCACCCGGCCATTGGTCATGATGCCTCCGCCGGCGTCACTCGCAGTGTTATCCGCGATGGTCGAGCGACTGATCACCTCGAGCACCATCCGGCGTGCGGCGATTCCCCCGCCACTCATTGCGCTGTTGCCGAGCACTGCGCTACGCTCGATCTGCGAGGTGTGAAAGCCCGTCTCGAACAAACCCCCGCCGTTACCGGCTCGATTTGGCGCCTGTGGCGTACCGATCTCGCTGTCGCGCATCCACATCACCGCATCGTTGTATATGCCGCCGCCATTGGCCGCGCTGCTGTTGCCGAGGACGGTCACGTGATCAAGCGTCAACGGACCGGTGTTGTAGATTCCGCCGCCTTCACCACCGGCACTGTTGTTCTGCACCGTCACGTCGGTGAGCGTCACCATCTGAATGGACGCCCCGGATTCGCTCGTACCCGGACCACCGTGCCCTTCCGGTCCGGCGCACCCTCCGTTGCCACCCCCACCGCCGCCGCCGCACCCGCCCCCGTCCTCCCCCTCGCTCACGGTGGAGTCGATGGTCTGGATCTCCGCCCCGGCGCCGATCGCGATGCCCCCGCCCATGCGGGCGAAACGCACGACCGCGGTCGGCACCGACGCATCAAGCGTCCTCGGTGGCGGGACATACCCGTTCTCAACCGTCATCCCCTGCAGCGACACCACCAGGTCGCTCTGTGCGGTGGGCGGCACCTCGATGTGAAAGACCCGATCCTGCTCCGCCCCAGGAGCCCACCCGATGACCGTCTGGGCTGATCCGGCGCCAACGATCGCCATGCTCTGCACGATATTGAGGTCGCCCTTGGAGGGGTCCGGCGTATGGGCGAGGACATAGCCACCTGAAGCAGCCTGCGCCGCCTCGTCGACCCCGCTCACGGTGAGCACATAGTGTCCTGGCGGAACTTCGATCGTGCTCGAGGCGGCGGCCGCATCGGCCACCTCAATCGCGGCGCGCAGCGTGCATTCGCCTTGTCCATCGTCGCAAACTCCGGCCGCTACGGCCGCCGCCGAGGCCGGCGCATCGAGGGTCGTGTCGACCTGAAACGTTGTCGCCTGTCCGGCGGTTGCGTACAGGGCCAGGGCCGCACTCACGAACGCATCCCGGATCAGCTGCTGCGCATTGCGCATGGCACATTCCTCCGTCTATGCGTGCCCACGATGCCGGCCAGACCGCAAGCGCCGCGCCTCCGGCTGGCCGGCAACAGTCCAACCCTCAGCGTCCGCTCTGCCGCCGCCGCGCGAGCGACCGCGACCAGCGGCGGGCCCCGACTCCAGTCGCACCGAGCGCAACCAGGAGCAACAACGTCGGATCGAACGGACCACCGGGCTGAAACACACAGCCACCACCCCCGCCCGAAGCCGTCGTCGGCGACACCGGCGTCACCGGCACCGGCTGCGCATCGATGGTGAGCGGCACCGCGGCGGTGTCGTTCGTGTCGTCGCTGTCCACTGAGTCGGTCGTGACCTGGAAATCCACATCCACGGTGCCGGCGGAGACCGGGACCAGGTTCAGCGTTCCGGTCACGCTTGCACCTGAATCGATTGTGCCGAGATCACACACGGCACTCATCTGGTCGGACTGCAACGTACAGGTACCGCCGGATGCCATTTGCATCTTCTGAAAGCGCATCTGGTTGCTGAAGCTCGCCCGCAGGCGCACGTTCTGCGCAGCATCCGGACCTGCGTTGCTCACCGTAAAGCTCAGTGCCGCCTGCCCCTGAGCCTGCGGGTTCTGACCCGGTCCACTTGCGCTCACACTGATGTTGCTCGTCGGCTGGATCTGCATCGTCACCGTCGCCGAATTGTTGTCCGGCGAGATGTCCGTCGGACTCGCAGCCGTGATGTGCGCGGTGATCGCAACCGGGCCCGGGGCGGTACCGGCGCCGTTCACATCGAGCGTCACAGACTCGCCCTGTGCCAGTGTCTGCACGTCACAGGTGATGACTCCCGTATTCGAATCGAGCGGACAGTCGCTCGTCCCCGAGGGCGAGGTGAACGTAGCGCCCGACAACGAGTAGTTCTGCGGCAGAGGATCCGTCGTGATCACCACACCCGTAGCCGTCGAGGCGGTCGTCGAATCGTTGGTAAATGTGAACTTGGCATTGGCAGGGGAACCATGCGGGACCTTGTCGGGCCCGGATTTGTCCCCGACGTGCAGATCGGCGCGCGGCACGAACAGCTCAAACGCGCCGATGTCGCATACCTCGGTGTTCTTCAGGTTGCCATCTGCCGGACGCATGCTGCCGCGCTGATCCGTGTTCGGGCATTCGGCATTATCGCCTGCATCCACCGCGGGCGTATTGCCGAGCAGCGCACGGGTTTCGGTAGGCCCACCATTGGCCGCGAGCGGCTGCAGATTGGCGAGCGTATCGGCCATATCGCCCGCAGAGCTGAGCGCACAGGTGGAATCATCGGCGAGGTTGTGCCCCTGCGACACGAACACGCCGCTCTTGCAGCTCGAGCCGCTGCAGCCGCAGCTCGACGCCGTCTTCGCACTGCCTGCCACATTACCCTGCAGCAGCGTATTGACGAACATATAGGTACCGCTGCCGAAGGCATTGAGTCCAGCGCCACCGCTGGTCGAATCATTCGCGGCGGTGTTGTCCGCAATCGTATCGTTCTGCAGCGTCACGCTGCCGTTAGTGGTGATGCCACCACCAACGTCGCTCGCCGAATTGCCGTTGATCGTGGTATTGACGATACTCATCTCCACCAGCGAGCGTGCCGCGATGCCACCTCCGCCCACCGCCGTATTGCCATCGATCGCGCTTTGCTCGATCGTCGTGGAGTGCATGCCGGTATCAAACAGCGCGCCACCGCCTTCGGCCGTATTTGCGCCACCCAGGGCGCCGTCAGTGCCGAGAGTGGAATTCATGATCGTCAATTGCGCATCGTTGTAGATGCCACCGCCATTGGTGGCGGCACTGTTGCCGCTCACCACGACATTGTCTAACGTCAAGGGGGCCGCACTCGAGATACCGCCGCCGGCGGCCCCACTCTGGTTGTTGAGCAGGTGCACGTCGGTGAGGGTCACCCCCGTGATCGTCGCTGAGGTCGTACCCTCCTCCCCGCCTCCCGAGCCTCCTTCCCCGCCACTAGAGCCGCCGCCGTGACTGCCGCTGCTGCTGCCGGAATTGGCCGGGTTGATGAGCGTGACCGTAGCCGCAGGTCCGATCGCAATACCGGCGCCGCTGCGCTCGAGCTGGTAGTAGGTTCCATCCGCCATGGTTTGCAGCACCAACGGCGGTGGAGTGACTCCATTCTCGATCGTCACCCCCGAGATGTTCACCGTAATGTTGCTCGAGACGGCCTCAATGTGAAAAACGCGATCGCCGCTCGCCGGGGTCTGCTTGACCGTGGGCGCCCACTCGATGAACGTCTTGTCCGATCCGGCGCCGATGATGTCCATGCTCGAGGTGATGTTCAGATCTCCCTTGCTCGCATCGTGCGTCCCGGTCACCGTATAACCGGTTCCGGGATTACCCTGCGCCGTTTCATCAGCACCGGGGATCGACAGAACGATCGGAGCATTTGGGTCGTTGATCTGAGTGAGATCGATGACATTCGTGCCGCCGAGTGCGTTGGCCTGCATGATTGCAGCGCGCAGCGTGCACACTCCATCGGCGTCGGCGCAGATTCCATCGCCAAGGTCCGAATCTGGCGCATCCAACGTACTGTTGACCGTGAAAGTCACGGCAAAGGTGGGCGCCGCCACCGCCATCATCACCGAGGCAAGCCCAGCCAGAATCAAAAACCTGGATGATCCGGCCCTGAACGCGTTCATGAGAGACACTCCCGTAACTGGACAGCGCTTGCTGTCATGCGGGAAGAAATTTGAGCGCCATTTCAAGCCGCAGCCATGTGCACTTGTGCGTACCATGAACGGCGTGTCAGCGAGCGGATGTTGACATTGCGCAGACAAACTCAGGAGCCAGGACGGTGCATCGAGACGCTCTCGATGTCGCGCAACATGCGCTCAGGCGTGCCTCGGAGCATTGGATAAGTCGCCCCGACCCAGACAGCGCACTGCCGACCGTCTTTTGTCGTGCCGCCACGACTTGGACGGTGTTCGGGCCGGCCGCCCGCACGGCCACAGGAGAAGCTCTGGCGGCGTTGGCGGTGCTGCGGCTGACGACGACGGCCCGAGCGGTATTGATCCTGGGACCTTTGGGGGAGCGAGACGGTGACGTTTCGGTCCCAGACGTGCGTAAAAGCCCGCATCCGCCACGGCTAGGCATGCCGCCGCCAGCTTCGTCCCAGCCGTTGTGTCGGGTGGCGGATCCGCACAATTGCGGATACGGAAAGTCCCACCGATTGCGCATCGTAGCTGGGGCACATACCGCGGCGAGCCCACCGCGATGAGCGGACGGTCGCTCCAGTGGCAGACGTCCCACAGTGCGAAGGAGTCGGCTTCGAGGCGGCCGGGTATATCGATGCTGCGGCGCCCGTAGTCCTGAGCATGCGGGCGGTGAGCAAGATCTACCGCTTGGGGGAGGTGGAGGTGCCGGCATTGCGCGCAGTGGACCTGGACCTGCATGCGCGGGAATTCATGGTGATCCTCGGCGCCTCGGGCAGCGGCAAGTCGACGTTGCTCAACATCCTCGGTGGGCTGGAAACTCCGAGCAGCGGGACGGTACGCTACCTGGACCATGATCTCACCGCCGCGGACGAGCGCGCGCTCACCCGCTATCGGCGTGAGCACGTGGGTTTTGTGTTCCAGTTCTATAACCTGCTGCCGAGCCTCACTGCACTGGAGAATGTCGAGCTCGTCGCGCAGATCGCGCCACGCGCCCGCGATGCTCGCGAGGTCCTCGAACGGGTTGGACTCGCCGACCGGCTGCATCACTTCCCGGCGCAACTGTCCGGGGGCGAACAGCAACGCGTGGCCATCGCGCGGGCGCTCGCGAAGCGACCGGACGTGCTGTTGTGCGACGAGCCCACTGGATCACTCGATTTTCCGACTGGCCGGCGCGTGCTCGCGGTGCTCGAGCAAGCCAACCGTGAGTTCAGCACGCTCACCGTCCTGATCACCCACAATGCGGCGATCGCCGCAATGGGCTCTCGCGTCATTCGGCTCAGCAGCGGACGCATCAGTCAAACGGAGGTCAATGCGCGGCGCGCCACCGCCGAGGAGATCTCCTGGTAAGCCGACTGCATCGGGCGCTGTGGCGCGACTTGTGGCATCTGCGCGGCCAGGTGCTGGCGACGGCGCTGATCGTAGGGTGCGGCATCGGGGTATTCGTGACGATGCGCGGAACGTATCTGTCCCTCGTGCAGGCACGGCGCGACTACTACGCCGCAACGCGATTTGCCGACGTATTCGCGCAGGTGCGCCGAGCGCCGCTGCCGCTCGCAGAGCGTCTGCGGGCCATCCCAGGCGTCAAGACGGTGCAGACCCGCGTGGTTGAGGACGTCACACTCACGGTGCCGGGCCTCGCGGAACCGGCCACGGGTCGACTGATATCACTGCCGACGCGTCCCGGGTCCACCACCGACCTGGATCGGCTGACACTCACCGCAGGCCGTCTGCCGGCCCTCGACAGCGCCCGTGAGGCGCTCGTCAGTCAGACCTTCGCCACCGCCAACGCATTGTCGCTCGGTGCCCACCTCGGCGTGATCCTCAATGGACGCTGGCAAGAGCTCACCGTGGTCGGCTTCGTGCTCTCGCCCGAGTACATCTATGAGATCGGTCCGGCCATGGTATTCCCGGACAACAGACGCTTCGGCGTTCTGTGGATGAACCGTGAGGCACTCGCCACCGCATTTCAGATGAAGGGAGCCTTTAACGACGTCGCACTGAGCACCCGCGCCGACGCCTCGGTACCGCGAATCATCGCGGCGGTGGACCGATTGCTCGCCCCGTACGGTGGCTTAAGCGCGGTGGACCGCTCCGAGCAGGCCTCCCATCGCTTTTTGACTGACGAGCTCGGGGAAATCGAAGTCAATACCACCTATATCCCGACGATATTTCTCGCCGTGGCCGCATTCCTCGTCTATACGTTGCTCGCCCGGCTGATCAGCATCCAACGCCCGCAGATCGGACTGCTCAAGTCATTCGGCTTTCCCGCCTGGCGCATCGGCCTGCATTACCTGGAGTTCGCCCTGTGCATCGTTGCGGCCGGATTGCTCCTCGGACTGGCAACCGGTCTCCCGTTCGGTAGCGCGTTGATCGGCGTGTACCGGCAATACTTCCACTTCCCTGCGCTCACCTATCGGCTCACTGCCGGGGTGCTCGGGACGGCCGCGGGCGTCGCCCTGGCCGCCGCGGTGGTGGGCGCACTGAGCGCCGTTGCCCGGGTGATGCGCCTCGCACCCGCCGAGGCGATGCGACCCGAGCCTCCCCGCCGCTTCCGGCCCGGACTGCTCGAATCCCTGCCGTGGACGGCACGTCTCGATCCGGTGAGCCGCAGCATCCTGCGCAATTTGGCGCGTCGGCCCTGGCGCGCCGTACTGTCGATCGTCGGCATCGCCATGGCGGTGGCGACCGTGATGGTGGGACGATTCATTTTTGATGCCGTCCATCATCTGGTGGCAATGCATTTCGATGCGGCCGAGCGACAAGATGTCACGGTCATCTTTCAGGAGGTCCGCGCGCCGCGTGTGCTGGCAAGCCTGCGAGCTCTGCCCGCAGTCCTCAGCGTCGAGCCCTTTCGGGTCATGCCGGCGAAGCTGCGCGCCGGACCGCGCAGCAAGCGCGTCTCGCTTCTCGCCGTACCGGCCGCCGGGCAGTTGTTCCGCATCGTCGACGCCCACGGTCGTCGCATCGACGTTCCGCCCGCTGGTGTGGTGCTGACCCGCAAGCTCGGGGAGATCCTCGCGGTGCACCCCGGCGAGACCATCAGCATTGAGCAGCTCGATGGCAAGCGATTGCGCTTTCGCGCGCGCATCGTGCGTCTCTCGGACGAGCCGATTGGCATCAACGCCTACATCGACAGCGCCGCGCTCGCGACGATCCTGCGGGAAGATGCCGCCATCTCGGGCGCGCGACTGAAGATCGATCCACGTCATGCCTCGCAGCTGTATGCACAGCTGAAACGCACCCCCGTTGTGGCTGCCGTGTCGATCCGCGCCGCGACCCTCACGACGATCCGACAGATCATGAACCGCAGTTTCATCATCATGACCGCCGTCATGACGGGCTTTGGCATCGTCCTGGTCATCGGCATGGTCTACAACAGTGCACGCATCGCGCTTTCCGAACGAGGCATTGAATTGGCGAGCCTGCGCGTACTCGGGTTCACGCGTTGGGAGGTGATCCAGCTGTTGCTTGGCGAGCAAGCGCTACTGGTGATCGCGGCAATTCCGGCCGGCTGCGCCCTCGGCACCTTGCTCTGCCAGCTATTGGTCCCAGTCTTTGACCGCGAATTATTCCGGCTCCCGTTCATGCTCACGCGTACAACCTTTGCGTTCGCCGCACTGATCACGTTGGGTGCGGCCATGCTCGCCGCCGCACTGGTTGCCGTGCGCATCGCCCAGCTTGATCTCATTGGCGTTTTGAAATCCAGAGAGTAATCGATGCGACTCACGCGCGGTCCGTTAGTGTTGATGGGTGCTCTGCTCGCGCTCGGTGCCGGTGCGCTCTACGCGCTGCGCGCCGCACCGATCCCCGTGGAGGTGGCGACGGTAGGCTACGGCCCGTTGCAGATCACCGTGGAAGACCAAGCCGAGACGCGCTCGCATGACCGCTATGTGGTAGCCGCCCCGGTTGCCGGGCGACTGCTGCGCGTTCTGCTGCGTGACGGCGACCCGGTCACTGCCGGACAGAGCGTTGCCACCCTTGCACCGGTGCCGCTCAGCGCACGCGAGCTCGAGGAAGCGCTCGCCGCCGTGCAGTCCGCGGCGGCCACCGAGCGCAGTGCGCGCGCGCAGCTCGAGCACACTCGGCAGGACCTCGAGCAGGCCCGTCGCGACCTGGTTCGCCTGAACTCACTCAGCCGGCAGGGACTGGCCCCCATGCAGACGCTTGAGCATGCTCGCACGGCGGTCAGCAGTCTCGAGATGGAACTCGCCGCCGCCCACCACCGCGCACTGGCCGCAGCCGCCCAGCTGCGCGGGGCACAGGCCGCGCTGAGTGCCATCCGAACGCTCGGACCTGCACACCAGAGCACACTCACGGTGCACGCCCCGGCCGCCGGGCGGGTGCTGCGTGTCCTTGAGCCGAGCGAGCGAGTGATTGGCTCCGGCACGCCCATCATGGTCATCGGCGATCTGCGCCACCTCGAGGTGGTGATGGAGATGCTCTCGACGCAGGCGGTGCGGGTCCAGGCGGGGATGAGCGCGGAGATTCTCAACTGGGGCGGGGATTATCCGTTGCGGGCACGCGTGCGTCGAGTCGAGCCGTACGCCTTTACCAAGATCTCCGCGCTCGGTGTGGAGGAGAAGCGCTCGAACGTCATCCTCGATTTTCTCGACTCGCCGGCCACGCTCGGTGACGGCTATCGTGTCGAGGTACGCATCGTACTGTGGAGCGCTGCCCACGTTCTGCAGGCCCCGCTCTCGGCGACCTTCCGCTGTCCGGCGGGTTGGTGCGTATATGTGCTTGCCGGCAATCGGGCCCGCCTGCAATCGGTGCGGATCGGCCAGCGCAATGAGGAGGCCGTGCAAATCCTCTCTGGACTGCTGAGCGGCGAGCGAGTCATTACTCACCCGCCGAATGATCTCGTGGCGAACGCACGCGTGACCGTACGGCCGTGAGCCACGTGCCGCCCCTTTGGGGCCGCACGTGGCTCAACCATTGTCTCATCCCGGTGGAAACCGTGCGAGCACCTCGTCGACCGCCGTACGGATCGGTCCGGCGGAATGCTCGATGTCCTCGTGCGACAGAGGTTTCTTCGCCCATCCATGCCACACCGGACGGTGCGTCTTGCCGTCGAACACGTCGATCGCGAGCGTGCCCTCCCGATAACGCATGACATCAACGCCGCTGCCCCAGTAGGGATAGCCCCACCAGTAGCGGCCGTAGCCGTACCACGGCCATGCGTATGGCTGCGGATAGGTATGCACATCGACCCGCTCGTGCGAACCGATGGTGAAGTCAACGGCAAAATCGGCCTCTTGCGCGCTGCTCACGTAGCGATATCCCTTCTGCTCCAAGGCACTGAGGATCGCCTCGCGCGCCCGCTCGACGACGAGCGGATTGGCCACCCCGTAGTTCTCCCGCGGCAACCACGTGAAGGTGTGGTAGCTGGAGAAATTCGCTGCCCGGTCGTAATCGCTGCCGACACGCAGCGTTTCGCAGCCGCTGAGCGCGAGCGCGAGAACCAATGGCAACACAATGGTCAGGCCCAACAGAATGCGGACGCGCCACTGCGCCGTCCGCTCAGCATTCAATCTCAGATCGTGATTCATGGCGCACCCACACGGATTTCGAACGATGCCGTCCCGCGCACGAACGCTGCGCCAGGGCGCCCCGCGCGTCCATCCGTACGTGTACCGACAGTCGCGGAAATTGCGTATTTCCACAGACTGCGGATCGGCTGGACATTGCCGTTTTGGATCGCCTGACACGGACCGATCTGTAGCGCGGACGCATGTCGCGCAGATACAGCGCCGCCCGAGTCCTCCCGGAGTTCGACCGAGACCTCTACCCCGTGCCGGACCTTGCCGAAAACACCACTACCGCAATGACTGCACCGCCACCGGAGACGCCCTGGCACCAGCGCACTGCCGCCGATGCCGCCGCCACGCTGCAAAGCTCACCGCAAGGAATCAGCAGCGCAGAGGCGGCGCAGCGACGTCGGCGTTACGGAGCAAACCTCCTGCGCGAAGCGCCGCAGCACTCGGGGCTGCGGGTCCTGGCAGCCCAGTTCGCCGATCTGACGATCCTGGTGCTGATCGCAGCGGCGGTGATCTCGGGAGTGATCGGAGAGCCCTCCGATACCGTCGTGATCCTGGTCGTCGTCGTGCTCAATGCCGCGCTCGGGACGGTGCAGGAGCTGCGCGCCGAGCGAGCCATGGCAGCGCTGAAGAAGATGACCGCCCCGAGCGCCGCGGTGCTGCGCGACGGGGCCCCTCAGCAACTGCCGGCCAGCGAGCTCGTGCCGGGCGACGTGGTCATTCTCGAGGCCGGCGGCATCACGCCGGCGGACCTGCGCCTGTTCGAGGCCATCGGACTACGCATCGATGAGTCCGCCCTGACCGGTGAGTCAGTCCCGGTCGATAAGATCGTCGCACCGATTGCCGGTGACCTTGCTCCCGCGGATCGCCTGAACATGGCCTTCAAGGGTTCGATCGTCACCGCCGGGCGAGGCGTGGGGCTGGTGGTGGCAACTGGCATGCGCACCGAGCTTGGACGCATCGCCGAGTTGCTGAGCGAACATCAGCGGGTCAAAACCCCGCTGCAGCGCCGTCTCGAGGCCCTCGGTCGCCAGATCGGTCTGTGGGTGCTCGCCATCTGCGTACTGGTGTTTCTCACCGGCATCCTGCGCGGCGAGCCCGCTTTGCCGGTCTTTCTCACTGCCCTCAGCCTCGCGGTGGCGGCTATTCCCGAAGCGCTTCCGGCCGTGGTCAGCATCGCGCTTGCGCTCGGCGCGCGCGCCATGGCGGCAGGCCGGGCGCTGGTGCGCCGCCTGCCTGCCGTTGAGACGCTCGGAGCGGTCACCTACATCTGCTCGGACAAGACGGGCACGTTGACCACCAACCAGATGCGTGTCGAGACCCTGTATTGCGATGCCAGCACGCGCGACACATTCGGGACCGGCGCACCCTGGGCACTGTTGCGCGAGGCCATGGCAGTCAGCCATGACGCGTTCGTGGATGCGACCGGCGTGGCACATGGCGATCCGACGGAAATTGCCTTGCTGTTCGCCGCCCGCGACGGCGGTCTGACTCGGGCCGCGGCCGAACTGCGCTATCCGCGGGTCGCTGAGCTGCCCTTCGATGCCGCACGGAAACGCATGACCACCCTGCACCGCAGTCCCGACGGCCAGTACCTCTCGATCACCAAGGGCGCCGCAGAGGTGCTGATCGGACTGTGCCGCAGCGTGCAGCGGCAGGGAACGACAGAGCCTGTGGATCGCGAGGCGCTCCTGGCAACCGCCGAGCGCATGGCGAGTGAGGGGCTGCGCGTACTGGGTTTCGCGACGCGCCACTGGGCACACCAGCCGGCAATCGCCACGGAGGTCCTCGAGAGCGAACTGGAGTTTCTCGCGTTGGTCGGACTGCTCGATCCACCCCGACCCCAGGCGCGCGAGTCCGTCGCCACCTGCATGGCGGCCGGCATCGTGCCGGTGATGATCACCGGCGATCACCCAGGCACCGCCCGGGCGATTGCCCGTCGGATCGGTCTGCTGCGCAAGGATGAGGAGCTGATGAGCGGCACAGAGCTTGCGACGCTCAGCGAGCATCAGCTCGCCGAGCGTGTGCGCTCGGTCCGCGCCTATGCTCGGGTGGTTCCGGAGCAGAAGGTGCGCATCGTCACGGCGCTGCAGAAAAATGGAGAGATCGTCGCCATGACCGGCGATGGCGTCAACGACGCCCCTGCACTGCAGCGCGCGGACATCGGAGTCGCCATGGGCATCACCGGCACCGACGTCGCCAAGGAAGCGAGCGACATGGTGCTGTTGGACGACAACTTCGCCACCATCGTCGCGGCAGTCCACGCCGGCCGGCGGATCTACGACAATCTGCGCAAATTCGTGCGCTACATCCTCACCACGAACGCCGGGGAAGTGTGGACGATCTTTCTCGCCCCGTTCGTGGGGCTACCGGTGCCCCTGCTGCCGATTCAGATCCTGTGGATCAATCTGGTCACCGACAGTCTGCCGGGGATCGCCCTGGTTTCCGAGCCGGCCGAGCCCGATCTGATGCACCGACCGCCGCGCCAGCCCGGTGAAAGTCTGTTCGCCGGGGGGCTGGGTGCGCATGTGTTCGTGTTCGGTCTGCTCATGGCCGCTGTGATTCTCGCCGCGCAGACTTGGCAGTTGCACAGCGGCGCACATGCCTGGCGCACCGTCGCCTTCACCGCACTGTGCTTCACTCAAATCGGCCACGTGCTTGCCATCCGCTCCGAACGGGTCGCGTTCTGGTCGCTCGGGCCACTCGGCAACGTGCCTCTGCTCATGGCCGTGGCGATCGCCCTCACCCTTCAGCTGCTGGTCGTGTACCTGCCGGGGCTGCAGCCGCTGTTTGGCACCGAGCCGCTCGATGCCGCACAACTGGGTCTGTGCGTCGGCTGCGGCGGGGTGATCTTCCTTGCCGTTGAACTCGAGAAAGCGGTACGCCGCAGTTTGAGCGCGGCGCGCGGCCGAGCGGGCGGGCCGTGATGCGCGCCGCGGCGCTCGGCTGGCTCATGAGCCAAGGCATCGCGTTGCCGCTGGCGGCCTTCATCCTGATCGGCGGCATTGTGTTTATCAGTGGCACGCGGCTGACGCGCCATGCCGATGCGATTGCCGGGACCAGCGCCCTTGGCCGGTTGTGGATCGGCACTCTGCTGCTGGCGGCGAGCACTTCGCTGCCGGAACTGACCACCGATGTCGCCGCCGCCGCGCTGCGCGCCCCGAACCTGGGCATCGGCGATCTGATGGGCTCCTCGCTCGCCAACATGCTCATTCTGGCGCTGCTCGATCTGATCTACCTGCGACGCCGCGTGCTCGATGACATCTCGCGCAACCATCTCATGGTCGGTGTGCTCGCGATCATCCTGACGGCGCTCGCTGGGGTGGACATGGCCGCCGGCGGCTGGGGTGCGCTCGGACCGATCGGCATCGGCTCGGCTCTGATCGCGCTCATTTACCTGCTCGGCATGCGCGCAGTTCGTGCCGAACTGCCCCCGGCGACGCCTCCGGTGCAACTGTCACTCGGTGCCACGCGTCGCACCGAGCTGCGCCAGGCCATCATCGGCTTCGCGGTCGTGACCCTGGTGCTCGGGCTCGCCACGCCGGCACTGGTGCTCAGCGCCGAGGCGCTCGCCCGCGTGACGGGTCTTGGCGAGACCTTCGTCGGCACGTTACTGGTGGGCCTGACCACCTCGATCCCCGAAGGGGTAACGATCATCGCCGCCGTGCGGCTCGGCGCACTCGATCTGGCTGCCGGCAACGTCTTTGGCAGCAATGCGTTCAACATGTGCATCCCGCTGGCGATGGATCTCGCCTCCCCCGCCGGACCGGTGCTGCCTCGGGCGGCCCGCGCCAACCTGATCGGCGCGCAGCTCGCCGTGCTGGTCACCGCATTGATCTTGCTGCGAATGCTCACACCCCGCAGTCGTGCGATCGGCCGCTGGCGGGTGGAGAGTCTGCTGGTTCTCATCGCTTATGGGGCGGCTGCATGGCTCCTCGCCCCCGGTTAACGCAGTACGCCTCAGGGCGGCACAAAAGTGAATCGAACCGGCCGGGCGATTAGCACGTCGCGCGAGATATTCGCCACAGCCCACTCGGCGATGCTACCGAGCAGGGCGTGAGCGACGCCACCGCGCCCATGGGTCCCCACCGCCACGAGATCGGCGCGCACCCGGCTTGCTTCACGCGCGATCACGGCGCGCGGATCGCCCTGGCGCACGCACGGCTCGAGCACGCAGGGAAGCGGCCCGAGCGCCGCCAGCAGCTGGGCGAGCGATCGCTCGGCGGCCTGACGGGACTGGCGGGTGTAAAACGCCCTGCTCGCATCGGCCGTGGCGCGATGCCAGGCGGCAAATGCCGTGCGGTAGGCATGCACGAGCCGTACGAGCCGCTGCTCCCGGTCCACACTGGCCAGCAGCTGCGCAGTCAACTCGATCAGATTGCGCGCGCTGGGATCGATCTCAACGGCTACGAGCGGACGCCGGTACGGACCGTGCGCGCGACGCCGCACCACCAGTGTGGGAATCTCGCTCAACTGCACGACACGGGTGAGTGTTGTGCCGAGCACGCCCGGCGGGCGGTTGCGGCCCATCACGATCAACTCGGCGCCAAGCTCTCTGGCCCGCTGGATGATCTGAAGGTACGGGGCACCGCTGCGCATCTGGGAGTGCACGCTGCGCGCACCGGCCGCCTCGGCGAGGCGTGCTTGCGCACGCCCGAGCGCCCGTTCCGCCCGCTTGCCGGCCTCGACCGAGACCTCGGGCGCCAGCACGTGCAGCAGATGAATCTCGCTGTACCGTGCGGCGCCGAGGTACATCACCCGCTCGAGGGCTCGCTGTGCCCCCGGAGCGAAATCGAGCGGCACCAGAAAGCGCTCGACCGGCCGGCTGACGCGCGCGCGGCGCATGCCTCTCATATCGGACTCACTTCGGCCTCTGGGGCGTGCAGTTTCGGCTCGCCGGATGAGCATCGATCGCGGCGCAGCCTGCCGCACTCGACAGTGCACCGCAGAGGCACGCCAATACCATCCGAACGAGTACCTAGTGCCAACTCCGGCGCACGCGGCAAATGCCTATAGGCTTCAGCCTCAAGCGCACTAGGATGAGCATTCCCTGCTCGCATCGCCTGAAGGCCGAGGTGCCATCATGGGCTGCATCCCGCGACGAATCGACCGACTCGCCCTCACCGTCGTGCTCGCCGCCGCCGGCCTGCTCGCACAGGCTCAGGCGCAAGTGTCACCGAAGACCGTGAGCGTCGAAGTGAGC
The DNA here is from genome assembly GCA_027324195.1 of Gammaproteobacteria bacterium. Classification (GTDB taxonomy): domain Bacteria; phylum Pseudomonadota; class Gammaproteobacteria; order Steroidobacterales; family Steroidobacteraceae; genus 13-2-20CM-66-19. The sequence continues at coordinate 13,117 of DAHVTM010000019.1, read as the reverse complement.
ATCCAGGCCCGGGCACTGGCGGGGCGGACCGGCGTCGAAGCGCCCGTCGATCAGGTCACGCTCACCCATCTGGTCAGCTACGAGGATCTCAACCTGGCGACGCAGACCGGCGCCGAGGAACTCGGTCGGCGCGTCGCTGAGACCGCACGCTTTGCCTGTGAGCAGCTCGAGCGGCTCTATCCGCGCCAGTCCGAGAGCATCGCGCGCTGCACACGTCAAGCCATCGAGGATACCGACACTCAGGTGAGCGCAGCCATCGAGGCCGCCGACCGCGAGACGCGCGGGGAGTGATCTTTGGACAGCCGTGCGCGTCTGCGTGGCGCAACCGGCTCCTCTTTAGAAACGCACGCGTATCCCGCCAAAGACCTCGAGCGGGGCGGCCGGGCTGAGAAAGCGGTTGTTCACGCCCGGACCGTTAGCCACCGCGTTCGCGGGAATCCCCGGAGCGCCCTCTCCGGTCGGATCGCTGAGCAGGCCGAAGGTCGAGTACTTCGCATTGAATAGATTGTCGACCGTGGCGAAGAGCTCGACGCGATGCATCGGGTGATACGTCGAGTGCACTTCGGCGACGGTGTACCCGGCGATGGGTGCGAGGAGATTCGCCTGGTCGCCCGAATAATAGACGCTGCTGACGATGTTCACACTGCCCCCGAGGCTCCATTTGGGCAGCACCTGCACATCCGCCCCAATTTTCCAACGATCCTCCGGAATCCCGGGAAACTGATCCCCCGGGCGCACGTGGATCGTGCCTTGGGCATCCCGAGCCGGGTTGGAGGGCGATGGCACCGTGAACGGGGTGAGGTAAGTCGCCCGCACCAGGCTGTAATTGACGTAGGCCGACCAGCGGGCGGCGTGATAGCTCACGTCTGCTTCCACCCCCTGGCGGCGCGTCGCCCCGATGTTCGTGAAATATCCCGAGGCCAGCGTGGTGGCCACCACCTGAATGTCGTCGTAGAGCACCGTCCTGAACACACTCAGGTTCCAGCGCAGCGCCCCGGGCAGCCACGGCAGCTGCCTCGTGTGGCCGCGCAGCCCCACCTCGCTCGTGTGCGAGATGACCTGACGCAGCGGCGGATCGCCGGAGAGGCTCGAGGGCAGCAGACACGGCGCCTGCGGATCTGCGCACTCGAGCTCTCCGGGGGTCGGCGCGCGGTTGTTCACCGAATAGCCGCCGAAGAGCGTGACGGAGGGCAGCAGATCGTAGGTGGCGCCGAGTGACGGATTGAAATGAACAAACCGGTTGAACCCGGTGAGCGCACTGCCCCGCTGGTCCGCAATGTTGATGTTGGCGATGTTGTACCGACCGCTGGCCGTGACCGCCAGCTTGCCGGTCACATTGAAGGTGTCAGTGAAATATCCACCCAGAGTCTTGTTCACCGAATCAACGTACACGGGCGTGGCGTCGCTGTTCGCCAGCGCACCCGGGGAATTCTCCGGGGTATCGAGGTAGAGATTCGAGGGCATCACGAGCAGCTGGGCATTGAGCAGCCCGATCTGCACGCCGGTGTAATAGCTCGTCGAGGCGTAATCGAGCGCCGCACCAACGGTGAAATGATTGCTGTGCCCCAAGATCGCCGCATTGTTCGCGATCTGCAGCGTGATGCCCCGGCCCCAGGAGTGAATGAACTCGAAGTCGTTCTCGCCGATGTGGCGGGTTCCACCCTGGGAGATGTCCGGCAGCAACTGGCCGGCGGCATTGGTGAGCGGCGTGACGCCATCCGGCTGACACAAAATGCCGGGCAGCGTGGTGCAGCTGACGTAGTTCGTGCCATTGCCGTTCGAGACGGCTTGCGCATAGTCTCGATAATACAGCACACCCGCCAACGACCATTGGTCCGGCAGATTGAGCGTGCCGTTGAGGATCAGGAATTTCAGCGTATTGGTATTCTCCTGCGGGCCGGTGAACACCAGCGAGCGATTCACCGCGAGCTCCTGCACGGGAGCGGGACTCTGTCCCTTCAAGACGTTGTCGTCCCACGCGTAACTGAGGTCGAGCGTGCCGGCGCTACCGTGCAGGCTGAGTGCGGCGAACAGATCGCGCAGCTGATCGCTGGTGAACTCTCGCCAGCCATGCCAGTTCAGCCCGCGGCCGGCCACGTAGAACCCGAGCATGCCGGAGTGCACGCCGTATTGCGCCGTGAGTTCCTGGCGGTGGAAGGAGCCGCCGGAGAGCTTCACGTCGCCGCCGTGATAGTTAAATCCATTCTTCATGGTGAGCGAAATCGCCCCGCCGAGCGCGTTCAGGCCGTAGACCGCGCTCGAACTGCTCAGCTCAACACCTTCGATGGCGGTCGGCAGGACCAAGTCCCAATTCACCGTATCCCCGAACGCCTCGTTGATACGCACGCCATTTTCGTAGATCGCCAGTCCCTGGGGCGTGCCGAGCACCGGCGATGCCTCGAATCCCCGATACAGAATATCGGGCTGGAACGGATCGACCATGTTGTCGTTGATGTTAATGCTGCCCAGTCGCGAATTGAGCGCGGTGGTGAGACTCGCCGCACCCTGTTTGGAGAGGTCCGCCGCGGAGAGCATCTGAACGTTGCCGGGAATATCGTTGAGCGGCACGGTCGAGCCCGGCAACGGGGCGGCGCTGATCACGATCGCCTGCAGACGGTCCTGCGCAGAGGGGCTCGGGCCGGCGTACGCCACGGCGCCACAGGCGCCGAGCACCCCGAGGAGCGCAAGGCCCACGGCAAGGCGGCGCAACAACTGGACGATCGGCACACACGTCATCGAATATTCCCCCCAGATCGAGCGGCATTGCACTGAAGAGCGACCGCAGCAGCCCCTCGCCGAGTTCACGGTTGCGCCCCAATGGTGAGGGTCTCGAGCGGAAGCTCGCAAGGGAGTTTTTCCCGATTTGCCTCACCGCCGGTTCCGCCGCGGGGTTTGTTCCAAAATGGAACGATTGGCGCACGGGCACAGAGCCATCGGCGGGTCCTGCGCCAGGACGAGCCGCCCGGCAGGACACCGCTGCTCGCAGAGCACGCGGCGAGGTACACTGCCAGTTCGTCAATGAGGGCGATGCGGCGACGTACACAGCCGATGCGGGAGCCACTGGGATCGGATTCGGTCGCTCGAGGGGCTGCGCCTCTCGGCGATCCAATGGCTGAACCACCCCGCGCCCTTGCCTGCGGGTCAGGCGACCCCGCACGGCGCGTGCGGCGACGCGACGCACTCCTCGTCGCCACGCTCACCATCGCATCCTGGGTGGTCTGCGGACTGCTCAACGTGACGGAGATGCTGCGACGGCTCACTGCCCCGTACGAGCGGTATCAGCTCGATGAGCTGCCCACCGTGTTGCTCGTCCTCGGACTGGGTCTGACCTGGTTCGCGACCCGCCGCTACGGTGAGGCCCGCCAGGAAATCGAGCACCGCATGCGGGCCGAGGCGCAGCTCACCACGGCGCTGGCAGACAACCGGCGTCTCGCCCAGCAGTACGTGGAGCTGCAGGAAGCCGAGCGCAAGGTGCTCGCGCGCGAGCTGCACGATGAGCTCGGGCAGTACTTCAATGTCATCAAGCTCGATGCCGTGGGCATCCGCGACGACCGCGGCGATGACCCGACGGCACGTCGAGCGCGCGCGGATGCCATCGTCGAGAATTGCAATCACATCCACCGTGCCCTCGCGACGCTGATGCGCGAGCTACGTCCGGCGGGCCTCGATGAGCTCGGTCTTGCCGCCGCGCTCGAGCACTGCGTTCAGACGTGGCGCACTCGGCTGCCTGATGTAGCGCTGCACCTTGCAGTAAGCGGGGATTTCTCGACGCTGGCCGAAAACGTCGCGGTCACGGTCTACCGGCTCGTTCAGGAGGCCCTCACCAACGTGGCCAAGCACGCCGCTGCCGGGCGTGTCGACATCCGCCTCTGTCGCTGCGCGTCCCCCGGAGCAGCCTCGGACTCCATCACCGTGACAGTTGCCGACGATGGCGTGGGCGGTTCTGCCGTGCAGCCGACGCGCGGCCTTGGGTTGATCGGCATGCGCGAGCGCGTCACAGCGCTGCACGGGGAGCTGGCGATCGAGCGCAACCCGGGCGGCGGCTTCGCGCTGACGGCGCGTATTCCGATCGTGCCGCTGCGGGCAGCGGCATCATGACCGGGCCGATCAAAGTTCTGCTGGTCGACGATCACGCGATCGTGCGCGAGGGTTACCGGCGGCTGCTCGCCGGGGAGCCTGGCGTGCAGGTTGTTGGTGAGGCTGCGAACGCGGCACAGGCATGCGACTGCGCCCTCGCGCTCGCCCCAGACGTGGTAGTGATGGATATCGCCCTGCCCGGGTTGAGCGGCATCGAGGCCATGCGCCGCATGCGCCGCGACCAGCCGGAGCTGCGCGTCCTCATGTTCAGCATGCACGATGACGCGATTTATGCGAATCGAGCGCTCGAGGCCGGCGCACTCGGCTACCTCAGCAAGGCAAGCGCGCCGGAAGTGTTACTGCAAGCGATCCATACGGTCTGCCGCGGCGAGCGTTACGTGAGCGGCGATGTGACGGCGAACATGGTGCGCGCCGCAGAACAGCCGCGCAAGTCCGACATCGAAAACCTGACACCCCGCGAATTCGAAGTTCTGCGCCTGCTGGTGCGGGGGGAAACGCTGCGCAGCATTGGGGAGCAGCTGGGACTGTCGGAAAAGACGGTCGCGAACCACCAGTCCACGATCCGCGAGAAACTCGGCGCCCGCAACACCGTGCAGCTCTCGCGCCTCGCCGAGCATCACGGTCTGTGGCCTTAAGGGCCCCGGCCGGTTGCGCGGCCCTGGTGTGTCTGAGCCGCGCGCGAAGCGCGCACCACTGTGCTCAACCGGCTTGCTGCAAGGCCCGGGCGAGGTGCGCGCTCACCTGCGGAACTCGGCTCGCCAGTCCAAGGAGCGCCCCGCGAGCCACGCGCGCCGCAATGGAATCGTCGGTGTACAGGCGGACGATGGCATTGGTCGCCAGATACAGCGGACGGGTCGCGAAGCGATGCTGCACATCAAATGTGCGCAGCAGCGATGGCGAACCGGGGTCGCCGCGGCCACGACGATCGCACTCGCGCCGGATCAGCCGGGCGAGCGTCTCCTGCCCGGCCAAACCGAGATTGAATCCGTGCGCGGTGACCGGATGCATGCCCACGGCCGCATCCCCGATGGTCGCAAAGCGCGGGCCGATGAAGCGCTGCGGGTACACCGCGACCAGCGGATAGGCGAAGCGCTCGCTCTTGAGGGTCAGTGCGCCGAGGCGGTTGCGGGAGCGCTCGCGCATCTCGCGCTCGAAGGCCGCCGTGTCGAGCGCCTGCAGCCGCTCGATCTGGGCGTGCGGCAATGTCAGGACCAGCGAGGACTGCCGTTCACCGAGGGGCAGGATGGCCAGCGTCTGGTGATGCCCGAACCACTCGCACGCGACGCGCTCGTTCGAGAGCGCATGCTGCATGCGGCACACCATCATCGTTTTGCCGAAATCCTGATGCCGCGCGGGGATGCCGAGCGCGCGGCGGGTCGCCGAGAAGCGGCTGTCGGCAGCCACCAGCAGCTTCGCGCGCAGCACGCGCCCGTCCTGCAATGTCACGGTGGCGGAGTGCGCATCCGTCGCGGCGGACTGCACGACACAGTCGGTGTGCAAGCGGGTCGTGCCGTCTGCCCGCACGGTCTCGTACAGCGCACGGCGCAACAGATGGTTGGAAACCAGAATGCCGAGATCACCGTGCGGATCGGCCCCATCGGCCCCACCCTGGGGCGCAATATCGAGCCCGGTACTCATCAGACCATTGAGCACACGGGCGCGGCGGATACCGAACAGCTCCTCGCTCGGCAATCGCTGCCAGACCCCCATGTCCCGCAGCATGCGCACCGAGCGCCAAGTGAGGGCGATCTCGCGGCCATCGTAGGGCGCCTCGGCCAGCGTCGCCGCGGAGAGCCGCTCGAGCATCTCGACGGACAGACCCGAGCCGCGCAGCGCGGCGGCAAAACTCAGCCCGGCCGGACCGGCGCCAATAATCAGAATATCGCAGTCGAACACAGCGCTCACACAGACACTCCACGGCACTGACTTGCGGCACGCAGACGCCCCCCTCGCCTGCCACCATCGGCTAGGAAGCATACACAGTTCAACCGGCCGCCGTTCGGAGCGGGACCGGCCCATCGCGCCAAAATATGCGGTTTGTCACGCGCCGCGTGCCGGACACGCGCGGCGCATCGACGCCAGGCAATCGCCCCAGCGCACCCATCCGCGCCCCGCTGGCCGCGCGCCGCCCCGCCCCACTCGGGCCGCCCGCCTGCAGAATGCCTTACAGTTGCACACACGTGCAGCCATCGCGTATGTGCTAGGTTGCCGTGCAATGCACGGTACGAGTTCACAGCCGAGAATCCCGTCCCGATGAGCGCGCAACCCCTCGGTAGCGCTGCGCCATCGATGCTCTGAGAGCCAGGCAGGTCATGCGCTTCGCCATCGCCACCATCGATCGATACATCGGGATCTTCGACACGTTCTGTCAGGCCGGCTGGCGCGCACAGAAGCTGTTCACGGTACCGATCCGAGACCCGGAATTCGGCAATCAGCGCGCCGCGATCGCGCTCGCCGAGCAACAAAGTGCCGCCATTCAGCTCTCGCGCATCACGGCGCGGGACATCGCCGAGCTCGGTCGCGACGGCTGCGAGGTACTGATCGTGGCGGGTTACGACTGGAAGGTTCCACCGTGGGCACCGCTGGTGAATCACGCGGTCAACTTTCACCCCGCCCCTCTGCCGCAGGGACGCGGGCCTTATCCGTTGCCGCGCGCCATTCTGGAGAATCGCCCCATCTGGGGGGTGAGCTGTCACCGCTTGAGCAGCGAGTTCGACGCCGGCGATATTCTCGCCTCCGAGCTGTTCGCCATGCATCCCGATGAGTGTCACGAAAGTCTCGATCTGCGGGTGCAGATGGCCGGTAAAAAGCTCGCCGCGAGGGTGGCCCGCGACTTCCCCGCGCTATGGCGCGCGGCAGTGCCGCAGGACAGCGGCAGCTACTGGCCGAAGATCACCCTGCGCGAGCGCGTACTGGACTTCGGCAAACCGCTCGCTGAGCTGCTACGCCACGTGCGCGCCTATGGCCGGACCGGCAGCATCATCAATCTTGCCGGCACCTGGCTCATCGTGAAGCGGGCGAGCGGCTGGCACGAGCGTCATGCCCATCGGCCCGGCGACATCGTCCATGTCTACGGCCGCGAGGCGGTCATCGCGGCGGCGGACGGGTATCTCGCCTTACTGGAGAGCGACGTCGCCCCCCCGCACGTCGTCCTCGAGCTGGCCACCGCGGCGCCCACAACGGGGTGAATGCGTTAACTGGCGAGTGCGCGCGCTCGCACCCTGAAACCTGCGCCGACCCGCTGTTGCCCTGCGAGGAAACGTCCTCAGCGCCTCGCCGCGGACGGCGGCATCCGGGTGTTGGCGCTCACCGAATCTGCGGGCGCATGCCCGCAGCACCGGATCGCCCCATGCCGAGGGGTCCGTCAGAGTCGGATGGCGATGTTCTTGGTCTGGACATAGTTCATCATGCCCTCCTGACCTTTCTCGCGTCCGAATCCCGATTGCCCCACACCGCCGAAGGGCGTCTCGACGCCGCCGGCGAACCACTCATTGATGAAGACCTGCCCACCGCGCAGCGCGCGCGCGGTTCTCAGCGCGCGCTCCAGGTCCCGCGTGAACACTCCGGCGACCAAACCGAAACGCGTGCCATTGGCGATTTCAACGGCCTGCTGATCCGTCTTGAATGACAGCACGGTCAATACCGGCCCGAACACTTCCTCCTGCGCGATTTCGCAGCCGGCTTCGAGCGCCCGAATGACGGTCGGCTGCAGGAATGCGCCCGGCCCGGCGAGCGCGTTGCCGCCGGCCACCACCTGCGCACCCTGCAGCTGTGCGCGGCGGACCATGTCCCGTACCGCATCGCGCCGCTCGTTGGAGGCGAGCGCGCCCATGTTCAGTCCCTCTTCGCTGCGCTCGATGCCCGGACCAACCGACAGCGCGCGCGCCAGATTGGCTGCGCGCTCGAGCAACTCCTCCACCCGGCTCTCATGCACCACCACGCGCGACATCGCCGAGCAGGTCTGTCCGGCGTTGTAAAAAATGCCGTAGCGCATATTTGTCTCGAACGCATCGAGATCCGCATCCGGATAGACGATGGCCGCCGACTTTCCGCCCAACTCGAGAATCGTCGGCACGACGTTCTCAGCCGCCGCGTGTGCCACGGCAATGCCGCTTTTCACCGATCCGGTGAACACGATCAGATTGACGAGCGGATGGGACGCGAGTGCTGCGCCGGCAATGGACCCCAGTCCGCACACGATGTTGACGGCCCCGGCAGGCAGCGCGCACGCCTCGGCCGCACGCGCGTACCACAGATTCGACAAGGGAGTCATTTCAGGGGTCTTGACGACGCAGGGATTGCCACTCGCCAATGCCGGTGCAAGCGAGCGCGCCGTCATCTCAAACGGATAATTCCACGGAATGATGTGGGCCGTTACCCCGCGCGGCTCCACTTCGGTGAAATCGACGTAGTGACCGCCAAGGGGAATCGAGCGACCTTCGAGGCTCTCGGCGAGATTCGCGTAGTACTCGAGGAAGCGCACCGCGCCGGCCACCTCGATGCGCGACTCCCACAATGGCTTGCCTTGTTCGAGCGTCAGTGTGAGCGCGATTTCCGCCTGGTTGGCGCCGATGAAGGCCGCCATGCCATGCAGCATCCGGGCGCGCTCGACCGGCCGCAGGGCCGACAGCGCCCCCGCGCGATGCACCCGGCAGGCGGCCCGCACGGCCAGATCGATCTGCGCGCCATCCGCCATCGCTTGCCGCGAGAGCATCTCGCCGCTGGCCGGATCGATCACCGGGCGCGCCGTCGCGGCATCGCCGAGCCAGCGGCCATCGATGTGGTTGAGCGACAGTTCGGCAACCGAGTCGGTCACGTGCATCCCCCGTCCGTCAAAACCGATCGACAACTGAAATTCCGAAGCCGCTGCCGGCCTCCAGCCGGTCCAGCGCACGCTGCAGTCCGTGCAACGCAATGCGTTCCGTCACCAATTGCGCGAGATCGAGCTGACCCGCTGCGGCCATATCGAGCAGCGGCGCAAAGCCCGCTGCGCCGAGTCCACGCATCCCATACAGGCTGAGTTGACGGGAATAGACCAGATCGAGCAGCGGCAGATTCACCGCGACATGCCGCCCGACCGGCATGCCGATCTGGACATGCCGGCCCAGTTTGCGAAGCGATCGAAGAGAATTGTCGAACGTCGCGGTGACGCCCAACGCGTCAATCGACACGTGCGCGCCGCCCCGCGTCAGCTCACGAACAGCGGCACCGACGTCAGGGATGCCACTGGCGTCCAGACAGTGCTCGGCACCCAGCTCACGCGCTTTGGCGAGCGCGGCAGCAGAGATGTCCACGGCGACCACGCGCGCCCCGATCGTCCTTGCCAGCATGATGGCAGCAAGACCGACGCCACCACAACCGTGAACGGCGAGCCACTCGCCCGCTTGCAAGCCGGCTCGATCATTGAGTCCGCGCCAAGCGGTGGTCACACGGCAACCCATCCCAGCCGCCTCGACATAACCGACGGCATCCGGCAAGCGCACGAGATTGAAATCCGCGTTCTGCACGACCACCCGCTCGGCGAATGCACCCCACTGCGTGAAGCCGATCAGCCGCTGGGTGTCGCAGATCGTTGGCCGCCCGCCGGTGCAATCCTCGCAGCGCCCGCAGCCGAGAATGAACGGCGCGGTCACGCGATCGCCCGGACGGAACCCGTGGCATGCACGGCCGATTTCGACCACCTCCCCGGCGAACTCGTGTCCCATCACATGCGGCAGAGCCAGCTGCGGATCGGCTCCTGTCCAAGTATGCAGATCCGAGCGGCACACGCCGCAGGCGTGAACGGCGACGATCGCACCATCATCCGGACATTCCGGGTCGGCGACCGACTCGACGGCAACGGGCGTGCGAAATGCAGTGAGCAATGCGGCTTTCATGCGGCGGGAGTCCAAATTCTCGATGGGGAACGGTTTGTCGGAAAGAGCGCTGAGGAAGCCTTAGCGTCGCGGCAATCGCCCGCATCGCCGCTCGCGCTCAGGCGGTCGCGGTGCCCGATGCGACTGACCGAGCCGGTACGCATTGGCGGAGAGGGTGACTGCCATATTTGAGAAAAATTGCGCCGCTTCGCTCACGTGCTGCTTAGTATATGCGTAATTTTATTGGCGGGCTGATCGACCGCCCGACGTGAACACGTTGCTTCGACTTTGAAAATGACTAGGAACGCCTTTGCCACTGGTGATCAACTCGCGTGTAAAGGCGGCAATGCGGGGCGCTAGAGCATTTGAATTCGACGCCCGCCTTGCTCAGCGCTGCAGAGGTCCTCGCACACCCGCATCGCGAGCGGGAACTCGCGTCGCGCATTGAGCCCCTCCTACCGCTCACGGGGTGTGCGCGCCACTGAGGCGATCGGCCGCTCGAGCATCTTTGCCGCGAGGCACGACAGGTCGCCGGCGAGTATGAGACCGCGGAGGATTGTGGATTTAGAGCGGGACGGGCCGCAATGCCAAGATCGGCGAGCGATGCATGGTGCCCCGTTGCAGGAAGACGGGCATCCGCACTCGGCGGTGCCATCCCCGAAGCTTCGGGCAGCCCCGGCTGGCCCTCCTCCCGGACCGTGCGCTGCGTCATTGCGCCCGCCTACACGTTCCGCCTGTTGCAGCGCCGCCACGCGCGCTGATTCAGGGCATGGCGCCCATGCAGCAGAGAATGTCTACCGCACTCAAAGACGTCCAAGCGCCAGCACGCTCATCTGGAGCGAGCACTGCGGCGCGTTTCACACCGAGCTCCGGATCGCGTGATGGTGGGATGGTGGGCAAGCCCGGCCAATGCGTATACTGCACGCCAGCATTTATCACCAAAGAAGGTCGAACGATGTTCTCCCACATCATGATCGGCACCAACGACTTACAGCGCGCGAAAGCCTTCTACGATGCTGTGCTCGGCGCACTGGGTGTTCCGCCCGCGACGGTCGATGGGCAGCGGATTTTCTATCGCACACCAACCGGAGTGTTCTCCGTGACAAAGCCCATCGATGGCGAGCCGGCAACCTGTGCCAACGGCATGACGATTGGCTTCGCCGCCGCCTCGACCGCTCAGGCGGACGCCTGGCACGCGGCCGGTCTCGCTGCGGGCGGCCGCTCGTGTGAAGATCCCCCGGGCGTACGCGAGGGCCGGGCGGGCCGGCTGTACCTGGCCTACCTCCGGGATCCGGATGGCCACAAGATCTGCGCGCTGCACAGACTCTGACAACCCCTGTGGTCGGAGCATTTTGATTCGGTTCGCTCGTGAGCGGCGCTTAACGGGAATGGATCACGACTGTGAAATGAGCCGCACGCCACTCCGCACTGCGGAGACGGAAGGACGGGTATGGAATTAGAGGTGACTTACCGCCACCCGTCAGGGCGTACACGGTTGCGGAACGCATGGTGGGACCCCGCGTGTCGAGTCCCCCAATCCTAGCGGGTCGATTGCTTAACAGGCAGTCCGGAACATCTTCGAACCGGGGAAAGCCGCCCCCGTCTGCGTCAACATGCCGGCCAGCAACGGATAAGACATGACCGGCAGGAGGCGGTGCATGTTGGCCGCACTCCCGCAGTGCCCCCGGGCATGCACTATATACCCAGTCCTGCTGCCTCGAGCACTGCGCGTCGATTCGGTCGCGCGAGTCCGGTGGCTACTGCCTGTCATTTCATCAGAAACGGCACGATGAGCGGGTTTCGCCGACCGATCGAATTGCTCATTCATCGGTTAACCGACCCAATGATTTCGTTCTCACCTAGACTCGCCGCGCAGACCGGCTGTGGGCACCGAGTCTGCGCGCTCGTCCTCATTGCGCCACCAGTTCGACACGGCGGTTCTTGGCACGTCCCGTAGCGGTGTGGTTACTAGCCACTGGCGAGAAGGAAGCGATCCCTTCGGCCGCCATGCGCGCAACCGGGATGCCCCGCGCCACGAGGGCCTCGACAACCGCCTGAGCCCGGGCCCGGGAAAGTGCCAAGTTGTGCGCCAACGTCCCGTTGTCGTCTGTATTGCCCACGATGTAGACGTTCAGGGCCGGCTTCGCCTTCATGAAAGCGGCCATTCGCGCAAGAGCTGAGTCCGACTCAGTGGTGATCTGCGCACTATCGGTGGCGAAGTGGATGCCACGCAGCGCAACGTGTCCATCTCGCGCCAGTCCTTGGTCCATCTCCGCGATAGTCACCTCACCGGTGGGCATCGCCTTGCCCTTGCAGATCTCGAGCAGCACTCCGACCGGTCTTCCCGGCGCGTGAGCGACCAGCAGCATCAGATCAATCGAACCGGAGGGCCGGGAGAGGTGGGCGGTTTCAAGATATGCGGTACTTGGGCCGTCGAGCGTCTCGATCATCTCCCGGCGGTATCGATACGGACTCGCCATTGCGTGGCGCAAGTCTTCGGAGACGAGTATCTGCGTCAGCTCGCCAACATCACCGCAGCTGGACAGACCGGAGAGCGGGCCCTGCTCGCTCGCACTGCAGGTGAAGCGCGACCTGAAGCCAGCATTGGCGAGCGCCTGGCGAAAATTAAGCCACACCTCGAGGGCCGACTTGCCAGCCGGAGCGACATACGCAAGTTTAGTTATGTTCCCATTCACCGTCATTACACGACTGAGATTTCCACGCACGACTCCTCCCAGCGGCAGGACCAGTTGGTCGAATCCGACGTTCTGGTAGCCCACGATGACCGACCCCGCGAAGCGCGAGACGATCGGGCTATCGTGACTGCCGGGAATATCGTGCGCCGGTATGGAGTGTGCTAGCGCCGATCCCGATGCTGCACAAAGACATAACGCCAAGGCAACTGCGCAGATGGAGCGAGGCATGAGAGATATCTCCGTCAAACATGGGAAAAAATGGCCATTGCGCCGAAATCAGCGTCGGCAGTCATGAGCACGGCACCACCGACCCGCGGCAGAGGGTCATCACCTGGCGTGCACCGTATAGCCCCACAATTCAGCCTGCCTGCATGAACCGAAAGCTCCCGATTTCGCGCCAATCCGTTTCAAACATACTGTTGTGAGCAAAATGGTTGAAATGCGATCCCGACCGGTCACTCGAGTCTG
>DAHVTM010000126.1:0-21796 GCA_027324195.1 Gammaproteobacteria bacterium | reverse complement strand
AGTCGTGAACCCCGTCAGGGCCGGAAGGCAGCAGCGGCAGCGGCGATGTCGGGTGCCGGAGCACCCGCTGGTGCGGGCCGCCTCCCATTCCGGTTGGGCATCCATGACCGAGACCTACACCGCGCTGGCGCGCAAATGGCGTCCCAAGGCGTTCACCGAGCTCATCGGGCAGGACCACGTGCGCCAGGCGCTCGTCAACGCGCTCACGAGCGGGCGGGTACACCACGCGTTTCTCTTCACCGGCACCCGCGGGGTCGGCAAGACGACCATCGCGCGCATCCTCGCCAAGTGCCTCAACTGCGAGCAGGGTGTGAGCGCCACGCCCTGCGGGCAGTGCGCGAGTTGCCGCGAGATCGATGCGGGCCGATTCGTCGATCTGATCGAGGTCGACGCCGCCTCGCGCACCAAGGTCGACGATACGCGCGAGATCCTCGACAACGTGCAGTTCGCGCCGACGCGCGGGCGCTTCAAGGTGTATCTCATCGACGAGGTGCACATGCTCTCGACGCACTCCTTCAATGCGCTGCTGAAGACGCTGGAGGAGCCCCCGCCGCACGTGAAGTTCCTGCTCGCTACCACCGATCCACAGAAGCTGCCGGTGACCGTGCTGTCGCGCTGCCTGCAGTTCAATCTCAAGCGCATCCCGGTGGCACAGATCAGCGCGCATCTGCGCGAGGTGCTCGCCGCGGAGCAGCTCGAATTTGAGCCGGCCGGCGTGGCGCTGCTGGCACAGGCGGCCGACGGCAGCATGCGCGATGCGCTCTCGCTGCTCGATCAGCTGATCGCCTTTGGCGGCGGGCGGGCCGGGGAGGCCGAGGCACGGGCCATGCTCGGCACCGTGGCGCGCGATCACGTCGTGCAGCTCGCCGAGCGGCTTGCCGCGGGCGATGCCGCGGATTTGCTGCGCTTTGCCGGTTCGCTCGAGCAGTGGGCGCCTGACTACGGGCAGCTCCTCGATGAGCTCGCCTCGCTGCTGACGCGTGTGGCGCTGAAGCAGGTGGTGCGCGATTACGAGGGTGATGAGCTCTATGCCAGTGAGCTGCTCGGCCGGCTCGCCGCGGCGCTCGGCCCCGAGGACGTGCAGCTTTACTATCAAACGGCCATCATCGGGCGGCGCGACCTGCCCCTTGCGCCCGATCCGCGCACGGGTTTCGAGATGACGCTGCTCAGAATGATTGCCTTCCGCCCCGGTGCGGCCGACCCGCCCTCGACGCCCCGTGCGGTGGGCGTCGCCGCCGACGCGGCGGCGGGGGAGCGTCCTGCGGTGAGCGCCGCGCCGGCCGGTGTTGGCGCGGCGGGCGCGGCCGACGGGCCGTGGACCGCGCTGCTCGCTCAGCTCGATCTCACCGGCGCGGCCCGTCAACTGGCGAGTCATTGCGTACTGCTCGGCCGCGAGGGGGCGCGAGTGAAGCTCGCGCTCGACCCGCGCAGCCGCTCGCTGCGCACGCCGTCCCTCGAGGAGAAGCTCGCTCAGGCGCTGTCGCGCCATTTCGGCGAGCCCGTGCGGCTCGAGTTCGTGAGTGCGGCCGAGACCGGCGAGACCCCGGCCCAGGCCCGCGAGCGCACCGAGCGCGAACAGGCCGACGCGGCCCGTCAGTCATTTGAGTCCGATCCGGGGGTCCGGGGCTTGCGCGAGCAGTTCAGCGCCGAAGTCATTCCCGAGACCGTCCGACCCTTGAAATGAAACCGTCGCCGCCGGCGACCCATCCGAGACCAGCGAGGAGCGACCTCATGCGAGGCAATATCAATCAACTGATGCGCCAGGCGCAGGCCATGCAGGCGAACATGCAGAAAGTGCAGGAGGAGATCGCCAGCATCGAGGTGACCGGTGAAGCCGGTGGCGGCATGGTCAAAGTGACGATGTCCGGCAAGCACGAGGTGCGCGCCGTAGCCATCGAGCCGACGGTGATCGGCGAGGATCGCGAGATGCTTGAGGACCTGGTGGCCGCTGCCATCAACGACGCGGTCCATAAGGTGGAGGCGCGCGTGCAGGAGAAGATGGCCTCGGTCACCGCCGGGCTGCAGTTGCCCCCGGGAATGAAGCTGCCGTTCTGATCGGCCCGTGAAGCACCCGCCGCGACTGGCCGAGCTCATCGAGGCGCTGCGTGCGCTGCCGGGCGTCGGTCCGAAGAGCGCCCAGCGCATGGCCTTTCATCTGCTGCAGGAGGGGCGCGGCGGGGCGCACACGCTCGCGCAGTCGCTCGAGGCGGCGCTCGCCTCAGTACGCCGCTGTCAGCGCTGCCGCATGTTCGCCGAGCAGGATCTGTGCGCGATCTGTGCCGCGCCGCAGCGTGATCCGACCCTGCTGTGTGTGGTCGAATCGCCAGCCGATGTCGTGGCGATCGAGCAGTCCGGCAGCTTCCGCGGCCGGTATTTCGTGCTGATGGGCCATCTCTCGCCGCTCGATGGGGTGGGCCCGGAGCAGCTCGGGGTGCGCGAACTCGAGGCGATTCTTGCCGAGGGCGCGGTGCGCGAGCTGATCCTGGCGACCAACCCCACGGTCGAGGGCGAGGCCACCGCCCACTTTCTCGCCGAGCTGGCAACGCACCGCGGCCTGATTGCGAGCCGCATCGCGCACGGCGTGCCGATCGGCGGGGAGATCGAGTACGTCGATGGAGGTACGCTCGCGCGTGCCTTGAGCGGCCGACAGAGCGTCTAAGCGCCGCTCAGCCCCCGCGCCGTCGCGACCGTTCATGCGCCGGTCCCAGCGTGTGCTGCAGGCGGCGCAGCCGCCGATAGCTCTCGTAGCGGCGCGGATCCATTCGGCCCTGCTCGACCCCGGCGCGCACCGCGCAGTCCGGTTCGCGCAGATGCTGACAGTCGAGGAAGCGACAGCCGGCGGCGAGTTGCGCCACTTCGCGAAACCCCAGCGAGCGCGGCTCGAGATGCTCGAGCGCCGGGGCAAAGTCCCGCACGCCCGGGGAGTCGATGAGTTCACCGCCGTCGCTCAGCTCGAACAGCCGCGAGGCGGTGGTGGTATGGCGGCCCTCGGCCGTGCGCGCCAGCGCCCCGATCTCGATCTGCCCGGCCGGAATCAGCCGCGCGGCGAGCGAGGACTTGCCGATCCCGGACTGACCCACCAGGGCGGCGGTGTGGCCGCGGCACGCATCGCGCAGCGCAGCGAGGCCCGCGCCGCTCACGGCCGAGACCTCGAGTTGCTCGTAACCGGCGAGTGCATAGCCGCGCAGGATCTGCGCAAGCGACGCCGTACGCTCAAGATCGGCCTTATTGAGCACCAATACCGGCTCGATCCGCGCCGATTCCGCCGCACAGAGGTAGCGGTCGGTCACGAACGGATCCGGTACCGG
This sequence comes from Gammaproteobacteria bacterium, assembly GCA_027324195.1. GTDB lineage: Bacteria > Pseudomonadota > Gammaproteobacteria > Steroidobacterales > Steroidobacteraceae > 13-2-20CM-66-19. Next base: position 18,488 of record DAHVTM010000126.1, on the reverse strand, counting down.
CAGCGGGGCGATGACCACCAACAGGCGGGTGAGATTGGCGAGTACCGCCTCGGCGCCCCCGCGCGCATTGGTGCGGTAGAGCGCGGTTTGCCGCGGCAGCACCTCGAGCACGTGCACCTCCCCGTGCTGCGTATCGTGTCGGCAACGCACCCGATCGCCGCAGACGATGCCCAGTTCGCGACCGAGCGGCCGCGCCGGGTAGTCCCGACCGTCGCTGGCGCGCACGCGCACCTGGCGGCCGAAGGCGCCGATCACGCGTGCATCGAAGGTTGCTACACTCATCGCCGCCCATTATCTCCCAGAGCGAGCCGAGCATGCCGAGCGATGAGAATCTGATCTGGATCGATCTGGAAATGACGGGCCTGAAGCCCGAGAGCGACGCGATCATCGAGATTGCCACGATCGTCACCGACAAGCAGCTGAAAGTGCTTGCCGAGGGGCCCGTGGTCGCCATTCACCAGGATGAGCAGGTGCTCGCGGGCATGGACGAGTGGAATCAGAAGCAGCACGGCGGCTCGGGGCTGCTCGCGCGCGTGCGGGCGAGTCGCGTGGACACTGCGGAGGCCGAAGCGCGCACGCTCGCATTCCTGATGCCGCTGGTGCCACCGGGCGTCTCTCCCATGTGCGGCAACAGCATCTGTCAGGACAGAAGGTTCCTGGCGCGGCTGATGCCGCAGCTCGAGCGGTATTTCCATTACCGCAATCTCGATGTCAGCACGTTGAAGGAACTCGCGCGCCGCTGGGCGCCGAGCGTGCTCGATGGGCTCAGCAAGCAGGATGCACACCTCGCGCTTGCCGATATCCGCGACTCGATCCGCGAGCTCGAGCACTATCGCGCCAAGCTGTTCCGCCCGGCGTTCGGGGGCGAGGCGCTCTGAGCGCCGCCCCGCTCGGGCTCAGCGCGCGCTCTGTCCGGCGAGGAACAGCCAGGTCTCGACCACGGTGTCGGGATTGAGCGAGAGGCTCTCGATGCCCTGCTCGAGCAGCCAGCGGGCAAGATCCGGGTGATCGGAGGGGCCCTGGCCGCAGATGCCGATGTATTTGCCGTGCTTGCGGCAGGCCGCGATCGCCATTTCGATCAGGCGGCGTACCGCCGCGTCGCGCTCATCGAACTGCTTGGCGACGATGGCTGAGTCCCGATCGAGCCCGAGGGTCAGCTGGGTCAGATCGTTCGAGCCGATCGACATGCCATCGAAGTGCTCCAGGTACTGCTCGGCGAGCAGAGCGTTGGTCGGCAGCTCGCACATCATCACGACCTTCAGACCATCGGCGCCGCGCCGCAAGCCGTTTGCCGCGAGCAGCTCGGTCACCCGCCGGCCCTCCTCGACGCTGCGCACGAACGGCACCATGACCTGCACGTTGGTCAGGCCCATCTGCTCGCGCACCTGTTTGATCGCACGGCACTCGAGCTCGAAGCAGGGCTGAAAGCGCTCATCGACGTAGCGCGAGGCGCCCCGGAAGCCGAGCATCGGGTTCTCCTCGTGCGGCTCGTAGCGGCTGCCGCCGATGAGATTGGCGTATTCGTTCGATTTGAAGTCCGACAGGCGCACGATCACCGGCTCGGGCGCGAATGCTGCGGCGATCTGCGCGATGCCTTCGGCGAGCTTGGCCACATAGAAGTCAACTGGATCGTCGTAGCCGGCCATCTGCGCGCCGATCTGCTCCTTCAGCGCCGCATCGAGCCGGTCGAATTCGAGCAGCGCGCGCGGATGCACGCCGATCATGCGGTTGATGATGAACTCCAGGCGCGCCAGTCCCACGCCCCGGTTGGGAATGCCGGCGAAGCCGAAGGCGCGATCCGGGTTGCCGACATTCATCATGATCTTGACCGGCAGCGCCGGCAGCGAGTCGAGCTCGATCTGGCGCTGCTCGAACTCGAGCAGCCCCTCGTAGACGTAACCGGTGTCACCCTCGGCGCATGAAACGGTGACTGACTGGCCTTCCGTGATGCGCTGCGTGGCATCGCCACAGCCGACCACCGCGGGTATGCCGAGCTCACGGGCAATGATCGCCGCGTGACAGGTGCGCCCGCCCCGATTGGTGACGATGGCCGCAGCGCGCTTCATCACCGGTTCCCAGTCTGGATCGGTCATATCGGCGATCAGCACATCGCCGCTTTGTACGCGGGCCATCTCGGCCACGTCGCGAATAATGCGCGCCGTGCCGGCGCCGATGCGCTGGCCGATGCTGCGCCCGCTCGCCAGCACCCGCGTCGGCGCGGACTTGAGAGAGTAGCGCTGGATGGTGCGCCCGGCACGGCTTTGGACCGTCTCGGGGCGTGCCTGCAGGATGTAGATCTCGCCGCTCGCGCCGTCCTTGCCCCACTCGATGTCCATCGGCTTGCCGTAGTGCTGCTCGATGAGCAGTGCCTGGCGGGCGAGGGCGAGCACGTCCACATCACTCAGGCAGAAGCGCGTGCGCTGCTCGCTGGGGACATCGACGGTGCGCACCCGCTCGCTCGAGCCCGCGGGCGCGTACACCATCTTGATGGCCTTTGCACCGAGATTGCGCCGCAGCACTGCCTGCTTGCCCGCGCGCAGCGCCGGTTTGTAGACGTAGAACTCATCCGGGTTGACCGCGCCCTGCACCACGGTTTCCCCGAGCCCGTAGGAGGCGGTGATGAACACCACGTCGCGAAAGCCCGAGTCAGTATCGAGCGTGAACATCACCCCGCTCGCACCGAGGTCGCTGCGCACCATGTGCTGCACGCCGGCCGAGAGCGCCACGGCGCTGTGGTCGAACCCCTGGTGCACGCGGTAAGCGATCGCCCGGTCGTTGAACAGCGAGGCGAACACCTGGTGCATCGCCTCGAGTACCTGGGCCTCGCCACGTACGTTGAGGAAGGTCTCCTGCTGGCCGGCGAAGGAGGCCTCGGGCAGGTCCTCGGCGGTCGCCGAGGAGCGCACCGCGACCGAGATCTCCTGCCCGCCGCTCATCTGGTGCAGGGCGTGTTTGACGGCCTGCTCGAATGCGCCCGGGAAGGGAGTGGCGAGAATCCATTGGCGGATGCGCGCCCCGCTGATCGCCAGGCGCGCGACGTCATTGACATCGAGTGCGGCAAGTTCGGTGCGGATGCGCACATCGAGTCCGTTCTGCGCGAGAAACTCGCGATAGGCGTGCGCCGTGGTGGCAAATCCGCCCGGTACATTGACACCGAGGCGCGTGAGCGCGCCGATCATCTCCCCGAGCGAGGCATTCTTGCCGCCCACGGTCTCGATGTCGTGCTGCCCGACTCGCTCAAAGGGTATGACGTATGCGTCCACTAGAAACCCCGTCTGCCGCTTGCTCCGCGCCGCGCGCGGTGGAACACTGCCTGCCCCAATTATCGCTGCCGAGCCTCACGCCGTGGGCCGACGAACCGTTTTTTTCGTCTCTGACCAGACCGGAGTGACCGCGGAAACGCTGGGTCACAGTCTCATGACCCAGTTCGAGGGTCTCGAGTTTCGCGCGGTGACTTTGCCATTTGTGTCGACCCTTGACAAGGCCGTAGAGGCCGCACGGCGCATCGATCGCACGGCGATTGAAGATGGCATGCGGCCCATCGTTTTCAGCACGCTCGTGCAGGATGAGTTACGCGAGGTGGTACGGCGCTCAAATGGCCTGTGCCTGGATTTTTTTGCGGCATTTGTCGGCCCGCTCGAGCAGGAACTGGACACCCGCTCGACGCATCGGGCCGGCCGGGCGCACGGCATTGCCGATCCGGCGCTGTACTCCGCGCGCATCAACGCGACCAACTTCGCGCTCGCCAACGATGACGGTACGGGCGGAGATTATGCCCATGCCGATGTGGTGCTGATCGGTGTGTCGCGTTGCGGCAAGACGCCCACCTGCCTGTACTTGGCGCTGCAGTACGGGATCTTTGCCGCCAACTATCCGCTCACCGAGGAAGATCTTGAGGCGGGCCGGCTGCCGGAGCGGCTCGAGCCGTATCGCGATAAGCTCTTTGCGCTCACCATCAAGCCCGAGCGCCTGCAGCAGATCCGCAATGAGCGGCGCCCGCAGAGCCGCTACGCCTCGGCACAGCAAGTGCGCTACGAGCTGCGTGCCGCCGAGGCCCTCGTGGTGCGCAACGGCATCCCCTGGCTCGACACCACCGACTGCTCGATCGAGGAGATCGCCAGCCGCATTCTCAACACCACCGGCATCGAGCGGCGCAATCGCGCATAGCGTGCAGTCTTAGCACGGAATTTGCACGGCCGGAGCGGCTCGCAGATCCCACCGCTGCGGTTTGCACTGGCACGTCCCTCCGCTATAGTCGGGTGATGCTGAACGATGCACTGACACAGGTTTCCTGGCGCGCCCGACCGCGCAGCTTTGTGGCACTGATGAGCCTGTACGAGAGCAACTACATCCGCCTCGGCTGGCTGGCCGGCGATCTGCGCCGGCTACAGGGCGTGTATCGCTCGTGCCGCCCGGGCGACTGTGATCTGCTGCTCACTGTGATCGAGCAGTGCGCTTACACGAGCATTCTCGAGCTCACCTATGAGCTGAGGCAGGACAGCGCTCTGGTGCGCTGTCCGGATCTGCGCGTGCGCGTGTATCACGATGCGCGGCTCGTCGAGGCGGAGCAGCGTGGCGAGCATACGGTCGAGCCCACACTCAAGGTGCCCGCCTGTGCGGAGCGTGAACTCCGTCAGCGCTGGGTGCGCAATATGATGTTAAATAAATGGTTGGAGTATTGCGCGGAACGCGGGCATCGTTTCGCGGGGGTCGCCGTATGAGCTGATGCGGCGCCCGCCGCACCACTCATGAAGGCATTTCGACAACTGGGTTTCCTCAAGCTCCCCTTTCAGCGCGCGCAGGCGTCCGAGGATCATCGGGTGCTCGCGCTGTTTCGCAATCGTGCGGAGCTGAAGAAGGCGTTCGGCGACCTGAAGGAGGAAGTCGAGCGTCTGAAGGACCGCATCAAGCAACAAGAGGGCGTGACGCGGCGCGTCAGGGAAACGCTCGCCGCGTTGGAGAAGCGCCTCGGGGTCAATGAGACCGCCTATCCGGCGCTCGCGTTCTACCAGCTGCGCCGGCTGTGGCAGAGCGGCCATGAGCTGCTCGCCCGCTTCGCCGCCGAGCTCGCCGCGCAGCAGGAGGAGCGGGAGCGCCGTCAGCATCTGGCCGAGCACAATCGGGCGCAGTTCGCGCGCCGCCAGAGCGCCGAGCAGCATCTGCACGTGGTGCGCGAACTCGCCGCGCAGGCGCACCAGCGCCTGACGAACCTCGAGCGCGAGCGCGCGCAACTGCGCCGTTTCTGGCAGTTCTTCAAGCGCCGAGCGCTCGAGCAGGCGATCGCGCAGGCGCGCACCGAAGCGGCGGCTGCCGATCTGTCGTTCGAGGCGGCGAGCCGCACCGCCGCGGACATCGCCGCTGAGTCGGCGCCGCAGTTTCCCGGGCTGTCGTTGCAGGCGCGCCGTCTGGTCAATCTCACGACGATCGCCTACGCGGAGGTCATGTGCGTGCGGCTCACGGTCATGCCGCTGCTGGTCATGCGCGCGCGCGAGGCTACCCAGCGGCGTGAAGTGGTCGACGATTACGGCAGCCGCGAGGAGTGCCTGGCGCTGATGAATCAGATCCAGCGCGCCGAGGCGCTGCTCAACACGCAGCGCGGGCTCAGCCAGCACATCCGCGAGCGGCTGCGGAGTCTGCGCCGGGTCGCCGATTATCGCGATGCGGAGGACACCATCCCCAGTCCCGAATCGCTGAGCGGCGTCGCGGACCATCCGGCGGCTGACGCGCCCGAGGGCATTCCCAATGTCCTCGCCGAGGACACCTGGAACATCCACAGCGTGCTGTTGCGCTGAGCGCCGCGGGGCGCTCGGCGCCTCAGCTGCGCTTGGCGGTCTGCACCGCAGTGCCGGCGGACTGTTTGAGGCGGATCATGTCGGCCATGATGTCTTCGGCCTGATCCAGGATCACATCCGGAATCTTGTCGTTCTTGCCGCCGATCTGACGCGATTGCTTCAGTGCCGGCAGGCCGAGCGCGGCGCGCCGCTCGTTGTCGAGCGCGAGCAGCTTCTCGTCCTCGCGGTGGCGCTCGCTCTTGCGCGTGAGCAGGTTCAGCGACACCGACTTGCGCGCGCGCATCGAGTCGATCAGCCGGATGTCCCCGACCAGCCACTGGAAATTCGGATCGTGGCGCTCGCGCGCTAGCTCATCGGCGCGCAGCTGCGGGATCGAGGGCACCGCCGCCGACCCGGTGGCCACGGGGAAGGGAACCGGGTTGATGGTGTCCCAGGGCAGCGAGCGCGGCAGGGCGCTCTCCCCGACCAGCTTCGGATCGATCGGCGAGGGCAGGGCGACATCCGGCACGACGCCGCGGTGCTGCGTGCTCTGGCCCGTGACGCGGTAGAACTTGCCGATGGTGACCGTGAGCTGCCCGTCGATCGGCTTGGTGCTCCACCGGTCGAGCGGAATGAGATTCTGCACCGTGCCTTTGCCGAAGGTGTTCTGACCGATGATCACGCCGCGATGATAGTCCTGGATCGCCCCGGCGAAGATCTCCGAGGCCGAGGCGCTGTAGCGGTTGACGAGCACCGCGAGCGGCCCGTCGTAGGCGGGGGCCTTCTCCGGATCATCGAGCACCTCGATCTGCCCGCTGCGGTCGCGCAGCTGTACCACCGGACCGTGCTGAATGAACAGCCCGGTGAGTGCGAGCGCCTCCGGCAGATAGCCACCGCCATCATCGCGCAGGTCGAGCACCAGCCCGTTGATGTGCTGCTTCTCGAGTTTCAGCAGCAGGCGCAGCACATCGCGCGTGGTGCTGCGGTAGTTGGTTTCCCCGGCATCCTCGGCTTGCACGTCCTCGTAGAAGCTTGGCACCGTGATGATGCCGATCTTGTAGGCCTGGCCGTGGCGGGTCACGGTGGCGAGTTTGCTCTGCGCCTCCTGCGCCTTCAGAGTGACCTTGTTGCGCACGAAGCTCAGCACCTGCTCTTTACCGCCGGTGTGCTCCCCGGCGGGCAGAATCTGCAGCCGCACGGTGGTGCCCGCCTTGCCACGGATCAGCTGCACCACATCGCTCAAACGCCAGCCCACTACGTCGGTGATCGGACCGTGGCGGCCCTCGCCCACCCCGGTGATGCGGTCGTTCGGCTTCAGCGTGCCCGCCACCGCGGCCGGACCGCCGGGAATCACGTTGACCACCGAGACGTAATTGCCGTCCATCTGCAGCGAGGCGCCGATGCCCTCGTAGTTCAGGCTCATCTCGATGCGGTATTCCTCGGAACTCATGGGCGAGAAATAGCTGGTGTGCGGGTCGAACGTGAGCGCGTAGGCGTTCATGACGTCCTCGAACACGTCCTCGGCGCTGATCTGGGAGATCCGGTGCAGCTCGGCCTTGTAGCGCTTGCGCAGCAGGTCCACCGTCTGCGGCCAGGTCTTGTGCGCCAGCAGCAGCGAGAGTTCCTCGTTCATGACCCGCTCGCGCCACAGCGTGTCCATCTGCGCCTCGCTGGCCGGCCAGGGCGCGTGCTTGCGGTCGAAGTGGTAGCTGGCGTCGCTCGTCCAGCTCGGCTCGTGGTTGAGCAGGCCGAGCGCGTACTGGATGTGAGCCTGGCTCTGCTCTTTGAAGCGCTGAAAGATGAGGAAGGCCGGATCGAGCTTGCCGGCCTCGATCAGCTGAGCGAAATCATTACGGTAGGTCGCCGAGAAGCCCTGCACGTCGCTCGCGAGGAAATAATTGTGCTCCGGGTCGAGAAAGTGCAGGTAACGGTCGAAGACCAGATGCGAGAAATGCGCATCGATGTCCGGATGACTGTACTGGTACTCGTTCAGGATACGCGCGACCTTGCGCGCGATGGCGCGCTGATTGGCGGTCGGTGCCAGTGCCCCGGGAGGCAGAATCGAGGCGCTCGCGGGCGCGCGCAGCAGCATCACCGCAGCGCCGCCGAGGGCGAGTGCGGCCACAATGGCGGTCAGCCAGCCGAGACGAAAGCGCAGAGATTGGGTCATCGTAAGCGGACTCGCGACAGTTCCTGAGGCACAGAGCCGGGTGCAGAGTGAATAAGGCTAGGGGGCGCGCAGCGGGGCGGCAAGTCCGTCAAACCCGAGGCAGTCGCCGGATTGCCGCGAGCCACAGCCTGAGCGCAACGAGCAGGACCGCCGGTCCGATGGCGACGAGCCAGTACATGATCCAGCCATGGCCGAGTCCGCTGAGGTAATCCCGGTAGAGCGTGAGCGGTCCAAAGCCCGGACCGCTGTCCCCGTGCGTATACGCGCCGAGCGTGGCGTGCCCCGCGACCCAGATCAGCAGCGGGATGATGAGCACACCGACGCCGAGCGCGCCGCCGAGCAGCGTCAGCTCTCGGCGCAGTCTCGGCGGGGCCATCGCACGGGCGGCGGATGATTCAGGGGGCGATTGCGCCATAGGCCTGAGTGTAGCCGATCTGTAGCCGCCCGACGGTCCGATTGCGCCTCGCGCCGGGGCGCGATCCGGCGGCACGGCGCGCCGCGGCAGGTCATAATGGCCCCATGGAGAAGATCAAGGCAGCCGTCATTGGTGTCGGCTATTTGGGGCGCTTCCATGCGCAGAAATACGCCCAGTCGGCCCAGTGCCGGCTCGTGGCGGTGGTCGATGCACGCCCCGAGGCGCGCGAATCGGTCGCCGTCGAGACGGGAACCCGGGCGCTCGCCGATTATCGCGAGCTGCTCGGCCAGGTCGATGCGGTGAGTGTGGTCACCCCGACACCGGCGCATTTCGCCATTGCCCGGGACTTTCTGCTTGCCGGGGCGCACGTGCTGGTGGAGAAGCCGATCACGGAGACGGCGCGCGAGGCGCGCGAGCTGATTGATCTGGCCGCCCGGCAGGGGCGGGTGCTGCAGGTCGGGCACCTCGAGCGGTTCAACTCCGCGATCCTCGCCGCCGAGCCGTACCTGCGGGCGCCGCGTTTCGTCGAGTGCCATCGCCTGGCGCCCTATAAGGAGCGCGGTACCGATGTGAACGTGGTGCTCGACCTGATGATCCACGACATCGATCTGGTGCAGACCATCGTCGGGGCACCCGTGTCGTCCATCGACGCGGTGGGCACGCCGGTGTTCTCTGAGGCGATCGACATCGCCAATGCCCGCATTCGTTTCGCCAACGGCTGCGTGGTCAACGCCACGGCGAGCCGCGTCAGTCTGAAGACCGAGCGCAAGATGCGCCTGTTCGAGGACGATGCCTATCTGTCGCTCGATCTGCAGCAGAAGATCCTCACGTTGATCCGCAAACGTCCTGCGGGCGAGGCTGCCGGGTCGCTGCCGGTGAGCATCGAGGAGCAGAGCCTCGAGCAGGGCGATGCGCTCAAGGCCGAGATCGACGCGTTTCTCGAGTCGATCCGGACCGGCAAGCCGCCGGTGGTGAGCGGCGAGGATGGGCTGATGGCCCTCGAGACGGCCATGCGCATCACCGAGCAGGTCAACGAGTCGCTCGCCGCGCGGCAACTGATGGGGCTCGGCCGACATGATTGAGCGACCGCAGCATTTGCAGCCGACCGTTCGGCACCTCACCGTGGCGGCGATTCAGATGGCCTGCGGCTGGGACGGGCCGGCGAATATCGCCGCCGCCGAGGCGCTGGTGCGTCAGGCCGCCGCGCGCGGCGCACAGATCATTTTGTTGCCCGAGCTGTTCGAGACCCCCTATTTCTGCATCGAGCAGGACGTGCGCCACCTGCGCCTGGCGCGCTCCGTGAGCGAGAACCGCGCCGTGCAGCACTTTCGCGCCATCGCCCGGGAGCTGCGCGTGGTGCTGCCGATCAGCTTCTTCGAGCATGCCGGGCCGGTGTACTTCAACTCCATCGCCATCCTCGATGCCGACGGCGCACTGCTCGGGGTGTACCGCAAGTCGCACATCCCGAACGGTCCGGGCTACCAGGAGAAGACCTACTTCGCCCCGGGGGATACGGGCTTCAAGGTCTGGGCCACCCGCTACGGACGCATCGGTGTCGGCATCTGCTGGGATCAGTGGTTTCCCGAGGCGGCCCGCGCCATGGCGCTCGGCGGCGCGGAACTGCTGCTGTATCCGACTGCGATCGGCACTGAGCCCCCGCCGGCGCTACCGCTCGATTCGCGCGCCCATTGGCAGCGCACCCAGCAGGGGCACGCTGCGGCCAATCTCATGCCGCTCATTGCCGCCAACCGCTATGGTCTGGAACGCTCGCTGCAGGACCCCGAGCGGCTCTACATCCGCTTCTATGGCTCCTCCTTCATCACCGATGCGTTCGGGGCGAAGATCGCCGAGGCGCCCGAGGCGGGCGATGCGGTGCTCACTGCCGAGTTCGACCTCAATGAGATTGCCGGCCTGCGTGACAACTGGTTCGTGTTCCGCGATCGGCGCCCCGATCTGTACGGTGCGCTCGTCAGCCTCGATGGGCGCACGCAGTGAGCGGCCCGACGCAGCGCCCAGGCGGCCCGCGCCGCATCGCACTGGTCGGTGCGCGCGCCGCGCGCGGACTCGACGAGGACATGCCGTTGCTCGAGGCGGCGCTCGCGGCGCGGGGGATCGACACCGAGGTCGTCGACTGGGACGACCCGCAGGTGCCGTGGGGGCAGTTCGACCTGGCGCTGCTGCGCTCGACCTGGGACTACACCGATCGGCTCGTGGAGTTTCGCCGCTGGCTCGAGCGCGTTGCCGTGCTTACCCGAGTGCACAACCCGCGTGCACTCGTCGAGTGGAACACCGATAAGCATTACCTGCGTGAGCTCGCCGTTGCGGGGCTGCCGACCGTTGCCAGCTCGTTCATCGAGCCCGAGGCGGCGCCGCGCCCGGCGATTGAGCGCTTTCTGGCCGAGCAGCCCTGTGCCGAGTTCGTGATCAAGCCGGCCGTGGGCGCCGGCTCGCGTGGGGCGCGCCGGCTCGCCCGCGGGCAGCTCGCGCAGGCGCAGGCGCACGCGGCGGAGTTGCTCAAGGCCGGGCGCAGCGTGCTGTTGCAACCGTATCTCGAGGCCGTCGACCGTGACGGCGAGACGGCTTTGCTGTTCTTCGGCGGGCAGTTCAGTCACGCCATTCGCAAAGGTCCGCTGCTGCAGCTCGACGCCGATCCCACCCGGGCGCTGTTCGCCCCCGAGCACATCACGCCGCGGACGCCGCAACCGGCCGAGCAGGCTGTCGGTGAGCGCGTGATGGCGGTGCTCGCGGCCTCGGGGCGCGTGGCCGGTCCGCCGCTGTATGCGCGGGTCGACCTGTTGCGCGATGCGCACGGTGCGCCGTTCATCCTCGAGCTCGAGCTCGCCGAACCGTCGCTGTTTCTGGGTTTTGCCGCCGGCGCTGCCGAACGTTTCGCCGAGCACATCGCCGCGCTGCTGAACGCGCGCTGAGCCGCTCAGCGCGCCGCGCGGCTGCGCCAGAGGAGCGTACGGTTGTTGGCGGGCATGGGGCAGTCCTCAAGCAGCCTCAGACCGGCGGCGCGGGCGAGCGCATCGACGGCGGCGAACTCCCGGATGCCGCTCTGCGCTGAGCGCTGTTTCAGCCACAGATCGAAGGCCGCATTACTCGGGCTGGTGAACGTGCCGTCGTAATTGAACGGCCCGTACACTGCGACGATTGCATCCGGGCTCAGCACGGCCGGTAGCGCGGCGAACAAGGCCTGCACGCTTTGCCAGCTCATGATGTGCAGGGTGTTCGCGGTGAACAGCGCATCGAATCGCGCCTCGGGCCAGCGGCCGGTGACATCGAGCGCAAGCGGCGGCGGCAGGTTGGGCAGTCCCGACTCGCTGATCCATTGCTCGATTGCGGCCAGGTTGGCCTGCAGATCGGAAGTCTGCCAGGTGAGTCCGGGCAAGGCGGCGGCGAAGTGCACCGCGTGCTGGCCGGTGCCGCTGCCGACCTCGAGCACGTGGCGCCGGGAGGCGAAATGCCGGCGCAGCACGGCGAGGATCGGCTCGCGGTTGCGCTCGCAGGCCTCGGAGTACGGCTTGGGATCTGACCGGTGCATCTGTCCTCGCCTCAGAATCATTCGAGTTCGCTGCGCGTCATTCTACGGCGCGGCGAGACGCTCGAGTGGCAACGGCGTGCCGGCTCAGGCGGCCGGTTTGTGCGCGGTCAGGTAGACCATGCGATCGACGCTGACTGCGCTCGGGTCCTCGATGACCGGGCGCATGCTGCGCTCGAACAGCGCGCGTTCCTCGGCGCTGAACTGCTCGGCCATGATCTGGGCGAGCGGCGGGGCGAGCGGGTGCGGGGAGCTGTTCACGAACACCGCCCACGAGCGCAGCATCGAGGGGAACGCATCGATATGCAGCTCCAGATGCACCCGGGTGAAGCCCGCGTTCTGCGCAAAGCGCAGCAGATCGCGCTCGGAATAGTTGGCGATGGCGCTGGCGCGGATCTTCTCGGCCGTATCCGGATATTGCGCGGCCTTCCAGCGGTGCAGCAGCGGCATCAGCGGACTCAGTGCCGCCGGCGGGGTCGTCTCGATCACGGTTCGGATCGCCTGCGCGGCGAGCGCCTCGTCCTGGAACACCGGCTCGGCGAGCGAGATGCGCCCGCCGGGCTTCAACACCCGCTGAAATTCGCGCAGCGCCCCGACCTTGTCGGCAACGTAGGCGAGCACCGAGCGGGTCACTACCACATCGAGCGAGGCGTCTGCGATGCCCTCGAGCCGATCGGCAGGCGCCAGCAAAAACGTGCACTGCCCGGCCACTCCGCGCTCGAGCGCCCGCGCCCGGGCGTGCCTGAGCATCGGCGCGGACACATCGGTGAGCCACACCCGCAGTGCACCGCCGGTGCGCTCCAGCGCGCGCAGTGCAAGCAGACCCTCCCCGGCGCCAACATCGGCGAGGGCCTCCCCGGGCTGCAGCCGGGCGCCCTCGAGCACCCGCTCGGTGTAGCGCTCGACGATGGCGCGCGTCGAGCGCTCGAAGTCAGGATCGTCGCCGTGGCGCCGGTGCAGCAGCCACTGCGACCACAGATCCTCCACGGGCTGTTCCGCCTCGCTTGCCACGGCGCAGCGTGCCGGCGGGCGGCTAGGTGCCGACGTACTGGCGCTGCACGGTGAGCGCCGGCGGGGTGTACTGATACATCCAGGTTTCACTCAGCGCCTGACCGTCGAGGGCGAGGTACAGCCTGAGGTCAATCGGCTCGAGCGCCTCCTCGGGCACCAGATCGAACATGGCGCGCCAGCCCTTGATCGGCAGCAACGGGCGTGCCGAGACTAACTGGATGCGGCCGTGCGAGGTGCTGATCACCGCGGTGACCGGCTCCTGCGGCGCAAGCAGCGGCAGATCGCCGCCGATGAAATCGACCACGAAGCGCCAGGAGAATTCGCTGCGCTTCTGCCCGACGATGCCGCCGATGCCGTCGCGCGTCGCCTGCACGTGCGCCAGATGCGATTTGAAGGGATTGTCGTGACACCAGTAGAGCCGGTAGCCGTACTCGTACTGGCGGCCCGGGACGATTTCCTCGGCCGGATTCCAGAACGCCACGATGTTATCCATCGTCTCGTCAACGGTTGGGATCTCCACCAACATCACCGCACCCTTGCCCCAGGCGCCTTTCGGGGCGACCCAGCAGCTCGGCCGGCGGTTGTACCAGACGCCGTCGTCCTGATAATCGGCGAACACGTGATCGCGCTGCATCAGACCGAAGCCACGCGGATTGTCGTCGAGGTAGGAGTTCACGCGCAGCACGCTCGGGTTGGTGAGCGGTCGCCAGATCCACTCTCCGACCCCGGTGTGCATCTGCAGCCCGTCGGAGTCGTGAATCTGCGGCCGCCAGTCATCGGCAACCCGGTGGTCGTTTTCCCCGACGAGGTACATGCTGGTGCCGGGCGCGATGCCGAGCCGTGCGATCTGCTTGCGCGGATAGAGCGTGAAATCCACGTCCATCACCAAAGTAGAGGCAACGTCGATGATGAATCGGTATGCGCCCGCGACGCTCGGCGAGTCGAGCAGCGCGTACACGGTGAGCAGCGTCGAGTTCGGCGAGGGCTTTTGCAGGTAGAAGGCAACGAAGTCCGGGAACTCCTCCGGCTGCGGCATGCCGGTGTCGATCGCGAGGCCGCGCTGGGACATGCCGTACTGTCCGCTGCCGTCGACGGCCCGGAAGTAGGAGGCGCCCTGGAATACGGCGCGGTCATCGGCCCAGTTGCTATGAAACAGTACATTGAAGCCGGAAAAGCCGAGGTTCTGCGGGATCTGCTTCGGCTTCAGGCCCGAGTGGCTGTAATCGAACAGGTTCGGGTCGAACAGGATCTGCCGCGCGATGCCCTGATCGAGCGCGAACATGCGCACCGGCCGGGTCATCGTGAAGCCGAGGTGATCGAAGCGAATGCGAAAGAACAGATCGTCCTCGTACCAGAGCGTACGGTGCTCGCGGTAGGTGATCGATTCCCACTGGTCCCAGGAGAGCTTTTGGATCGCCGGCGGCAGCGGTGCCACCGGCTCGCTGTACACGGTGAGCGACATCGCGTGCGCGAGTGATTTCAGCCAGGCGAACGAGAACGGCCTCGGCGTGCCGAAGTGCTTCACGCCAAGTACCGGACCCTGCGGCCGCTTCTTGTGCGTGAACTCCAGGGGCCAGGGGGCAATCGCGGCCAGACTCGCCGCGCTGCTGCGCAGAAATCCGCGTCGGTGCATCAGGATGTCCTCGGCTGGTTCACCATAAGGGGTGCTTGCGCCGCAACAGTGTGTTCAGCGCGCCGCGCCAGGTGCATGCGTAGCGCAGCGTCTGTGGCGCCATCGGCAGCGGCGCGTGCGCCGGTACGCGATCCTCGAGATCACGCAGCAACTCGCGTGCGGCGGCGGCTTGCGGATGCGCGCCGAGCGCGCCTTGCTGTGCGGCGGGAAGGTGGGCGAGCCGCGCCTGCAGCGCGGCGAGTTCGCCGGGCGGTTCGCTCTCCTCGGGGGTCATCAGCAGCCGGTGCCGGCGCAGCCATTGGCCGGGTGCGACGCAACTGGTGAACATGGTGAGCGGCACCGACAGCACCATGCCGGCGATGACCGGCAGCAGCCAGCCGATGTAGCGCGGCGCGAACTCGAGGATCAGGGCGCCCCAGGTGAGGCCGATCAGGACGTGACCGGCGTGCCGGCGCAACGCCTCTGCGAGGCCGATGCCGCGGTCGCCGCGCTCCTGTGCGTGCCAGGCGACCGGCTTGCCGGCGAGCGTGCTCAGTACGAAGGCGGTGTGAAACAGCATCATCGCCGGGGCGAGCAGGATGCTGAAGAGCTGCTCGATGAGCAGGCTTAAGCCGATGCGCGAGGAGCCGCCGAAGCCACGCCGCAGCGCCGGGTCGTGGATCGCCAGGCCCGCGGCGAGCATCTTCGGGCCAAACAGCGCCACCGCCGTAAGTGACAGCAGCGCGGCAATCTCCCCGTCGCGGTAATGCGGCCAGTTCGGAAACAGCCCATGGTGCCCGGGCAGGAAGTACTGGTGGCCGTGCAGGGCCTGCAGAATGACCACGGTCGAGCTCAGCGCCAGCATCAGCAGCCACAGCGGGGAGGTGAGGTAGGAGAGTACCCCGCCGACCAGGTGCACTCGGCTCAGCCAGTGCAGTCCCCGCGCCCTGAGCAGCCCGAGGTGTTGGATGTTGCCTTGCGCCCAGCGTCGATCGCGAGCCGCATAGTCGATCACGTTCGAGGGGATCTCCTCCCAGCTGCCCCGGTCAATGGGCAGCAGCCACACCTCGAAGCCGGCGCGGCGCATAAAGGCGGCCTCGACGAAATCGTGGCTGAGGATCTCCCCGCCGAGCGGCGGGGCGCCGGGCAGGCGCGGCAGAGCGCAGAACTCTGCGAACGGCTGCAGGCGCAGGATCGCGTTGTGCCCCCAGTAATTGCTCTCCCCGAGCTGCCAGTACGCCAGGCCGCTCGCCAGCATCGGACTGCTCAGGCGCGCGGCAAATTGGATCAGGCGGGCAAACAGCGTATCGCGGCCGGCCGGCAGCGGCAGCGCCTGGATGATGCCGGCGCGAGGATGGGCGTCCATCAGCTGCGCCAGCTCGAGAATCGTGGCACCCGACATCACGCTGTCGGCATCGAGGACGACCGCGTAATCGTACGCGCCGCCCCAGTTGCTGATGAAATCGGCGATGTTGCCGGCCTTACGGGCGATGTTCTCGGCCCGGCGTCGATAGAAAATGCGCCCACGCGCAGAGTGGCGCGTCACCAGATCGCGCCAGGCGGCTTCCTCGGCCGCGCCGATCTCGCGCTTGCGGGTGTCGGATAGGATGAACAGGTCGAAGGCCGCCTGCTCGGGCAGTTGCAGGATCGAGGACCAGACGACATCGAGTCCGGCCGCCACGCGCTCGGTGTCCTCGTTGTAGATCGGCATGATCACCGCAGTGCGGCCATTGAGCGGCGCGGCGGCGCGCCAGCGCTCGTGCAACTGCGCCGAGTCCGACCCGCGCATTCGCACCACGAAGCCGGCGGCGGCCGTCCAGAAGGAGCTGGCGATCCACAGAAACAGGATGAAGAAGATGACCAGTCCGGCGCGATCGAGGTTGTTCAGGCCGTTGGCCGCCAGGATGTCCCACATCATGGTGGTGGCCGCCGCCGCGGTGAGCAGCGTCAGGCTGAAGAACACCGTCCGCCGCCGCCGCGCCAGGTGCCGCAGCCAGTCGGTGCGCGGCTTCACGAGCCCGGTGTCCACTGGTAGGTCCAGGTCTCAGTCAGCGCCGAGCCGTACAGCTCGAGATAACAGCGCAGATCCACCGGGCGGTTGCCCGTCGGCTGCACCGTGAAGCTCACCCGCCAGTGTCCGTTCTCCGCCAGTCGCTGCGTGCTGAGATCCGAGACCCGTGCCCCGAGCGCACTGATCACCGCCCGCACCGGCTGACTGGCGCGCAGGCCGTCGAGGTCCCCGCCGGCAAAGTCGATCAGCGTGCGGCGCAGCTGCGCCACCGGGTGACCGGCGCGCATCACCGGTCCGAAGCGCGTCGCCACGATTTTGCCCCCCGGTGGCCAGCGCCCGCCCGAGTGCAGGTAGGCCGAGAGCACGTACGAGAAGGCAAGCGGCTGACCGCCGCGCACCGGGGCGCTCGGCACCCAGTAAGTGTCGATGTTGTAGTCGATGTCCTCGCTGCTCGGGATTTCCACCAGCTCGACCCCGCCGCGGCCCCAGTGACCGAGCGGCTCGACCCAGACGCTCGGGCGCTGCTCGTAGCGCGCCACGGGGTCTTCGTAGTCGGCAAAACGCCGCTCGCGCTGAATGAGTCCGAAGCCGCGCGGGTCATCATCCATGTAGCGATTGACCGCCAGCCGCGTCGGGTTCTGCAGCGGGCGCCACAGCCACTCGCCGCTGCCGGTGTGCATCATCAGTCCGTCGCTGTCGTGCACCTGCGGCCGCCAGTTGTCGAAACGACGCCGCGCCGAATTCACGCCATAGAGAAACATCGAGGTGAGCGGCGCGATGCCGAGCTTGGTGATATGGCGACGCGGATAGAGCACCGCGCTCACCGTCACCTGGGTGATGGCCCCGGGACGCAGCACGAAGCGATAGGCACCGGCGAGACTCGGGCTGTCGAGTAGCGCATAGATGGTCATGGTCTGGGCGCGCGGCGCGGGCTCGACGAGCCAGAAGTCCGTGAAGTAAGGGATTTCCTCCCCGCCCGTGGTGGCGGTGTCGATGGCCAGTCCGCGGGCCGTGACGCCGGCGGTCTGATTGCGGCCGAGCACCCGGAAATACGATGCGCCGAGGAAGGCCAGCACGGTGTTGCGGTGCTGCGGGCTCTGCAGCGGGTAGCGGACCGCGAAGCCGGCGAACCCGAGGCTCACCGGCAGGCGCGCCCGTGCCAGCGCCGGCGGGAACTCGAACATCGAGGGCGCATAGCGCACCGCGCGCACCCCGGCTGTTGAAACGGTGTAGATGCGAACCTGCCGGGTGAAGGCGAAGCCACGGTGATACAGCGCAATGTCGAACATCGAGCGCCCCCGCCACAGCGCATCGGCCGGACGGAAACGGATCTGGTGATATTCGGCATAGTTCAGCCGGCGCAGAAACCCCGGCAGGTGCGTCGACACGACCTGATAGGGCCGCTCGGCGCGCAGCGCAGCCAAATGCTCGACGGTCGCGAAGCTGAACGGTCGTGCCGGGGGCGCCGGCGCGGCGGGCACTGCAGCGTACCCGAGGGCGCAGACAAAGGGCCCGAGCGTAAGTAGCGCAGCGAGGCGAATTCGTCTCTTGATGGACACCAATTTCTCGTCAGGACTCACTGTCGATGCCGCAGCATTCTTTGCGTGCATGGTTTACGGCACAACACGGGTCCACTGTCGCCACCCGGCGACAGAACGCGCTCTCCACCTAACACGCGGCTCTGTGTCGAGCTTAGCGCATTTTGTCGCGACTGAGAAACATCCGCGCTGCACAATGAGCCGTACACGATACACGGTGTCGGATGAGGCATGCTGGCAGCGGTTGTTTGTGGCGCGAAGATGCGCCCGGCGGCATGCTGAAGAATTTGCGGCCATGCCTGCGGCCTGCAGGTCACGGTCGCGGCGAGCGTCAGGTGCGGCATGGTGGATCTCGGCAGCGTCGGCCGTGTGGCCGGCGCTGCCGTTTCCATCAGGTGGTGGAGGCGGGGGGAATCGAA
>DAHVTM010000086.1:0-5792 GCA_027324195.1 Gammaproteobacteria bacterium | reverse complement strand
GCGACGCCATCGAACTGGTTTCCGAGGGCCAGGCCATTCCGTACTGCAGCGTGCGGATCGCCGACGAGCAGGATCAGCCGCTCAGCGAGGGACGGGTGGGGCACCTGCACATCCGGGGTGAGAACGTCACGCGCGGCTACTTCGAGGATCCGCAGGCCAATGCCGAGGCGTTTACGGCTGACGGCTGGCTGCGCACGGGAGACTTGGGCGTGATCGAGGCAGGGGATCTGTACGTCACCGGGCGCGCCAAGGAGATCATCTTCGTCAACGGCCAGAACTACTATCCACACGATCTGGAAGCGATTGCCCAGCGTATCGAGGGTCTTGAGCTCGGCAAGGTGGTGGCCGCCGGAGCACGCCGGGGTGAGGGCGAGGCCGAGGAACTGGTGCTGTTCGTGCTGCACCGCGGCACCGTGGCGGAATTTCTGCCGCTTGCGAATGCGCTGGCGCGCCTGCTCAACGAGCAGACCGGCCTCGAGGTCGCTCAGGTGATCCCGGTCAAGCGCATTCCGAAGACGACCAGCGGCAAGATTCAGCGGCACCTGCTCGAGGAAGGCTATGCCAACGGTGAGTTCGATGCCGAGCTCAACGCCCTCGCCGCGCTGCGCGGTGAGGAGGGGGCGCAGGGCGCCGGCACGCGCACTGACATCGAGGCGAAGCTCAAGGTCATCTGTGATGCCGCGCTCGGCGGCAGACGCGTGGACGTCGATGACAACCTGTTCGAACTCGGAGCCAGCTCGCTGAAGCTGATCGAGATTCACGAGCAGATCGACCGCGAGTACCCTGGCAAGATCGATCTGACCGAGCTGTTTGATTACCCGACGATTGCCGAGCTCGCCCGCCACCTGGAGGCGAAGCTCGAGGGTTGAATGGCCCTCAGCGGGCGTCGAATTCGAGGCGCATGGACAGGTCAATCGCCTGGACGTGCTTGGTCAGCCCGCCGACCGACACGAAATCGACGCCGGTGGCGGCAATGGCGCGCACGGTCTCGAGGCTGACGCTGCCGGAGGCCTCGAGCTGAACTGGGCGGCCCCGCGCACGGTTGCGCGCCACGGCACTTGCCATGTCCTCGAGCGAGAAATCATCGAGCATGACGATGTCCGGACCGGCCGCGAACGCCTGCTCGAGCTCGGCAAGGCTTTCCACCTCGACCTCGATGCGCACCCCGGCACCGAGCGCGCGCGCCGCGGCCACCGCCTGCCCGATCGACCCGGCCGCCAGAATATGGTTCTCCTTGATGAGCACCATGTCGTACAGCCCCATGCGATGATTGGCGGCACCGCCGCAGCGCACCGCGTACTTTTGCGCACTGCGCAGTCCGGGCAGCGTCTTGCGGGTGTCGAGGACCGTGCAGCCGGTGCCGGCGACCGCTGCGGCGAAGCGGCTGGCCGCCGTGGCGGTCGCCGAGAGCAGTTGCAGAAAGTTGAGCGCCGTGCGCTCCCCGGACAGGACCCCGCGGGCCGGACCCTCGACGGTGCACACCAGGGCCCCCGGCGCCAATGCGGCACCGTCACGGGCGTGCCAGGTGAGCCGGATGGTCGGGTCAAGCTGCGCGAAGCAGGCCTGCGCCCAGGGGCTGCCGCACAGGATCGCCGCCTCGCGGGTGATGATCCGGCCAGTGACCCGCTGTCCGCTCGGCACCAGGGCGGCGGTGAGATCGCCGCTGCCGAGGTCTTCGCGCAGTGCCGCGGCAACCTGCGCATCGAGGTCGGAGGGGGGCAGGAATGTGGCGCTCGCCGGCTCGGATGGGCTCATCGGCGCAGGCTACCATGAGCGGGGTTTGAACCGGGCCCGTGCGGCCCCATAATGGTGACAATGTCCGAGGCCTTACCGCCGGCGTCCCGCCGTCCCCTCTCTCCGTGCATCAAGGTCTGCTCGCTGGATGAGCGGGGTTACTGTGTCGGATGCCTACGGACCGTCGAGGAAATCACCCGTTGGCGCGGGCTCAGCGCCGCGGAGCAATGGCAAGTCATCGCCGCGATCGAGCGGCGCAAAGTGTCCCTGAAGAGGTGAAGCGATGGACGTGGTGGAGCGAATCAAGAGCGAGATCGGTGCGCAGCCGGTGGTGCTGTTCATGAAGGGCACGCCGGATTTCCCGCAATGCGGCTTCTCGGCGCAGACGGTGGCGGCGCTGCGCGCGCTCGGGGCCGATTTCAAGGCGGTCAATATCTTCGAGGAGCCGGAGTTGCGCGAGGCGCTCAAGCGCTATTCCAACTGGCCGACCTACCCGCAGCTGTACGTCAACGGTGAGCTGCTCGGTGGCTGCGACATCGCGCTCGAGATGTACCAGAGCGGGGAGTTGCAGAAGGTGCTCGAGGGCGCTGGGGCGCTCGGCGCGCGCGTCTGAGTTGTACCGCGACCGAGGCCGCAGCGAGCCCTCAGGGTTCCTCGGCGGCCTCGGCGTCACTCGGTTGGCTCTGCCAGCCGAGTGCCACGGTGCGCGCCTGGGCGTCGAGGAAGCTCTCACGCAGACGGTTGCACACCAGGCAGAACAGCTCCGCGGTGCGCTCGGCGTCGTAGCTCGCCGAGTGCGCGCTCGAGGGATCCCAGTCGAGCCCGGCTACCCGGGCCGCCTTGGCGAGCACGGTCTGGCCGAGACCCGCGCCCGCCAGCGTCGCGGTGTCGAAGCACGAGAACGGATGGAACGGGTTGCGCTTGATGTCGGCGCGCTTGACCGTGGCGTTGAGAAAGCCGAGGTCAAAGGCGGCGTTGTGGCCGACCAGAATCGCGCGCCGGCAGCCGTAATCGCGCATCGCGTGGCGGATTTCGCGGAATATCCGCTGAAGCGCATCGCGCTCGGGCAACGCCGGGCGCAGCGGGTGATACGGGTCGATACCGTTCACCTGCAGTGCCGCCGGCTCGATGCGCGAACCCTCGAACGGCTTGACGTGGTACGAATGCGTCGCGCCGCGGTGCAGCACGCCCTCGGCGTCGATGTCGACCATGACCGCGGCAATCTCGAGCAGCGCGTCGGTGGCCGCATTGAATCCGCCGGTCTCGACGTCGATGACCACAGGCAGATAGCCGCGGAACCGGCTTGACATCGGTCCGAGCGGGCCGAGCGTTTCGCCTTCGGGATGGGTTTCGTTCATGCGCGCTCCAGCGCCGCCAGGCGCCAAGTGAGCCGCTCCCCGGCGCGCAGCGGCACCAGGGTCTCCTCGCCGTACGGATAGGCCGCCGGCACCTCCCACTCGCTCCGCACCAGGCGTACCCGGCCGCTGTTGCGCGGCAGGCCGTAGAAGTCCGCGCCGTGGTGGGCGGCAAAGGCTTCCAGCCGCTCGAGCGCACCGATCGCCTCGAACGCCTCGGCGTACAGCTCGAGCGCGGCATGTGCGGAGAAGATCCCGGCGCAACCGCAGGCCGCTTCCTTGGCTGCGCGCGCGTGCGGCGCGCTGTCGGTGCCGAGAAACAGCCGCGGGCTGCCGGCGTGCACGGCCGCGCAGAGCGCCTCGCGGTCGCGCTCGGACTTCAGCACCGGCAGACAGTAATGGTGTGGGCGGATGCCGCCAACGAACAGCGCATTGCGGTTCATCAGTAGATGCTGCGGGGTCAGTGTGGCGGCGATTCCCGCGCGCGCGCCAAGCACGAATTCGACCGCGGCCTGCGTGGTGATGTGCTCGAATACGATGCGCAGGCGCGGGAACCGCTCGGCGAGCGGGGCGAGCACGGCGTCGATGAACCGGGCTTCGCGGTCGAACACATCGACGGTGGGGTCGGTCACCTCGCCGTGAACCTGCAGCGCGAGCCCCGTCTCCTGCAGCTGCTCGAGCACTCCGTATACGGCGCGGATGTCCGTCACACCCGCATCCGAGTGGGTCGTGGCGCCGGCCGGATACAGCTTAAAGCCGAGGATGCAGCCACTCGCGCGGGCGCGCTCCACCTCCTGCGGCGCAGTGTGGTCTGTGAGGTACAGGCTCATCAGCGGCGAGAAATCCGTATCGGCGGGCAGCGCGGCAAGGATCCTGCTGCGGTAGGCGAGCGCCTCCTGCGTGGTGCGCACCGGCGGACGCAGATTCGGCATGATCAGCGCGCGTGCAAAGCATGCAGCGCTGAACGGCACGACCGCCGCGAGCGCCGCTCCGTCACGCACGTGCAGGTGAAAGTCATCCGGGCGGCGCAGGGTGAGGGCGCTGGGGGCGCTCATCGGACCTTCTCCAGTGTCGGCAGGATCGGCTGACGCACGAGCATCTGCAGCGCAAAGCGCACGCCGAAGCCGGTGATCTCAGTGTTGATGTGACCCAGGCCGCCGGCGCGGGTCGCGGCGGACAGATCAACGTGCACCCAGGGTATCTCACGCGGGACGAACCGACTGAGAAAGCGTGCCGCCAGGATGTGATCGCCCTTGCCATCGACGGCGCACTGCAGCACATCGGCGACCTTGCTGTCGAGATCGGTGTCGAAGTCCGCCTCGCAGGGGAAGGGCCAGACCCGCTCGCCGCTTGCGCGCCCGGCCGCCAGCAGTGGTTCGAGCAGGGCGGGGCGGTTGGTGAAAACCCCGCTCATGCGCTCGGTGAGCGCCGAGACACATGCGCCGGTGAGCGTCGCGAAATCGAGCATCAGCCGTGGGCGGGTGCGCGCAGCGAGCGCCAAGGTGTCTGCGAGCACCATGCGTCCCTCGGCGTCACTGTGCACGACCTGAATGGTCACGCCGTTGGCGGCGCTCACCACCTCCTGCGGCCGATACGCGCGTGGACCGATATGGTTCTCGCTGATCGCGAGCCAGGCGTCGACGGCGATGGGCGCGCCGAGTTCGGCAAGCGCGATGAGCGTGGCGAGCGCCACGGCGCTGCCGGCCATGTCGGTGTGCATCTCGAGCATGCTGCGGTGTGGCTTGAGGTTGACCCCGCCGGTGTCGAACACGATGCCCTTGCCGATGAGCGCCAGATCCGCCGCGCCGGTACGCCGTCGCGGCGGTCGGTACGACAGACGTGCAATGCCCGCTTCGTGGTGTCCATTGCCGGCCGCCACCGCTAGAAACGCGTTGGCGCCAGCGCGCCGCAGGGCCGGCTCACCGAGCCAGTTGAGGGTGAGGCCGTGGCGGTGCGCCAAGCGTGTCAGGACGGAGCGGTAGCCACGCGAGTCGAGCAGGTTGGGCGGCAGCGCGGTGAGCCAGCGCGCAAGGTTGGTACCCTCTGCGCTCACGGCCGCATGGTGCGTGTCGAGTTGCGGCGCCGCAGGCAGCACGATGCGACGCACGGCCGGGGCCGGCCGCACAGCGCTCTTGTAGCTCGGCAGTGCGAAGCTTTCCGTCAGCGCTGCAGCGAGCAGCGCTTCAAGTGATGTCTCGGCGCGCGGCCCGGTGCCGAGCGCGGCCAGCCCAAGCGTCTGCGGCGCGCGCTCCGCCGTCGCCTTGAGCATCCGACCGGCGAGCTGCAGCTGCTCGAAGACACTCGCCTCATCGGGCACGAATCCGAGCACTGCCAGGGTCTGGCGGCGGTTCGCCAGGGAAACCGTGCGCACCGTTGCGGCCCGCGGCGGCTCGCGCCCGTGCAGCGCTTGCCAACGCGCAGCCTCGGGCAGTCCGGCGAGACTCTCCCTTCCGGCAGACACCGGCATCGCCACAAGTAGGGTGTCGAGTTCCCCGTATGTGCGCGAGCGCACAATTTGCGGGCGCGGCGCAACCGGCAGCAGCGCCGAGGTGCCGCGCGCGCCGGCGCGCCGGTAAGGCCTTTGCTTGACCATCGCGGATGAAACCCGGATTATTGCGCGGCTCATTGACAGGCGACTTTCGCTCGCATGGAATGCTGGCGGCGCATCCTACTCCAATCGGCCGGAGCGTTTCGCATCGGGTG
>DAHVTM010000080.1:0-7289 GCA_027324195.1 Gammaproteobacteria bacterium | reverse complement strand
AAATGCTCCCGCCGCCGTGACGTGGCTCATAGAGCAGCGTTGCGCCGTTCGCCTGGGCGAGCTCGCGGGCCAGGAACAGGCCGAGTCCGGTGCCCCGGCCGGCGCTGAAAAACGGCTCAAAGATACGCTCAACGTGCTCAGCAGGCACCCCGGGGCCACGGTCGGCGACCTCCAGGTAGGGTCGCCCGCTCGCGCTGCGCCGGCCGCAGCGCAGCTCAATTGTCCCGCCGTGCATCGCATCGAGGCCGTAGCGCAGGACATTTTCGCAGAGATTCCACACGATCTGGCGCAGCTGGCCCGGATCGAAGCGGATCTCGAGCGACTCCGCCGCCATCGCCAGCTGCAACCGCTCCTGCGGCCACTGCATGGTGTCGCAGAACTCCTGCTGGAACGTGCCGCTCCAGTCACTGAGGATGAGCCGCTCGGCGCGCGCCGCTTCGCGGCGCGACAGCCGCAGCACGCTCTCGATGATGCGGCTGACGCGATCGGCGTGGCTGTGGATGATCTCGGTCAGCCGCTTGTCCTCAGAGGAGAGGTGGGGGGATTCCCCGAGCAGTTGCCCGGCGTGACTCATTGCACCGACGGGATTGCGGATCTCGTGGGCGATGCTGGCCGAGAGCCGGCCCAGGGCCGCCAGCTTCGACTGCTGAACTTTTTCGGCCAGCAGGCTCGTGTCCTCGAGAAAGATCAATACCGCAGCGGGCTGCGTCGTGCCGAGTGCGGCAAAATGCGCGCGGATCTCGCGCGTTCCGTCCGGTCCGGTGAACGTAGGGTCTTCACTCGGGTACAGGCCAGTGCTGTCGGTGCTGTGCCGCCAGCGTGCGAGCAGCTTGACCAGATCGGCGGACACGCTCTCGAGCGCAGCGTCCACTCGCGCCGTTTCCGGTCCAAGCAGCCGTGCTGCGGATTCGTTGATCAGGCGGACGCGGTCCTGTGGATCAACGACGAGAATGCTCTCGCGCAGATGCCGCACGATGTACTCGGAGAGCTGCGCGAGATTGGCCAGGTCGATTTCCTGCCGGCGTACCGTCGCTTCCGTCGTGCGCAGCCGGTCGGCGAGCGGCCAGGCCGACAATGCGATGGCAAACAGCACCACCCCAAGCATGCCGGCGGTGGCAAATCCGGCCGGCTCGGCGGTGCGCAGTCCGATGAAGAATTGCGGCACCAGCACCGCCAGCGTGGCCCCTGCGGCGATCAGCAGCGCCTCGCGCCGATCGGCGAGCAGCGTGAGCGCCAGTACGGGCAAGGCGAGCAGGATCCCGAGCCCGCTCGCCACCCCACCGCTTGCCGCGAGGATCAGGGCGATGGCGACCGAGTCGAGCAGCGAGTTGGCGAGCGGCCGAATCAGCGGTTCGGCCCCCCGCAGGCGCTGGCGGACGATCAGGGCCAGGGCGGCGACGAAATACCCTGCGCAGGCCGCGACGAACAGCCCCGGCAGACGGACCGAGAGGTACGGCGCCTGAGCGAGCACCAGCAGCCCGAGCAGCACCGTCGGCACGAGCAAGCGGTAGACGTTCAGCCAGCCGGCGACGCGGCGGGCGAGGTCGGTGGGTGCGGAGGCGTTCGCGGCGCTGGCCGGCATGGCGGTGCGAAATCGGGTGGGGGTCGGCGCGGACTGTAGCACCGTGGGGTGCGGCGCGACGCGATGGGCGTCGCAGCACGCCGGCGGATTAAAGCCGATTTATTGGCAGTACCCGGGGATTTTGGCGACAATCACCGGCTTCATGCCCTCGGTCAGGACTTCAAGAGCGAACAATGAATCTGCACGAGTATCAAGCCAAAGAGATCTTCAGGAAATACGGCATTCCGGTGCCGGCGGGCCGGCCGGCCAGCACGCCCGATCAGGCTGTCGCCGCTGCCAAGGCGCTCGGCGGATCGGTCTGGGTAGTCAAGGCGCAGGTGCATGCCGGCGGCCGCGGCAAGGCCGGTGGCGTGAAAGTGGCACGCGACCTCGATGCGGTGCGCAGCGCCGCCGCGGCGATGCTCGGCACGCGGCTCGCGACCAAGCAGACCGGTCCCGAGGGGCTGCCGGTCGAGAAGGTCTATGTCGAGAGCGGCTCGCAGATCGAGCGCGAGATTTATCTGTCGCTCACGCTGAATCGTGAGAAGGGGCGCATCGCGCTCATCGCCTCCTCGGCCGGCGGCATGGAGATCGAGGAGGTGGCCGAGAAGACGCCCGAGCAGATTCTCTCGGTCACGGTGCATCCGGCGGCCGGCTTACAGCCGTTCCAGGCGCGCCAGCTGGCCTTTGGCCTGGGCCTCGCCGGCGAGCAGATCAAGCAGTTTCAGCACATCGCTCTGGCGCTGTACAAACTCTACCTCGAACAGGATGCGAGTCTGCTCGAGATCAACCCGCTGATCGTGACCGAGTCCGGACAGCTGGTGGCGCTCGATGCGAAATTCAACATCGATGCGAACGCGGTGTTCCGCCATGCGGATCTGGCTGCTCTGCGCGATCCGAGCCAAGAAGACCCCATGGAGCGACGCGCCAGCGAGCATGAGCTCAACTACGTGTCGCTCGACGGGGACATTGCCTGCATGGTCAATGGCGCCGGACTCGCGATGGCCACCATGGATCTGATCAAGTTGCACGGCGGTCAGCCAGCCAACTTCCTCGACGTCGGCGGCGGTGCGACCAGTGAGCGCGTCACGCACGCATTCGAGCTCATCCTCTCGAACAGCAAGGTGCGCGCGGTGCTGGTCAACATCTTCGGCGGTATCGTGCGCTGTGACATGATCGCCGACGGTGTCGTCAACGCAGTAAAGAATGTTGGCGTCAAGGTCCCGGTGGTGGTTCGACTTGAAGGGACCAACGCCGAGAAGGCACGCGAAGTGCTCTCCGGCAGCGGCCTGACCATTACGCCGGCAACGGATCTGACCGATGCGGCGCGTAAAGTCGTGGCGCTTGCGGCCGGCGGTGCGGCTTAAGCCGCGCGTGAGAACAAGAGTAAGGGTTTCGACGCATGAGCATTCTGGTCAATAAGCAAACCAAGGTGATCTGCCAGGGCTTTACCGGCAAGCAGGGCACGTTCCACTCGGAACAAGCCCTCGCCTATGGCACCCAGCTCGTCGGTGGCGTGACGCCCGGGCGCGGCGGGGAGAAGCATCTCGGCCTGCCGGTGTTCGACACGGTCCGCGACGCGGTTCGGGAGACCGGCGCGACGGCGAGCATGATCTACGTCCCGGCGGCTGGTGCGGCCGATGCGATTCTGGAGGCGGCCGATGCGGGCATCGAACTGGCCGTCTGCATCACCGAGGGCGTGCCGGTCAACGACATGGTGCGGGTCAAGGCCGCCCTCGCCGGCTCGCCGACGCGGCTGGTGGGCCCGAACTGCCCCGGCGTGATCACCCCGCAGGAGTGCAAGATCGGCATCATGCCGGGATTCATCCACCAGAAGGGAGCGGTCGGTATCGTGTCGCGCTCCGGCACCCTGACCTATGAGGCCGTCTATCAGACCACGCGCATCGGACTCGGTCAGAGCACCTGCGTCGGCATCGGCGGCGATCCGGTGCGCGGGCTGAATTTCGTCGAGGTGCTCGAGCTGTTCGAGCGCGATCCGGGCACCGAGGGCATCATCCTCGTCGGCGAGATCGGCGGCAGCGACGAGGAGGCGGCCGCCCATTACATCCACCGTTTCGTGAGCAAGCCGGTGGTTGCCTATATCGCGGGTGTCACCGCGCCTGCGGGCAAGCGTATGGGCCATGCCGGAGCGATCGTCGCCGGCGGCAAGGGGACTGCGGCCGATAAGTACGCTGCGTTTGAGGCGGCCGGGGTGCGGACCGTCAAGTCGCCCGCTGAGCTCGGGAGCGCCATGAATGACCTGTTGCGTAGGCGTCGTGCGCGGGCGGCAGCCCGGGCGGCCAAGCCTGCCGCCAAGCCGGCGCCGCAGAGGGTAGTCAAGACGGCTGCCCGGCCCGGGGCGGTGAAGACGACTGTGAAGGTCGTGAAGCGGAGCGTCACGGTGGCGGCCAAGAAGACCGTCAAGAAGGCACCGAAGAAGGCCGTCAAGAAGGCGCCGAAGAAGGCGCCGAAGAAGGCAGTCCCACCGGCGCGCAAGGCCGCTCGCACTCCTGCCGCCCGCCGTCGAGGCCGGCAGCGCTAATCCGCAACCCAGGGAGGCTCATGAGTGAGTCTCTGCGCATTGCCCTGGCTCAGCTCGACCTGCTGGTCGGCGACGTCCAGGGCAATCTGACCCAGATCGTGCGCGCCGCCCGGATCGCTCAGGAGGAGCACCGGGCGGATCTCACGCTGTTCCCGGAACTGGCGCTGTCCGGCTATCCGCCGGAGGATCTGCTGTTCCATCGCGGCTTTCGGACCGAGGTCGACGGGGCGCTCGAGCAACTGTGCCGAGAACATTTCGCCGGTCATCTGCTCGTGGGCTTCCCCGAGTACGTCGATTCGGGCATCGCCAATGCCGCGGCGCTCATCGCCGCAGGGCGTATCGAGGCGGTGTACCGCAAGGCGGAGCTGCCCAACTACAAGGTATTCGACGAGAAACGCTACTTTCACGCGGGCGCCGAGGCTACCGTGCGCACGATCAAGGGCTTTCGCGTCGGGGTGCTTATTTGTGAGGACATCTGGGTTGCTGAGCCTGCGCGCCGCGCGCGTCTCGCCGGTGCCGAACTGCTGGTCGTCATCAACGCCTCACCGTACGAGCGCGGCAAGCAGCGCGAACGCGAAGCGGTTGCTCGCACCCGCGTGATCGACGTCGGGCTACCGATGGCGTACGTGAACACGCTCGGTGGCCAGGATGAGTTGGTGTTCGACGGCAATTCGTTCGTCATGGATGCGGCCGGTACGGTGGTCATGCGTGCGCCGCCGTTCGAGGCCGGGGTGTTCTGCTTGGATTTCGTCCGCGAATCCGGCCGGGTCGTACCGCGGACGGGTTCGATCGCGGCGGAGCTGAGCGAGGAGGCGAGCGTGTACAGCGCGCTCGTGCTCGGCGTGCGCGACTACGTCAATAAGCACGGTTTTCCGGGAGTCGTCATGGGGCTGTCCGGGGGCATCGACTCGGCTCTG
Source organism: Gammaproteobacteria bacterium (assembly GCA_027324195.1). Taxonomy (GTDB): domain Bacteria; phylum Pseudomonadota; class Gammaproteobacteria; order Steroidobacterales; family Steroidobacteraceae; genus 13-2-20CM-66-19. The sequence goes on along the minus strand of DAHVTM010000080.1, from coordinate 2,269 downwards.
ACGCTCGCCATCGCCGTGGACGCGCTCGGCGCGGACCGGGTGCACGCGGTGATGATGCCGTCGCGCTACACAGCACCGATCAGCCTGAGCGATGCAGCCGAGGAGGCGAGGCTGCTCGGCGTCAAATACAGTGTGCTGTCGATCGAAGGCATGTTCGAGGCGACGCTGGCGACACTGGCGGCGGAGTTCGCCGGGCTGCCACCGGACACTGCCGAAGAGAACATGCAGTCGCGCTGCCGCATGCTGTTGTTGATGGGGTTGTCCAACAAGACCGGTCGGATGCTGCTCACGACCGGGAACAAGAGCGAGATGGCTGTCGGCTACGCCACGCTCTACGGTGACATGGCGGGTGGCTTTGCGCCCATCAAGGACTGCAGCAAGCTGCTCGTCTACCGTCTGGCCGCCTACCGCAACGGCATCCACCCGGTGATCCCGCAGCGGGTGATCGAGCGGCCGCCGTCGGCGGAGTTGCGCTTCGACCAGAAAGACTCCGACAGCCTGCCGCCCTACGAGGTGCTCGATCCGATCCTCGCGGCATTCGTCGAGGAGGATCTGTCAGTCGATGAGATCGCCGCGCGCGGCTTCGACCGGGTGATCGTCGGGCGGGTGCTCGACCTGGTCAAGCGCAACGAATACAAGCGCCGCCAGGCGCCGCCCGGAGTACGGGTCAGCCGCCGCGCGTTCGGGCGTGACTGGCGTTACCCGATTACCAACGGCTATCGCCGCTGAGCGGGCTCGTCACACCGCGCTCATGGGGGCGGCCGCTGCGGGGTGCGAAGGTGAGCATCACCCGTCGAGTCTCGCGGAACTCAGGATTGCGAGGCTCGATCGAGGGATTGCCTCATCGCTCTGCCTGCGCGGCTGGCGAGTACGGCCGCCGCGACCCCTGTTACCAGAAGTGCCACCAGTGCTTCACGGTGAGGTCCGCCGCGCCGCTCACTGGGCCGGTGAAATTCGCCGCGTACACCCTCTGGGCCTGGGCGGCGAGCGACTTCAGGCCGAGCCGATCGTATGAAAGGATCATCAGGGCGAGGGCGCTCTGCACCGCGGGGGCCCCCTCGTAATTCTCGAGCACGAGCCGGCAGCGGCGCACCGCGGCCACGTACGCCCCACGCTCGTAGTAATAGCGTGCCACGTAGGTGTCGTAAGCGGCCAGCCGGTCGCGCAGATAGATCATGCGCTGCCAGGAGTCCTGTGCATAAATGCTGTGCGGGTAGCGCGTGACCACCGTGCGGAAGGCGACAAAGGACTTGCGCACGTTGATCGGCGGACGTTTGGAGAGCTTCGCGCCGAACAGCCGCTCGATCGGGTTGGCGCGCTTGGGAAAGCGCACGACGCCCTTCATATACCAGGCGTAATCGACTCGCGGATGGGTCGGATGCTGCCGGATGAAGGTATTGGCCGCGTCGACGGCGGAATCGTCCTGGCCCGCGCGGTAATATGCGTAGATCAGATCGAGCTGCGCCTGGCGTGCCTGCTCGGAGAACGGGAAGACCGCGGTGAGGCGCTGATAGAGCTTGATCGCGCCGTTGAAGTCATAGTCCACCAGGTCCTTGTGCGCCTGGTGGTAGAGGGCCGCCGGGCTGTTGAGCATCAGTTTGCGATGCGAGCAGCCGGTCAGGGCGAGCGCGGCCACGATAAGCGCAGCCACGACCATGCCGCGCGCGCGGCCTCGGGAGGACGGATTGGGAAGCATGGGGAAAGAGTATAGCGAAACGGCCGCGGAAACTTCGGATTCCGACCCGGCCGCAGGCGCGGAGTTCCGCGTCCATCGCATCGAGCTGCCGCCCGAGGCCGCCGGGCTGCGCCTCGATCAGGCGCTCGCGCGCGCGCTGCCGCAGTACTCGCGCGCCCGGCTGCAGGGCTGGATCGAGGCCGGCGCGGTCGAGGTGGACGGCCGCCGGCTGCGCGCCAAGGACAAAGTGCTCGGGGGCGAGCACGTGTGCGTGCGCGCGCACTGGCCGGCCGATACGCGCGTCGAGCCCGAGGCGCTGGCCCTGACCGTGGTGCATCAGGATCGCGGCATCCTCGTCATCGACAAACCGGCGGGGCTGGTGGTGCATCCGGGTGCGGGCAATCCGCGCCATACGCTGCAGAACGCGCTGCTCGCGCTCGATCCGGCGCTCGCTCGCGTGCCGCGCGCGGGCCTCGTGCACCGGCTGGACAAGGACACGAGCGGACTGCTCGTCGTGGCGCGCACGCCCGAGGCGCACGCCCGGCTGGTCGCCGCGCTGGCCGCGCGGGAGCTCGAGCGGGTGTATCTGGCCAT
>DAHVTM010000056.1:0-64663 GCA_027324195.1 Gammaproteobacteria bacterium | reverse complement strand
CCGGAGGACACCAGGATCACCTGCTGGTCACGCCCGCGCAGCCACAGCAGGTCCTCGACCAGGGTCTCGAGCCATGCGCGATTGAGGCGCCCGGTACGGGCATCGACCAGAAGGGCCGAGCCGACCTTGACCACCACGCGCCGGGCCTTGCCGAGGGGGGAGCGGATGCTCGAGTGACGGGCCATAGGATGAAAACTATACGGTTCCACGACAAATCGCGCTATGCGCAGACGCGGGATCGGAACATCGTGCCCGGCACGGCGCGGCGGGCACTCGCCGTGCGTGATGATGCGCTCGGATGGCTGCGTGCTTCCGGGTCGCATCGAGGTAATGGGCGGCTACCGATCGGCCCTGGCGTCAATCCGCTCATTCCCGCGTTGCTCCCCGCCACCGCAGCCCCTAAACTTGCCCCGCCGCCAAGTGGATGATGAGGACAACATCGGTGAGCAGAGATTACGAACCGGTTCCCGGCCAGTGGTACGAGAACCTTGAAGATGAGGAATCATTCCGCGTGCTCAAAGTGGACGAGGACGCCGAGCTTGTCGAGATCGAACATCTCGACGGGGAGATCGAGGAGATGGATCTGGAGACCTGGCACGAGATGGATCTCGAGGAAGCCGAGGAGCCTGAGGGCTGGGCTGAGTCCGAGGAGGAGGACGAAGACGAGGAGGAGGAAGAGGACGAGGATGACGAGGACTGGGACGACGACGAGCAGGACGAGTATTGAGTCCCTGCGACGCGTCGCCTTGGTGGCCGGACGCGTCGTGCCTGCGTGCCGTGGTGTCACACGGCACTGAGGCCTGCCCGGCGCTTGCGCTGTCGGTCACGTTGCATCGCCACATTCCCCGGCGCCGGCGGCGAGCATGAGCCAGGAGGTCTCGGCCAGCTGGCTGCACGAAAAGGAATCCGCGTGGCTATACCGCCAAGTCGCCGTGGCCGAGCGCGATCCGCGCCATCGGCGCCTGTTCGAACAGCTCGCGGCAGCGGCTGAGGAGCAGGCGCGGCGCTGGGCCGAGTCTGCGCAGCGCTCGGGTGCGACGGGCCGTGCATTGGAATTCAGACCCTCGGCGCGCGCGCGCGTGGTGGCCCGCTTGGTGCGCTGGTTCGGACCCCGCGCGCTGCGCTCTGTTCTGGCGGCCATGAAACTGCGGGGCCTGTCCGTCTACAGCGGCACAGCCCTCTCCGGGCACGAGATGCCGACCACGCTCGCCGAGGTCGGCGCGCGGCATCGCGGCGGCCTCGGCGGCAACCTTCGGGCAACCGTCTTTGGCGTTAACGACGGGCTGCTGGCCAACGCCAGCCTGGTGATGGGCATCTCGGGTGCGAGCAGCGCGGCAGGCCTGGTGCTGGTTACCGGACTGGCCGGATTGCTCGCCGGGGCGTTGTCCATGGCAGCCGGCGAGTACGTCTCCGTGCGCTCGCAACGGGAGATGTACGAGTACCAGATTGCGCTCGAGCGCGCCGAGATTGCCGAGTACCCCGAGGAGGAAGCCGAGGAGCTCGCGCTGATCTATGCCGCGCGCGGCATGCCGTTGCCCCAGGCACGCGAAGTCAGTCAAACGCTGTTGGCCCGACCCGAGCATGCACTCGATGTGCTGGCGCGCGAGGAACTCGGTCTGAGTCCGGAGAATCTCGGCTCACCGTGGGCCGCTGCCAGCGCATCCTTTCTGGCATTTGCATTCGGCGCGGCGGTACCGCTGCTGCCCTTCCTCGCCGGGATGAGCGGTCGGGGCGCGCTCATCGCAGCGGCGACACTCACTGCGGCGACGCTGTTCGCCGTCGGCTTGGCCATCAGTCTGTTCACCGGTCGACATGCCCTGCAAGGAGCGCTGCGCATGGTGCTGATCGGGGGCGCGGCGGGGCTGGCGACCTACCTGCTCGGTCATGCGCTCGGCGCAGCGCTGCGTTGAAGCGCAGGCACTTCCCACCCCGGTGCCCCCTGCGGCATAGTCGCGCACCCATGCCGACGCTGCACCGCCACGAGAGACCCGCATGAGCGCGCCCCCGGCCCGACTGCTCGAGCGCATCGCCAGTATCGTCGGCGGGCGGTTGCTGACGAGCGCTTCGCAACAGCAGCCATATCTCACCGACCATCGTGCGCTTTATCACGGTCGGGCACTCGCCGTCGCGCAGCCCGAGAGCGCCGAGCAGGTCGCGCAGCTGCTCGCTCTGTGCAATGCGGAGCGGATCGGGGTGGTGCCGCAGGGCGGCAACACCGGTTACTGCGGCGGCGCCACACCGGATGAGAGCGGCGCGCAGCTGCTGATCAGCCTGGCACGACTGAAGCGCATCCGGGCGGTCGATGCACTCAATTATTCCCTGATCGCCGAGGCTGGCTGCGTGCTTGCCGACGTGCAGCACGCCGCCGATGAAGCGCAGCGTTACTTTCCCCTGAGCCTCGGCTCTCAGGGCAGCTGCCAGATCGGTGGCAACCTCTCGACCAATGCCGGCGGGGTGCATGTGCTGCGCTACGGGATGATGCGCGAGCTGGTTCTCGGCCTCGAAGTGGCGCTGCCCGACGGACGACTGCTGTCGTCCCTCACCCGCCTGCGCAAGGACAACACCGGTTATGACATCAAGTCTCTGTTTCTCGGTGCCGAGGGCACCCTCGGCATCATCACGGCGGCCAGCCTGAAGCTTTTCCCGCGCATTCGCGTCACCGCCAGCGCCTTCGCGGCGGTGCGTGACCCAGGTGCCGCCATCGAGCTGCTCGCCCGGCTGCGCGAGACCAGCGCAGACCGAGTGAGCTCCTTCGAGCTCATCCCCCGCCTCGCCGTTGAGCTCACGGTCCGGCACATCCCCGGCGTGCGCGACCCGCTCGACTCACCCCATGCCTGGTACGTGCTCACCGAGCTCACTTCCGCGCGGGCCACCGATCCGCTCGATGCGATGCTGAGCGAATGTCTCGAGCCGGCGCTCGGCGAGGGGCTGCTCGAGAATGCAGTGATCGCCCGCAATGCACGCGAGCGCAGCGAGTTCTGGAAGCTGCGCGAAAGCATTCCCGAAGCCCAGCGGCGCGATGGCGCCAGCCTCAAGCACGACATCTCCGTGCCGGTGGCAGACATCGCCGCGTTCATCGAGCGCGCCGGCCAGTGGGTCGCCGATCACGTGCCGGACGGCCGACTCGTGGCCTACGGGCATGCCGGCGATGGCAACCTACATTTCAACATCAACCAGGCGCCCGGCACGGACCGCGCTGCATTTCTCGCGCAGGGCGAGAAGATCCAGCGAGCGATCCACGACCTGGTGCGCGAGTTCGACGGCAGCATCAGCGCCGAGCATGGTATCGGCCGGCTGAAAGTCGGCGAGCTCGAGCGCTACGCGCCACCGGTCGAGCTGGAGCTGATGCACGCGCTGAAACAGGCACTCGACCCGAACGGCATCATGAATCCCGGCAAGGTGTTGCGGGGGAACCGATGAGCGCGATGGCCGGGCGCACGCGCCTCACGGATCGGCTGCTCGCGACGGCCGCTCTGGCGAGCTGGCCGGTGCCACTGTGGTGCATGGGACTGCGCCTCGGGGCGCCAGCGCTCGCCGACATGGTGCTGCCCACGGTACTCGGCGTGGGGGCGGTATCCTTGGCCCTACGTCTGCTGCACCGGGGCGAGGCGGGCGATTTTGCACTGTTCTTCCCCGTCAGAAACTACCAGCAGGGCACGCCCCGGTCGATCCGAGTGATCGCGACGCTGCTGTTCGCGTTCAATCTGGGCGCAGCGTGGTTCCTGCTCGGTACCGCGCTCTCGCGCACCACCAGCCTCATCCTGATCCTCATGATCACGGTCTCGGCGATGAACCTCGCCGACGAGTGCTGGATCGCCCGCCGCCGCCGGCTCGCCACCCCGCTCTGAGGCACTGCCCGGGGCGCGCCTTGACGGGCGCAGACGAATTGCGGACACTGCCGGCCACGCACTGGTTCCCCGGTTCGCACCGGGGAGGCAAGAGGGAACGCGGTGAGGCTCCTGAGGAGCCGATGCCGTGGCTACCCCCGTAACTGTAAGCGGCGAGTCCGCGTCCATCACGGCCACTGGGAATTCCTGGGAAGGCCGGACGCAGGATCACGACCCGCGAGCCAGGAGACCTGCCAGTGCGGTCACCCAACCGGTGGGCGGGGCGTACCACACGGAGCGGTCAATCGCAGCGGTGACATCTGGTAACCGAGGCGAAGGCCGTGGCATGGATATTTTTCAGGAAATTCTGGCGCCGCACAGGCGTGCCGAGCAGCCGCTCGGCATGGCCCGACGGCGTTCGCGTGTGCCATTCGCATCGGCTGTCGTTGGTACGCCCCTGACGGGGCGCTGGTCCGGAGCACGACGATGCGATTGATTCCGATCCCTACTTCCCGTACCCGCAGGGCACGCCGCCTCGATGCTCGCACAGCCGCGAGTCTGAGCGGCTCGCCAAAGCCCGCACTGCGGCCTACTCTTGCCGGCGGCGCTGCGATGATCGCCTTTCTGGGTGCGGCCGCCGCACCGGCCGCAGCCGCCCCGGGGCCCGCGCCTAGCGATGTGACACCGGTGGTTATCTCCGCCTCGACGTTTCCGCAGTTGCTCACCCAAGCGCTGCCGAGCGTGAGCGTGCTCACCCGCGCACAGATCGAACGCAGCGGCGTGAAGAACCTGACCACCCTGCTGCAACGGGTGGCCGGCGTGCAGATCACCGCAAACGGCGGCCCGGGACAGCCGGCCACGACCTACCTCGAGGGCTTCGGCGGCGTCGACGCCGGCGTGCTGGTGCTACTGAACGGCGTACCGGTCACCCCGCAGGATGCATCGGGCGGCAGCAATTACCTGGAGAACCTCACCACCGATCAAATCGAACGCATCGAGGTCATCCACGGCAATGTTTCGGCGATTTACGGTTCCGGCGCGATCGGCGGGGTGATTCTGATCACCACGCGCGAGGGGGGGCGCAAACCGCAGGCGGATCTTGCCGTGAGTGGTGGTAGCCGCAACACCGTGACGGTATCGGCGAACGCCAGCGGCCAGATCGATCACACCCGAGTGCAGGTCGGCGTCAGCCGCTACACCACAGCCGGCATCCCGTCGGTCAACCCGGCAGAAAGCACGTTCGTGACGTCAAATCAGTCCGACGGCTATCACAACCTGACGGCCAACGGCTCGATCGTGCAGCAACTCGGCCGACACCAGCAGCTCGGCGCGCGTGCTTTCCTCAGTGACGGACGCTACAGCTACGACAACGACACTTCCGGGGGCCGCACCAAGCAGAGTCTGCTGCAGGTGTTCAGCAACAACCGCATCGCCGGATTCTGGACTTCGAGCTTCAGCGTGTCGCGTGAGCGCACGGAAAACATCAACCTCGGCAGCTACCCCGAGAGCTACCGCTCCACGAATCTCGACCTGCTGTGGCGCAACGTGCTGCAGTTGTCGAAGAACTGGACGTTGACCGGCGGCGCCACGCATCAGCACCAGTCTGTCACCAGCACCGGTCAGGGTGGCATTCCAAGCACTTCGCGCGGGGTTACTGCGGTGTTTGCAGGTCTCAACGGCGCATTGCGCGGAAACGAGCTGCAGCTCAACGTGCGTCACGATCAGATCGACGGCTACACCGGCAATGAAAATACCTTCTTCGCCGGCTACGGTCGGAACCTCGGCGAGGGATTCAAGGCGATCGCGAGCTACGCGAGCGCGTTCAACGCACCGCCACTCGGCTACCTCTATTACAGCAGCCCGTACTGGGCAGCCAATCCGGCGCTCAAACCGGAATCGGCGCACACGGTAGAGGCAGCGCTGCAGTGGGCGCGGCGCTCGACCGTCTTGCGTGCCACGCTTTTTCAAACCATGGGCCGTGACCTGTGGGGCTACGGCACGACGCCGAGCTTCGCGACGCAGTTTCAGAACATCTCCCGGACGCGCACCCGCGGCCTGGAACTCGCCGCCCGTGGCGGTTGGCACCGTCTGAGCTACGAGGCGAACCTGACTCTGCAGCAGCCGCTTGCGCTCAGCGATCCGGGTCACCCGACACTGCAGCGTCTGGCGCGCAGCATCGCCAACATCAATCTCCAGTACGCCTTCGGCCACGTGAGCACCGGCCTGCTCGTCCATTACACCGGACCGCGGCCGGACGTCACCTACTCCCCGACGTTCAGCACCGTCCCGCTGACTCTCGGCAGCTACACGACGGTCACACTGACCGCCGATGGGCCGATCAGTCGGACGTTGCGCTGGAACGTGCGCGCCGAGAACCTGTTCGACAAACGCTACGAGACGGCCTACAGCTACAATTCCGTGCCGTTTAGCCTGTTCGTGGGGGTGACGTGGCGGCCGTTCGGAGCCTGAGCGCGCCGGCCAACGTCCACCGTCCACGGTGGTACAGGCCGCGCGTACCGATTACCCCGGGCGTCCCCGCTCAGCCGTGCAGCCCCGGGCTGTCACATTGCCATCGAAGTGGTACCATCAGAAAAGAGGTCATACTATGAATTACAGTCACCGCTCTTCTTCACCCTGGGGCGCGCGCGCAGCGTGGCTCGGCGCTTTCGTGCTGTCCGTAGCGCTGTTCAGCGCAGGATTGACCTGTGCCGTTCCGCTGGTGGCATTCGCTGCGATCTGTGCGCTGCGTCAGAGCCGTGCGCAGGCGCTGCTGTTCATGGCCGTGCTGTGGCTCGCCGATGAGCTGATCGCATTCACCCTGCTCGGCTTCCCGGCGCGGGCGGTGGCTTTCGGCTGGGCCGGCCTGATCGGCGCGGCGATTCTGGCCGCCACATGGGCCGCGAGCGCCGTGGCTCAGCGCAGCACGCGGGCCGGCGGCATGCTGGCCGTGTTTGCAACTGCATTTGCGGTCTACGAAGGCGTGATGTGGGCCGTCAGCAGCGTGGTCGGTGCGGCGCACGGTGCGTTTACCGCGGGCATACTGCTCCAGGTACTCGCACTCAACGCTGTGACGTTTGCCGCCCTGCTGTTCGTCGGTGCACTCAGCACCCGTACGGCTGCGCGCGCAGCGCGCATGAACCAGATCGCTCACGCGCCGCAGCGAGCGGCCTGATAGCGATCGGTCTCCTCGTACCGTTCCGGCCGCGATCGCGGCCGGAACGGTACGCGTATCACGTTGAGGGTTTGCGCAACCTCACCAGTCCCTCCTGAGCGGTGCTGGCGACGAGCCGGCCATCCCGCGCATACACGCCGGCTCGCGCGAAGCCGCGCGCACCCGAAGCACTCGGGCTCTCCACCGCGTACAGCAGCCAGTCATCCACCCGCAGGGGGCGGTGGAACCACATGGCATGGTCAATGCTCGCCATGACCAGTGCGCCGCTGAAAGATGTCTTGGCGTGCGGCAGTGTCGCCGTGTCGAGCAGAAAATAGTCCGATAAATAAGCGAGCAGCCGCCGATGCAGTCCCTCCTCATCGGGCAGGCGGTCGACCGCCCGGAACCACACCTGCCGGGTCGGCGGGGCGCGCCCGGCCATGAGAAACTCCATCGGCTGCACCAGACGGAATTCGAACGGTCGCGGCCGTTCGAGGAAGCGCCGCACGCCTTGCGGCAGCCGTTCGAGCAATTCAGGCGGTGGCCGGCTGGCGTCCGGCAGGGACTCCGGAGGCGGCACCGCGGGCATCTCAAACTGGTGATCGAAGCCCTCCTCGATAACTTGGAACGAGGCGGCCATGTTGAAAATCGGCGCACCGTGCTGGATGGCCACGACCCGGCGGTTGCAGAAGGCATGCCCATCGAGGCTGCGATCCACCTGATAGACGATCGGCGCGTTGAAGTCGCCTCGGCGCAGGAAGTACGCATGCAGGGAGTGCACGATTCGTCCCTCGACCGTGGCCGCTGCGGCACTCAACGCCTGCCCCAGCACCTGCCCGCCGAAGACCTGCGGACTGCCGATGTCGCGGCTCTCGCCGCGGAACAGATCGAGCTCCAAGCGCTCCAGATCGAGCAGTTTGACTAGATCGGCAAGACGGGGATCCATCGAAATCTCTCTCCAGCGCGCCGTGTCGCTCAGTCCGGGACGCCCAGCCGCTGATGCATGATCGGGCTGGTCGTGGTGTATTGCAGAAACTGGCGCTTCTCGGGGTGCAGATGGTGCTGGATGCCGAAGGCCGCGAGCGCCGCCTCGTGGAAACCGGAGAGAATGAGCTTCTTCTTGCCGGGGTAAGTGTTGATATCACCGATCGCGAACACGCCCGGCACGCTTGTCTGGAATTTCTCCGTATCGACTTTCAGGGCCCGCTTCTCGAGCTCCAGGCCCCACTCGGCAATCGGTCCGAGCTTCGGATGCAGGCCGAAGAACACGAGCAGCTGTTCAGCCGCGAGCGCCTCGATCGTGCCATCGGGTCGCTTGATGCGCACCCCGGCGAGGCGCGCACCGTCGGTAGTCAGCTCGTGCGCCAGAGCCTCGTGGCAGCGCAGCCGCCCGGCGGCCTCCAATTCGCGCATTTTGGCCACCGACGCCGGTGCAGCCCGGAAATCGGCGCGGCGGTGGACCAGATTGAGGCTTGCCGCCTTGGTCGCGAGCTCGATCGTCCAATCGAGCGCCGAGTCTCCGCCGCCGAAGATGACGATGTGCTTGCCGGCGAGCGATCCGGCATCCTTGATTCGGTACTGGATCGCGCCGCCCTCGAACGGTTCGGCACCCGCGAGCCCGATGCGCCGCGGCTGGAAAGAGCCGACGCCGGCGGCGATCACGATCGCGCCAGCATTGAAATGCGTACCCGTGGCGGTGCGCACGTCGAACCGCCCGTCCGCGCGACGGACCAGTTCAGTCACTTCCTGGCCGAGATGAAACTGCGGATGAAACGGGCGGATCTGCTCGAGCAGCCGGTCGATCAGCTCCTGGGCGCCACACACCGGCAGCGCGGGAATATCGTAGATCGGCTTCTCAGGGTACAGCTCCGTGCACTGGCCCCCGGGGTGGTTCAGCGAATCGACCAAGTGCGCGCTGATCCCGAGCAGGCCCAGTTCAAACACCTGAAACAATCCGCAGGGGCCGGCTCCGACGATCACTACGTCGGCCTCGATCGTCGCGTGCGGCGCTTCGTTTTGCGTGCTCATCTGGCTCACTTCGCCCCCACAGGGTGCAAAGTCACCATTTTAACGAGCTTCGGCCGCTCGTGCGCCCCTAGGCACGGCCCGCGTTCGAGTCCGTCGGCGTATGGAAGTACTCGCTCTCGGCGGCCAGCTGCTCGATCAGGCGCTTCAGCTCCGCCATGCGCCCCTCGGCCGTGCTGATCGGCATGCACTCCTGGCAGCGCGGATCACCGCACGGCTGACGGGAATAGAGCCAATACTGCAGCGCGCCCGCAAGCAATCCGTCGGCGATATCCCACAGATCAGCGTCCCGGTCCTTGTCCGCGATCTTATTGCCAAGATCCACGGCCTTGGTGAATGCAGAATCAAACGTATCAGCGATTTCGGTCATGGGCCTCGTTCTCCCACATCCGGCTAGTATACGGCAATCGACCAGTGGCCATGGCGGCGGCGCAGCGGCCCGCTTCAGGTCAAGCCCGCTGCGCGCCGGACGAATGCGTCGCGGGCACGCACGCCGATGTCGGGTTGATCGGTGAAAAACCCATCGACGCCGGCCGCCAGAAACGCGCCGATCTCCAGCTCGAGATCACCGCGTTCCTGCTCCGCGGCGCTGCTGCGCGCTGCAAGCGGCAGAAACGCGTTTTCTGCCCGGAACGTCCATGGAAAAACGCGCAGCCCCTGTGCGTGGGCGTCGGCGACGAGACGCGTCGGCCGCTGCAGCCGACCTGTCTCATCGCGCGGAATGATCAGTGATTTCTCCGGACCGATCGCCGCGGCATAGCCCGCCACTTGCGCAAGGCCTGCAGGCGTGGCGAGCTCGGCATAGGTGCGCGCGCGGCCCGCGAGATCCGCGCGATACGGCGAGCCGGTAGCCTCGAGCAGTTGCACCAGGGGCAAGCGGGTGCGCGGGCTCAGAACATGCAGAATTCCGGGCTCGAACGACTCGATGTACACGCTCGCCTCGGGGCCGTCGCAGCCGTACGCGGCGAGCGTTTGCAACAGCGCATCGGCCATGGGTAGCCCGCAGGCCTCAAAGTGACTTGGGTGCTTCAATTCGGGAAACAGCCCGATCGGTGCCGGTGCCGCGCGTGCGCTCGCAGCGGCACGCTCGCGCCGCTCGCGATCGGCCGCGGCACGCAGCCGCAGAATTTCCTCGAATGTGGCAATCTCGAATTGTCCATCGAAACGCGCGTTGTGCGGGCGCAGCGCCGGTATACGTTCGCGGGCACGCAGGCCTTTGAGCTCCTGCAGCGTAAAATCTTCGCTGAACCAGCCCGTCACCGCTTCGCCGTCGATCTGCTTGGTGACCCGCCGGGACGCAAACTGCGGGTGCTCGGCCACATCGGTCGTGCCGCCGAGCTCGTTTTCGTGACGCGCCACGAGCACCCCGTCGCGGGTCATGACCAGGTCCGGCTCGAGCGCATCGGCCCCCTGCTCGAGCGCGACATAATAGGCCGCCAGCGTATGCTCGGGGAGATAGCCGCTGGCGCCGCGGTGACCTATGACGACGGGCATCGGCTGAGGCCAGTTGCTACACTCGGGCTGTGCTGCTCACCGAACATGACATTTACCTGTTCCGCGAAGGGACGCATGGGCGGGCCTACGAGAAGCTCGGCGCGCACATGCTGCCGGCCGGCGAGAGCCACCCGGCGGGCACCCATTTTGCCGTTTGGGCACCGAATGCCGCGGCAGTGGCGCTGATCGGCGATTTCAATGGCTGGGACCGGCTCGCTCATCCGCTCACCCCACGCACCGACTCCTCGGGAATCTGGGAAATTTTCATCCCGGGAATCGGCACCGGCGCACTGTACAAGTATCACATTCTCTCGCGCCAGGACGGCTACACCGTCGAGAAGAGCGACCCGTTCGCCTTTTACTGCGAAACCCCACCGCGCACCGCCTCGGTGGTCTGGAACCTCGCTTATGAGTGGGGCGACGCCAGCTGGCTCGCCAGGCGCGCCGCAACCAATGCCCTGAGCGCCCCCTGGTCCATCTACGAGCTGCATCTCGGTTCGTTTCTGCGCGTGCCGGGGGAAGATAATCGCTCGCTCAGCTACCGCGAGCTTGCCGAGGCGGTCACCGCGCACGTCATCGAGATGGGCTTCACGCATGTCGAGCTGATGCCGGTGATGGAGCACCCCTTCTACGGCTCCTGGGGCTACCAGGTCACCGGGTACTTCGCCCCGACGTCCCGCTACGGCACGCCCCAGGACTTCATGTATTTCGTCGATTACCTGCACCAGCACGGCATCGGCGTCATTCTCGACTGGGTGCCTTCGCACTTCCCGGCCGATCAGCACGGATTGGCCTTCTTCGACGGCACGCATCTCTATGAGCATGCCGATCCGCGCCAAGGCCACCATCCGGACTGGAAGAGCTCGATCTTCAACTACGGACGCTCCGAGGTGCGTAATTTCCTGCTCAGCAACGCTCTGTTCTGGCTCGAGACTTATCACGTCGATGCGCTGCGGGTCGATGCGGTCGCCTCCATGCTGTATCTCGATTACGCGCGGCAAGACGGTGAGTGGATTCCCAACCGCTACGGCGGCCGCGAGAACCTGGAGGCGGTTGAGTTCATCAAGCAACTGAACCTGGCGGTCTACCGCGATCATCCGGACACCCACACCATCGCCGAGGAGTCGACGGCCTGGCCCATGGTCTCGCGCCCGACCTATCTCGGCGGACTCGGCTTCGGCATGAAGTGGAACATGGGCTGGATGCACGACACGCTCAAATATTTCGCCACCGATCCGGTCTACCGCAAATTCCATCACAGCCAGATCACCTTCAGCCTTTGGTACGCATTCAATGAAAATTTCGTGTTGCCGCTCTCGCACGACGAGGTGGTGCATGGCAAGGCCTCGCTGATCGGCAAGATGGCCGGCGACAGCTGGCAACGGTTCGCCAACCTGCGGCTGCTGTACGGTTATCTCTGGACTCATCCGGGCAAGAAGCTGCTGTTCATGGGCGGGGAATTTGCGCAGTGGAGCGAATGGCAGCACGATCACAGCCTGCAGTGGCATCTGCTCGAGCACGCACCACACGAGGGCGTGCGGCGCTGGGTACGCGACCTGAACCGCCTGTACCGGACGACCGCAGCGCTCCATCAGCGCGACTTTGCGCCCGAGGGCTTCGAGTGGGTGGATTGCGACAACGCCGATGACAGCGTCATCGTTTACCTGCGGCGCGGGGTGGATCCGCACGAGGTGGCGCTCATCGCATGCAATTTCACACCCGTGCCGCGCGAGCACTACCGGGTTGGGGTGCCGATCGGCGGCACTTGGACCGAGCGGTTGAACAGCGACGCGCAAGAGTACGGCGGCAGCGGCATCGGCAACCTTGGCTCGACCGAGGCGGAGCCGCAGTCCTCGCACGGCCGGCCGTACTCCCTCGCGCTGCGCCTGCCGCCACTGGCCGTGCTCGTGTTGACGCCTGGCTAGCCTTCGCTCGACCAAGCACGGTCAACCGGCGAACCACCCGCCCGTTCGGGAGTCTGAGCTAGAGCAGACGAATTCCGGCGCACGGCCCATGCGAGACTCGCTCAAGCAAATACTCTGCACGGCGCTCCTCATCCCCGCACTGCTGAGTGCATCGTGCTCGGGGATCCCGTTGCGCGCGCGCCGGGCGGCCGAATTGAGCCGCTATGAAGCCCACGCGGGCCAACCGGTCCGCTCGCTCACCTGGACGAGCGGGTACAAACGCTGGACGCCGCTGTCTGCCGATACGCTCCTCGTCTGGACGAGTCTCGAGCGGCCCTACCTCGTGCGGGTTTTCCATCCGTGTGCCGATTTGCTGTTCGCACGACGCATCGGCGTGACCTCGACACTCGATACGGTGCAGGCGCGACGCGATTTCGTCACGGCAGATGGCTGGCGGTGCATGATCCGCACCATCCTGCCCGTCGATGACTCCCGCCTGCAACATGCACAGCCCGCCGGGCGCACCGTGCCCCGACCACCCGGTAGCGAGTGAACCAAGAGGCTTCCGCCGCCGCCCCGCCAAGAATTTGTGTCCGAACGCGCAATCGTCTGCGCCTGGAGCCGAGGTCGCCGATGCGCATGCGGGCAATCCCTGTTGAGTTCATGCAGCGCACGCGGCAGGACACAAATATCTCCACTTTTCATGCACTTAACGCCCGCCGACTGCCGCAAATCACCTGCGCCTGAGCGCACGCGCCGAGGCTTCCAGTGAGGCCGTGACGTCGCGCCGGTCGGATTCCATCACATGCCCGCGCACGCACAGGCGTTGCAGCGGCGACGGCGCCAGTTTAAATTATGGTTTCAATAATATTTAAAACGCTCGGGGGCCTAAACAGAGGTTGCAGCATGAACCACGACGTCATCATTACGTGCGCCGTCACCGGCGACGACACCAAAGTCACCAAGAGTCCCCATTGCCCGGTCACGCCCGAACAGATCGCCAATTCGGCCGTCGAGGCGGCACGCGCCGGTGCAGCCATTGTGCACATCCATGTGCGCGATCCGGATACCGGCGCGTTCAGCATGGAAACGAAACACTACCGAGAGGTCGTGAAGCGGATCCGCGAGAGCGGCGTCGACGTGCTGGTGAATCTCACTTGCGGCATGGGTGGATACATCTGTGTCGGCGAGAATGGCCTGGAGGACACGCCTGCTCCGGGCACGGATTTCGTGAGCCAAGAGCGGCGTATGCGCCACGTCATCGATCTGTGCCACGAGGGACTGTACCGGCCAGACATCGCCACGCTCGACTGCGGCAGCCTCAATTTCGGCGACGGCAACCGCGCCTACGTTTCAACGCCCGATTACCTGCGCCGTGGCGCGGCGATCCTGCGCGACCTCGGCGTGAAGCCGGAACTCGAGGTGTTCGACACCGGCAACCTGTGGTTCGTGCGCAAGATGATCAGTGAGCAGCTGATCCCCGCGCCGGCACTGATCCAGCTGTGCGCGGGCATTCCGTACGGCGTTCCGGCCGACGTCGGCCACCTGCTCGCCATGGTCAACACCCTGCCGCCGGATTGCGTCTGGACGTCATTCGCCATCAGCCGGATGCAGATGCCCTGGGTGGCGCAGTCCGTGCTGCTCGGCGGCAACGTGCGAGTCGGTCTCGAGGACAATCTGTATCTCAGTCGCGGCGTGTATGCGAGCAATGCTCAACTCGTCGAGCGCGCACGCACCATCATCGAGGCGATGGGTGCCCGGGCCCTGAGCGCAGCTGAAACGCGCGAGCGTCTGAGGCTGAAGTGAGCGGCACCGAGACGTCCGCGAGCGCCGCAGCACAACCGGCGGCCGAGATCTACCGCACACCGGTGCACGCAGAATGGATTGATTACAACGGCCACCTGCGTGATGCGTACTACGGTTTGATCTTCAGCGAGGCAACGGATGCGCTCATGGACCGGCTCGGGATCGATGCGCCGTATCGACAGAGCACGCACAACACGCTGTATACCGTCGAGATGCACATCAACTATCTACAGGAAGTGCATCAGAGCGATACGGTGACCGTTGGAGTGCGCATCCTCGACAGCGATGCCAAGCGGATGCTTGTGGGCATGGAACTCACCAGCCCCCGTCGGGCCGAGCCGGCCGCCACCGCGGAGTTGATGCTGCTACATGTGCACCAGGGCGAGACGCCAGCCACGGTACCGTTTCCCGCGGCGATCGCACAGGCAATCGAGCAATTCCGCAAGGACTGGCCCGGCGCGCTCGCCGGGCCCGGGTCCCGCCGGATGGAAATCAGGAGGCGTACATGATCAGGTCTGTCCTCGCCCGGGCCCGCTGGCCGATTGCCGCCGCGCTCGCGCTGGCGAGCCTCACCGCCACCGCGGCCCCACCGCCGCGCGTACATCTGCATGAGCTCGATGCCGCACGGCATTCGATCTCGCTGTCCGATGGGATCCGCCTCGCCTACGTCCAGCTCGGCCCGCGCGATGGGACTCCGGTGGTGCTCATTCACGGCTACACCGACAGCGATCTCGATTGGGCATCGCTCGTACCGTACCTCTCGAAACATTTCCGTCTGATCCTGCCGGACCTGCGCGGACATGGCAGCTCAAGCAAGCCCGAGTGCTGCTACAGCCGCTACGACTTTGCCTACGATGTGAAGCTACTACTCGATGCGCTGCACGTGCGCCGGGCGGACATCGTCGGCCATTCACTTGGCAGCATCGTTGCCCAGACATTCGCCGAAAACTGGCCGCAACGCACTCTGCGCGTCATCTTGATCTCCTCGACCGCCTCGGCAGCGCCCCGCGCCGCCAACGGCAAGCCGCAATACGACTGGACGGCGCAGATTCGACATCTGAAAGAGCCGCTTAACCCGAACTCGAAGTTCATGCGCGCCTGGTGGTCCTCGCCGACGCCGGTTGATCCGCGCTTCCTGCGCCGCGAGCGAGAAAATGCGGCAGCGATTCCGCTGCAAGTGTGGCTCGCAGTGCTCGGCCAGAGCCTCAGTCCCGATGAGCTGAACGATCTCGCGCGTACGCTGCCGCAGCTGAAGGCCCCTACCCTGCTCATCTGGGGCCAGGACGATCCGATCATGTTGCCGCCGATGCGCCGCTCGCTCGAACGCGCGCTCCCGCACGCCAAGGTCGTAATATTCCCCGGACTCGGACACAACCCGTTCTGGGAAAAACCGCGCGCCTGCGCCGCGGTGATCAATGCATTCCTCAATCCCGCTGCGAACGTTTCGCGCTACGCATCCAGTGGCTGAGCGGCGCAAGAGGCACTTCCCCTCCGTTCCATCCTGACACGATTGAGGAGAGTCTCGCATGCCGCCACACACTAGCGCCTCGCGCCAACAATTCCTCGCGCGTTGCGCATTGCGGCCACGCACAATGTACTGAGCAAGCCATCGTCGCAGCAACCAGCACCACCGAAATTTCCCACAAGATCGCTTAGTGAAGGCACCTGGGGTCAACCTCATGAACTCAAACAGCACATTATCCCGAACCATAGCTGCAATCCTCGGCGTCTCCGCATTTCACGGAGCATTCGCCGCGGCTTCCTTGAACTCAACTCCAACTCGATCAAATTCGGATCAACTTCAAGAAGTCATCGTCACTGCGCAGCGCCGGGCCGAGAACATTCAAGACGTTCCGATCACCATGCAGGCCTTGACCGGCAAGACTCTGCGCCACCTGAATGTGCGCACCCTATCCGGCTACCTGAAGTACGTCCCCAATGTGTCCAGCGCATCTCTGGGCCCCGGAATGGACGTTCTGTATATGCGAGGATTAAGTGACGGCACTCCGAACGAAGATGCTCAAGGCGGCCTCGGATACTTTCCGAATGTATCCCTATATCTCGACGATCAGCCCACCTCACTCCCAGGCAGGCAGCTAGACGTCTACGCTGTCGATCTGAACCGAATCGAAGTGCTCGAAGGACCTCAGGGCACACTGTTCGGTGCCGGCGCACAGGCTGGCGTCATCCGTTACATCACAAACAAGCCACGTCTCAACACATTTTCCGTAAACGCAAACGCCGGCTATGGGATAACTGCGCACGGCGATCCAAACACCAATGCCAATGCGACGTTAAACCTTCCGCTGATAACGAGCAAGCTCGCGGCTCGACTAGTCATTTATACCGACCAGCGAGGCGGCTACATCAACAACCTTCCGGCGACCTTCTCACGCGGAAGCTCCGACCTCGGCATTCGCTATGCCAACGGCGGCGTTGTCCCAACTAATAGCTCGTCCATAAACAACTACTCGCTCGCCGCGAATGCAATAAATCCCCTGTCGTACAAGGGTGTACGGGGATCGTTGCTGTGGAAGATAAACGACAACTGGACCGCACTGCTCGAGCAGACCTACCAGACCATGGACGCCCAAGGGGTGTTCTATGAAATGCCGCGCGGAGAAATCGGCGCCGGATTGTCGTCCACCGGACGACCAATCGGTGGTCAACCTCTGCCCCCGCTGTCTGTGAACTTGTTCCAGCCCTCTTACGACCACGACCGCTTCGAGAACACGGCACTGACGATTCGAGGAAAAGTAGGGCCTCTCAGTCTAGTTTACGCTGGTTCCTATCTCGATCGACATGTTCAACAGCAAGTCGATTACACCAATTACTCCCGTGGACGATATGGCTATTATTACCAGTGCACCGGAGTGTCATACTCGTCAACCTCCGGCCAAGCGAATGCGACCTGCTACAGTCCGGCCGCAGTATGGCAAGACACTGAGACGAACACACACCTCACGCAAGAATTGCGCCTGAGCACGCCGGATAGCTGGCGGCTGCGAGGCATAGCCGGAGTCTTCTATGAAGATGAGAAGATCTACGACAACACGCAGTTCCTGTATACCAGCGTACCCGACTGCTCACCTACTGGCGCCACCGTAAACTGCTTCCTTCCGCTGAAGGCGCTGCCCGGCGAGACGGTCAACGACCCCTACGTGCGAAATTCATCGACGTCCTTTGTTGACGATCTGCAGCGGACCTTCATTCAGAAAGCCGCTTATACATCGGTGAGCTTCGACATCATCCCACACAAGCTCACGATTACCGGTGGCATACGATATTTTGACATGTATGACAGTCTTGTCGGTGCCGAGCTGAGCAGTTTCGGCTGCAAGCAGTTCAGCACTACGACATACTTTGGCCCGTGCCTCACACCGGCGGGCGCGAACCTCAACACGCAGAATCCGCATAGCCAGGTGCTCACCGGCCATCTGGGTCGCGCCAATTTGAATTGGCACATCACACCGAACACGATTCTGTATTACACGTATTCACAGGGCTATCGTCCCGGCGGCTTCAACCACGGCTCGAACGCGGTATTGCCAGATGCCAACGGAACGCCACGCTACCTTTCGCCGCTCGCGTACAAATCCGATCTAGTGACCAATAATGAGATCGGCTGGAAGTCCCTCTGGTTCCAAGACCGGCTGCAGCTCAACGGCGCCGTCTATCAGGAGCGCTGGGACAACGCCCAGACGCAAGTCTTCTGCCCGCAGTGCGGACTTGGAAATGTGCTCTTCATTACCAATGGACCCACTTACCAGGTCCGCGGCGTTGAACTACAGCTGGCGGCACGCCCGATTGCCGGCCTTACGATCCAGGGATCTGCGGCTTGGAATAGCGGCGAACTGGTCAATTCGCCCAAGTTGATCGACAACAATCCGGCAAGTTCCGGGTTTGGGCAGCCGATTACGACTCAATACGTAAATGGAGTTGCGCAGCCGGAGCAGAATATATACGGAACGGCCGGCCGGCCGCTTGCGAGCAATCCGCCCTTCCAGGCAAATCTCAGGGTTCGCTACGAATGGGAGATTGGCGAATATGTTCCGTATGTCCAAGTTGGGTTTCAGCATCAAGCGCACTCGCAATCCCAGACGGGCTTTGTGAACTCTTACACGATGCCAGCGTGGACCACTTACGACGCATCCATCGGAGTTTCGAAAGATGATTGGACCGCGTCTCTGGTTGGCACCAACATTACAGATGTAAATAAGAGCTTGTTCACCTCGGCGTCATTATTTACGGAAACCCAGACGCCAATGCGTCCCCGGGTGATTGAGCTGACGTTTAGTTATCGATTCGCCAAGCATGAGTGAGGCATCGAATCGCACGCGCTTCGAGCTGCGGTCAGGCGCGACCGGACTGCATGTGAGCGTTGCTTCCTAGCCGCACCAGTAGACGCAACTTGGCTCAATGGAACACACGCAAGGAGACGGAATACGTAATCTTCACTGCAAGGGTGACCGGTCGCATAAACCAGGCCATGGATGGCCTTCCCTTGGGGGCGTCTACGCGCATGGAGCAGACCGTTCGATGGCGCCCCACTTATCTGGCTGCGCCGCAATGACCCAGTTGTCATAGACATTTCTGCTTGCGGTAACAGACCGCTAGCGGTGGACGGCGTCTATGGCCAAAAAATGGTCTTTTCTGTTCCGAAGCGTCTTGCGTATTGCTGATGTCCGTTCACCTTGTCGCGCGGAACGCATGAAGTGCGGATGCTGCCGTCGTGACGAAGCACTTTATAAGAGTTCCGCCGTATTATAGATTTCTGAGATGCTGGCGTAGGCCAGACGTCGGGACTCGGGGGATCACCATAGATGACACGATCTACTTTAATCGAGGCTCATTCCATCGATTACGTGCCTCTCGCCGAACGGCATGGGAAAGTATGGCATCTGTGGCCCGTGTGGTTTTCCGGGGAAGCCCACCTTGCCACACTCGCCGTTGGCATGATCGGCATCGCACTCGGAGAGAATCTGCTGTGGACCGCCATAGCGGTTCTCGCCGGAAACGCCATAGGCACGTTCTTCATGGCGTTCCATTCCACCCAAGGACCGCAGCTCGGTCTGCCGCAGATGATTCAGTCGCGGCCACAGTTCGGCTACGTGGGAGCGCTATTGGTTTGGGCATTCGCGCTAATCACTTATGTGGGATATATCTCCTTTAACCAGGTGCTTGCTGTCCAGGCCATTCATCAGTTGAACACTTCCGTGCCGGCCAATTCATCAATGGCCGTAATTGGCTTCGGTGTGTTCGGAGCGGTCTTGGCTGCCATTGGATATGACTCCATCCACCTGGCGCAGCGTGGTCTTGCCTTTCTGATGATTGTGGTTCTGTGTGTATTTTCTGTTGGAGCCGTTTTCCTATTCAAATTTCCGCCGCTGCAATGGAGTCTCTCTGATTTCAAGTTGAACGCGTTTCTCACGCAATTGTTCGCGGCAGCGGCTTACCAGCTGAGCTGGTCGATATACGTTTCCGATTACTCCCGATACCTTCCCAGGGAAATTAGTGTTCGAGCATCGTTCTGGTGGACATACGTTGGCGCGTTCATCGGTGGCGCATGGATGATGCTCGTGGGCAGTGTTGCCGCCGCGAGTGATCCCAAACTCGACCTGTCCTCGGCCTTGATGCGCACGGCAGATGCGATTGCACCCCACTTCGGACCAGTGGTGCTCATCAGCTCTCTGCTCACGCTCGTCACGATCACTACCTTGAATTTCTACGGTGCGTCGCTGACGCTACTCAGCGTATGGGATACAGTGAGCCCGCTGAAGACCAGCGCCGGAAAGCGTATTGTTACTATAGTCATCACGGTCGTGATCAGCAGCGTGATTGCGCTCGACTCCTCGAGTAATTTTCTGCAACGCTTTTCTGATTTGCTCTCCATCCTGCTGTACCTGTTCACGCCTTGGACCGCAATAAATCTCGTCGACTTCTATGTCGTGCGGAAGGGCCACTATTCCGTGCGTGAAATTTTCAATCCAAGGGGAATGTACGGTCGATGGAATTGGCATGGATTGCTCGCGTACGGCATCGGCTTTGCCGCAATGATTCCCTTCTTTAGCACCGGGGTCTTTACTGGTCCAGTCGCTCGCTGGCTGGGCGGGGTCGACATTTCGATGCTCATTGGCTTGCCAGTTTCCGCCGGGGTTTATTTGCTGGTTACCCGCTCGATTGATCTTGATGCGGACGCGCGCGCAGCTGCGGCTGCAGATGTCGGACTCGAGCCAACCTAGTCATTTTCCGAATCAAATGTGGTGAATGCCGGATTTTCAGCTGGTATTCATGAGAGGCGCGCCGACTTTTCACAAAGATCACGCTGGAGCGTGTATCTTCGCCTGAGAGGTGCTCGTTTGAGTGGGCGCGCCGGAATCTCCCCATCGGCTGAGACTGCTCGGCCGGCCAGGTGCAAGTGCTGTAGTCACACTGCTTGAGTTGACGCGCCCGCAGCGGGGCGATCCGCGGCTTCGCGTTTTGATGCGCCGCGTCGTGCTCGGGAATGGGGGCTGATGCCAGTCACCACCGCTGATCCTCGGCGCCACATGCGGCCTTTTGTTCCAGATGCTGGGCTTTGAATCGCCCCCTCTGCGCGGTCGCTACGAATTGTCCGACCTGGGGCGCCTTTTTGGGGAATTCGGGGACAGCGCGATTCTATCGGCCCAAGCTTCCAGCATTTCCAGATGCAACCGCAGCTGCTCGATCTGGCGCGTGGCGGGCCAGTCACCGGGGCTGGCGACGGTGCTGGCGGTCAAACCATTGATGAAGGTCACTACTGAACGCAGTACGCGTTGGCGCGTCTCGGCGGACCAACCGGCCCACTGCGGCCAGCCGCGCGCCAGACAGCGCTCGAACAGCCGCATGTAGGCACGATGCATCAGGCTGTTGATGCGTTTGAGGCGCTTGTCGGCGGCGACCTGGCCCCAGAAGGCGGTCCAGAAGGCGCACTCGGTGAAGCGCGCAGCGTCGATGGGCAGTGCCTCGGTGAGCAGTGCCAGCAAGTCCGGCTCCCCGCCCCCGTCCGGCGAACGGGTGAGCCGGTGTTCAATGCGTCGCAGAATCAGCCGCAACGCCGCAATGATGATGTCCTGCTTGGTGTCGAAGTAATGCGCCACCATGCCGGTGGTGTAGCCCGCCTCGCGCGCGATCCGCACGATAGTTGCCTGCTCGAAGCCATACCGAGCGACCACCCGGCAAGCCACCACCGCGATTTCGTCGCGACGCTGAGCATGGTCGACTATCTTGGGCATTCCACTCCAGCACTCCGGACGATCAGCTACCGCCCAAGGCTACAGGACTTTGGGGCTGCTCGGGAACAGGCAGGCGCGCGTGGGCGGTTCGGACGGCCTGCAGGGCCTTGCGCGCGCCTTCTTCGAGGGGCGCCGGCGTCCCCGAGGACGCATCTGCATACTGGTAGAGCTGCTGCGCTGTGGCAATCAGACGCCCATCGGTGCGGCGCTTGAGCCAGTGGAACAGACGGATGCGGTTGTCCTCGATCGCCAGCACCTGCGTGCTCACCGCAATCGGCTCGAGCGCGCCGGCGCGCGCGTGATGCGCCAGCTGGCTTTGCAGAGCGATGAACTCGCGCTCGCCACCGGCTGCACCGTTCGCCCGGAACAGAGCGTCCGAGGCATCCGCGAACACCTGCAGACAACGCGATTCGCTCAGCCGCCCGCTGCGATCGACCCATTCGGCCCGCACTTCCCCCTGCAGCGTCTGCAGCGGTTGTTCCGCCGCCGGCGTCGCGCGCAGTGAGGTGGCACTATCGGCATACAGGCGCTCCTCTAGCGCGCGCAGCGTCGAGCCGGCACCAATGTCGAACTGCTTGAGCACCTGCTGGATAGCCACTAGGTAGTCATCACGCAGTCGCTCGAGTTCACGGATCGAGCGGCCCGCGGCCTGCGCTTGCGTGCCCTCGACCATCCGGTCGATGAGTTCCTCGGTGAGTTCCGGAGCCTCAAGCCGGGTCCACGGCCATTTGAGGCAGGGGCCGAACTGGCGCAGCATATGGCGCATGCCCGTCTCACCCCCGGCGAGATGATAGATCAGGTTCGTACCCATGGCGGCCCAGCGCAGTCCGGGACCATAGATGATCGACTCATCGAGTTCCCCGGTGCTGGCTACTCCATCGTTGACCATGTGCAGAATTTCGCGCCACAGCGCCTCCTGCAGCCGGTCGGTCAGATGACCCGGCACTTCGCGGCGCACCTGCAGCGGATGCATGCCGATGTAGCGGAAGAAGGTCGCAGCCGCCGTCAGCGCCTCGGGCGCCGTCGCTTTGCCGCCGACCAGCTCGACGAGCGGCAGCAGATACACCGGATTGAATGGATGGGCGACCAGCAAGCGCTCTGGAAAGCGCATGTCGCGCTGCAGATCAGAGGGCATCAGGCCAGAAGTACTCGAGGCGATCAGCACGTCCGCCGGCGCGTGCTGGCTGACGTCGGCGAGCATCTTCTGCTTCAGTTCCAGTTGCTCGGGAATATTCTCCTGGATGAAGTCCACGCGGCGCGCCATGTCGGTGGCATCTGTGGTGAAGGACAACTTGCCCTTCGGCGGCAACGGCGCGCTGGTCAGGCGCGCCAGCGCGCCCTCGGCGTTGGCGACCGCGCCGCGAATCCACTCTTCCATCCGCGGATTGACATCGGCCGCGATCACATCGATGCCGAAGTGCAGCGCGCGCGCGGCCCAACCGCCGCCGATCACTCCGGTGCCCAGCAGACCCAGCGTTTTTACACGTCTCATGCTCTCGACCGCCACTTTAATACCTCCCGCCGGCAACTTGCGACCGGTGGCGGCATTTTATAATATTGAAGTCATAATATAAATAATGCGTTCGACCGGCATCCTTGTACCGCCATGAACGTGAGCGGTCCGCGAACCCCCGCCGCCCAGACCTCGCGCGATCCTTGCCGGTTCGCGCACGTTCCAATCCGCAGGTTTCGCTCCGATTGAACGTACTGGCCATGCTCGCGCACGCCACATACCAAGCGCCTGTCGAGTTCGGCACCGGGCTGGTGATCGGAACGGAGCCAATGCAGATCTGTACTCGGTACGGGAGATCTTCAACCCCCACGGATCGGTCGGTCACCGGATCTGGCTCGATCTGCTCACCTGCGCCGCTGCGCTCGGAAGCGCCGCCGACGGCGCCCGAACTGCGACCTGAGTGCACCCTGCTCGACCCACGGCCGCCCACCGAGTCACTCACGTCGGCGGCCGATAGGACGCCGCGAATGCCTCGCGGATAGTACGCAATCGGGCCTCCAGCTCGCTGTCGAGCGGCGGTGGCCGATGTGCACACAGGGTGCGCACATCCGCATCGATTCTCGCCAGCAACTCCTCATCGATCAGCGAGCCGGTGCTCACCGGCAGGCGCGCGCCGAAGTAGCGGCTTTCCCACAGATGCTCTCGGCAATGCGCCGCTGTGTGCGGGTGGCCGAGATAATTGCCGCGCGCGCCGACCTCGCGGGCAATGTCGAGGCCGATTGAGTCGGCGTCAATGGTCAGTCCCTGCCACAACGTGCGCAGCAAAGCGGCCAGATCGTCGCACAGACACAGCGCATGCAGCGAGAATGTCAGGCCCTGATCGAGCGAGCCGAGGTAATCGAGCGTCGCTGGCCGGCTGTAGAAGGCCTGCATCATGCCGAGACAGAGTTCGGCCACCGCATCCTGATTGAAGCGACGAGCGGCACCCTGGCCGCCGATGCCGGTGAACGACGGCAGGCCCAAGTGTCTGCGCACCTGGCACATGAGCATGTCCGCCAGGGACGCCTGGGCAAGATTCCCGATTCCCCCTGTCGCCGGCTCCATGAACGAGACATCGGAGCTGCCGATGCAGAACGATCCGCGGCGCACCAACTGGGCGAGTACCATGCCGGCGAAATCGGTCGCCAGGCTGTTCACGATGCAGCCGGCAGTCGTGATCGGCGTGGAGGCGCCGCCGATCGGCAACGTACCGACGCTCACCGGAACGCCCGCGCGCACGCATTTCACGAGCTGCGCGACGTGCGAACGCGGGTAATTGAGCGGCAGTGGCGTAATGATCTGCAGAAAGTACGGCTTGTCGAATAGTGCCGCGGCGCCACCGCGAATCGCCGCCGCCATCTCGAGCACCGGATCAAGCGACTCGGCATGCTCGCACAAGTATTCGAGCGGCTTGGTGGTGTTGGCCGCCATGATGGCGAATTCCTCGACTTCGCCGTGAATGTCGGACCGCGCCACATTCTTCACTGCAACACAGACCGCATCCATGTTGGGTAGTGCGTCGGCGACCCGGGTTACTTGTGCCAGATCCT
The DNA here is from genome assembly GCA_027324195.1 of Gammaproteobacteria bacterium. Classification (GTDB taxonomy): domain Bacteria; phylum Pseudomonadota; class Gammaproteobacteria; order Steroidobacterales; family Steroidobacteraceae; genus 13-2-20CM-66-19. The sequence goes on along the minus strand of DAHVTM010000056.1, from coordinate 40,161 downwards.
CCCCGTCGCTCGGGCGCGGCTCGCCGCTTTCGGAGTCGAAGATCTTGATGCAAGTCATGCCGGGCATGAACCAGGTGTGCCGGTCGTCGAGCTCGATGTAGCGGCTCGCGGTTCGATCCCAAAGCTTGACGCTTTTTGCCGTCGAGGCGAGCGCGTCGCGCACCAACTGCGAGGGGAAGCGCACGGTGCCGTCGCTGGCGGTCTCGCAACCAGCCGCACGAAACAAATCCAGTTCGGGGGTATCCGGATCGAAAGCGATGCCGCAATCGCGCATGAGCGTCAGTGCGCCCTCCACCAGCTGGCCGGCGCAATCTCGCGGCACCGGTTCGTAGGGTGCGGTAGCACCAAAGTGCAGTCCCCGGTCAGTGGGCACCTTTGGCCCAGGCACCGGGGCGGCAGGTCTTCGTGCGCGACGCGCTGGGCGGCTGTCATTGGGCATACGGACTATCCACCACGCTGAAACGGCACGCGCGGACCGGCCGTTTATATATTGATATAGGTCTTGGTCAGGAGAATTATATCCTCATATAGTTTGGCGCGTATACTGCCCGGTGCCGCGCTGGCGATCAATGTCATCCTGGGCGCGGCAGACACCGGAGTACACGTGAATACCGAATCCCGCTATCGAGCGCTGTTCGAGCCGGTGCGCATCGGGCCGCTCACCGCTCGCAACCGTTTCTATCAGGTGCCCCACTGCACGGGGATGGGCGCGGCGCTACCGCGCACCCTGGCGGCGATGCGCGGCATGAAAGCCGAAGGCGGCTGGGCGGTGGTCTGCACGGAGTACTGCTCCATCCATCCGAGCTCCGACGACCAGCCCTATCCGTCGGCGGCGCTGTGGGACGATGAGGATGTGCGCAACCTCGCTGCACTGGCCGATGCGGTCCATGCCCACGGCGCCCTCGCCGGCATTGAGTTGTGGCACGGGGGGAGCTTCGTCTCGAACCTCGCCAGCCGCGTGCCGAGTATCGGCGTGCGCTCGATGCCGAGCCGCAGTGAGCCGATTCAATCGATGCGCATGGACCGGCGCGACATCCGGCAATTTCGCCGCTGGCACCTCGATGCGGTCAAGCGCGCCCGTGCCGCCGGTTTCGATGTCATTTACGTCTACCCCACTCACGGCTATCTGATATCGGAATTCCTGTCGCGCTCGCTCAATGATCGGACGGACGAGTACGGCGGCTCGCTGGAGAATCGAGCACGGCTGCTGCGCGAGCTACTGGAGGAGACTCGCTCGGCGGTCGGCGACACCTGCGCCGTCGCAGCACGGTTTTCCGCCGATGGCCACGGCGAGGGACACCTCAATGCGCAGGAGGCCCGGGACGTACTCGGCATGGTCGGCGGGCTGGCGGATCTGTGGGACGTGGTCGTCGCCGACTACTACGGCGAGGAAATGGCAAGCTCGCGACTAGTCAGTGAAGCGGCGCTCGAAGCAAAAGTCGCTTACATCAGGAGCCTAACCGGCAAACCCGTGGTGAGTGTCGGCCGCTTCACCTCACCCGACACCATGTTGCGCCAGGTCCGCAGCGGCGTACTCGACTTCATCGGCGCTGCGCGCCCATCGATTGCGGACCCGTTTCTGCCCGCCAAGATCCGCGCCGATCGCATCGAGGACATCCGCGAGTGCATCGGCTGCAACATCTGCTACGCCCACAACTATCGAGGGGCCGCTCTGCGCTGCACGCAGAACCCGACCATGGGCGAGGAATGGCGCAGCGGCTGGCACCCGGAGCAAGTGCCCACCGGACCCGGCGGCTCGGTACTCGTCGTCGGAGCCGGTCCGGCGGGCCTCGAGGCGGCGCAAGTGCTCGCCAAACGCGGCTACACGGTGACGGTGGCCGACGCGGCCGAAGCCCCGGGCGGACGAGTCGCGCGTGAAAGCCGACTGCCCGGATTGGCCGAATGGTCGCGAGTGCGTGACTACCGTCTCGGCCAGATCCAGCGCCTACCGGGCGTCTCACTGTATCTCGGCAACACGTTGTCGGCGGCCGATGTGCGCGAATTCGGCGCCAAGCACGTTCTGATTGCCACCGGCGCGCGCTGGCGCCGCAACGGTCTCGGCCGCTGGCACGCAGCGCCCATTGCAAATCTGCACACCCCGGCCGTGCTCACGCCGGATGACATCATGGACGGCGTCCGTCCGGGGGGCGCCGTCACGATATTCGATGACGATCATTACTACATGGGACCGGTGCTCGCCACGCTGCTCGCGCGCACCGGCGCCCGCGTCACCTATGTGACCACCGAGGGACGCGCGGGCGCGTGGAGCCACTACACCGGCGAGCAGGACTCGATTCAACGCCAGATGCTCACCCTCGGCATAGAAATCATCACCGATAGATCAGTCTGCGCGTTCGACGGTGAAAGCGCATCTCTCGAGTGCATCTACACCTCAGAAGTGCGTGCCCACGCCACCGATACGCTGGTACTGGTAACCTCGCGAGAGCCCCAAGATGCTCTTTACCGCGAACTGGTTGCCGAGGAATCCCTCGAGCAGCGTCAGGGCGCGCCCGCAACGATCCAGCGCATCGGTGACTGTCTGCAGCCTGCCCTCATTGCCCATGCAGTCTACTCGGGACACAAAGCCGCTCGAGAGCTCGACGGCGACTCGCCATGCGCCGAACCGAAACGCGATCGGGTGGTGGTCTGAACCCGCTCGGTCGCCGGCACGGCCGACGAGGCGCACACCTCGAGCCGAATGATCGCGCTCGCGCTAGGACTGCAGAATGATCGCTGCGTCGGCCTGCCAGCTGAGATAGACCTCGTCGTTCCAATCGATGGCCCATTCCGAGGTGCGCCGCTCGTTCTGTGCCTGCACAGTGACCAGCTTGCCGCTTGGAATCTTGATCTGGTAGGTGGAGGATTTGCCGAGATAGCCGAGTTCCCAGACGACCCCGCGCAGCACGTTGACCCGCTCACCGGCCGGCGGCTGCTTGCCCAGGCGGATCTTCTCCGGCCGCAGGGCCACCCATACGCGCTGGCGCGCCGAGAAGCGCCCGACGTCATCGACCAGCAACTCACCGCCCGTCTCGCCGCACTGCACCCGCACCAAACCCGGCTCGGCCGCAGTGACAGTGCCTTCGAACAGGTTCGTCGTGCCGACAAAATCCGCGACAAATCGGCTCGCCGGAAACTCATAGATTTCCGACGGCGTACCCACCTGCACGACCTTGCCGCGATCCATAACGGCGATGCGACTGGACAGTGCCATGGCCTCGTCCTGATCGTGTGTGACCACGACGAAAGTGATGCCGACCTCATGTTGCAGGTCCATCAGCTCGAACTGTGTCTTCTCGCGCAGTTTCTTATCGAGCGCCGAGAGCGGCTCATCAAGCAGCAGCACCTTCGGCCGACGAATCAGCGCACGAGCGAGTGCCACCCGCTGACGTTGCCCGCCGGAGAGCTGATGCGGCTTGCGCCGGCCCAGATGCGCCAGCTGCACCATCTCGAGCGCCTGCTCGATGCGCCGCTTGCGCTCGACGCGGTCGATCCGAAAGCGTCGGATGCCGTAGCCGACATTGCTCTCGACCGTCATGTGCGGGAACAGCGCGTAGGATTGGAACATCATATTGACGGGACGCTCATGCGGCGGCACGTCGCTCATCTCGACGCCATCGATACTGATGTGCCCGCTCGTCTGGCGCTCGAACCCGGCCAGCGTGCGCAGCAATGTCGTCTTGCCGCAGCCCGATGCGCCGACCAGCGCGAACATCTCGCCCTGAAAGATATTCAAGCTGACATTATCGACGGCCGTGACCGAACCGAACGTCTTGCTCACCCCGTCGATGACGATCTGGGGTTTGGCATCCGGATTCGTCCACGGTCGGTCGCTGTCCGCCTTGAGCACGTTGCTTGTCAAGATTGGGCCCCGCAGTTATCCCCGAGAACACATACCGTCAAGTCTCTTCTGTGTCTACTGCGGAGCGACCGGCGGTGTACTCAGAAGTTCCCTGCCGGCGTACTGCGGCGGCGCTGCGGAGCAAAGAACGGTCGCTCCACCACTCGCGCCCTCACCATGCGCCGCTCCCAGACCAATTCCCGGTTCAGGTAGATCTCCGCCCACACCTCCTGGCCGATCTCGAAGTAGGGCGCGGCGAGCATTGCGAGCGCGATGTTGCGCTTGCAGGTCGGCGACCAGGCTGCCGAGGTGACGCTGCCGATCTCGCGCCGGCCGTGCCGATCGGCGTACAACAGTGCGTTCTGAGCCGGCTTGTTGCCCGCTACGTCGAGCCCGGCCAACCGACGCAGCGGCGGCGCCAGGCTCTCCTGCAGCAAGGCCCTCCGGCCGGTGAAGTGCCCCTTGCGCAAGTCCACGAGCCAGCCGAGAGCGAGCTCGAACGGGGAGCGTGCCGTGCCGTTGCGCAGGGTGCGCGCGCTCGAGACAAAATCAAGGTTCGGCTGCAAGAAGCCCGCTTCGAGCCGCGCGATATTCAGTGCGCGCGAGCCGATCGGCCGGAGCAGGCGCGTGCGGCCCGCTGCCATCAGCCGGTCCCAGAGCGGCTCGGCGTACCCCGGCTCGACCCACAGCTCGTAGCCGAGGTCACCGGTGAACCCGGTACGCGAAACGAGCAGCGTCATCTCACCGAGCGTGCAGGACCTGGATTCGAACGGCGCGAGTGTTTCGATGCCGCTCAGGCCGATCGCGCGCAACACCCAGCACGAGCATGGTCCCTGCAGGGCAAGTGCTGCGATTTGTGCCGTGACCTCTTCGATGTGCACATCGAAGCCGATGCTCGAGTCGAGCAGCCAGTCAAGCTGATGCTCGGCGGTGCACAGCCGGTACTCCGACTCGCCGAGGCGAAAGACGGTTCCGTCATCGATCAATTTGCCGGCATCGTCACACCAGATGCCATAAGCCACCCGACCCACGGGCAGCTTGGCAATATGGCGCGTCATCAGCCGATCCAGATAGCGCGTGGCGTCCGGGCCGGCAATGCGATACTTCACCATCGGCGTCAGATCGTAGAGCGAGGCGCTGTTGCGGATCGCGAAGTACTCCTGCTCCACCGTCGTGAACACATCGACGGTACTGTATCCAGACCAGGGAATGAAGCAATCAACCTGGCTGAATTCACGCATGCGCGCGTGAAACGGCGTATGCAGCAGCGGCTGACGGTAATACGGCTCGCGCTCGGTCAGCATCTCAACGCGCCTCCCTCAACACCTGCTGGGCGGCGTTTCTCCCGCCAATGCCGAGCACGCCGCCGCCGGGGTGAGTGCCGGCCCCGCACAGATACAATCCCGGCACCGGGGCGCGATACTGCGCCGCTCCGATCACCGGGCGCATCGTGAAGAACTGATCGAGTGCGAGCTCGGCGTGGTGCCAGTGTCCGCCGCTGATGCGGAATTGCGCCTCGATATCCGACGGTGTGAGCAGCTCGGTGGCGCTCACCGCGGCACGCACTCCGGGGGCATGGCGCTCCAGAGTTTCAAGAATCAGGTCTGTGAAGCGCTCGCGCGCAGCGTCCCAGCCACCACGCAACTGGTAAGGGGCGTATTGAACGATGGCTGAGAGCACGTGCTTGCCGGCGGGCGCGAGCGCGGCATCGCAACTCGTCGGCACCACCACCTCGAGCACCGGAGTTGCTGAGAATTCCCCGTACTTGGCGTGATTGAACGCGCGCTCGATCGCCTCGGGGGACGGCGCAAGCACCACTCGCCCGCGCGGCATGCCCTCGATACCGGAAAAAATCGGCATCCGCTCGAGCGCGGCATGAAATTTGGCAGTCATGCCATGGGTGCGCAGATGCATGATGCGCCGCACGAAGCCGGTGTCCAGATGTTGCGTGCCGAGCAACTTCAGAAATGTCGTGCGCGGATCCGCGCCTGAGATCACGGTAGCGGCCTGCAGTTGCTCGCCCGATTCGAGCTGCACGCCGCACGCTCGCTCGCCATCTACCAGAATGCTCTGCACCGGCGCATCGGTGCGAATCACCGCACCGGCGGCACTTGCCGCACTCTCGAGCGCCTCGCACAGCGCGCCGAGGCCTCCCTGCGGCTGCGCCAGCCCCTGGCCGGCGGCGCTTTCGGCCGCCAGCCGGTATAGCAAGGTAAATACCGTGCCGGGCGAGCGTGGGCCGTAGTTGGTGCCGAGCACGGCGTCGAAAGCCAGCGCGCCTTTGAGCAGCGGACTTTGAAAATGCTCCTCGAGCAGATCGTGTACGCACATACCGGCGATGCGCAGCAGATCGCGCAGCTTGCGCCGCCCGAGCAGGCGCAGTTTGACTCCCAGCCTCACCATCGTCAGCCGCTCGCGCCACTCGCCGGCGCCGAGCCGCGGCGGCGGGGTCTCGAGCAGCGGCCAGAGCGCCCCGGCCAGGTTATGCATGCGGCCGAGGAATTCGGTAAGCGCCTGTGCGTCTGCGGCGGTGAGTCCATCCGTTGCGCCAGAGGCGGCCGTCTCGATGCGCACTGCGCCGACGTCGGGCGCCAGCGCATAGGTCGGCATGTGCGTGGCAGCCATGTTCAGGCCGTGCCGCGACAGGTTGAGCTCTGTGATCAGCCGCTTCGGCAGCAGATGCAGCAGATGCGCGCCCGCGGAAACCCGAAAACCCGGGGCGAACTCCCGCGTTACAGCTGCGCCGCCCACCCGCTCGTTCGCCTCCAACACCAGCACGGATCGTCCGGCGCGCGCCAGGTACGCCGCACAGACGAGCCCGTTATGCCCGCCACCGACCACGATCGCATCGTAGCGCGCAGTACTCACCGACGCAGATCTCCGAGGATGGCGTTCGCCGCATTGAAGCCCGGCGCTCCCATGACTCCCCCGCCCGGGTGTGTGCTCGAGCCACACATGTAAAGACCTCGGATCGGCGAGCGGTATTGCGCGTAGCCGGGGATTGGTCGGTTGAACAGCAGCTGGTCGAACGTCAGCTCGCCCTGGAAGATGTTGCCCTCGGTGAGACCGACTTCCCTCTCAAGCTCCCAGGGCGTACGGATCTCAGCATGCAGGATCAAGTCCTTGAAGTTCGGACTGTGCTGCGCGATGGCATCGATCACCGTGCTGCCGAATCGTGCTCGGCGCTCTTCAGTCCAGGGTCCTTCGGCGAGCTGATACGGACAGTACTGCACGAAAACCGACATGTAGTGCTTGCCCGGCGGCGCCATGGTGGGGTCGATCTGCGTCGGAATGAGCATGTCGACATACGGCTGGCGCGACCAGCGGCCCTCCTTCCAATCGTCGTAGGCGCGTTCGAGCATCTCAATGGTGTCAGTGACATGCATGTCGCCGCGGATGCAGGGCGCACCGGGCGGAATCGCAGGAAAGCTCGGCAGACCGTCGAGCGCGATGTTGAGCTTGCCCGATGAGCCGCGGATCTTGAAATTGCGCACCTGTGCCAGGAATTCATCCGGCAGGTCACCCGGCGCCATCGATTCGAGGAAAGTGCGGCGGACGTCAAGATTCGACACGACGGTGCGAGCGCGCAGCTCCTCACCACTTGCAAGCTGCACGCCGACCGCACGGCCGTGGCGCGTGAGAATGCGTTGCACCGGCGCTTCGCTGCGGATCTGTCCGCCCAGGGCGCGCAACTCCGCGCTCAACGCCTGAGTGATCGCGCCCATTCCGCCTCGCGCGAAACCCCAGGCACCGACCGTGCCGTCTATGCTGCCCATGTAATGATGCAGCAGGACGTAGGCCGTTCCAGGCGAGCGCGGCCCGAGCGCCGTGCCGATGATTGAGCTACCGGCGAGATGCGCCTTGATGATCTCGCTCTCGAAGTACTCATCGAGCAGATCCGCACAGCTCATCGTCCAGAAGCGCATCGTCTCGGCCATGCGCTCCTCGCCGAGACGGTAGAAATGACGGCCGAAACTAATCAGTTCGCGGATGCCGTGCGGCGTTAGAGTGGTAGGCTCCGGCGGGGCCCGCAGCAGCAGCGGCTTAATGAACATGCAGTGGCGCAGCATGTCGCGCACGAAACGATCATACGCCTCGGCATCCTTGCGCGAGTGGCGGACAATCTCGCGCCGCAACGCATCATGATTATCGTATAGCGCGAAATAACCCCCGTCGCGCATCAATGTGCAGCCCCCCTCATAGGGGATGATCTGCAGACCATGCGCCGGCAGATTTAGATCGCGGATGATCTCGGTACGCAGCAGCGAGCAGACATACGAACAGTTCGAGTAGGTAAAGCCGCTGTACAGCTCGCGACTGACCGCCGCACCTCCAATGTACGGATTTCGCTCGAGCACCAGCACCTTCAGCCCGGCGCGCGCGAGATAGCAGGCGGCGATGAGCCCGTTGTGGCCCGCCCCCACTACGATGGCGTCATGCGGCTCCCGGGCGGACGAGCGACTCGTCCGCCCGCCCCCGGACGGCGGCGTATCGCTCATGCTTTGGCCTGACGCGATCCATCCAGTTCATTAAGTGTGTCGTCGACGGCCTTCTCGAAGCCCGCCAGCGTGTCGGCGAGACACGATTGATCGTGCGCGGCACAGATGAACCACGGCTCGCGCGAGTCCGGCTCGCACAGCACCCCTTCATCGTGCAGGTGCCTGGCCACCGTGTCGTAGAAGGTGTAGTCGCTGCCCTTCCAGTCGCGATAGTTGCGCGGCGGCTCCTGCGCAAAATACAACCCGCTCATCGAGGGGTGCCCGACGAAGCTGTGCGCAATGCCGCGAGCGCGCAGGATGGCGCTGAGCCCCTGGCGCAGCGCGGTACCATAGCTGGCAATCCGTTCAAGTGCGTCGGTCTCGTCCAGAATCTGCAACGTGCGCTCAGCCGCAGCGAGCGAGACGGCGTGCGCCGTGTAGGTCCCGCCGTGGGCGACACCACGACCGATCTTGCGCATGATCTCTTCGCGACCGGCCAGCACCGAGATGGGATAACCATTGGCAACTGCCTTGGCGAAGGTACACAGATCGGCTTCGACGCCGTAGATCTGCTGTGCCCCGCCGCGAGCGACTCGAAAGCCCGTCTTCACCTCATCGATCAGGAGCAGGACGCCGTAGCGGTCGCAGAGTTCGCGCGCCGCTCGCATGTACGCCGGGTCTGCGCCGATGCCGAGGCAGTTGCCCATGATCGGCTCAATCAGGAGACATGCGATCCTGCCGGCATGGCGCTTGAGGACGTCCTCGAGCTGGTTGGCATCGTTGGCCTGCACGAAATGCGCAAAGCTGCGGGTGCTCAGTGGTACGCCCTGGCTGTACGGATACACCTCCGGCTCGCCCACCTGAGACCACTTGTCCATGGGCGTATACCACATAGCAGCATCGAACAGTCCGTGATAGCTGCCCTCGAGGATCACGTAGTCGTCCTTGCCGGTGTAGGCGCGCGCCAAGCGCAATGCGGCCATCACCGCCTCGGTACCGGAGTTGGAAAAACGCACGAGTTCCGCGGCCGGCACCATCTTGGCAATCCGCTCGGCCACTCGGTATTCGCGCTCGGTGGACAACGCAAACACGCCGCCGACCTGCATACCCTCGCGGGCCGCCTCATCGACTCGAGGATCCGCGTACCCGAGGATCGCCGGCCCGTAACCCAGCCGGTAATCGACGTACTCATTGTCGTCGAGATCGACTATGCGCCCGCCGCGGCCCTGCTTCACGTAGATCGTGCGATCCTCGCCCCAGAAACGGAAGTTGGAGGCGACGCCGAGCGGCAGCCGTGTCAACGCACGGCGGTAGTGTGCATGACTTTTATCGAGGACCCGCGACATTGCCATTCTCCTTCGCCCCGTGGTCCATGCACGGTAGCATTACCCCCCGTAAATTGTCTATATGGATATATAATTTTTTCGCGTATAATTTATAGACCCGTATAAATTAATCCGCTCGAGGCTTCCATGAACACACCTGCCGCCCGACGGACGAGCGAGTCCCCAGCCCTACCGCACGCGCTGCCGGCGTGGTCCTATAACCATCCGGAAATGACGCGTCTCGAGTCCGAGCGCATCCTTGAGCCGAGCTGGCAGATTGTTTGCCACGTGAGCGCGATCGCCAAACCCGGCGATTTCGCGACCTTCGAACTCGGCACGAACAGCGTGGTGGTGACACGCGACGCCAGCGGACAGATCCGCGCGTTTCACAATGTCTGCCGCCACCGCGGCTCGCGACTGCTCGAGGGCACAGGCCACTGTGCCGGGCACATCGTCTGTCCGTATCACGGCTGGTCATATCGCCTGAGCGGGGAGTTGAGCGGAGTGTCCGAGCGCGACAGCTTCCCCGGCCTGGATCGTGCCGAGTGGGGATTGAAGCCCGTGCGTGCACAGCTGGCCCTGGGGTTCGTGTTCGTGTGCCTCGCCGGCGATCCACCGCCGGTCGAGCACACCTGGGGAGCACTCGCCGAGGAGCTGGCCCCGTACCGCATCGAGCAGATGCAGCCACTCGGACCACTGTACATCGAGCACTGGGACTGCGACTGGAAAGTCGCGATGGACAACTATCTGGAGTCTTATCACGTGCCGATCGGCCATCCCGGCCTGCAGCGCATGTTCAGCCCCGACTACCAGGACCAGGTGCTGCTGCCCAGCGGCGTCGCGCGCGGCATCAGTCACATGCGAGAGCAACCCTCTCGTTACTGGTCCGAGCGCTATTACCAGAAACTGGTCGGCACGACCGCCACGGACCTGCCCGAGCCGCTGCGCAAGCGCTGGAGTTTCTACAGCGCGCTGCCGAATCTCGGCATCGACATTTATCCCGATCAGATGGACTTCTTCCAGGTGCTGCCGCGCGGTCCCGGCAAATGCACGATCCGCGGCGGATGCTTCGCGCATCCGGATGCACGGCGCGAAATGCGGGTGCTGCGCTATCTGTGTGCGCGCATCAACCGCCAGGTGCAGCGCGAAGACGAGTTCCTATGCAACCGCGTTCAGCGGGGCCTCGGTTCGCGCGCATACGAGCCCGGTCCGCTATCGCGACTCGAAAGCTGCATGCTGCAGTTCCACGACCTGTTGCGCGAGCGGATACCGGAACTGCGCGAATCCCATGCGCCCACCCACTTCGCCTAACGCGTGACGATCGACACCGAGGCCACCCGCGGCAGCAGCATGGCAATTTCAGCACGGAAGCGCCGCAGTGTCGGCGAGACGGGACCGGCATCCTCACGCTCGACCGGCAGAGCATCGAGGCCGCGCTGGGTCGATTCGGCGAGCGCGATCTCGGCGCCGAGATCTGGACTTGAAGCGGTGCGCTGCGCACGCCGAGCGCGCGCGGCGCGCAGCGCCACGCAGACCAGCCGCGCGCGACCCGGCGCCTCGGGCACCACCTGCAGGAGCCGTGGTCCTTCGGCGGACAGGTCGATCAATTGATTGGGTGGGAGAAAATGCCAGTCGGCCCGATCGTGCTCGAGCCACTGCTCGACGAGCAGCTTCCAGTCGGCCGCCACCGACAGTACCTCGCTGCGCCCAACCTGCAGCTCCGGCCAGTCCTGCACCGGCACAGCGGGCGGCGACCCCACCCTCCCGTGCGACTGCGGCGAGCGGACCAGCAACAGCGGGCCGACCTGAGTCAGATCGAGCGGCGTCAGATCACCCCGCGTCGCTCCCTGCACCAGCGCACCGCTGAGATCGTAGACAAGACCATGCGCAACGCAGCGCAACGTCTGTTCCACATGTCCGGCGGGCGCCTCGAGCAACGCGTGCGGCTGACGGCCGCACGCGTTGCGCAGCGCGCTGAGATGCCCGTCCGCAGCGCGCACGAGCAGCACCCGCTCCCACGGCCAGGACGCGGTGAGAAAGTCACCACTGCGCTTCAACTGACTGTCCAGGCCCGCCACCTGCCAGGCAGGCCTGAACAAATGCTCACGCTCAAGCTCGAACAGCGCCGCGCACCGATACGCCCAGGGCGGCAGCGCCCCCTCATCTTCTTCCCGTCGAGCGCCCACGCCCCCGGGCACAGTGCCACGCACCTCGGTCGCAGCGACCACCGGTTGCAGCCGGGTGTCCGCCGCGAATACGCCTGGGAACACCGATGCCAGATAGGCCAGCGTGCGCCGACGCGCCGCCGCTCGATCGATGTCCGCTTCGTCCTGGAAGGCGAAGGTCTGCCACAACACCTCGAGTACCCCGATCAGTCCCAGCGAGATCGCATCGGCGTCCAGATGGTGCAAACCGGCCTCGGCCATCAGCCCATCGATGAGCTCGCGCACCAGGGCGGCGAAATCCTCGTCCTTCTTACCGCAGATCTGCAGGTACTCCTGCCGGGAGCTCGCCTCCCCCCAGAACGAGTACCACACCGACACCTTGCGCGGACTGGCGATCTCCGGGTCGAGGTACAGCTCCACGAGCCGCTCGAGGGCGCGGGCCGGCGCGTGTTTCAGCCGGGACACCTCCCCCAGCACCCGCTCCTCGAACTCGGCGGCAAGGTACGCCAGGGAAGCAACCAGCATGGCGTCCTTGGACTCGAAATAAAACCGCACGATGCCCGGGGACAGCTTGGCGATGGCGACCACCTTCTCGACGGTGGTGCGCGACGGCCCGTACAGATGCAACGCGGAGATACATGCATCGATCAGCCGCTGCCGCTTGCGCATGCGCAGCGCCCGATGCCCCTGGGGAGTCGGATCGGCTTCATGTCCAGTTGACACGGCGGCAACTCTGTCCTGCATAATGGTTTAGGGGGATTTTATCAGCACGCGCAGCATGCATCGCACCAGAAACCCGTGGCGCTGGTTCATCATCCTGCCGCCGCTGCTGTTTCTGCTGATCTTCTTTCTGGTGCCGTTCTTCTTCACCCTGAAGATCAGCTTTGCCGACTCGGTGATCCGCATCCCGCCGTTCACCGACATCCTGACGCGCACGACGCACCACCACCTGCGCCTCGTCATCAGCCTCGCCAATTTCCGGCGCATCTTCACCGAAAGACTCTACGTCCTAGCGTACCTGTTCTCGCTGCGGACCGCCTTTCTCTCGACTCTGATCTGCCTGTTGCTCGGCTATCCGATCGCGTACGCCATCGCGCGCGCCCGGCCTTCGACCCGCAACATTCTCCTGATGGTCATCATCCTGCCGTTTTGGACGTCGTTTCTGCTGCGCGTCTATGCGCTCGAGGCGATCATCGACAATGACGGGCTGCTGAACACCCTGTTGCTGCACCTGGGGATCATCTCCCATCCCCTGGTAATCATGCATACGAATTTCGCCATCTATCTCGGCATCATTTATTCCTACCTGCCGTTCATGGTGCTGCCGATCTTCGCGACCCTGGAGAAGCTCGACACGACCCTGCTCGAGGCGGCCGCCGACCTCGGCAGCCCGCCCTGGCGCACGTTCCTCGACGTCACGCTGCCTCTGTCCATGCCCGGCGTGGCCGCAGGCTCGATGCTGGTATTCATTCCCGCGGTCGGGGAGTTCGTCATCCCCTCGCTGCTCGGCGGGCCCGGCAACCTCATGATCGGCCGGGTGATGTGGGACGAGTTCTTCATCAACCACGACTGGCCGATCGCCTCGGCCGTTGCGATCATGTTTCTGATCGTGCTGGTGGGGCCAATCGCAGTCTATCGGCATTTCAGCGACCAACATTCAGAGAGCTGATCTCGTGCAGCGACGCTACCCCCTGTTTCGCATCTCCGCCCTGTGCCTCGGCATAGCCATCCTGTACATACCGATCCTGGTGCTGATCGGCTATTCGTTCAACGCCTCACCGCTGGTAAGCCTGTGGGGCGGGCTTTCGTTGAAGTGGTACGGCGCCCTGGCGCACCGGACAACGCTACTGCACGCGGCACTGCTGTCTCTTGAAATCGCGGTCACGGCCTCCACGGCAGCGGTCGTCTTCGGCACGCTCGCCGCGATCGCGCTCGTGCGCTTCACGCGCTTCCCGGGCCGCTTTGTGCTGACCGGGATGGTCACCGCCCCACTGGTCATGCCGGAGGTCATCACCGGCATCACCCAGCTACTGTTGTTCGTTTCGCTGCTGCAGACCTTCGGTTGGCCGCATCGCGGGTTTCTCACGATCGTGCTGGCGCACGTCACTTTCTGTATCGCCTATGTGACGGTCACGGTGCGCTCACGACTGCTCGGCGCAGACCGCTCGCTGGAGGAGGCCGCTATGGACCTCGGCTCCGGACCGACACGGGCATTTCTCGAGATCACCCTGCCGCTGATCGCGCCGGCAATACTGGCGAGCTGGCTGCTCAGTTTCACGCTCTCGCTCGATGATCTGGTGATCTCGAGCTTCGTGGCCGGTCCGGGTACCAATACCCTGCCGATGCTCATCTATTCCAAGGTCAAGCTCGGCGTCAGTCCGGTGGTGAACGCGCTCGCCACCGTCATCATCACCGCAGTCGGGGTCTGTGTCATCGGCGCCGGCTGGATGATGCGGCGGGCGGAGCGCCGTCGCGAACTCGAGATGCGCATGGCCGAGCAGGCCAACGCCGCATCCGCGGCAGCCCCGGATGCGGCGCTCGCGCTCAGATCCCCGTCGTGACCCGCATCCAGATGCGCAACCGCAACCGCTCGAGCCGGGCGGAGACCTCGTTCGATTCGAACAGCCGTGCCTCGACCTGCGGCGGCGGGTAGATCGCCGGATCGTGCAGAATAGACGGATCGACGTAGGGATTGGCCGCACGGTTGTCGTTGCCGTAGTGGATCTGATTGGTGATCGCAGCGATCACGCGCGGTCTGAGCAGGTAGTTCAACCACTCGAGCGCGGCCTTCGGATCCGGTGCGCCGGCGGGAATGAGCCACGCATCATAGGAAATATTGGCCCCTTCGACCGGCACGGTGAACGCCAGATCGAGCGTCTTGCCCGCCGCCCGCGCCCGCGCCTCGGCGACCGAGTAGTCACCCGAATAGGACATGGCGATACAGAAGTCCCCGTTGATCAGACCATTCATGTATTCGGCCGAATCGAACGCCCGGATGTACGGTCGCACCGACAGCAGCAGCTTCTCCGCCTTCAAATAATCACGCTTACGGGTGGTATTCGGATCAAGATGCAGGTACACGAGCGCCAACTGCTCGACACCCTCCGGCGAATTGAGGAACGAGACGCCGCAACCGGCGAAGTGCTTCAGCACCTTCGGGTCGAACAACATGCGCAGGCTGTTCACCGGGGCGTTCGGCATGCGCGCCCGGATTGCCGCCACGTTGTAGGCGAACCCATCGATGCTGTGCATGTAGGGCACGGCGTAGAGGTTGCCCGGATCGGCCTTTGCTTCGACGGCCAAGGCGTGCGGGTCAAGGTTCTTCCAGTTCGTGAGCTTCGCCTTGTCGAGCTTCTGGTAGACCCCAGCTCGGATCTGGCGCGCAAAGTAGTCGGTCGAGGCGGTAACGGCGTCGTAGCCCGAATCACCCGCCAGAAGCTTCGCCTCGGCCGTCTGATCGGAGTCATAGGTATCGTAGATCACCTTGATGCCCGTGGCCGCCTCGAAATCGCGTACGGTATTCTTGCCGATGTAGTCGGCCCAATTGTAGATGTACAGGACGCGCTGCCGAGGCGCCTTGGGCGCGGTGCGCGCGCAGCCGCTCGGCGCGAGGGCAACTGCCAGCACGAGGACGGCACGTGCGCAACCGGTAAAGATAGACCTGATTCTCGCGCGCATCTTAGAACTCCTCGCGGGGCGGACCTGGACTCTGATCGTGACGTGGCGCACCGCAGTGTAAGCCGTACGCGCAGCCGCCATCAGCGGATTGAGCGGCACGCCGACCCGGCCAGCGCGGCGCTTGGCCAGGCGGCATTCCCCAGTTTACCGTGCATCGTCCCTTCCCCTGGATCTTGCTGCGCGCCATTGGGCTATCGTATTATCAACGTCATAATATTATAACTCAGGGTAAGCGGAAATCATGACGAGAAGCGCACTGCAGCGTCTGCTGGCTCCGCGTAGCGTCGCTCTGTTGGGCGGCGTGTGGGCGGATGCGGCGGCTGCGGCATGCGGAGCCGTCGGTTACCGCGGTGAGCTCTGGCGTGTCCACCCCAACCGACCGTCGAGCCCCGAGCAGCACTACTATCGATCGGTGGACGAATTGCCCGCAGCGCCGGACGCCACCTTCGTTGCGGCGCCGGCACGTGAGGTGCCCGCAATTGCCGCTGCGTTGGCGCGGCGCGGCGCGGGCGGGTTCGTGTGCTTCGCTGCCGGTTTCTCCGAAGCCGGTAGCGCCGAGGGTCACCAACTCGACGCCGCATTGCGGGCGAGTGCCGCCGACCTGCCGTATTTCGGTCCAAATTGCTACGGCATCATCAATTTCTTCGATCGCGTTGCGCTTTGGCCCGACCAAGTGGTCGGCAAGGCTCCAGAGCGGGGCGTGGCACTGATCTGTCAGAGCGGCACGATCGCACTCAACCTGTTGTTCAACCGACGATCCTTGCCCATCGGCTATGTCCTGACCGTCGGAAATCAGGCGCGGCTTGCCGTGGAAGACCTGATCGAGGCACTCGCCGAGGATGAGCGGACGAGCGCTTTCGGGCTGTACGTCGAGGGCGTCAAGGACATGGAGCGCTTTGCGTGCGCGCTCGACAAGGCCAGAGCAGCCGGCAAGCCGGTCGCTCTGGTGAAAGCCGGCCGCACCGAAGCGGCCGCGCGCACCGCGCACAGCCACACCGGCTCGCTCGCCGGCTCCGATGCGGTCTTCGATGCATACTGCCGGCAGAGCGGCATCGCACGCTGCGACACTCTGGCGACCCTGTGCGAGACACTCAAGGTGCTGCACACCGGCGGACCGCTACGCGGCCGGCGAATCCTGCTCATGGGCGCGTCCGGTGGCGACATGGCCATGGCCGCCGATACGGCCCGAGACCTGCGGCTCGAGTTCCCCCCTCTTCCCGCAGAGGCCACCGCCGGACTGCGCCCGCTGCTCGGCGAGCGCGTCGCGCTCGCCAACCCATTGGACTTCCAAACGCAGATCTGGTTCGACCGGCTGCGCTGCAACGAGTTCTTCGCCCTCACTGCACGCACTGGCTATGATGTCACGGGCTTGGTCGTCGATTGCCCGCCGAGCGAGGAAGCGGATCCGGCCAGTTACCTCGCCGTCATCGAGGAGTTTCAGGCAGCCACACGCGGCGCCGATACGCGCGCGGCAGTCATCAGTTCACTACCGGAATCGCTGCCCGCTCCGGTGCGCGCCAGCTGCCTGGCGGCAGGCATTGCACCCCTGCAGGGGCAACGCGAGGCGCTCGAGGCGCTCGAGCTCGCCGCCGCGGTCGGCGAGGCCTGGATGCACGGGGCACAGGTGAGACTGCAATTGCCGCGGCGGCCGTCGACACAGCACGCAACGACGCTGAGCGAGCACGCCGGCAAGGCGGCGCTCGCCGCCTATGGCGTGCGAGTTCCGCAAGCGCGTGTCGTCCCGGCAGCCGAGGCGGCGCAGACAGCGAGTGCACTGGGTTTCCCGGTAGTGATCAAGGCGAGCGGCGCGAACCTCGAGCACAAATCCGATGTCGGCGGCGTCGTGCTCGACGTGCGCAACGCTCAGGCGGCAGCCGCAGCGGCCGCACAGCTGGCGCACCTCTCAGACGAGCTGCTTGTCGAGCAGATGGTCGCCGACGGCGTCGCCGAAGTGCTCATCGGCATCACGCGCGATCCGCAGTTCGGGCTGGTGCTGTTGCTCGGGGCCGGCGGCGTGCTCGCCGAATTGCTCGCCGACACCGTCGTGGTATTGCCGCCGTTCAGCGCCGAGAGCATCGCGCGCGCGCTGCGCCAACTCAGCGTGGCGCGGCTGTTGGACGGCTTTCGTGGCCGGCCCGCCGGTGACCTCGCGGGGCTGGTGGACACCGCGCTCGCCTGCACCCGCTACGCTCAGGATCATCTCGAGCGACTGGTCGAGCTTGATCTGAATCCCGTCATCGTCCGGCCCGCCGGACTCGGCGCCGTCGCGGTCGACGCA
This sequence comes from Gammaproteobacteria bacterium, assembly GCA_027324195.1. Lineage (GTDB taxonomy): Bacteria > Pseudomonadota > Gammaproteobacteria > Steroidobacterales > Steroidobacteraceae > 13-2-20CM-66-19. The sequence continues at coordinate 22,399 of DAHVTM010000056.1, read as the reverse complement.
CTGGTGCGCCTTACTGAGGAGTCCTGATATGCCAACAGTCAGCGAAGTCGCCGGCATTCGCACCGCGGTGCACGGCGCAGTGTTCGAAGTCACAATCGACCGGCCGAAAGCCAATGCCATCGACCTGGCAGCCAGCCGCCATCTTAATCAGATCTTCAGCGAGTTCCGTGACAATCCGGCACTGCGCGTGGCGATCGTCACTGGCGCGGGCGAGCGCTTCTTCAGCGCCGGCTGGGACTTGAAGGCCGCCGCAGGCGGCGAGCAGTCAGATTCCGACTGGGGCAGCGGCGGCTTCGGCGGCCTGAACCACCCGCGCAACCTCGACAAGCCGCTCATCGCTGCCATCAACGGCATCGCCTGCGGCGGCGGCTTCGAGATCATGCTCGGTTGCGACATCATCGTCGCCGAAGAGCATGCCCGGTTCGCGCTGCCGGAAATCAATGTTGGGGTGCTGGCGGACGCCGGCACCATCAAGCTGCGCCGACGCATCCCTTATCACGTCGCGGTCGAGTTTTTGATGACCGGCCGCTGGATGGATGCCGCCGAAGCCAAGCACTGGGGTCTGGTCAACCACGTGGTGGCCCCAGGAGCGGCGCTCGCGAAGGCACGTGAAATCGCCGCCCAGCTCGCCGGCGGCCCGCCGCTGCTGTTCCCCGCGATCAAGCAGCTGCTTCGCCACAGCGAGATGCTCTTCGAGCATCAGGCCTTCGAGCTGCACGACAGCCTCGATGCAGTGCAGAAGGTTCTGCGCTCGGAGGATCTGAAGGAAGGCGCCAGCGCGTTTGCCGAAAAGCGCGCGCCGCGATGGCAAGGCCGCTGAGCGCGGCCGGCGCCGGTTCAGCCGCCGAGCGGACGCAGCAGCGAGCGTGAAATGATGTGCCGCTGCACTTCGCTCGTGCCGTCCCAGATCCGCTCGATGCGCGCGTCGCGCCAGATCCGCTCGAGCGGTAGCTCGCTCATCAATCCCATGCCGCCGTGGATCTGCAGCGCCTCGTCGGCGACCATGGCCAGCATTTCGGTGGCCTTGAGCTTGGCGATCGCCATGTCCATGTCGCCGGCGGTGCCCTGATCGAGCTTCCAGGCCGCCTCGAGCGTCAACAGCTCCGCGGCGCGCAGTTCCACGGCCATATCCGCCAGCTTGAACGCGACACCCTGGAATTTGCCGATCTTCTGACCGAACTGCACCCGGTCGACCGCCCACTGCTTGGCGAGCTCGAGCGCTCGCTCGGCCCGCCCGAGGCAGCCCGCGGCCACCTGCAAGCGGGTGGCTCCGAGCCAGGTGTTGGCCACCTCAAAGCCCTGGTGCAACTCGCCGAGCACGGCCGATCTGGGTACGCGGCAGTTGGTGAAACGAAGGATGCTGTTCGTATAGCCTCGATGCGACACGTTCTGATAGCCCGGCAACACCTCGAAGCCCGGCGTACCCATGTCGATGAGCACCGCGGTGATGAGTCGGCGCGTGCCGCGCTCGGTGCGCTCCTCGCCCGAAGCGGCGAACAGGATCACGAAATCTGCATGGTCGGCATGACTGATGAAGTGCTTGGTGCCGTTGATCACCAGCTCATCACCCTCGACGGTCGCGCTGGTCTTCATGCTGCGCAGATCGGAACCCGCGCCCGGCTCGGTCATCGCCAGGCACTCGACGCGCTCGCCGCGCACCGCTGGCAGCAGATAGCGTTCTCGCTGCTCGCCTTCGCAGGCAAGCAGGATATTCGACGGCCGCCCCACGCAGCCGTAATGCAGCGCATAGCTGGTGGCACCGAGTTCCTTCTCGTAGAGGATCCAGCTCACCGCGTCGAGTCCGCCGCCGCCCACCTCGGCCGGCATGTTGGCCGCATACAGGCCGGCGGCGATCGCCTTGGCTTTGAGCTGCGCGAGCAGCTCCGGACGCACCCCGCCGGTGGCCTCAACCTCAGCCTCGTGCGGATAAAGCTCCCGGCGGACGAAATCGCGGGTTGTCTTAATAATGAGCTGTTGTTCTTCGGTGAGCGAGAAATCCATGACCTCCCCCTTCGCCTGACAAGCCGGCTGACAATTTTATATCACATTGTCATAACAATATAAAAATATTTGCCGAATGGCGCTCATCGGTAGCCGCGCGCCTGCAGATCGAACAGTCGCGCATACAGTCGATCGGCGCGCATCAGTTCCTCGTGACTGCCCTGCTCGAGGATGCGGCCGCGCTCGAGGACCACGATCTGATCGGCCATGCGCACCGTGGAGAAGCGGTGCGAGATGAGAATGACCATGCGTGCGCGGGCAAGACCGCGGACGTGCTCGAACACCTCCGCCTCGGCCTGCGCATCCATGGCCGCGGTCGGCTCATCGAGTACGAGCACATCGGCATTGGCGCGCATCAGGGCTCGCGACAGCGCCACCTTCTGCCACTGACCGCCGGAGAGCTCGCGCCCGTCCTGGAACCACTTGCCGAGTTGCGTGTGGTAGCCCTCTGGCAGAGTCTCGATGAACTCGCTCGCACGGCCCTGCGCGGCCGCTGCGCGCCAGCGCATCTCATCGTCGAAGGCGCGCACATCGCCTGCCCCGATGTTGTGGCCGACGGGCAGCTGGTAGCGAGCGAAGTCCTGGAAGATGACTCCGATGCGCTCGCGTAACCGCTGCTCGTCCCAGTCCGCCAGATCCGCCCCGTCGAGCAGGATGCGCCCGGAGGTCGGCGCGTACAGACGCGTCAGCAGCTTGATGAGGGTGGTCTTGCCCGAGCCGTTCTCCCCGACCAGCGCCAGCGTGCAGCCCGGACGCAGATGCAGCGTGATGCTCTCGAGCGCCGGGGTGTCCGTTCCCGGATAGAGGAAGCTTACCTCCTCGAAGCGAATGCCATCCCCGGGTCGCGGGCCGGCGCTGACCGTCCCGGGCGGTGGCGGCACATAGGTATCCAGATATTCGTACAAAGTGGACAGATAAAGGTTGTCCTCGTACATCCCGCCAATGGCCGCGAGCATCGCCGAGACCGCCGTCTGTCCCTGGCGGAACGCCGCGACGTACATGGTCATGTAACCGAGCGTGATCACCCGGTGCACAGCGCTCAGCGCGATCCACAAGTAGGCCGCATACAGCGTGAAGGTCGCCACCAGTCCGAGCAGAAAGCCCCATGCACCACGACGCAGCGTCAAGGCCCGGTCGGCACGGTACAGCCGCTGATAAATGTCCCGGTAGCGCTCGAGCAGTCGTGGGCCAAGTCCATAGAGCTTGACCTCTTTGGCGTAGTCCTCGCGCGCCAGCACCGTCTCCAGATACGCCTGCATGCGCGTTTCGGGCGAGCGCCAGCGAAACAGCCGGAACGCATCGCCGGAGAACTTCGCCTCAGCGATGAACGCTGGCACCCCCGCGAGCAGCAGCGCCAGCACTGCCCATGGCGAGAACCCGGCAAGCATGGCCGCGAAGCTGACCAGCGAGATGCCGTTCTGTCCCAGCGCAAAGGTGCGCGTGACCAGACTCACCGGCCGGGTCGAAGCCTCACGGCGCGCCCGCGTGAGCTTGTCGTAGAACTCCGAGTCCTCGAAATGGTGCAGCTCAAGCGTGGCGGCCTTCTGCAGGATCATCTCGTTGACACGCTGCCCGAGCTGTACGCGCAGCAGCGAGCGCGCAAGCGACAGGCCGCGCAGCGCGGCAGCCAGCGCCGCGACCAGAGCACCCTCGAGCACCACGAGGGTCACAACGCGATCAAGCGCCGCGCCGTCGGCGCGGATTGCGGCCACTACCGCATCAACGATGCGGCCGCCCACGTACGCCGCCGAGACCGGCAGCACTCCGGCGGCGAGAGTCAGCGCAGCGAACACCGCGGTCAGCTTCCGATTGGTCGTCCAAACGAGCCGGACCGCATGGCGGCTGTAGCGGAATACGCCCAGAAAGGCGCGCAGCGTCAGACCCTCGGGGGCCGGCGGGGCAGCGGTCGGGCGAGGGCGAGCGGCAATCGGCATTGGTGCGCAGACTGGCGGCGCCGTGACCCGATTGCAAGCACCGGCGCGCCGAATACGCGGGCCACCGCCCGCGCGCCGTCAGCCAGCTGGAGCGCGGCCGTACTGCAGAGCCCCCCCCCAGGCACACAGCCACCCCTAGACGAGAATAAATATGCTATTCTCGATGGTCTTTGTCACCCGGCCGCACTGCGGCCTCGCGGTCCCCCATGAGCCAGCCCATTCGCAACATCGCCATCATCGCGCACGTCGATCACGGCAAGACCACACTGGTCGACTGCCTGCTCAAACAATCCGGTACGTTCGCCGCGCACGAGAAGCTCGCCGAACGCATCATGGATTCCAACGACTTGGAGCGAGAGCGCGGCATCACCATCCTCGCCAAGAACTGCGCGATCGAGTACCGCGGTACGCGTATCAATATCGTCGACACGCCGGGACACGCGGATTTCGGCGGTGAAGTCGAGCGCGTTCTGTCGATGGTCGACGGAGTGCTGCTCGTGGTCGATGCAGTCGACGGGCCCATGCCGCAGACGCGCTTCGTCACCCGCAAGGCGCTCTCCCTCGGCCTGAAGGCGATCGTCGTGGTGAACAAGATCGACCGTCCCGGGGCCCGTCCGGACTGGGTCGTCGATCAGACGTTCGAGCTGTTCGACAAGCTCGGCGCGAGCGACGAGCAGCTCGACTTTCCGGTCATCTATGCCTCCGCTCTGCAGGGGCGTGCCGGCACCAACCATACTACGCCGGGTGAGGACATGAGCGCGCTGTTCGATGCGATCCTCGCGCACGTGCCGGCACCGGCCGCCGACGAGGCACTGCCGCTGCAGCTGCAGATCTCCACGCTCGATTACAACAGCTACGTCGGCCGCATCGGCATCGGCCGTATCCGCCGCGGCGTTATCCGCCCCGGCCAGAACGTGGTACTGCGATACGGCGAGGAAGATCGCGGCACTGCGCGTATCGCGCAGGTGCTCACGTTCACCGGCCTGCAGCGCCATCCGGTCGAGGCGGCATTCGCCGGCGACATCGTCGCAGTCACCGGCATCGAGACGGTCAACATCGGCCTGACGGTGTGTGACGTCGAGGCGGCCGAGGGCCTGCCGCCGATCCGAGTCGATGAGCCAACGCTCGCCATGAACTTTCAGGTGAACACCTCGCCGTTCGCCGGCCGGGAAGGCAAGTTCGTCACCAGCCGGCAGCTGCGCGAGCGACTGCAGCGCGAACTGCAGAGTAATGTCGCACTGCGGGTCGAGGACACCGACTCCCCGGACGTGTTCCGGGTATGTGGTCGGGGCGAGCTGCATCTGACCATTCTGATCGAGAATATGCGCCGCGAAGGCTATGAGCTCGCCGTGTCACGCCCTCAGGTGTTGACGCATCTGGTCAATGGTGAGGTGCACGAGCCGTTCGAGGCACTCACCGTGGATGTCGAGGAGGCCAATCAGGGCGCGGTCATGGAGGCGCTTGGTCGCCGCCGCGCCGAACTCACGGACATGGCCGTCGACGGTAATGGCCGAGCACGCCTCGAGTACCGCGTGCCGGCACGCGGTCTGATCGGCTTTCAAGGTGAATTCCTCACGTTGACGCGCGGCACCGGGCTGATGAGCCACATTTTCGACGGTTTCGCGCCCGTGAAGGGCGAGATTCCCGATCGGCGCAACGGCGTGCTAGTGAGCAACGAGCAGGGCGAGGCTGTCGCCTATGCGCTCTTTAATCTACAGGAGCGCGGCCGCTTGTTCGTCTCCCCCGGCGAGAAGCTCTACGAAGGCATGATCATCGGCATTCACAGCCGCGACAACGACCTGGTGGTCAATCCCATTAAGACCAAGAAGCTGACCAATATCCGCGCGGCCGGCAAGGATGACGCGATATTGCTCACCCCGCCGATCGAGCTGACCTTGGAATACGCGGTTGAGTTCATCGCCGAAGACGAGCTGGTCGAGGTCACCCCGAATTCCATTCGCATCCGCAAGCGGCACCTGAAGGAACAGGACCGCCGGCGGGCGCAGCGCGAGCCCGGCAGCGATCCGCAGGCGCTCAGCGCGTAAGCTGCCGCTCCATTCGCGCCACCAGCGCCGAAGGAGCGACTTTTAAGACGCGCGAGAGCTTCACCAGCGTGGTGAGCGTTGGCTGGCGGATGCCGCGCTCGATCTGGCTGACGAACGTCCGATCGACGTCTGCATAGAGCGCCAGCTGCTCCTGCGAGATGTTCTGGCGCTTGCGCTCCTCGCGCAATACCCGGCCGAAAACGGCGGGAATCTGATTGACACTGGTATGACGCGGCGCCTTCATGCCGACCTTGCGCAATGCCCTGCGGGCGGCGCGAAGATGCGGGGGACTGTGGGATTTAGTCCACGGGATATAGTCCACAGTGCATGCGGCGTCGGCCGATCGCCCTGACGTCTTGACGGCCAGCCGGCGGCACGCCCATCTCGCCGCGCTGAGTGAGCCGCGGCGCATCCTCACCCCACCCTCGCTCGTCGCATTTCCACCACACACGCGGGTTGACTGCGGCCGGAACCGGTTCGGCGCGTCGCGCTCCAGACAACAGCAAGCTTGCATTCAGCGCATGACATCGATACCATTTGTTATCGATGTCATTGACCCCTCGGCTGGTGAGATCGAATTGCTGCTGTATTGGGGGGAGGCAGCCGCTGTATGTACGCTGACAACGCTCGTCCTGCGCGCCGGCTCTGCCGAGACAAGGCAGAGTCGCACGCCCATCGCGCTCACTTTGCGGCGCAGACGGGCGCTACGGACTTCAGCGCCATTGCGGCGCGGTACGTCCACGCACTTCCACCCCTCCAAGCCCCACCGGCCAGACAGTGCGCACCACCGCTTGCGGTGTATCCCCTGTGAGCTGTCCCTTTCCGCTACATTTCAAGGAGAACCGACCCATGAAAACGCACCCGTTGCCGGCCTACCTGGCCGGTGTGCTGGCCCTTTCGGCCGGCACCGTCCACGCCAAACCGGCCCCGCAGGTCGCCCAGGGGGCAGCGGTAAGCAGCGCGAGCGCGGGCGCCCCCTCGATGCCTACTCTGCAGACGGTGGTGGTCACGGCCACCCCGACGGCCGGGGGCGTGAAGCTGCTGAACGCAAGCTTCTCGGTCACCACTGCGAACCTCTCCCAGATCCACGATGCCATGCCATCGAGCGCGGCCGACCTGCTGAAGATCGTGCCGGGCCTGTGGGCGGAATCGAGCGGCGGCGCCACGGGCGCAAACATTGAACTTGCGGGGTTCCCCGGCGGCGGCGATGCCCCATATGTCACTGCGCAGATCAACGGCTCGCCGGTATTCGAGTCCCCGACGCTCTCGTTCATGGCGAACTCCTCGCTCATCCGTCTGGACGACACGGTGCAGCGCGTCGAGGTCGTACAGGGCGGTCCATCGGCCGTCTATTCGAATGGCCAGATCGGCGCCACGGTCAACTACATCCTGCGACACGGCACCGCGACGCCACATGGCGAGATGGGCCTCACCCTCGGCAGCGAAGGGCTCTATCGCCTCGACGGCTACTACGGTGGTCCGCTGGCCCACCACTGGTACTTCAGCATCGGCGGCTTCTATCGGGAATCGAGCGGCATCCGCAAGAGTCAGTTCCCATCGGACCGCGGCGGGCAGCTCACCGCCACGCTGTACCACACCTGGCATAACGGCAACCTGCTGCTCTGGGGCCGCAGCCTCAACGATAAGAACCTGTTCATCACGGACGTTCCCGTGGCGGTCAGCCCGAACGGACAGAACGTCTCGGCCTTTCCGGGATTCAATCCGCACACCGGCACGTTTGCGGGCGACGCCACGCGCGCCATCACGGTCGAGGAGTTCCCCTGCAGCACTCCGGCACCGAACTGTCAGCCCGGCACCATCAGCGCTGATCTGGCCAACGGTCGCGGCGCCAATATTCACATGTTCGGCGCAGACCTGAACCTGCACCAGGGCGCCTGGCAGCTGAGCGACAATCTCGGCTACACCGGCGGCACGATGCCCACCAACGCGCTGTTCAACAATCTCGCGCCCGAGACCCTGGGCAGCTTCATCGCGAGCGAACTCGCCACGGTCAATGCGCCTGCAGCAACCTCCGGGTCGGTGATGAGCGCCACCGGTGGCGTGCCGTTCACCAGCGGCGCAGGCACTTGGGTCAACGGCGGCGGCGCGGTCGGCATGAACACCGAAGTCGCCTCGCTCGGCTTCTGGATCGTCAGCAAGAAGATCCAGTCCTTCACCAACGACATTCGCCTCAGCCGCAAATTGTTCCACGGCAACACGCTCACCGTCGGCAACTACTTCGCGAGCTATTCGTCGAACGACTCCTGGTACCTCGGCAACAACGAGCTGATGACGGCCACGCCGAACGCCCAGCTGATCAATGTCACGCTGGCGACCAATGCGGGCTGCCCGACGGCAACGACTGCCGGCGGCGCATGCACGGCCTATGTGACGCAGAACGGCATTCTCGGCGGCTCGTTCTACACGCTGCAGGATCGGTACACCGGACGCGACATCGCCGGCTACCTCTCCGACCAGTGGAGCATTGGACCGTGGCTGCTCGATGCGGAGTACCGTCTCGAGAACCACGTCATCGACGGGACCATCGAGGGCAATCAGAACGAGAACCTGGATGGCAATCTGCTCACTCTCTACAACAACAGCGTCAGCGTGGTCACTGGTCAGTGGACTCCCTCGAACTATGACCATACGCTCGGGGCCTGGAGCGTGGGCGCCAACTACGACTTCACCCACCACATGAGCGCGTACGTGCGGGTGAACGGCGGCTATCACTTCCCGAGCTTCGATGACCTGCGCAGCGGCACGCCCGACACGCAGCAGATCAAGAACTACGAAGTCGGCTTCAAGGCGCAGACGAGCAACTTCTTCACGTCCCTGACGCTGTTCCACCGGCAGTTCTTCGGCGTTCCCTTCCAGGCGTTCCTCGCCAATGGATCGCAGGCGACCGCCACCTACGGCGCCAACTCCACCGGACTGCTCTGGTCGGCGGACTGGGAGCCGATCCAGCGACTGCAACTGCGTCTGATCGGGGACTGGCAGGACTCGAAATACACGCACTACTGCACGCAGTTCAACGCAGCCGGGCAGTGCACGGCGAGCAATGACGGCACGTACCTGCAGCGCCAGCCGCGCCTGCAGTTCCGCTTCACGCCGCAGTACTCGCTGCCGCAAACCTGGGGCGCGCTGACCATGTTCTCCACCTACAGCTATATCGATCAGCGCTACTCCAATCCCGGCAATCAGCAGATTCTGCCCTCGTACTACACGCTCGATGCCGGCATCGTCGCGGATATCGGCGCGCACTTCGAGCTGCGGGTGCAAGGCACTAATCTGACCAATCAGATCGGTCTGACGGAGGGCAATGCCCGGGTGCTGACCTCCGGCATCTCCAACGGCTTCGAGATGGCTCGTCCGATCTTCGGCCGCGAGGGGCAGATTCAGCTGAAGTATCTGTTCTGATCACCCCTGGGGTCCGCCCCCGCCGCCGCGCTTCTTGCGAAGCGCGGCGGTTTTTTTTGGCGGCGAAGCATGCGGCGGCGCGCAGGGGAGTGTGTGCCTGACGGGACACCGGCGCCGCCATGCCCTTACGCAAAACGCGCAGACGGTCTACCCTAGCCGCCCCTGCCCAGGAGACCGCCCATGCGCTATCGGACACTCGGCAATACCGGCCTGCACGTCTCGGAGATTTGCCTCGGCACCATGACCTTCGGCGGCCGCGGCTTCTGGTCCGCGATTGGCGGTCTCGATCAGTCGCTTGCCGACAGCATCGTCCGCCGGGCATTCGATGCCGGCGTCAATTTCATCGACACGGCCGATGTGTACTCCGAGGGGCTCTCAGAGGAAATTACCGGCCAGGCGATGCGCAACAGCGGGCGTGCCCGCACCGAGATCGTGCTCGCGACCAAGGTGTTCGGCCCGACCGGCCCCGGCGTGAACGACCGGGGAGCCTCGCGCGGACACATCATGGACGCGGTCAAGGCGAGTCTGAAGCGTCTCGGCACCGACTACATCGATCTGTACCAGGTGCACGCGCTCGATCAGATCACGCCGCTCGAGGAAACCGTGCGTGCCCTAGATGACCTAGTCCGCCAAGGTCATGTCCGCTATGTAGGCGTTTCGAACTGGTCGGCATGGACTCTGATGAAGGCACTCGGCATCGCCGAGCGCCACGGCTGGACCCGTCCGGTGACACTGCAGGCCTATTACACCATCGCTGGACGCGATCTGGAACGCGAGCTCGTTCCGCTCCTTAAGGCTGAAAACCTCGGCCTGATGGTGTGGAGCCCGCTCGCCGGCGGCCTGCTCTCGGGCAAGTTCACGCGCGACGGCCAGGGTCCGGCCGATGCGCGGCGTACCGCCTTCGATTTTCCGCCGGTCAATCGCGAACGGCTCTTCGATTGCCTCGACGCGCTGCGCAAAGTGGCCGATGCGCGCGGGGTATCCGTGGCGCGCATTGCGCTCGCGTACGTGCTCGCCAAACCGTTCGTGATGTCGATCATCATCGGCGCGAAATCTCTCGCGCAGCTCGAGGACAATCTGGCCGCCACCGACGTGCACCTCACAGTCGAGGAGATGGCGGCCCTCGACCAAGTCAGTGCCCTGCCGCCGGAGTATCCGGGCTGGATGCTCGAATTCCAGCACACCCGCTCCCGACTGCCGGAGCCGAAAAAATAGCGCCGGCAGCGACTCGACGAGGCGACCGCATCAGTTGAAGGACGGCAGTCGCACACCAGCCACAAGGCTACTGCGCAGCGCGCCGGAGGGCGATACGCAGGTGCCTCGGCGGCTTGATCGCCAGATACACGGTGCTCCACAGCTGCGCGGCGTCAGCCTCAGAAGCATCCGTGCTCGCTGAGCCAAACGGACGGATGCGGTAGCGCCCCGCGTGACAGGTCCACGACCACAGCTCCGTGTTGGCCATCGAGCGGCTTGCCGCAATCACTCGCCAGAGCGTCCGCTGTGCCGTACGCAGCCGCGCTCGTACCGGCGGCGGCAGATCAGTGCGGCGCAACTGTCTGGCCAGACCGGCCGCGAGCAGCGCCTGCTGCCAGGACCACACCACGGTGCCATGGTAGGCGTGTCGGGTAAATTGAGCCTGCAACACGCGCGGCGCGAAAACCGGATTCGCCACGACCAGTCCGGCTCCGGTGATCAGCCCGGCCGGGAACGGCCGCATCAGCACCGTGACCAGCCGGGCCAGCGCCCGCGCGGTCGGCTTGCCGAACAGCAACAGGTAGCCCACGTCCGAGTGCATCACGGGGACGGGCTTACCTGCACGGGTCAGCGACAGCGCGGGGAACCTGACCGGACCCTGGCTGAGCGCCAGCACTGCCGGTCGCGCCGGCACCCCATCGAGGGCAGCGTAGCTGCGCACCGCCCGCACGGCAGCGGCGTGCGGCACCACGACTTGGAACCATTGGGAGACATGACGGCTCCAGACCCGCGCCATGCCTGCCGCCTCGGCAAACCGCGGACGCTCGGCGACGGTCACGTATGGAGCGAGCAGCCCGCTCGCGTACAACCGCGCGATCGCCGTGAGCGCCGCCGGCACGAGCGCCGCATTCACGTCGTAGGGGTAGTACCCACCGCCGAGGCCGGTCGGGCTGTCACGCCAGTCACCCACCGCAATGCCCGGCTTCAGACCAATGAGGTGGCGCCGGCTCGGGTCGCGGGCAAACGGCGTGGCGCTCGCGAGCACGTAGCGCAGGTTCCTCACGAGAGCCGCGCCGTGCGTTCCCAGTCGCTGCTGCGGTCCGCCGACCGGAGCAGCCAGGAACGCTGCCGCCTGCGAGCGTTCGCGCCGATTCAACAGCCAAGCCGCCGCATCGGGTGCCAACATGTAATTCTCGTCGACCATCAGATACGTGTAGCTCGGCGCAGCCGAATGCAAGCCGCGCTTGAGGTTCTCGAGCACCGCTTCCTCGCCGATGTCCTCCTCATGGGCCACCTGGCCATGCGCAGACAAACGCGCCAGCACCGAGTCGAGCGCGTCATCAATTGCTCCCGCCGTGAGTGCCGGCATCAACAGGCGCAGGCTCATCAACGTGTCACGGCCGAAGTAGGTATCGAAGCGCCACGACCCGGCCAGAAATTTCTGCCTGTATGCGAGGAATGTAAGCGTGTCACGTGCCGCACGGCTGCCGGCGCGCGGGTGACGCAACAGCGCCCGTCCGGCGAGCGGACTCAACGGTGGCTCGCCGGTAAGGCCGGTGATGCGAACGCGGATCACGCCGGCTGAGTCGCTCAACATGCGCGTGCCCTGCAGTCGACCGCGCAGAACCCGCAGCCGCAGCTGGTAGCTCAGCGCGCCATCGAGGCGCTGGCGTACCCAAACGATGCGCTGAGCACCGCTGCGCGGCGCGACTGCGATGCCCGGCGGCAACCTGCCGAGTGAGCCGTACTCGCGCAGCACTCGGATACTGGAGAGCACCGCCCGGTGCACCTGCAGAGCCGCAGCACCGTGCAACTGCACGACCGCGGAAATGCCATAGAGCGGCCGGCCTTGCCGATCCACGGTGCGTACCGGCCGGGGGCGGCCAAGCAGTTGCCAGCGTACCGGATTCGGCTCGCGCGCGAACCAGATGCCGACGCCACTGTCCCCGGCTGGAAAGGCCACGATGAGCCGCGGATCGGGGCCGGAGCGCAGCACCAGGTCAGCCGCCACCGGCCCCTGCCGGTAAAACTCGTTGAGAAAGCGGCCCTGGCGGACCGTGAAGGCCAAGGGGTGCGGTGCAGCGCCGGCCGTCACCAGCAGCCCCGACGAGGCGGCCGCCAGCAGCGCGGCGATCAGGCGGGCTGGCAGGGCACTGCGATCAGGCATGGGTATCGTCCTCAAGCGGAGCGGGCATTCGGGAGTCGAAGCGCGGTTGCAACGCCCTCATGACATGGATATCATCGGCCTAATGATATCGATGTCATTTGGCCCTGACAAATGCCATTCGGTCGCGCACAGGGGCAGATCAAGATGACACCTCGGATGGCGGATGCGGCGGGAACGGAGCAGGAGGGGACTGAGCCGACCGGGTGGCGGTTGACTCGTGCGAGCGCCCCTGCGGCGGCCCATTGCGCCGCAGCGCCGAGCGCGAGGTGTTCCACTGCCGACCCATACCTATGAGCATGATACTGATGAAACCCTTCCTGGGGGCCCGGCGCGCGCTGGCCTGGTGCGGCCTGCTCGCACTTACCTGGGGCGCATCCGCTGGCGCCGCACAGCCCTACTATGCAACGCCCGCTCAGCTATTCGGTCCGCTGTTCGTGCGGGTGCAGATGGACGCGGTGTTCCCGGACGGCAAGACCTTCGTCGATGCCGTCCCGAAGGCGGCCCCGCGGGTCATTTTGCAACGCTTTCGCAAAAGCAACCCGCAGACGCGGGCCGCGCTGTTGCGATTCGTCGAGCAGAACTTCACGCTCCCCGCACCCGATCGCACGCGAGTCCCAAAGAGCGCGACGATGCAGGCGCACATTGCGGCGCTGTGGCCGCTGCTCACCCGCCCGGCGCTCGTGCCACCGCTGTACTCCTCACTGCTGTACGTACCCAAGCCGTACGTCATTCCCGGCGGACGGTTCCGAGAGTTCTACTATTGGGACTCGTATTTCACGATGCTCGGGCTCATCCCCGATGGACGCACGGCCAGCGCGCGGGACATGATCGATGACTTCGCGTATCTGATTCGCACCTATGGCCACATCCCAAACGGAACGCGCACCTATTATCTGTCGCGCTCCCAGCCTCCCGTTTACTACTTGATGATCGCCCTGCTGGATCGGCGCGATCCGGCGCGGGCCTGGGGCCATCATCTCGCCACGCTGCGGCGCGAGTACGCGTATTGGATGCGCGGTGCAACCGGACTGCGTCCTGGGCAAGCACGTCGCAACGTGGTGGTGATGCCCGATGGAGCGCTTCTCAACCGCTATTGGTCGGCGGCCGACACACCGCGCGATGAATCTTATCGTGACGACGTGCTGCTGGCGCGCGCCTCCGGCCGAACGCCCGCAAAGGTGTACCGCGACCTGCGGGCGGCGGCAGAAAGCGGCTGGGACTTCAGCTCACGCTGGCTTGGCGATGAACACCACCTCACCACCATCCGCACCACCGACATCGTACCGATTGACCTGAACAGCCTGCTCTATGGCATGGAACAGGCGATCGCTCGCGGCTGCGCCGCACGGCATGATCGCTCCTGCGCCCGGACGTTCGCTGCGCGGGCGCGCCGACGCCGGCGAGCCATTGACCGCTATCTGTGGAGCGCCCGAGATGGTTACTTTGCTGATTACGACTGGCGTACTGGCCAGCGCAGCACGGAACTCACCGCCGCAACGCTGTACCCGCTGTTTGTTGGACTCGCCACGGCGCCGCAGGCAAATGCCGTGGCCACCGCCACCCGCCAGCGGCTGCTGAAACGCGGCGGCATCGTGACTACCACGCTCGTCACGGGCCAGCAATGGGACGCGCCGAATGGCTGGGCACCACTGCAATGGATCGCCGTCAAGGGACTACGCCGCTACGACCACGCCCGCCTCGCGCTGGGCATCGCTCGCCGCTGGGTCGGCACGGTCAGACGCGTCTACCGGCACACCGGCAAGATGGTGGAAAAATATAACGTCGAGCAGGACCTGCCCGGCGGTGGTGGGGAATATCCCCTCCAGGACGGCTTCGGTTGGACAAACGGCGTCACCGAAGCGCTCCTTACTCTCTACCCGCAGCTCACTCACGTCTCGGCCGACGGCGCGCGCTGACCCCCCTCTGCGCGCCTTCGCCAGACTCCCGGACAAGGATGTCCGCGTAGTCTGGTCCCGCCACAGTTCCGTGCGACACGCCACCCTCGGGCGCTCCATCGGCGCAAGCTGATCTTTGTATTCTGTCGTTCTGCCGAATACGGCTGGCCTGCCCAGGCAAGCATCGCTAAGATCGATTGTCTCTGGCGCCCGTCTTTATTCTTGCGATGGAATTACGGCCACTGACGGGGCTGGCACCAAGGAGTCCTACTCTTGCCGCTCATGATGCGTTTGTCAAGAAATGTGAAGAAATGCGTCTACGCCCGGCAGGACAACGCACGAATCCTTCCTCTGCTGTTGCTCGCGCCGGCTGCCGCGCTGCTCGCTGGCTGTGGTGCCACGAGTAACAAGAAGGCAGCGCCGGCACCCGCAGTGGTCTCGGTGGTGAGCGTTCATCCGCAGCAGGTCACCCTGACAGAGCAGTATGTCGGACGCCTGTCCGCCTACCGCGAAGCGAACGTACTGGCGCGGGTGGCCGGCGTGTTGTTGAAACGTCGCTATACCGAAGGTACCGAGGTAACAGCAGGGCAACCTCTCTTTGAGATTGATCCGGCACCGTACCGGGCCGCCCTCGACGCGGCGCTTGCCACGCTCGCTCAAGCCAAAGCCAATGCTGCCAACGCCGCCGTGACGGCACAGCGCGACCGGGTACTGATCCGCGACCACCTGGTCTCCGAATCCCAGCTCGATACCGATCAGGCGGCTGAGCGCTCCACCGCCGCGCTCGTCAAACAGGCGGCGGCGAACGTGGAAGCCGCCCGCATCAATCTCGCCTACACTGACGTCACTTCCCCGATTGCCGGGATCGCCGGTGAACAACAGGTCACCGAGGGCGCATTGGTCGGTCAGGGCACCCCGACGCTGCTCACCACCGTAGATCAGATTGACCCGATTTACGTCAATTTCAACGAGCCTGCAGCGCAGCAGGAACAACTGACGGCGCGGGCACAAGCCGGCCGCATCACACTCGCCGGTGCGCACGCACCGGTGCAACTCACGCTGCCCGACGGCACCCCCTACGGCCGGCCCGGCGCGCTCGATTTCCGCGCCGCCAGCGTCGACCCAACCACGGGCAGCATCGTGCTGCGCGGGGTAATCCCCAATCCCGACGGCCATCTGCTGCCGGGGATGTTCGTGAACGTACGGCTGACCGTGGGCACCGCGATGGGCGTCTTCCTAGTGCCGCAGGCAGCCATCCAGCGGGACAGCACGGGCAGCGCCTACGTCCTCACCGTCAATGACAACGACACTGTGATGAAAAAGCCGGTCGCGACCGAGGGCACTTCAGGCGCGAACTGGATCGTCTGGCGCGGTCTCGCCAATGGCGATCGCGTCATTGTCTCGGGCATTCAAAGCGTGCTGCCCGGCGGCAAAGCCACGCTGCGGGACGAGCGCCGCGCCCCCGCCGTCACTCGCTAGCCAGGAGTCGCGCGTGCCTCAGTTTTTCATCGACCGCCCGGTCTTCGCCTGGGTCGTGGCGATCCTGATCTGCCTCGGCGGGGCGATTGCGCTCAGCCGCCTGCCGATCGACTCCTATCCCGACGTCGCCCCGCCGCAGGTCGTGATCACCGCGAGCTACCCGGGCGCAAACGCCAAGACCGTCGAGTCCACCGTCACCCAGGTCATCGAGCAGCAGCTGACCGGCATCGACAATCTGCTGTACTTCACCTCGCAGTCGAGCTATGGCCAGTCGCAGATCACCCTGACCTTCGCCACGGGCACCGATCCTGACATTGCCGAGGTCCAGGCACAAAATCGCGTCGCGCTCGCCGCGCCCCAACTGCCCGCGGAAGTCAATCAACAGGGCATCCGAATCAACAAATCGAGCGCCGGGTTCCTCGCAGTGCTCGCCTTGCGCTCGGGGCCGGGCGGGCCCGATCGGGCCGAACTGAACCATCTGGTCGCAGCGCACATCCTCGATCAGATCGCACGCATCCCAGGCGTCGGCGCGGCCAACCTGTTCGGCTCGGACTATGCGATGCGCATCTGGCTGAACCCGAACGAGCTGCACGCCTACAACATGTCTGCCTCGACGGCGCTACAGGCGGTGCAAGGCCAGAACATCCAGATCGCCTCTGGCTCGATCGGCGCCGCGCCGGCCGTCCCCGGCCAGCAGACCACTGCAACCGTGACGACTCAAGGCTGGTTCAACCGGCCGGCGCAATTCCGCAACATCCTGCTGCGCACCAACCCCGACGGCACCTCGGTCTACCTGAAGGACGTCGCTCAGGTGCAGCTCGGTCTGCAGGACTATGCGTTCGCCGGCACGGTGAACACGACGACCGTCGCGCCGTTCGGCGTGCAGCTGCTGCCCGGCGCCAATGCGCTTACGGTCATGAAGCTCGTGAACGCGAAGATGCGCCAGCTGCAGAAATCCTTCCCCACGGGCGTCACCTGGTTTGCGCCGGTCGACTCGACGATTTTCATCAAAGCGGCGATCAAGGACGTCGCCATGACGCTGCTCGAGGCGTTCGTACTGGTATTCATCGTCATGCTGGTGTTCCTGCAGAGCCTACGCGCTACGCTGGTGCCGATGCTGGTGGTACCGACCGCGCTGCTCGGGGCGATGATCGGGGTCTACGCACTCGGTTACTCGATCAACCAGCTGACGCTGTTCGCGCTGGTGCTCGCCATCGGCATCGTGGTAGACGATGCGATCGTGGTCGTGGAAGCCGTCGATCGGATCATGCGCGAGGATCATCTGGCGCCGAAGGAGGCCACGCGCAAGGCGATGCGCCAGATCACCGGCGCCATCGTCGCGATCACGCTGGTACTTGCGGCCGTGTTTATTCCAAGCGCGCTGCAGACCGGCAGTACGGGCGTCATCTACCGCCAGTTCGCGCTCACCATTGCGCTGTCGATCGCGTTTTCGGCGCTGCTGGCGCTGTCGTTCTCGCCCGCATTGTGCGCATCGCTGATGCGCCCGGAGCATTTGAAGGCCAATGTGCTGTTCCGCAGTTTCAACCGCGCCTTCGAGAGCACACGGGCGGCGTATGTGCGTCGCGTCTTTCAATCCGTCGCGCATCTGCCGCGCTGGATGACGGGCTTCGCAGTCATGCTCGCGCTAGGGGTATTCCTGTTCGTGAAGCTGCCTGGCAGCTTCGTACCCGATGAGGATCAGGGGGACATCTTTGCGAGCGTGGAGCTACCGGCGGGCGCGACGCTGCAGCGCACCGAGGCGGTGCTCCATCAGATCTACAAGATCATGATCAAGAATCCGGCGGTGCACGACGTCTTTCAGATCGCCGGTACCGGCTTCGCCGGCAATTCGGAAAACGCCGGCCGCGCCTTCATGCATCTGGTGCCGTGGAGCGATCGTACCGAGACGGCCAACCAGGTGATCCGTTGGGCGAACCGGCAGGCACACAAGCACATCCACGACGCGAAGGTGTTCGTCGTGAACAAGCCGACCATCCAGGGCCTCGGCCAGTTCGGCGGCTTTGATTTCTACCTCGAGGACCGAGCCGGTCTCGGGCGCGAGGCGCTGAATGCGGCGGCGGACACCCTGATTGCGAAAGCGAACGCTGATCCAAAGCTCTACAACGTGCGCATCAACGGGCTCGCGCCGGAACCGGAGCTGCGTCTGCACGTCGATCGGGTGCAGGCGCAGTCGATGGGCGTATCGGTGCAGCAGGCTTATCAGGCGATCCAGCTGATGCTCGCCCCGGTGTTCGCGAATGATTTCATCTACGACGGTCGCGTCGAGCAGGTGCTGGTGCAGGCTGCGGCGCCGTACCGCATGGGCACGCGCGATCTGCAGCAGTTTTATGTGGACAGCTCGGGCGGATCGATGGTGCCGTTGTCGGATTTCGTGCAGAGCCACTGGACGGTGGCCGCTCCGGCGCTGACGCGCTACGACGGCTACCCGGCGGTCGAAATCCTCGGCTCGGCGGGCCAGGGGTACAGCTCGGGACAGGCCATGAGCGAGATGCAGCGGCTCGTCACGCGCGATCTGCCTGACGGCTTCGGATCTGACTGGGCCGGGCAGTCGCTGCAGGAGATGTTCTCCAGTGCGCAGGCCCCGATGCTGTTCGCGCTGTCGATTCTGGTGGTGTATCTGGCGCTCGCAGCGCTCTACGAGAGCTGGAGCATTCCCGCGGCTGTGCTGCTCGCCGTTCCCATCGGCCTCATCGGCAGCGCCGCCGCCGCGACCTTACACGGCCTGCCGAATGACGTGTTCTTCAAGATCGGTCTCATCACCATCATCGGCCTGACCGCCAAAAACGCCATTCTCATCGTGGAATTCGCCGTTGAGCTGCAGCGCCAAGGGCGCAATCTGCATCACGCCGTGCTGGAAGCGGCAAGGCTGCGCTTTCGCCCCATCATCATGACCTCGTTCGCCTTCATCCTCGGGGTCTTTCCGATGGTGGTCTCAACCGGAGCCGGGGCCAACGCGCGACACGATATCGGCACCTGCGTGGTCGGCGGCATGCTGACTGCGGTGGTGATCGGCGTGTTGATCATCCCGTTGTGTTACGTAGCAGTACGACGCCTGCTCGGCGACAACCTCGACGCACCCGAGCAGATCGAGACTACGCCGCCGCCGGGCGCACCGTGAACCGCTGCCACAGATAGTAGACCGGTATCCCGGTCACGATCACCAGCAGCGTCACACCGGTGTCGCGCGGGTCGGTGATCAGCGCATTAGTGAGCATGCCGAGCGAGGCGAGCAGAAACACCGCTGGCACGAGCGGATAGCCCCAAGTGCGGTACGGCCGCGGCAGATCCGGGCGTGTGCGGCGCAAGACATATACACCGGCAACGGTGAGCACGTAAAACGGCCACAGGCCGAGCACGAAGCGGGCAGCGAGCTGCGCAAAGTCGTTTTCCATCACGAACACGCAGCCGAGCGCCGTGGCGATCCAGATCGCCACCGACGGACTGTGAAAGCGCGGCGAGACTCGCCCGATGCTGCGAAACAACAGTCCGCGGTCACCCATCGCGAAGATGACGCGCGAGCCGGTCATGAGTGAGGCGTGCAGGCCGCTGAAGGTCGAGAGCAGCACCACGGCCGCAATGACCGCCGCGCCGGCACCGCCGATGAGTGGAATGTGCTGCGCAACCGTAGTGGCCACCAGGGAGGCGTGCGCGATCTGCCCGGCAGGCAACGCGTACCAGAACCCGAGGTTGACCACCAGATACACGAGCATCACGCAGCAGGTTCCAATGATCAGCGCCAACGGCAAGGTGCGCTGGGGGTCTGCGACCTCACCCCCCATGAACGACAGGTCGGCCCAGCCGTCGTAGGTCCACATCACGGGCACCAGTGCCGTGGCAATCAATGACAGCTGGGCCCCGCCCTGCCAGATCACGCGGTGCCCGGCCGCCCCGCCGTTTGACAGCGCGGTGAAGGCCAGCAAACCGAGCACGAGCAGTGCGCCGTATTTGGCAACGGTAGCCGGCGTCAGCACCGCGACCGCGCGCTTGACGCCCACGTAGTTGATCGTTCCCACCGTGAAGATGGTGGCCGCCGCCACCAGATGCACCTGCTCGGGGCTGAGCGGAATGAAATAACCCAGATACTCGGCGAAGATGGTGGAGGTCGCCCCGAGCGCCGAGGCACGAATGACGGCGAGTTCCGTCCAGCCGAATAGGAACGCCGGCAGCGGGCCGTACGCCTCGAGCAGATAGGCAAAGATGCCGCCCGAGCGCGGCAAGGCGGCCGCCAGTTCGGCCACCGATAGCGCTCCAGCGAGCGCCACGACGCCGCCGAGCACCCAGCACAGCATGGCCGGACCTGGCGAGTGCAGCAGGGTCGCGACGGTGGCCGGCACGCGAAAGATGCCGCTGCCGACCGTGACCCCAACCAGCACCGCCACCGCGCTCCACAGCCCGACGGTGCGCGGCATGCGCTCGCCCCAGGGATCAGCCGTCGGGGTCTGCTCGTCGCCACCGAGTCGCGCCACGGGGATCCTCCGGTAAATTCCCGCAGGATAGCAAACGACGGCTGGCCGGAGCGGGCCTCAGTAGCGGCGGGCTAGCGATTCGATGTCGGTGCGTTCCGCACCAATTGCCCGATACAACGGCACGTGGCGCCAGCGAGGCCCGCCGTTGACGATGGCCGAGAAGGCGATCCAGCCGCCATTGCGCTTGCGCAGGTAGCCGGCGATGCCGCACACCGAACGCGGATTATCGAGCGTGCCGGTTTTCAGCGCTACGCGGTTCAGCCACGCCGCATTGCCCTGCCGCAGGAAAACAAACGGCGCGTCGTACGGGCTCACCAGGCCGGCGTAGAAGGCGGCGAAGCGCCGCGTATCGTGGTATTCGTACGTCAGCAGCCGCACCAGATCGTTCGCCGAGAGTCTATTGCCCGTGGTGAGGCCACTGCCGCTGTAAATCGGTGGCGGCCCCACGGCCGGCGGGTCGCCATACTCGGTGCGCGCGATGAAATCGGACAACATCCGGCTCGCTGAAGCGAGCGTCTCATGCGGCTGCCTCACCGCGCCCATGTCGAGGGTCAGCACGTCGGCGATGTAATTATTGGAATACTGCAGCATCCGCCACAGCTGCTCGCGTACGAGCAGACCATCGACCCGCGCCAGCAGATGCGCCGCGGGAGGCGCCTGCTCGAAACGCACCACGACCGGGCCCTCAACCCGCACCCCAATCTCGCGCAGCGCCTCGCGCAAGAGCAGTCCGGTGCCGCGTGCCGGGTCGGACATCGCGCGATAGACGCGCTGGCCATCGCCCATCGGCACATCACCGCCGACGGCCAGCGTGTCCTCACCGTTCTGGGTACGCCGTTCCACCCAGAACGTCTGGCGGGCCCCATGCGCAACGGTGCGGATATGGCCGATCACTGCGATCGGCAGATGAGTCACTCCGCAGCCACCCACGCGGGCATCGTGCCACGGCGAGGTCGGCACCACCCGCACGCACCAGGTCCCGAAATCCACACCGACCGCCGACAGCGGCGCATTGTAGGCATTATCGCTGCGCAGCAGCGCCGCACAGCGATCGTGATTGCCGCAGGCCATCGTGCCAAACGGCAGCGGATCGACGAGCAGCGCCCCGGTTACGGTGTGCAAACCCGCGCCACGCGCTTCGGCGGCCAGTTCCCACAGGGAGCGATCGTCGAGCGACGGATCGCCCGCGCCCGCCAGAATCAAATTGCCCCGCAGTACCCCGGCCTGAATCGGCTGCGCCGACAGCAGGCGGGTCTGAAACTGTTCATTCGGCGGCCATTCCTGCAGCACCTGGGCCGCAGTGGCGAGTTTCGTCAAGGAGGCAGGAGTGAGGCGACGGTCAGGATCGAGCTGCTCGATCACCCGACCGGTGTCGAGGTCGACCGCCATAGCGGAGACCAGGGCGCCCTGGCGCTGCAGCCGCCCCAATGCCGCCCACTCGGCCTGAGCGGGCAGGGTCGCTAGCAGCGAGAACGCCGCAAAAAGGAGTGCGATGGATCTCAGGCGCATGTGACCCCATTATGGTAATCAAAACTCTCGCCGGGAGGGAGGCATGCGGCGCACAGACTGGGCGCAATGGGGGCGCTGGGCCGTCGAATTCCAATTTCGATGAGAGTCCGGTCCGCTGGCGTGAGACTGGCGCGCCCGGAGAGATTCGAACTCCCGACCTCATGGTTCGTAGCCATGCGCTCTATCCAACTGAGCTACGGGCGCGCCGCGTGCCGCCGACAGAGCCGCTTGCGCGTCGTCCCGAACGGCGGGGGCGCGCATCCTAGCA
>DAHVTM010000048.1:0-8683 GCA_027324195.1 Gammaproteobacteria bacterium | reverse complement strand
AGTCAGCAGGCCCCCCGTTCGCCCGAATCGCTCGTGCCGCTCGATGCGCCGGCAGTCTATCTGCCCATCTGGACGTTGCGCGATCGCTTCCACCGGCTGCTCACGCGCCGCGCGCGCCGCTTGCTGCTGCAGGTCGGACTGCCGTGGACCGCCGCGGTGCTGGTGGGACTGGTTTCCGTGCTGTACGCGCGCTGGACCGCCGATGCCTACGAAACCTTTCGCGGTTGGATCCACGGTCGGCCCTGGCTGGCGTTCGTCCTGACCCCGGGGCTGACGGTGCTCGTGGTCTATTGCACGCGGCGCTGGTTCTACGGCGGGGAGGGCGGCGGCATCTCGCAGGTCATTGCCGCCATCCATGCGCCGGGGGAGGAGACCGACGGCACGCTGATGAAGTCCTACTTCGGCCTGCGCATCATCATCGGCAAGTTCGCGATGTCGGCCCTGGGGTTTCTCGGCGGACTGGCCATCGGCCCGGAAGGGCCGACGGTACACATGGGCGCGGCGATCTTCGCCGAGACGCGCCACTTCTATCCGCACCGCACCAAGGCGCTCGAGCGGCGCCTGCTGCTCGCCGGCGCCGCCGCCGGCCTGTCCGCGGCATTCAACACCCCGCTCGCCGGAGTGATTTTCGCCATTGAGGAGCTGGCGCGCGACTTCGAGACGCGCACCAATGGCACGATGATCACCGCGGCGGTGTTCGCGGGTCTGACGACGGTGGCCTTGGCTGGCAATTACCTTTACTTCGGCCAGCTCAACGTCAAGACCCCGCTCGGCGTGGCGTTCGTGCTGCCGGTGATTCTGGCGACGGTGCTGTGCGGGCTGCTCGGGGCCTCGTTCAACTACGCGCTGCTGCATTGGCAGCGCTGGCTGCCGAAGCGGTTGCGGACCTTCAAGACCCACCGCCCCTTGTGGTGGGCATTTGCCTGCGCCGTGCTGATCGCCAGCATCGGGGTGTCGACCCAGGGACAGACCTGGGGCAGCGGCTACGAGCAGGCGCGGGCGCTGCTGCATGGCACGGCACCGCTTGGCCTCGCCTTTGGCGCCACCAAGTGGGTCGCCATGGTGCTGAGCAACCTCGTCGGTGTGCCCGGGGGCATGTTCTCGCCCTCGTTGTCGATCGGCGCGGGCGTTGCGCAGTGGGTGCACGCGGTATTCAGCTGGACGCCGATGGCTGCGGTGATCGCGCTGTGCATGGCCGGGTATCTCGCTGCGGTCACGCAGTCCCCGCTCACCTCGTTCGTGATCGTGATGGAAATGACCAACGGCTCGGCAATGGTCATCCCAATGATGGCGGTGGCGCTCGCCTCGGCGCGCGTTGCCGGCCTGTTCACCCCGCCGCTCTATCACGCGCTCGCCGAAGAGCGCTATTACCACTACGAGCCCCCGCCGGAGAGCGCCCCGGGGCGGGACAAGGCCGCCGCTGTAGCGGAAGGGCGGTCCTGAGGATCGCGGGCGTGCGCCGCGGCGACTTACCGAGCGGGCAGGCGGGGCACACCGCGCGCCGATCGCTCGGCTCTTGCCTCGATCGTCACCGCACCGAGTGAACGGGCCGGGCGGCAGAGAGCGGTGGCGCTGCGCTCAGTCGGGCGTCGCGATACTGCTCTACGCAGACCAGGCGGATCGACAGCGCGCGCGGCGGGCACTTGCCCGTCAGCAGGCGACCGGGGGGCGTATCACTGGCTCACTCGAAATCGGCAGCGCCCGTGCGGATGCGAACCACTCGTCCGCCCAGCAGATCGCCCGCGTACCGCTCAAGCATTCCGTGCGTTGAGTGCTGCGCCGGCGGGGCTCATCAGTCACCGTCCGCGCGGTGCGCAAGACCCCGCAAACCCGCTGAGACGAACGGCCCGAGTCGCGCGCGCAGCGCTGCGACGTCTGCCGAGCGGCACAGCCCTCCCGAGAGCACGTCCAGGCGGCCGGTTTCCGCAAGCGAGAGGGTGAGGGCACCGGTGAGGAAGTTGTAGCCCCAGTACACGTCCTGCGGTGCCGCCTCGGGCAGGGACTGCATCAGCGCCGCGATGAATTGCTTGACCGTGGCATTGAACGTCTTGCCCATGAGCCGTTTGCCCCAGACCGGGGAGTTGTTGACCTCGGCGAGCAGCGCGAAGTAGCTGTGCCAGCCCGGATCGGCGTGCTCGAGAAAATCGAGGATGGGATCGAAGAACGCGCTCACCACGGCCTCGGTCGGCGGGTAGCCGGGCTCTGCGGCGCGGCGGATCTCGGCGAGCCGGCGCAGCCGCTCCTCGTTGAGCATGGCGCCGCGCCGCTCGATCAACGCCTCGAACAGCCCCTGCTTGCCGCCGAAGTGGTAATTCACCAGCGCCAGATCGACCCCGGCCGCCCGCGTGATGGTGCGCAGCGAGGTGCCGTGATAGCCCTTGCGCGCGAAGAGCTTCTCGGCGGCATCCAGCAGTTTCTCTTTGGTCGTGCGCCGCGGTCGGGGCATCGCAAGTTCCTAGATTCAAAGAAATATTTTAGTCACTGTGCCGGGCCGATAGATAGCCCCGTTTCGGCTCGGGCTTGCCGCCTACGCGCTCGGGTCGGCCGTGCGTTCGGGCGCGGCGGCGCGAGGGTCGCGGGGAGTATTGCATTTTCCCAATCTCGGTCGTATCTTCAACGATCGTTTAAACAAGTACAACGATCGTTCAACAAAACATGACGATGGTATGCCGTCCGTCGGGCGGCCGCTGCATAACAAAGGGGGGTCCATGCGTAACCGGTTGGTCCATGCAGTTGTCGCTTCCTGTCTGGCAGCAGGAATCGCCCAGGCACAAACATCCGCCCCAACCTCAGCCGAGGCCGGTGCGCCGGACCCGGCGCACGTCGCGGCCGCACCGATCGAGCTGCACGAGGTCGTGGTTACTGCGATGCGCCGTGCGCAGAACCTGCAGAACGTGCCGCTCACCGACACGGCCATGACCGCACGCCAGCTGCGTGACTGGGGCATCAAGAGCCTGATCGGACTCAACAGCTTCGTGCCCAACATGAAGATTTCCGCGGATCGGGCCACGAGCAGCACCATCAACGTCTATATCCGCGGCATTGGGCAGTCCGATCCGCTGTGGGGCAACGATCCAGCCGTGGGCGTGTACATCGACGGGGTGTACATGGCGCGCAATCAGGGCGCGCTGCTCGATGTGCTCGACGTCAAGCGCATCGAGGTGCTGAGCGGTCCGCAGGGCACGCTCTACGGCAAGAACACCATCGGTGGCGCAATCAAGTACGTGACCGCGGGCGTCGTCGGGCCGAGACGGCTCACGATGTCGGTGACCGGCGGCAATTACGGCGAGAACGACTACAAGCTCGACTTCACCACCCCGGTCGTGAATCGGCACGTCTATTTCGGCGTATCGGTCGGCTACTTCCGCCATTCGGGCTACGGCCACGTGGTCGCGCAGCCCGGTGCGCCGCCGAGCACGCAGAATTTCATCGGCGAGTCGCTCTCGAACAAGGATGTGCTGGCCGGTCGAGCCAACCTGACGCTGCTGTGGGGCGCCAGCTCCAAGCTCGTGCTCGTTGCCGATGACATCCTCGATAACTCGAACGCCTCCGGCGGTCAGCGCATGAACAATTACCTCGTGCCGCAGCTGTCCAATCCGTTCGACAGTTACGACGACATGCCGGTGAGCCGGGATTATTTCCACCGCAACGGCTTCGCCGCCACCTACACCCAGAAGCTCGCGCAGGATCTCGGCCTGAAGGTGATCGGCGCGTATTACCGGGGCCGCGGGCAGCAGTTCATCAATTTCGCCGAGACCGACCAGAACCTGTTCGAAGTGCCGGCGCGCTACAAAGACCAGCAGACCTCGATCGAGAGCAACCTCACCTACACCGGACAGCGGGTGAAGGGGGTCGCGGGCGTGTTCTTCATGAACAGCACGGCTTGCGGCGATTACAACGCCTCGATCGGCACGCTCAATCTGCTCGGCATCCCGGCCTATGATCTTTACATCACGGAGCTGGTGCAGGGCTGTGTTCGCACCAAGAGCTATGCGCTCTACGGGGATGCCACCTGGAAGCTCACCGAGAAGCTCAATCTCGATACGGGCATCCGCTGGAACGAGGACGTGAAGCGGGCCTACGTCTACCAGGCCGATTACGGCAGCGTGGCCCCGACGCAGCTCAATCCCGGCGAGCAGTTTTTCAATC
This sequence comes from Gammaproteobacteria bacterium, assembly GCA_027324195.1. Taxonomy (GTDB): domain Bacteria; phylum Pseudomonadota; class Gammaproteobacteria; order Steroidobacterales; family Steroidobacteraceae; genus 13-2-20CM-66-19. The sequence continues at coordinate 4,534 of DAHVTM010000048.1, read as the reverse complement.
CGAGTCAGGTCCCCGCCGGATTCTTTCCCGATCCGGGCGTCGTCACCGATTACACGCGCACCCGTCCGTTCGTGAACATCACCCCGCGGCTCGGTTTCGATTACCACTTCACACCGGCGCTGATGGGCTACCTCATGTACAGCCGGGGTTTCATGAGCGGCGGGTTCGACATGCGCGGTAATGCGGCGGTATACCCGGGAACCCAGAACGGGTATGCCTCGGAGATTGCCAACAACTATGAGATCGGCGTGAAGTCGACGTGGCTCGACAATCGGCTGATGCTGAACATGGACGCATTCTATGACCCGTTGACGGACGCCCAGATCGGCGTGCAGCAGTTCGTCGAATACGCTGGGGTCCCGACCAATCTGACGGCCGAGCTCAATGCCGGCAAACAGATCAACGAGGGTGCGGAGTTGGAGTCGGCCTGGAGGGCGAGCCGCGCACTGACGCTCGGCCTGAACATGGGGTACCTCGATTCGTACTACCAGAATTATCTCGTCCCCTGCAGCGTGTTCAGCGCCGCCCCGGGGTGCACCCCGGGGGTGGGGGCGGTGAACATCGCCGGCCAGAATCGTCCGCTGAACGCGCCCCGCTGGACGATCTCGGCCAACGCCTCTTATGCGTGGTACCTGCGTTCGGGCTCGTTGGTCGCCCGTGCAGGCTACGACTGGCGCAGCTTCACCAAGGTGGCCGTCACCTTCCCGAGCCCGACCGACCAGCCGGCCTACGGGCTGCTCAACGCCCACCTGACGTTCACCACCGCGAGCGGCCTGTGGCGCTTTTCGATCGACGGGGAGAATCTCACCAACCGGTATTATCGGGTCGCGGGCTACGACTTCGGTGCGGCACCGATCGGACCGGCGAATTCCTTCATCGGCGGGGTGAGCCAGATCGGCTTCTACGGAGCGCCGCGCACCGTGCAGGCGAGCATCACATACAACTATCAGGCGGGCCGCGAGTGAGCGCTTCGCGCCTGCACGGCCGCGTCGCGCTCATCACCGGCGCGGCGAGCGGAATCGGTCTGGCTATCGCGCGCGCCTTCGCCCGCGAGGGTGCGCGCGTTGCGCTGAGTGATCTGGATCGGGCCGGCGCCGAGCAGGCGGCAGCGGGGATTGTCGCCGAGGGCGGGCAGGCGATGGCGCTGGTGATGGATGTGACCAGCGAGCAGCAGGTGGAAGCCGGGACGCGCGAGGCGATCGGCGCCTACGGGCGGCTCGACATCCTGGTGAGCAACGCGGGCATTCAGGTCATCTGTCCTCTGGAGGCGCTCGCGTTCGCGGACTGGCGCCGCGTGGTCGCGGTGCATCTCGACGGGGCGTTTCTCACCACTCGCGCGGCGCTGCGGCAGATGTATGCGCAGGGCGGGGGCAGCATCCTTTACATCGGTTCGGTGCATTCCACGGAGGCCTCTGTCCTGAAGGCGCCTTACGTGGCGGCCAAGCACGGACTGCTCGGCCTCGCTCGCGCGGTGGCCAAGGAGGGCGCCGGGCGAGGGGTGCGCGCCAATGTGATCTGCCCCGGGTTCGTGCGCACCCCGCTTGTGGACCGCCAGATCCCCGAGCAGGCCCACGCGCTCGGCCTCTCCGAGGAGGACGTCATGCGCGAGGTCATGCTGAAAGAAACGGTTGATGGGCAGTTCACGACGCTCGAGGATGTCGCCGAGGCGGCGGTGTTCTTCAGCGCCTTCGACTCGAATGCCCTCACGGGTCAGTCGCTGGTGGTCAGCCACGGGTGGCACATGCAATGAGCGACGGCACGATGGTCTTGAGCGAACGGTACTGGAGCAGCACGGACGGCCTGAGGCTCTACAGCCGCGTGTACGAGCCGGCCGACCCGACCGCCCCCGCGGTGCTGTGCCTGGCGGGTCTGACCCGCAACAGCCGGGACTTCGAGTCGCTCGCCGCGCACCTGGCGAGCCGCTACCGGGTGATCTGCCCGGATCTGAGGGGTCGGGGTTTGTCCGAACGCGATCCACATTGGCGCAACTACCACCCCGGGGTCTACCTGCAGGACCTGCGGCAGTTGCTGGCGGCACTCGGCTCGCCGCGGGTGGCCATCATCGGCACCTCGCTCGGCGGGCTGCTGGCGATGCTGCTCGCCGCGAGCGCGCCCGGCACCGTGGCCGGGATCGTGCTCAACGATATCGGCCCCGAGGCCGACCCGCGCGGCATCGAGCGCATCCGCGGCTATACCGGAAAGCTCTCGCCGGTGCGCACTTGGGGGGAGGCAGTCGCGCAGTTCCGCGCGGTCAACGGCGCGGCGTGGCCCGATTTGTCCGCCGAGCAATGGGCCGTCGTGACGCGCCGCAGTTACCGTGAGGATGCCGCAGGCACACCGGTGTTCGATTCCGATCCGATGATCGGCGAGGCGATCCGCGCCGCGCCGGCGGTGCCGCAGGATCTATGGTCGGTATTTGCGCAGATCGTCGCCGTGCCGATGCTGGTGATCCGCGGCGCGCAGTCGGATCTGCTGAGCGCGGACATCCTGGCGCGCATGCAGCGCGAGAAGCCCGATCTGGACTCGCTCAGCGTCGAGCGGCGGGGGCATGCCCCGTTGCTGGATGAGCCGGACGTGGTGCCGGCGATCGACCATTTCCTTGCGCGCCTGTCCTTTGCCGCCGACGCGGAACAGCATTGATGAGCGAGCCGGTGTGGCAACCCTCTGCCGCAACCCTCGAGGCGGCGCGCCTCACCGCGTTCATGCGCTGGCTCGCGCTCGAGCGCGGCGTGCGCTGTGCCGACTATGAGAGCCTGTGGCGCTGGTCCGTGACGGATCTCGAGGGCTTCTGGAGCGCGCTCGCCGACTGGCTCGAGCTGCCCTCGACGCCCCGCGGCCGCGCCCTCGCGCTCGAGACGATGCCCGGTGCGCGCTGGTTCCCCGGTGTCGAGCTGAATTACCTCGAGCAGGTGTTCCGCCATGCCACCGCCGAGCGGCCGGCGGTGATCGCCGGCGATGAGACCGGCGCGCGGCGGGAGCTGTCCTGGGCGGAGCTGCGCCGCCAGGTGGCCGCGTTGGCCGAGACACTGCGCGGCATGGGGGTCGGCTGCGGCGACCGGGTCGCCGCCTACCTGCCGAACATTGCCGAGACCGTCGTTGCCTTCCTCGCCACGGCGAGTATCGGGGCGATCTGGTCACTGTGCGCCCCCGAGATGGGCGGCCGGGCGGTGCTCGAGCGATTCCGGCAGATTGCCCCGAAGGTGCTGATCGCCGTCGACGGCTACCGCTACGCTGGCAAGTTGCACGCGCGCGCTCGGCAGCTCGGCGAGCTGCTCGCGGAGCTGCCGAGCGTGCGCCATCTGGTGCTGCTTGCACATCTGGATCCATGTGTCGATCACACGCAGTTCGACAACGCCGTGTGTTGGACCGCCGCGACCGCGGGGCAGCGCGCGCTGCAGCCGCAACGCGTGCCCTTCGATCATCCGCTGTGGATCGTGTACTCCTCGGGGACCACGGGGCTGCCCAAGCCCATCGTTCATTCCCATGGCGGCGTGATGTTCGAGCACGCCAAGCTCACCACCCTGCACCTCGACCTCGGACCGCAGGATCGTTTCCACTGGTACAGCAGCGCCGGCTGGATGATGTGGAACGTGCAGGTGGCCGGACTGCTCTGCGGCGCCACGATCTGTCTGTACGATGGCAGTCCCGTGCATGCTGATCCGGCGGCACTGTGGCGCTTCGTCGGGGCCGAGCGGGTGACGTTCTTCGGTGCCGGGGCGGCGCTCTTTCAGGCGGCTGAGAAGGCCGCTCTGGAGCCGGCCCGCGGGATCGACCTCACGGCCCTGCGCGCCATCGGCTCGACCGGCTCGCCGCTCGCCCCGGAGAGTTATCGCTGGATCCACGCGCACGTGCGCCCGGACGTGTGGATCAATCCGATCTCCGGCGGCACCGATATCGTCAGCGCCTTCGTGGGCGGGGTGCCTGTGCTGCCCGTGTATGCCGGTGAGATGCAGTGCCGCTGCCTCGCCGCGCACATCGAGGCGTATGACGAGGCGGGCGTTGCACAGCTCGATCAGCTCGGGGAGCTCGTGTGCACCCGGCCCATGCCCTCGATGCCGGTGTGCTTCTGGAACGATGCGGGGGAGCGACGCTACCGGGAGAGCTACTTCGATGTGTTTCCCGGCATCTGGCGTCATGGCGACTGGATTCGGATCACGCCGCGTGGCGGCGCGGTGATCTACGGGCGCTCGGATGCGACCATCAACCGCCAGGGCGTGCGCATGGGCACGAGCGAGTTGTATCGAACGGTGGAGGAGCTGCCCGAGGTGCTCGACAGTCTCGTGGTGGATCTGGAGTACCTGGGCAGGCCCTCCTACATGCCCCTGTTCGTGGTGCTGCGCGCCGGGGAGACGTTGAGCGGCGCGCTACGCGAGCGGATCCGGCGGCGTATCCGGGAGAGTCTCTCGGCCCGTCACGTGCCCGATGAGTTGTTTGCGGTGCCGGCGATCCCGCGGACGCTCTCGGGCAAGAAGCTGGAACTGCCGATCAAAAGACTGTTGCTCGGCCAGCCGCTCGAGCAGAGCGTGCATCCCGA
>DAHVTM010000030.1:0-13157 GCA_027324195.1 Gammaproteobacteria bacterium | reverse complement strand
ACACGCGCCGCGGCGGCGCGCGACTCAGCCCTCCTCGTCGCTTGACTCGGGCGCAGCGTGCGTCGCCAGCTCAGTCAGTTCCTCTTCGCTCACCGGTGGGGTGGCCAGACACTGCCGCGCACGCGCCAGCCACTGCGGCGGCACCTGAACCTCGGCATTCTGCTCGAGCCCCGGAATGGGACTCAGGGTGCTGACCCGCGCCGGAATGCCCTCGACCTGCAGCCGGCCGAGCAGCACCTGAGCGCTGATCCCATCCGGACACGCCTCGAGCAGCACCCAGGGCTCGGTCTCGCTCGGCGGTACACCGCGACTCATCGTTCGGACTCCTGCGGGCCGCCGAGATAGCGCACGACCCAGCGCAGCATGGCACGGTAGAAGAGTTCGCGGTGCACCGGATCCTGTGGGGTGTGATACGCCCCGGGGATCCCGATGAACCGCACCGGCACGTGCCGGCTCGCAAGCGCATGATACAGCGCAAACGACTCGGTGATCGGCACCGTGACATCGTCGGTGCCGGAGAGGATCAGGGTCGGTGTGCTGATGTCGGCGGCATAGGTGATCGGCGAGCCGCTGCGGTACAACGCCGCGGCGCGGCGACTCCAGGGACTGCCACCGAGGGAATCGCGCGTCCAGGCGAGATTGCCGGCCCCGGACAGCTCGTACTCCTCGGTCCAGTCGGTCACCCCGTCGGCCACCACCGCACACCGCCAGAAGTGCTGATGACCGATGAGCCAGCTCGTCATGTAGCCGCCGTAGGAGTGTCCCACCGCCGCGATACGGGTTCGCTCGAGGATGCCGAGGGATTCGAGCATGTCGAGGCCGGCCATGATGTCCCGATCGGGACCGGCACCCGGATCAGCAAATATGGCGTGCTCATGGGCGTTGCCCAAATTGTCGCTGCCGCGATAATTGGGCTCGAACACCAGATAACCCCGTGCCGCGAACAACAGGCGCAGCGGCCCGATCTCATCGGCGTCGAAGTGCTCGACCGATGCGGCCTCGGGCCCGCCGTGACTGAACAGCACGAGCGGATAGCGCCGGCCCGCGACGTAATCGTTCGGGTAGGTGAGGATCCCATCGCTGCGCTGACCGCCGGGCGTGCGCCAGCGCACCTCGACGCTCACCGGATACACATACTGCTCGAAGCGGCCGTTGAGATGCGTCAACGGAACGGGGGTGCCATCGAGACTGCGCAGCAGGTACAGCTCCGGGGCGCGAGTGCTGCTGTCGGCGACCACGGCGAGCGCCCCGCGGGGCGAGACGGAAGCGCGCATCGCCTGCAGAGCGCCGAGCCGCACGGCGTAGCCCGGCGCCGCGAGCGGCTGCACGAACAGCCGGCTGCCGATGCGATCATCGGCGATGCCGATCAGCCCCACGCCACCGGGCAGCCAGGCAAAACCAGCGCGGATGTTGCGGCCGAGGGCAGCGCTCACATCGTGCGCCGCGCCCTCAGGCGAGCCGACATACCAGTCCATCACACTGACCGGTCCGGGCCCCTGCGGATACAGGTAGGCGAGCGCATCGCCGCTCGGGGCGAAGCGCGGGGCGTACTCGTAGCTGCGGTGCGCGCCGATGCGCCGGGTGAGGCCGCTTGCGACGTTGACCACGACCACGCTGGTGCGATCGCTGTCACCGTCGTGCGCATCGGCCTGGCGCGTGTAGGCAATCCACTGTCCGTCGGCTGACCAGGACGGGGCAGTGATCCCGCCGCCGAAGGGCGGTGCGGTCTCGAGCACGCCGCCGGGGCCGTGCGTGAGCTGACGCGCCGGGCCGCCGCTCAGCGGTTGCAGCCAGATCTCGGCCGGCACCGGCGGATGATCGATGAGGTAATCATCGTCGGCGATGCGAAACAGATCGTGGTGAGTCTGGCGCTGTAGCCGGCTGAGCCGGGAGTGCTCCGGCGTCACATAGGCGAGTGTGCGGGCATCGGGACTGAAGGCGAATTGCTCGACGCCTCGCGGCGCGGCGGTCAGTGCCTGTAGCGTGCCGCCCCCGGGCCGCACTTGATACACCTGCGGCGCCTGCGTGCCGACCTGTGCGATGAAGGCGATGCGCCGACCATCGGGGGACCAGCGCACCTGCGTCAGCTGCTGCAGGCCACGCGCCAGCGTGCGCATCCGACCGTCCTGCACGCTCAGCAACCGCAGTGTCCCCGCCCAGCGATCGTGCGCGAAATCCGCCCGGAGGGTACGAACGGCGATGCGTCCCCCGTGGGGCGAGAAGTGCGGCGTCCCGAAATGCACCAGCGGGCGCAGAGCCCGCAAGGTCAGCGTGGCGGCATGCACCGGCAGGCCGCTCGCGCCGAGCACGGCCAAAACCCATGCGGACCGCGCCATACGCAGATTCATCGGCTCTCCTTCGCGGGCAGCAGCGCACCCGATCGGCCATTCTGGCACGGTTCAGCCGCAGCGCGTCCGCTCGCCACCGCTGCGCAGAGCCGCCCATCCCGCGCTGCGAGCCCGGGTCTGGCCAAACGACCCTCGCCGCCCTACCCTTTAGAGAGACTGATTTTGCGCCGCCGCGCTGCGATCCTGTACGCCGCGCCGCGCGCCCTGGTTCAACCGGATAAGGAGTGAGCATGCAGACCCGTACACTGGGCTCGAACGGAACGACCTCACTGCAGGTCTCTGCCCTCGGCTTAGGCTGCATGGGCATGAGCTTCGGCTACGGCCCGCCGCAGGATAAGCGCCAGATGATCAGCCTGCTGCGCGCGGCGGTCGAGCGCGGCATCACCTTCTTCGACACCGCCGAGGTGTACGGACCGTTTGCCAACGAGGAGTTGGTGGGCGAGGCGCTCGCCCCGGTGCGCGAGCAGGTGGTGATCGCCACCAAGTTCGGCTTTCGCATCGATGCCGACGGACGCCGCCAGGACGGTCTCGACAGCCGCCCCGAGCATATCCGCGCGGTCGCCGAGGCCAGCCTGCGCCGTCTGCGGTGCGAGACGATCGACCTGTTCTATCAGCACCGGGTCGACCCCCAGGTGCCGATCGAGGAGGTCGCCGGCGCGGTCGCCGAGCTGATCCGCGCCGGCAAGGTGCGGCATTTCGGGTTGTCCGAGGCCGGGGTGAATACCCTGCGCCGCGCCCATGCGGTGCAACCCGTGACGGCACTGCAGAGCGAGTACTCGCTGTGGTGGCGCGAACCGGAGCAGCAGATCCTGCCGACGCTCGAGAGCCTCGGCATCGGCTTCGTGCCCTTCAGCCCACTCGGGCGCGGCTTTCTCACCGGCAAGATCGACGAACACACGCAATTCGATGCCAGCGATTTCCGCCATTCGGTCCCGCGCTTTGCCGTCGAGGCACGCCGGGCGAACAGAGCGCTGGTCGAGGTGTTGACCCGGATCGCCACCCCGCGCGGCCTCACCCCGGCGCAGCTCGCCCTCGCCTGGCTGCTCGCGAAAAAGCCCTGGATCGTGCCCATTCCCGGCACCACGCGCCTGGGACGGCTGGAGGAAAACATCGCGGCCGCCGCGGTCAGCCTCAGCGCCGAGGACGTGCAGCAGATCGAGGCCGCCGCCGCGCGCATCCCGGTGCAGGGCGAGCGCTACACCGAACAGATGAATCGCATGGTCGACCGCTAGGCCGACCGCATGGGACACGTGCCATGGTCCGTATCCTAACCCCGAGCGCTCGAGCGGCGTGCCCGACACCCGCCGCACGCGCAGCCTGATTGTTCAAGGAGTCTCACTCGATGTACAAGGCCAGAGCCTTCGCGGCGGCAAGCGCCACCGCCCCCCTCGCTCCGCACACGATCGAGCGGCGTGAGCCGACCCCACACGATGTGCGCATCGAAATCCTCTTCTGCGGCGTCTGCCACTCGGATCTGCACCTGGTGCGTGATGAGTGGCACTCGGCCATGCCGGCGACCTATCCGCTGGTGCCCGGCCACGAGATCATCGGGCGCGTCACCGCGGTGGGCTCGGCCGTCAAGGGCTTCAAGCACGGCGATCGGGTCGGCGTCGGCTGTCAGGTCGACTCCGATGGCACCTGCCCCGACTGCCGCGCCGGACACGAGCAGCTCTGCGCGAACGTGGTGCTCACCTACAACGCGCCCGACCGGCACACCGGCAAAGTCACCTACGGTGGCTACTCCGAGAGCATCGTCGTCGATGAGCGCTTCGTGCTGCGCATCCCGGAGAACCTCGATCCGGCGGGCGCTGCGCCCCTGCTGTGCGCCGGCATCACCACCTACGCCCCGCTGCGCCGCCGGCACGTGGGCCCCGGCACCAAAGTCGGCATCGTCGGGCTCGGCGGCCTCGGTCACATGGGCGTGAAGCTCGCGCACGCCATGGGGGCGAACGTGCACGTGCTCACCACCTCGCCCGGCAAGCGCGAGGACGCGCGCCGGCTCGGCGCCGATGCGGTCATCGTCACCGGCGATCCGGAGCAGATGCGCCAGCACGCCGGCAGCTTCGATTTCATTCTCGATACGGTCTCCGCGGCGCACGATCTGAGCGCCTACCTCAATCTGCTGCGCCACGAAGGCCACCTGACTCTGGTCGGGGCACCAGAGAAGCCCTTCGAGATCCCGGCCTTTGCGCTGCTCGCCGGTCAACGCAGCATTTCCGGGTCGGTCACCGGAGGGGTGCGCGAGACGCAGGAGATGCTCGATTTCTGTGGCGAGCACCACATCACCGCCGACATCGAGCTGATCCCCATTCAGCGGATCAACGAGGCGTATGAGCGGGTAGTCAAAGCCGACGTGAAATACCGTTTCGTCATCGACATGGCCTCCCTGAAAAGCTGAGGCAGGCGGGCCCGGAGCAGACCATGAGCTACTACATCGCCAAGACCGTCAACCAGGACTTCGATGCGACCGTGAGTGAGGTCACCGCGCGGCTGAAGGAGCACGGGTTCGGCGTGCTCACCGACATCGACGTGCAAGCCACGCTGAAGGCAAAAATCGGGGCCGACACCCCGAAGTACCGCATTCTCGGGGCCTGCAATCCGCGCTTCGCGCACCAGGCGCTGCAGCTCGAGACGCACCTCGGGGTGCTGCTGCCGTGCAACGTCATCGTGCGCGAGACGAGCGATCGCCAGGTTGAAGTGGCGAGCATCGACCCGGTGGCCTCGCTCGAGCGGGCCGGCAACGAGGCGCTGCGCGGGCTCGCCGAGACGGTCCGCAAGGATCTGACCGCGGTGATCGAGTCGCTCGGCCGCTGAGGCCGCGGCGCGTTCAATGCACCGTTAGTGCGTGCCCGCCGCGGCGAGGGCGCGGGCGAGATCCTCATACGTGGACTCGATGTGCGTGCGGGCAAGCCTGAGCAGCCGCTGCGCTTGCCCGCCCCGCCAGGCCGCAAGCAGTGCCGCATGCTCGCGCCGGGCCCGCCGGAGCCGGCCACTCGGCTGCAGATGCAGCCGCACGTAACGCTGCGCGAGGGTGAGCAGGCGCTGCAGCACCTCAGCGGTGAGCACCTGGCGCGCCGGCACGATGAGCGCCAGATGAAAGGCGCGGTTCAGGTCACCGGCCTGCGCGAGCTCGCCCTCGGCGAGCGCCTCATGCAGCTGGCGGCCCGTGTCCTCGGCACGCTCACGATCGGGCGCCTCGGCTAATTGCGCGCCGCGGACCATCGCCTGCGGCTCGATCGCGAGGCGCAGGGTGAAGATCTCCTGCGCCTCGGCTGCGCTCAGCGGGCGCACCTGAAATCCCCGGTGCGCGAACCCATCAACCAGTCCCTCGGCGCACAGCTGCAGCAGCGCCTCGCGCACCGGGATCTTGCTCACGCCGAACTCGGCGGCGAGCGCATCCTGCGGCAGGGCTGCGCCCGGCGCATACGCCCCACTCACGATGCGTGCGCGCACCAGTGCGGTGAGCTGCGCGCTCATGGTACGCACCAGGGGAGCAGCCGCCTCGGCGTGCATCAGCGCACCATGAACCCGTCCGGAAACGGCTGGCGCTCGTCGATCCAGATCGTGTTGTATCCGGTGGTATAGGCACTGCCCTCGATGGACGGGATGATGGCGGGCGTGCCAGCGAGCTCGAGCGCTTCGAGCACCCGGGCGTTGAAGCGGCTGCCGATGATGCTCTCGTGCACGAACGTGTCCCCGGGGCGCAGTACCCCGCGGGCGCTGAGCTGTGCCACGCGCGCGCTCGTGCCGGTACCACAGGGTGAGCGGTCGATGGCCCGATCGCCGTAAAAAACGGCATTGCGGCCGTCGGCGCCCTCGCCGCGCGGTGCGTCGGTCCACATGACGTGGCTGACCCCGCGGATGGTCGCATCGAGCGGATGCACCGGCTCATAAATCTCCCGCACGCGCGCACGTACGAGCGGGCTGAGCCGCAGCAACCCCGCGGCCCCGAGCGCATCGATCCCGGGATATCCCGGCTGCGGCTCGATGATGGCGTAGAAGTTGCCGCCGTAGGCGACATCGAGCTGCACACGCCCGAGCTCGGGCAGCTCAATCTGCAGGCCGCTGCGCGCCAGGTACGCCGGCACGTTGCGGATCGTCACGCTCGTGACCTTATCGCTCTCGAGCGTGTAGTCGATGCCGATCAGGCCCGCCGGCACCTCGATGGTGAGCCGCCCAGGCGTGCGCGGGCGCAGCAGTCCGTGCTCGATCGCGAAGGTCACCATCCCGATGGTGCCGTGCCCGCACATCGGCAGACAGCCGCTGGTCTCGATGAACAGGATCGCCGCGTCGTGCGCCGGATCGAGCGGCGGCATCACGAAGCCCCCCGACATCATGTCATGCCCGCGCGGCTCGAACATCAGACCGCGGCGGATCCAGTCGAAGCGCTGCTCGAAATCCACGCGCCGCTCGCTCATGGTGCGCCCGTTGAGAAACGGCACGCCGCCGGCGACCAGCCGCACCGGGTTGCCGGCCGTGTGCCCGTCGATGCAGAAGAAGACCGACCTCACAGCGGCAGCGTCCCGCGGCTCGCGGCCGCCTGCTCGATCAGCGCGATCACCTGCTGACGGCGAGCCCCCTCGAGCGGCCGGCGCGGCGCGCGCACCCGCTCGCTGCCGCGGCCCATCATCTGCTCGGCGAGCTTGATCGCCTGCACCAGGTCGTGTCCGGCATCGAGGTGCAGCAGCGGCATGAACCAGCGGTAGATCGTCCGTGCGCGCGCGAGATCGCCGGCCGCAAGGGCCGCATACAGCGCGAGCGACTCGCGCGCAAACGCATTGGTCAGGCCCGACACCCAGCCGCGCGCCCCGAGCGCGAGCCCCTCGAAGGCGAGATCATCGAGCCCGGCGAACAACGCAAAGCGCTCCCCGCAGGCATTGATCACATCGGTGAAGCGCCGCGAATCGGGCGAGGACTCCTTCAGCGCCACGATGTTGGCGACGTCCGCCAGACGCGTGAGCATGTCGAGTTCGATCGCCGCGCGGTACGCCGGCGGATTGTTGTACAGCATGATCGGCAAGCGCGTGGCGGCGGCCACCGCGCGAAAGTGCGCCTCGAGCTCCGCGCTCGTCGGCACGTACACCATGGCCGGCAACACCATCAGTCCGCTCGCCCCGGCCGCCTCGGCATCCGCAGCGAAGCGCACCGCCGCGGCCGTGGTGAGTTCCGAGACGCCGGCGATCACCGGCACTCGGCCGGCGGCGGCAACCACGGCCGTGGCGAGCACGGCGCGCTTCTCCTCGGCGGCGAGTGAGTTGTTCTCCCCGACCGTGCCGAGCACCACCAGACCATGCACGCCGGCCTCGACCAGTGCGCGCTGCACGGCGCCGGTGGCCTGAAGATCCACCCCCAGATCGCGTCCGAACTGCGTGGTCACCGCCGGGAACACGCCAGACCATTCACACGCGAGAGGACTCGCAGCACTGCTCATTGACCCACGTCCATCTTGCCTCAGTGCATATATCGTATACGATATATCTCTGGGCGGTAAGCCGCCGCCCGCGTGGAGGACTGCGGTGGACGAGAGGGTCCTTTGAGTTCCCCGGTGGACGCGCGCGAGCGCATCGCCGTGATCGGCGCCGGCCTGATCGGCAGTGCCATCACCTGGCGCCTGACGCGTGAGGGACACAAGGTACTGCTCATCGACCGGGCCGAGCCGGCACGCTACGGCGCCTCGTTCGGCAATGCCGGTCACGTGGCCACCGAGCAGCGCGAGCCGCTGCCCTCGGTCGGGTTGCTGCTGACCTTCTGGCGCCAGCTCGCCCTGTGCGGCGGCCCGGTGCACATCCCGCCACGCCGCCTGCTCACACTAGCCCCCTGGATGGCGCGCTTCGCGGCTGCCGCGCTGCATCAGCGGCGCAACACCCCGGCGCTCGCCGCGCTGGTGCGCCCGGCCGCCGACGCACTCGAGCGGGCCCTGCGCGAGATCGGCCACCCCGAGCTGCTCGTGCGGCACGGGCATTACAAGTTCTGGTGGGGCACGGGCAGCGCTGCTCGCGCCGCGCGTGCGGCGCGAGCAGCGGCCGAGTTCGAGGTGCGCACTGAGCCAGCCCCTGCGCAGCTGAGGCGTGCGGTCGAGGCGCGTGCACCGGGCGGCGTCAGCGGATTGTGGTTCCCCGACAGCGCACACGTCATCGATCCGCAGAGCGTTGCCGCCGCGCTGGTCGCGGCAGCCGTCCAAGCGGGTGCTCGGTTTGAGCAGCGCGAGGTCCGCGCGATCCACGCTGCGGGCGAGCGGCTACAGGTCGACTCGGGCGAGGTGCAGCACGAGGTCCGTGCGGTGGTCATTTGTGCCGGAGTGCAGGCCGGGACGCTGCTGCGGCCGTTCGGATTGCGGGCGCCGCTCACGGCCGAGCGCGGCTATCACCTGGAGTTCGCCGGTGCGCGTGCGCTCACCGACGCACCGGTGGTCTACGCCGAGCACAACCTGATCGTCACACCGATGCGCGGCCGCCTGCGTGCCACGAGTTACCTGGAGTTCAATCGGCACGGCGCGCCCCCCGACGCGCGCAAGCTGCAGCGCCTGCGCAGCACGCTCGAGCGCCTCGGCTACCACAGCGACACCCGCCACGAAGGCTGGGTGGGCTCGCGCCCGACGCTGCCGGATTATCTGCCCGGCATCGGCCGCGCCGCGCACGTCCCACTCTATTACGCCGTCGGCCATCAACACCTCGGGCTCACCCTCTCGGCGCCGACCGCCGAAGTGATGGCGGCACTGATCGGCGGGCGGGATCCGCCCGTTGCAACCGCTGCGTTCGACCTCGCCCGCTTCGGCCGCCCCCGGCCGTAGCCACCGGCCTCTCCCTCATAAGAAGGAGAGGCCCCGTGGCGGGCGGCGCACCGGCTAGACTCTGCGCATGACCTGGCTGAGTGAGTTCATGGCCGCACTGCGGCGGCCCTCGATGCAGATCGCGCTCATCGTCGCGAGCGCGATGTTCATGCAGAACCTCGACTCGACCATCATCGTCACCGCCCTGCCGGCGATGGCGCACAGCTTCGCCACCAACGAGAGCCGGGTGAGCGAGGGCATCACCGCCTATGCGCTCGCGGCCGCCGTGTGCATCCCCGCCAGCGCCTGGCTCGCAGACCGGATCGGCACGCGCACGCTGTTCTGCGGTGCGATCGCAATCTTCACGCTGGCCTCGATGGCCTGCGGCCTCGCCGGCGGGTTTACCGCCTTCCTGGGAGCACGTCTGGTACAGGGCGGCTCAGCGGCCATGATGGGTCCGGTCGGACGCATGATCGTGCTGCGCAACACCGAGCGGCGCGAGCTCATGGCGACGCTCTCGATGCTGGTCTGGCCGGCGCTGCTCGCCCCGGTGATCGGTCCGGCACTCGGGGGCTTCATCACCGATGCGCTCTCGTGGCGCTGGATCTTCTACGTCAACGTGCCGGTCGGCGCACTCGCCATGGGGCTCGTGCTCGCGATGATCCCGAACCACCGAGCGAGCGAGCGCAGCGCATTCGACGCAGGGGGCTTTGTGCTGCTCGCCGCGGCGGTCGGCTGCCTCAGCTACGCGCTCGATCTGCTCGCCGGGCAGCACCTGCAAGCCGCGCTCGCCGTCGCGCTGCTGCTGGCGGCGGCAATTGCCGGCTACGCCGCGGTGCGCCACCTCGAATCGACTGCCCAGCCGCTCGTGTCCCTGGCCGTGCTGCGCCAACGGGCGTTCCGGGTCGCCACCGTCTCCGGCGGCGGCCTCAGCCGCGCCGCAATCAGCGCCACCCCCTTTCTGCTGCCGATAATGCTCGAGCTGGTCTATGGTCTGAGCCCGCTGCAATCAGGCCTGCTGCTGCTCGTGTACATGCTGGCCAACCTGCTGATGAAGGTCGCGACCAACCCCATCATCCGCCGCTTCGGCCTGCGCCGGGTGCTGCTCGTCAATGGCGCCCTCACTGCCGCTGGCATCGCGGCCTGCGCCTGGATCTCCCCGCAGTTGCCGGCCGCGCTCGTGGTGCTCATCCTGCTGTTCGCCGGCGCGAGCCGCTCGATGCAGTTCACCGCCCTGACCTTCACCACATTTGCCGAGGTCAGCACCGAGGAGCGCGCACCGGCGAGCGTGCTGTCCTCGCTGACGCAGCAAATTGCCGTGGCCGCGGGTGTGGCGAGTGCGGCCCTCATGCTCAACCTCACGCGCCTCGGACAGCACGCCCTGGTGCTGAACGCACTGGACTTCCGGGTTGCTCTGACACTGATGGCGGGTATCGCAGCGCTCGCCCTGATCGCCTACCGCCGTCTGCCGGCTAACACCGGCGCCGAAGTGAGCGGACACGCGCCAGCCGCGGCCCGCTGAGCGGATACCGATGGGAGGCAACGAATCCGTCGTCGCCATTCACGGCGGTACGGGTCGTGAGGATCGCCTCAAGACACCGGAAGCTTTCCGCGACGATTCCAACGTCCTGGTGCGGGTAGCGACCGACGCCGTCGGGGAAGGCATCAACCTGCAGCGCGCTCACCACATGGTCAACGATGACCTGCCGTGGAGCCCGAATCGCTTGCAGCAGCGCTTCGGTCGCATCCACCGCATCGGCCAGACCGAAGTCTGCCAGCTGTGGACCCGGGTGGCCGAGGACGCCCGCGAAGGCGACGTCTATCGAACCTTGCTGGAGAAGCTCGAGCCGGCCCGCCAGGCGCTCGGCGGCCAGGTGTTCGATGTGCTCGGAACGCTGCAGTTCGAAGACCGCCCCCTGTGGGATCTTCGGATCGACGCCCTCCGCTGTGGCGAGCGTGCTGAGGCGCGGCGTCTGCAGCCCTACTCCAGCGAGTCGGTCGTCATCGAGGCGTTTAGCCAATTGGTCGGCACGATCCGCCAGCTCGAGCCGCGCCGATATGAGATCACGCCGGTACCGGCGGCCGTCCGCAATCGCGACCGCCTGATCGGCGCCGCAGAGCCTGTGCTGTCTCGCGACGAGCGCATCGTGTGCGACAAATCACTGCTCGCACTCCAGGGTCAGGTACCCGCCGCTTTGATCTGCCCAGGTCACTCGTTGCTGGATGCCACCCTCGATCTCACCTCGGAGCGGCATCGCGACTTGTTGCGCCGCGGGACCGACTGGGTTGATGCACGGGACTCGAGCATCACGCACCGCGTCCTCGTCTACCTCGAGCACGCGATCCGGGACGCCAGATCGTCAAGACGGGCACGCCTTGCACGCTTTGCAAACAAATGCTCGATGTCGAATTGGATGCAACCGGACATGCGCGACACCGGCATTACGGCCCCTATCGCGATTTCCGGCCATCGAAGCCCGGAGACTCGATATCGACGCGCTACGATCCCCACCCGAGTGCAGCTGGATTACCCGGGGAACTTGAAGCAGCGGGCGCTGGGACGCGCCATCGCGCAAATCGTGCCCAATCACCTGAGGGAACTCCGGGCGCGGCGACTGGCCTGGACCAACAAGACCCGGGCTGCCGTCAAACAGGCCTTGGCCACGCGCCCGTCGATCGTGAGCTCGAGAAGCTGGGCTACGATATCGAGAGCCGCATCTCCTCGAGCGGGAAACTCCGCTTCATCGAGATCAAGGGACCCGTGGCAGCCGGGGACTTCATGAGCGTGACTCAGAACGAGATCCTGTACTCGCTCAATAAGCCCGAAGACATCCTCCTGGCGATCGTGGAATTTCTCTCCGACGGCGCGCACCAGGCACCCTACGTTCGACGGCCTTTCGAGGCTCGAGGTGTGGCCACGCATTGCAATGGCGCGACCGTGAATTTTCCCATGACCGATCTGATCGCCCTCACCGACGCGCCACGCCAAAGCTCATGAGAGGTACTGGCTGAATTTACAGACTTTCCCTGCCAGAACGACCGGTTTCACATGATTGAGTGGCATTTTTTGCATATTTTTTGCATTATGAATCCAAGTTTTAGCCGGCCATCATCATGCTCATTGAATTCAGCGTCACGAATTTTCGGTCCATCGCCGAGCGCCAGACGCTTTCACTAGCGGCGAGCACGCGCAAGGAGCTGCGCGCAACGCATGTCATCGAGGCACCGCCGCTGCCGCTCCTCAGCGCGGCAGCGATCTTCGGCCCCAATGCCTCGGGCAAGAGCAATCTCTTTCGCGCCATCGCCATGCTGCAATCGCTGATCCAATGGTCCGCTGGGTTTCAACCCGGACAACCCCTACCCTTGACACCCTTCCGGCTCGCATCTGAATTGGCCAAACAGCCATCCGAATTCGAAATTCATTTCATTACCGACGGCGTGCGTTATCAATACGGCTTCTCCGCCACCCAGCAGCGGGTCGTCACCGAATGGTTGCATGCCTACCCCAAGGGACCCGCACGGCTCCTGTTCGAGCGATCAGTCGACTCACAAGGCCGAGCAACGTGGAAGATGGGACCCAGCTTCGAGGGCTCCGCACAACAGCAAAAGCTCTGGCAGGAATCGACCCGGGACAATGCGCTGTTCCTGTCGACCGCGGTACAACTCAACAGTGCCCAATTGCGCCCGGTGTTTCATTGGCTCACGCAAAGGCTTGTCGTGCGCACACAGGATTTGGCCGTCAATCCGGTGCCGAGTTTCGAACTACTACGCGATCAAGCCGGCGCCGCTCGTCTCATGTCCTTGTTGAAAGCTGCCGACGTCGGTATTGAGCGCCTAGAACTGAAGGAAGACGATTCCGCACCACCGTGGCCCGCAGGTGGAGTGCGGCTGGTTGTGCAGCGATCGCCGACTCCCGAAGATCCCTCACCCAAGCCCCAGCACATGCGTGTGTTGGCCTGGCACACCCAAAACGATGGGGAGTCCATTGCCTTCGATTTTGGCGAAGAATCGAACGGGACACGCAAATTATTCGAGCACGC
>DAHVTM010000022.1:0-24445 GCA_027324195.1 Gammaproteobacteria bacterium | reverse complement strand
ATCGGCTCGACGGTGTTCGCGCCCCTGGTGACGACGAGCTATCAGAAAGCCTACGCCAACGTCTATCAGCAGACCTCCGACCTGTACAGCGCGACCTACGCGACCGGCATCGACTCTCTGCTGCCGAGCGCAACGCCGCTCACCACGCTGTTCCAGACCGGCAAGCTGCCGGAGGCGGCGCTCTTTGACAGCGCTCCGCCGAGCACCGGCAACGCGACCCTCGATGCGCTGCTCGCCATGCCGACGAGCCCGCCCTACCCGCCGAGCGATGCGGCCCTGTTCGATGCCGGATTCGGCACCTCGTTCCTGGTGAACGACAGCTATCGGGCCGCGTACGTAGCCGATGCACTGGCCAACCCGGATGCTGCGGCGCTGACGCTGCTGCACCAGGGCACCCTCAGCGCGAGCGACATCGCGCTCGCGGCCGCACCGGCGGTGGGGCTGCGTCAGGATTTCAAGCTCAACGACATGCGCAACGGGGGCTGGGCGCCGAAGGAGCCGATGCTGATGTGCGGGGGCGATCAGGACCCGACGGTGTTCTTCGAAGTGAACACCGGGGTGATGGCCGCCGAGTGGAGCCCGCTGGTGGCGACGGGCGTGGTGAGCGTACTCGACCTGAACGCCACGCCGGCGGGCGCGTTCGCCCCCCTGCAGAGCGCCTTTCAGAGCACCTATGCGGCCCTGGTGAATGCCGAGGGGGCGAGCACCGCGATCCAGTCCTACCACGCCACCGAGGCGCCGTTTTGCATGGTGGCGGCACGTGACTTCTTTGCGCAGGTTCCCTAAGCCCTGACCCGAGAGAACGCCATGCAGCACAAGATCGCAACCCTCGCGCTCGGTACCACTCTCGCACTCGCGGCGGCCACGGGGGCGCGCGCCAGCACCGCCGCGCCCAATGATCTGCGGATCGGGGCGTATTTCGTGCACTTCGACAGCAGCGCCACCGACATCACAGGCCCATACACCGTGCCGGGCCTTAACACCCGGATCCGCAACGCCACCACGCTGTATCTGGCCTACGTGCGCACGCTCTCGCGGCATTTCGACGTGGAGTTCGCCTTCGGCTGGCCGCCGGTCACGCACGCCGAGGCGGTCGGCCCAGCGGCGGTCGGCTCCGTGCCGTTCAACGGCAAAGAGATCGCCACGGTGCGCTGGCTCTCACCGACGGTGCTGTTCGAGTACAACTTCTTCAGCCCCTCGGCGCGCTGGCGGCCGTTTGTCGGTGTCGGTGTCAATTACACGTACTTCTACGACCGGCAGGTCACTGCGGCGGGCAAGGCCGTGAGCGGCGGACCGACCTCGATCTCGATGCCCGCATCGGTCGGTCCGGCGGTGACCGCCGGCTTCACCTATCACATCAACTCGCGCTGGCACCTCAATGCCTCCTATTCGGTGGCGCAGGTGAACAGCCGCCTCACCACCGACACCGCGGGCGTGTTCCGCAGCTCGCACATTCACTTCTGGCCGAACGCGGTGGTGTTGTCGGTCGGCTACTCCTTCGGCCTGTAAGGAACTTCCCGGGCCCCGCCCGGTCTGATCCGGGGCGCGGCGAGCCGGGCATTCCGCAAGGAGCGTCGGCTGGACGCATGACGCACTCGGCTCGCCGCTCAGGGATGAGCGCTCGGCGCGCGGACATGACGATTCGCATAGAATAACCTCCGGGCCGCATTGGCCGTTGGGATCGGCACTCGGTGGGCGGATCAGCCTTTACGACAGCAGGGGTTCACCGCGCAGCGCGCGCGCGAGGCCGGCGGCCGGCCTGGCTGGGCTGGCTTGCGCTGCTCGCGTTCGCGTTGCGCGCCCTGGTGCCGCTCGGTTTCGAACCCGGCGCGCACGGGCTGTCGATTCAACTGTGTCACGAGGGGTTTCCGAGCGGGTTCTTCGCTCAGGGCGGCGCACACCGCTCCGCGCATGGCGAGCCGGACGGCGCCGGCTCTGCTCGCCACTGCCTGTTCTGCAACGGGACCTCGCCGGCGCCGGTCTACGCGCTGGTGCACCGCAGCCCGCGAGCGCCTTTTGCCATCGGCCTGCCGGCGGAGCAGCCGGCCGTCTGCCCGGGGCGGCACGGCGCGCACATCCCCCAGGCACGCGCCCCGCCGGCCTTCGCCTGATTCCGTCGTTCGGCCGATAGCCTGTCGCCTGCGGGCACGGGCTCGATCGCTTTGGATTCAGACGGCGGGCACGTGCGCGTGTCCGCGAGGGAAACGGTATGAAACGGTCAAAGGAGCGCGCGGCGCCTCAGCGTCGCGCGGCGGGCGGATTGCACCCGGCGCTGCTCGGTGCGGGATTGTCGGTGGTGGTGGCGGTCGGGCTCGTGCCGGCGCGTAGTTGGGCGGCCTCTTTCGGCAGCATCCGGGGCACGGTCGAGGGGGTTCGCGATCAGCCCGTGGCCGGTGTCCCGGTCACGCTGCGCTCGGACGCCTCCAATGCTCTGCGCACCGTGCGCACCGACGCGCACGGTCATTTCAGCTTTCCGACGGTGGCGATCGGCACCTACCTGCTGAGCGTCAGTCGTCCGGGCTGTGCGCCGGCGAGTCAGACGGTCACGGTGGAGGCGGGATATTTTCCGACACCCGTGCTGCATCTGCTGCCGGTCTCGAGGCTGAAACGGGTGATCGTGCGCGGCCGGACGCAGCCGGTGGTCGCCTCCGTGACGCCGATCACCCTGGTCAGCCAGCAGGACATCGAGAACACCCCGGGGGCGATCAACGTCAACAGCCTGGCGATGATCACCGATTACGTGCCCGGCGCCTACGAGGCGCACGACATGCTGCACATCCGCGGCGGTCACCAGGCGAACTGGCTGATCGACGGGGTGGAGATCCCCAACACCAACATCGCCGAAAGTCTCGGCCCGGCGGTCGATCCGGCGGACATCCAGACCCTGGGGGTGGAGCGGGGCAGCTACAACGCCGATGAGGGCGATCGCACCTACGGGGTGTTCAACGTCATTCCGAAGAGCGGCTTCGGCGTGCACGATCAGGCCATGCTGTCGGTCTCGGCCGGTAATTTCGGGCAGACCGACGATTACCTCAGCGTGGCGAGCCACAAGCACCACTTCGCCTACTACCTCAGCGCCGAGGGCAACCGCAGCAATCTCGGCCTGCAGACCCCCGTGCCGCAGGTGATTCACGACCAGTCGCAGGGTTACGGGTTGTTCACCAACCTGCAGTACGAGCCGAATGAGCGCAATGCACTGCGCCTGGTGGCGCAGCTGCGCCAGGACACCTACCAGATCCCCAATTGCATCGTGGCGCTCGCAGATGATCCACAGTGCGTGGGACAGTCGGGCGATACGCAAAAGGAGGCGGACAACTTCGCGCTGCTGTCCTGGGTGCACACGTTCTCGAGCGACCTGGTGCTCACCAGCTCGCTGATGTATCACTACGAGCGGGCCGCCTACGACGGTGGAGCGCGCGACACCCCGACCATCACCACCTTCCACCACAGCTCGCAGTACGAGGGCGGGGAGGAGAACCTGCGTGTGCACGTGACGCACAATCACTTCGCCTTCGGAGTGTACGGCTTCGCGCAGCAGGATCATGCCCACTTCAATCTCGCCTTCGCCGGCAACATCGCCCCGGCGCTCGCGGAGCTGCAAAGCCCGACCGGCAGCCTGATCGACGCCTGGGCGCAGGACACCTATGACGTGTCGCACTGGGTGCACCTGTCGGCGGGCGTGCGCTACTCGCACTTCCGGGGTCTGATCACCGAGAGCGCGACCGACCCGCGCTACGGCGCGACGCTGCGCGTGCCGTGGCTGAACTGGGTGTTCAGCGCCTTCTGGGGCAAGTACTACCAGGCCCCGCCGCTCGAGTCGCTCTCCGGGGCGCTGGTGAACTACGCCGCCAGCCAGAGCAGCCAGTTCCTGCCGCTGCACGGGGAGCGCGACAAGGAGCGCCAGTTCGGCGTGACCATTCCGCTGGCGGGCTGGAGCGTGCACGCGGATTACTTCGTCACCGAGGCGAAGAACTTCTTCGACCACAACCCGATCGGCGCCTCGGACATCTACCTGCCGGTGACCGATCAGGGCGCGCTCATCCAGGGGAGCGAGCTCACCGTGCGCTCGCCGCCCTTCTGGCGCTACGGACAGGTGCACCTCGCCTATTCGAATCAGACGGCGCAGTGCTACGGCTCGATCAGCGGCGGTCTGGTGGTCGCGGGCACCGCCTGCGGCAACTACATCGCGCTCGATCACGATCAGCGCAACACGCTCAACGTCGGCTACAACGCCGATCTGCCGTGGCGGCTGTTCGTCGGCACGAATGTGTCGGTGAACTCGGGGCTCTCGAACGGCTTTGCCGGGCCGCCGAGCTACCAGCCGAGCCACCTGCCGAGCTACGTGATCATCGACCTCACCGTCGGGCGCAACATCACGCGCAACCTGCAGGTGTCGCTCACGGGCCTGAATCTCACCAACAAGCACCTGCTCACCGACAACAGCCTGACCTTCGGCGGCGTGCACTGGAACAACCCGTTCCAGATCTACGCCGAGCTGCGCTACCGGTTCCACTACTGAGCACGGGCGCCCCCCTCGCCACGGGCGGCGCGCCCGTGGCGAGGGGGGCGGGCGTGTCGGAAGGCGTGGGGCGCTTGCTACCAGAACGCCGCCACGACCGCGGCGGTGAGTGCGAGTACGGCCAGTCCGGCGATCTGCACCGAGCGCGGCGTGCGCTGCGCTGCAGGCGATGGTGCGGCGCTGAGCTGAGGCGGTGCGGATAGACTGACGAGCCCGAGCGTGAGCAGCGAGACGGCGAAGGTCACACCGGCGACGTCGAGGAACTGCAGCGGGGCGCGGCCGAGCAGCTCGAGCACGAACAACCCCACCCCGAGCGCGGTGCCGCCGGTCAGGGCCGCGAAGGCGCCGCGGGCGTTGGCGCCCCGCCAGAGCAGCCCGCCGAGGAACACCGCCGCCACCGGCGGGGTGAGGTAGGCGAGCACCGCCTGAAAGTACTGCCAGAGCGAGGGAAAGCGCGCGATCTGCGGCACCCAGGCAGCCGAGGCGAGCATGGCGAGCGCGGTGCCGATGCGTCCCCAGCGCACCGTCTGCCGTTCGTCGAGCTGCGGGCGGGCGCGGCGGATGAAGTCGATCGACAGCACCGTGGCGGCGCTGTTGTAGGTGGCCGAGAGGGCGGCCATCAACGCCCCGAGAAAGGCGGCAAGAAACACCCCGATCAGTCCCGCAGGGAGCAGTCCGAGGGCGAGGCGGATGTAGATGTCATCGTCGCGGTGCAGGTGCGGGAAGAGCACGCGGCCGGCAAGTCCCGGCGCCACGATCAGCGCGAGCGTGCTCAGCTTCAACACTCCGGCGAGCAGCGCGCCGCGCTGCCCGTCGGTGACCGAGCGGGCCGCGAGCGTGCGCTGCACGATCACCTGATTGCTGCACCAGTAGTACAGGGCGAGCACCGGAGCGCCGAAGGCGAGGCCGGTCCAGGGCATGTACGGGTCGCTCGCCGGCAGGATCAGGTGCAGATGCTGCGCCGGGTTGGCGCGCACGACCGCCTGCCACCCGCCGGCATGTTCGAGGGCATACCACGCCAGCACGGCCGCCGAGCCGAGCATGACCACCCCCTGCAGCGCCTGAGTGCGCATCACGGCGCGCAGCCCGCCGGTGAGGGCATAGAGTGCCGCAAACACCGCCAGCGGTGGTATCGCCTCGAGAAACGACAGCCGTGGAATGAGCGCATGCAGCACCAGCGCTGCGCAGTACAACGCGCCGGCGGCGTCGAGCAGCACGTACAGCACGATCGACAGCGAGGCGAGCCACGTCCGGGCGCGCCGATCGTAGCGGCGCTCGAGATACTCGGGCACGGTGTAGATGCGCTGCGCGAGCAGCATCGGCAGCAGCCACAGCGCAAACACGACCAGGGTGATCGTGGCGACCCAGTCGTAGTTGTAGACCGAGATGCCGAGCGCGTAGGCCGAGCCGGTGATGCCGATCAGCGCACCGGGGGAGAGGTTCGAGCCGATCAGCGCCAGCCCAATCACCGGCCAGCTCGCATGCCGCGAGGCGAGAAAGTACTCGCTGCTCGAGGTGCGGGCGCGCGCGCCGCGCAGCCCGAGCACGAGGATGCACAGCAGGTACGCGCCCACCACGGCATCGTCGGAAAGTCTCAGCACGTCCGTCCCCGCCACCCGCCGCGCCGATGCGGCCCCCCCGGTGGCAGTGAATAACAGCGACCCGGGGTTTGTCGAGCAGGCCGCGCCCGGCATGTCCGACGGCCGGCGGGCCCAGTCCGGGCCACCGGCCACATGTCGCGCCGACGCTACAGTTGTGGCGCGCACCGGCTTGCGATCGGGTATGGTGCTGATGCGCCCGGGTCCCGATCGGCGAACCTGTGACTGCGGACACGCCGCACCCGGCGGTGGAACGGGATGATCGGGCATGGCCGCGCCGTCGATTGGTTCTGGATGGGTGTCGTGACCGCACTCGTCGTACCCACGCTTTACATTCTTGCCGGGGCGATGCTGTGCGCCCTGCTGCACATTGTGGCGGTGGCGGCATCGCGCACTGCGCGCCCGGCGCTGCTCGCGTTCGCGGCCATGTGTGTGTTTGCCGCGCTCGCGGCGATCTTCAGCGCCGAGTTTCTGCAGGCGGCGAGCAGCGCGGCCTACATCCGCGCCGTGAAGCTGAACATCGACTGTCTGTTTGCCGCGAACGCCGCGCTCGCGGCCTTCATCGCGCTTTACGTCGGGCACACCGGACCGTCCGCGCGCCGCGTGCTCGGTGCGTATGGTGCATTGTGTGCGGCGGCGATCATCACCAATGAGCTGCGTCCCTATGGGCTGCAGTACCAACAGTTCCGCTTCATCACGCACGTGCGATTGCCCTGGGGCGAGACGCTGACCCAGGGCGTCGGAGCGAACCGTGGGCCGTTTTTCCTCGGCGCGGCGGTGATCTATGGCTCGCTGATCTATGCGGTCGCAGCGTTGTGGGCTCACTACCGGCGCACGCGCTCACTTGGCACGCTGTGGCTGCTCATCGCGCAGCTGTGCTTCCTGCCGATCGCCGTGGTCGGATTGCTGGTGCGCTTGTCGGTGCTGCACGGTGTCGAGCCGGGACCGCTCGGCTTTCTGCTGGTCACCGCGGCGATGAGTGCGGCGCTAATGTGGGAGACCGAGCGCACGCTGCGCCTGTCCGAGCAGCGCTTCCGGGTCTTGTTCGAGCGGGCGCCGGCGGCGATGGTGGCGGTCGAGCCGCGTGCCGGCCGGATCGTGCAGGCGAACGCGATGGCGCGCGAGCTGAGCGGCTACCGCGCCGAGGAGCTGCTCACCAAGACGTTCGCCGATCTGACCAGCACACCGAAGCTGCCCCAGGCCGTGCGCGCCTTCGTCGAGCTCACCGAGGGCAGTGTCGATGAGCACCACCTGGAGTGGGCCATGCGACGCAAGGACGGCCAGGTGCGCCTCACCGATTGCGCCGTGTCGAGCCAGCGCGATACCGATGGCGCGGTGGTGAGCCTGGTCGCCTGTGTGATCGACATCACCGAGCGCAAGCGCATCGAGGCCGCCCTGCAGCGCGAGAGCGCCAAGAACCTCGCCTTCCTGCGCAACGCCAGCGATGGCATCCACATCCTCGATCGGCACGGCATCCTCATCGAGGCCAGCGATTCGTTCTGCGACATGCTCGGCTTTCCGCGCGAGGCACTGATCGGCGAGCACGTGTCGACATGGGATGCGAAGTTCACACGTGAGCAGCTCGAGGAGATCTTTCGCGAGGACTTCGATTCCTACCGGCGCAGAATGCTCGAGACGCGCCACCGGCGCAGCGACGGGACCGTCTTTGACGTCGAGGTGAGTTCGGTGGTGGTCACGCTGCAGGATGCGCCGGTGCTCTTCAACTCCTCGCGCGACATCACCAGCCGTAAGCAGGCGGATGCGCGGCTACGCGAGAGCGAGATGCGCTTGCGCACGCTGATCGAGCAGTCGCCGGTCGCGATTTCCTTCAGCCGTGACGGCATTACGCTCGATGTCAACGCGCGTTATGTGGAGATGTTCGGCTACGCCAGCGCCGCGGAGGTGCGCGGCACACGCTATCTCGAGCGCATCGCCCCAAGCGCGCGCCCCGCCGTGCAAGAGATCATCCGCCAGCGGCACGCCGGCGCTGAGGCGCCGGACGAATACGAAACGGTCGGGCTGCGCCAGGACGGCAGTGAGTTCCCGCTGCTGGTCACCGCGCGCCGCATCGAGGTCGCCGAGGGCCCGCTCACGCTCGCCTGCATGCTCGATTTCACCGAGCGCAAACAGTTCGAGGAGCGCATCCGCCATCTTGCCTTCTTCGATCAGTTGACCCGTCTGCCGAATCGGGAGCTGTTGCAGGACCGGCTGCGCCAGGCGGTCTCGACCAACCTGCGCGCCGAGCGCCATGGGGCGCTGCTGTTGTTCGGGCTCGATCACTTCAAGAGCGTCAACGATACTCTCGGACATGCCGCTGGCGATGCGCTGCTGCAGCAGGTGGCCGTGCGTCTTGCCGCCGAGGTGCGCGACGGTGACACGGTCGCGCGCATGGGCGGGGATGAGTTCATGGTGCTGCTGGCGGACCTCGGCACCCAGGACTGGGCGGCTGCGGCGCAGGCCGAGAGCTTTGGTCTGAAGATCCTGCGCGCGCTGTCGGAGCCGTTCGGGCCGTTCGCTGACCGGGTGCACATCAGCTGCAGCGTCGGGGCGACGTTGCTGCCGGGCCGGCGCCATAGCGAGCAGGATCTGATCCAACAGGCCGATATCGCCCTGAACGAGGCCAAGAGCGCCGGGCCCGGCTCGCTGCGTTTCTTCGATCCGAGCATGCAGCATCTGGTCAGTGCCCGCGTTGCCCTCGAGGGCGAGCTGCGCAAGGCGGTGAACGCCGGGCAGTTCCTGCTGCACTACCAGCTGCAGGTCGACCAGAATCGTACGGTCATCGGCGCCGAGGCGCTGCTGCGCTGGCGCCACCCGGTGCGCGGCCTGGTGCCCCCGGCGGAGTACATCGCCATCGCCGAGGAGACGCAGATGATCCTGCCGATCGGCGAGTGGGTGCTCGACACCGCGTGTGCGCAATTGGCCGCCTGGAGCGCCGATGCGTGCACCCGCGAGCTGACGCTGGCGGTCAATGTCAGCCCGTTGCAGTTCCAGCAGCCGCGCTTCGCCGAGCAGGTGCGCGCGGCGATCGCGCGCCACGGCGTCGCCGCCGAGCGGCTGAAGCTCGAGATCACCGAGACGATGCTGCAGGGGGATCTCGAGCGCACCATCCGCACCATGCGCGCGCTGAAGGCCGAGGGCGTACAGTTCTCGCTCGATGACTTCGGCACCGGCTACTCCTCGCTGCAGTACCTGAAGCAGCTGCCCCTCGATCAGCTGAAGATCGATCAGACCTTCGTGCGCGACATCGTCACCGATCCGAACGACCGGGCCATCGTTGCCACGATCATCGCCATCGCGCGCCACCTCGGACTCGATGTGATCGCCGAGGGCGTCGAGAGCGCCGAGCAGCTCGAGGTGTTGCGCGAGTGCGGCTGCGCCCGCTATCAGGGCTATCTGTTCGGCCGGCCCGTCGAGGCCGAGCGGCTGTTCGGCACCTGAACCGGGACGCTCAGATCTCGATGCGCGCGAAGCGCCACGCGCCGACGGCCGTGAGCACCACGGCGAGTACCGCCATCACCGCCAGATCGATGAGCGCGCCGAAATGCCCGCGCGCGATCAGTGCGCCGCGCAGACCGTCGACGCCGTAGGTGAGCGGATCGATGCGGGTGAGCACGGTGAGAGCGACCGGCAGGTGCGCCAGCGGGTAGAGCGCCCCGGAGAGAAAGAAGATCGGCAGCACGATGAAGTTCATCACCATCTGAAAGCCCTGCATGTCGCGCAGGGTCGAGCCGACGGTCGTGCCAACGGCGGTGAAGACCACCGCGATCAATGCCAGGAATCCAAATGCCAGCGGCAGGCCGGCATAGCCGCTCGGACGAAAGCCGGCGAGCACCGCCACGACGGCGACCAGCAGCCCCTGGATCATGGCGGTGGTGGCCGCCCCGCAGGTGCGCCCGATCATGATGTGCAGGCGTGGCACCGGGGCGACCAGCGTCTCCTTCAGAAAGCCGAACTGCCGGTCCCAGATCAGCTGAATGCCGGAGAACAGCGAGGAGAACAGCACCGTCATCGCGATCACCCCGGGGGCGACGAACTGCAGGTAGTTGCCCTCGCCGCCGCGACGAAAGACCGGCGAGAGCCCGTAGCCGAGTGCGAGCAGGTACAGCAGCGGCTGGCCGAGGGAGGCCGCGATCTGCACACGGGAGCGGACATAGCGCTTCAGTTCGCGCAGCCACAGAACGTAGATCGCACCCATGGCCTGCCCCTCAGCGTCCGCGCCAGGCGCGCGCGGCGCGGCGCATCTGATCGGCCGAGCCGGCGCTTTCCTCGCGGATCTCGGTGCCGGTGAGGGCGAGGAACGCCTCCTCGAGCGTCGCTGAGCCGGTGCTCGTCTTCAGCTCCGCGCTCGTACCGAGCGAGACGATGCGGCCGTGATCGATCACCGCG
Source organism: Gammaproteobacteria bacterium (assembly GCA_027324195.1). Lineage (GTDB taxonomy): Bacteria > Pseudomonadota > Gammaproteobacteria > Steroidobacterales > Steroidobacteraceae > 13-2-20CM-66-19. The sequence goes on along the minus strand of DAHVTM010000022.1, from coordinate 13,942 downwards.
ATGCGCCCGGCCACCCGGTCGGCCTCGTCCATGTAATGCGTGGTGAGAAAAACCGTCACGCCTTCCTCCTGGTTCAGCCGCTTCACGTGCGTCCAGAGCTGATTGCGGCTCTGCGGATCGAGCCCGAGCGTCGGTTCATCGAGAAACAGGATGCGCGGGGTGTGCAGCAGGCCGCGGGCGATCTCGAGCCGACGCATCATGCCGCCGGAGTACTGCTTGACGAGCTCCGCGCGCCGCTCCCAGAGCCCGAACAGCTCGAGCAGCACCTGCGCGCGCTCACGGCGCACCTTGCGCGGCACGTGATAAAGCGCCCCGTGCAGCTCGAGGTTTTCCCACGCCGAGAGGTTCTGATCGAGACTCGGATCCTGAAACACGATGCCGATCCGCTGGCGGACCGCGGTCGAATCGCGGGTCGGATCGAGCCCGTCGATGCGCACCGTGCCGGCGGTCGGCGCCAGCAGGGTGGTGAGGATCTTGATGGTGGTGGTCTTGCCGGCGCCGTTCGGGCCGAGAAACGCGAAGATCTCCCCGCGCTCGACCGTGAAGGAGATGTCGTGCACGGCAACGAACTCGCCGAACTTGCGCGTCAGGTTCTGCACGTCGATCATGCCGGCGAGCCTCCCTCGAGCCTGGCGTCTGGACATCGCTCCCGGCAGAGAATAGCACGCGGGCCGCGCCGGGCCGCGCGCCGGCTCAGTGCGCGGCCGGTGCCAAGCGCAGCGCGAAATGCACGGTGACCGCATTACCCAGCCACTCGGTCGCGCGCCATTGGCCCTGACCCACCCCGAAATCCAGTCGCTTGAGCACGATCTGGCCATCGAGCAGACCGATCGGATGCGCCGCCGGGCCGCCGAGCCGCCAAGTGAACGGCACCGTCACGGTGCGCGTCACCCCGCGCAGAGTCAGCGGGCCGGTGGCCACGTAGCCCGAGGCCGTCTTGCGCAGCTCGGTGGCCTGGAAGCGGGCCTGCGGATAGTGTGCAACGTCGAAGAAGTCGGCCCCACCGAGCAGCTGGTTGCGCTGTGCATCCCCGGTATCGAACGAGCGCATGTCGATCACGACGAGGAGCGTGCCGGCGCCCGGATCGAAGCGCACCGAGAAGCGTTTGAAGCGTCCCTGGTTTGCCGCGCCCGCCTGCGTGAAGGTGTAGGTGAGGGCACTGTGTGCCGCGCGCAGCGTGTAGCGGGGAGTTGCGGTTGCGGCACTTGCCACCGCGGCCGCAGACACGGCGAACCACGGCAGCAACAGTCGGAGCGCGCGGGCGGTTGACATCGATTACTCCTTGGCGTCGGGCGTTTCGGCGCGCGCGCCGCCGCCCCAGAACGGCACCATGCGGCGCAGGGTGTCATCGCGTAGAACGAAATGGTGCTTCAGCGCGGCCGCGATGTGCAGTGCCAGCGCGACGGCGAGCGTGATGGCCAGCACGACGTGCACGCGGATCATCGCGTGATACAGCGGCAGGTTGCGGTGCACCAGGTTCGGCAGTGTCACGAGGTTGAACCAACTCACGGGAAAGCCGCGCGCCGAGGACATCACCCAGCCGCTCACCGGCAGGGTGAGGAGCAGCCCATAGAGCACGGCATGGGTGCCGTGGGCGAGCCGGCGCTCGTACGGCTTGAGGTTATCCGGCAGCGCCGGGCGTGGATTGGCGCTTCGCCAGAGCAGGCGGATGAGCACGAGCGCGAGCAGGGTGATGCCGAGGGACTTGTGGCGCGCCAGCGTCGCGAGCTTGGCCATGCCGAGCGGCAGTGCCACCCCGCGCACCCCGAGCAGCGCCTGCACGCCGATCAGCAGAGCGATCAGCCAATGCAGCAGTTGGGCCGCAGTCCCCCAGCGTGTGGTCGTGTTGCGAAACATCAAGAATCGAGCTTAGAGCAGCCGCCCGATCCTGTGAAGTAGTGACATCGATGTGTCTGTGCTGCCCGGCGTGTCACCGCCGGCACCGGTTGCAGCGGCCGGACGGGTGAGCCGCCGGTACGCACCGCCCCCGGGAGCCATCCGTCCGACTGCGAGCGCACCGGCGGCTCGAGGCAATGACGCCGTGGAATGGACGCCGCACGGTGACCTATACTGCCGCGCGGCTCACTGCGGGAGAGTTTTATGTCTAAGGGCATGGATCAGAAAAAGCAGTCGAAGAAAAAACCGGCGAAGACCTTCGATGAGAAGCGCGCGGCGAAGCGCGAGAAGCGACAGGCCCGAGGGCGCTGACCGACCTGACGCCCTGCGGGGTCGGCTGCTCGTTGCGATGCCGCTGAGGAGCGGGTCTGGCACGCCGCGACCCGGCGGCCTCGGCGATTGCCGACACGGAATGTCCCCGGCGTCACGGCCGTGACGAGCCGCCCGCTCGCCCGGGTTCCCGCGTGGACCCGTCGATCAGCCGCGGGCGCGGTGCTGACCGGTCGCCCGTGCAACGGCCAGCGCGCCGGCTGATGTTGGCGGCGGGCGGCGCCGGCGGGTCCTCGTCCGTGGCGCGGTCCGGTGGCCGCCGCGCTGCGCATCCGAACGGACAGATGTCAGGATCGGCTCGCGCGGCGGCGGGGCACCGGTGGGTGCGGACGTATTCAGCCGCGAGCCGCGCCGCTGGGGGTTAGAATCCCGTCTCATGAAAGTTGCCGGCACTGCCTATCGCACCCTCTGGCCGCTGCCCTCCGGGGCGGTGTGTGTGATCGATCAATCCCGCCTGCCGTTCGAGTTCGTTACGCTCGAGCTCGCCAGTCTCGAGCAGGCTGCGCACGCGATCCGCACCATGGTGGTGCGCGGCGCGCCGCTGATCGGGGCAACCGCGGCCTATGGACTGGCACTCGCGCTGCGCACCGAGGCTAGCGATGAGCGCATCGCGGCGGCGGCCGAGACGCTGCGCGCGACCCGTCCGACCGCGGTCAACCTCGCCTGGGCGCTCGAGCGGGTGCGGCGGGTGATCGAGCCGCTGCCGCTGCGCCAGCGTGCCGCGGCGGCGTTTGCCGAAGCCGGCCGCATCTGTGAGGAGGATGTGGCACAGTGCCGCGCCATTGGCGAGCACGGCGCGCGGCTCATCCGGCAACGCTCTGCCGAGGTGCGCCGGCGCGTGAACGTGCTCACCCACTGCAATGCGGGTTGGCTGGCCTGTGTCGATTGGGGCACGGCACTCGCGCCGATCTATGCGGCGCACGATGCCGGGATCGCGGTGCACGTGTGGGTCGATGAGACACGGCCCCGCAATCAAGGCGCCTCGCTCACCGCGTTCGAACTCGGTGCGCACGGCGTGCCGCATACGGTGATCGTCGACAACCTGGGCGGCCATCTGATGCAGCACGGCGAGGTGGACCTGGTGATCGTCGGCAGCGACCGCACGACCGCCACCGGCGATGTGTGCAACAAGGTGGGCACGTATCTGAAGGCGCTCGCCGCGCGCGACAACGGGGTGCCGTTCTACGCCGCGCTGCCGGTGAGCACGATCGATTGGCAGCTCGAGGACGGGCGGGCGATCGAGATCGAGACGCGCGATGCGGCGGAGGTCACCCACCTTACCGGGCGGACCGCCGCCGGTGCGCTCGAGCGGGTGCAGGTGGTGCCCGACGGCAGCCCGGCGCTCAACCTGGCCTTCGACGTCACCCCGGGACGGCTGGTCAGCGGACTGATCACCGAGCGCGGGGTGTGCGCGGCGAGTCGTGCCGGCCTGGCGCAGTTGTATCCGGAGCACGCCGCGTGAGCTCCGCAGCGGACGCGGCTCGCGACACCGAGCTGCGCAGCGCGCTGATCGGCACCTGCCGCGAGCTGCAGCGCCAGGGGCTCAGCCACGGGACCTCGGGCAATGTCAGCGTGCGGCGCGATGCGGAGTCGTTCTTCATCAGCCCGACGGGCATGGCCTACGAGGCGCTCGAGCCGCAGGACATCCCGCTGCTCAGGCTCTCCGGCCGCTGGTACGGTCGGCGCCGGCCCTCGAGCGAGTGGCGCTTTCATCGCGACATCCTCGCCGTGCGCACCGAGGTGGGCGCGATCGTGCACGCCCATCCGCGCCACGCCACCGCGCTCGCCTGCACCGAGCGGGGCATTGCGGCGTTTCATTACATGGTGGCAGTGGCCGGCGGCATCGACATCCGCTGTGCCGCCTACCACACCTTCGGCACCCAGGCGCTCTCGGATGCGGCCCTTGCGGCGCTCACCGATCGGCGCGCCTGTCTGCTCGCGCATCACGGCATCATCGCCCTCGGTGCGGACCTGCGCGCGGCGCTGTCCCTTGCCGGGGAGGTGGAGAATCTCGCCGCACAGTACACCGCCGCGCTGGCGATCGGGGGGGTACGGCTGCTCGATGCCGCCGAGATGCATCGGGTGGTGGAGAAATTTCGTGATTACGGGAAACAGGATGTGCCCGAGCCGGACCTCACGCACGGCGGGCCGTCGCTGCCGGCGGCGCGCTAGGCTGCGCGCTCAGCGCCGTCGCGCGCGCCGGTCGAGCACGAAGCGGGCGGTGATGTTGATGATCAGCACGAACCCGGTCACGAGCAGCGCCGCGGCGTAGGCGAGTGCGTTGGCCGCCGCGAACGGCTCGTTGATGAAGTTCCAGATGGCGTAGGTGAGGTAGCCGATCGGGGAGTGGGTGAGGTGCCCGTCCCACAGATAGTTCGACCAGCCGGCGGTGTACAGCAGCGGTGCGGTCTCCCCGACCGACACCGCCAGCGCGAGCAGGATGCCGGTGAGGATCGAGGGCAGCGCCGCCGGCAGGCAGACCCCGAGGATGACGCGACGGTCATCGGCACCGAGGGAGTAGGCGGCATCGCGCAGATCGTTCGAGACCTGCCGCAGCGCCAACTCGGTGGTGCGGCAGATGTACGGCAGGCTGATGATGGCGAGGGCAATCGAGCCGGCGGCCACCGAGAAACTCCAGCCCAGCCACTCGACCATGCCCACATAGCCGAAGTAGCCGACCACGATCGAGGGCACGCCGACCAGCACGTCGGCGAGGAAGCGGATGGTGACGGCCCAGCGGGAGAAGCGGTACTCGGCCGAATAAATGCCGGCGGCGACGCCGAACGGTACGGCGAGCAGCAGCGCGCCCACCGAGAGCACGAGCGTGCCCTCGATCGCATTCAACAGTCCGCCGCCGGTGCCCTGGGTGATGGTGGTGAGCACCGAGAGCTTCAGCGCCCCGACGCCGCGCACGAACACCACGGCCAGGATCCAGACCATCAGCACCGAGAGGGCCGCCAGGCACAGTCCGCTCAGACCCCAGCCGCCGAGGCTCGCCAGGCGGCGCGTGAGACGGATCTGATGCGGGCTCTTGCGGTGCGCGGTGAGTGTGCTCATGGGCATCACACCATGACCGAGCGCTGGCTGTTGTTCCACACCAGCAGCAGCAGCCGCGCCAGCGCGTTGACGATGATGGAGATGATCGCGAGCACGAAGGCGATTTCCGCGAGCGAGCGCACCGCAAGTCCGGTCGGGTCCTGCAGCGCGCTGTCGAGCTGCGAGACGATGAACGCGGCCATGGTCGAGACCGGATCGTAGATGCGGTGCGGCAGGTAGTTCAGTGCATTGCCGCTCACCATGAGCACCGCCATCGTCTCCCCGAGCGCGCGGCCGAGGGCGAGGAACGTCGCGCCGATCAGGGTCTTGCGGGTACCGGGCAGCATCACCTTCCACAGCGCCTCGAAGCGGGTGGCGCCGAGGCCGAGCGCCGCCTCGCGCAGCGAGGCCGGCTGACTCACCAGCGCATCGCGCAGCGTCGCGGCGATGATGGGCACGATCATCAGCGAGAGCACGATGCCGGCGGTGAGCAGCCCGTAGCCGCTGCCGCTCGGCGCGCCGAGGAAGGGAATGGCCTTGCCGAGCGTGCGCGCGAGCAGCGGGTAGAAGTGATGGCCGAGAAACGGGATCACCACCACGTAACCCCACAGCCCGAACACGACGCTCGGGATGGCCATCAGCAGCTCGACCAGGAAGGAGATCCACAGCCGCAACTGCGCCGGCACGGCCTCGGCGAGGAAGATCGCCGCGCCGATGCCCATGGGCAGCGCAATGGCGAGCGCGATCAGGGTCGAGGCGAGCGTACCGACGATCAGAAAGAGGATGCCGTAGGTGGCGCCCGGCTGGACCTGCATGCCGTGGCGCATGATCGGGTCGGCATAGAGGTTGCCGAGGTTCCAGGTATCCCGCACCACGAAGCCGAGCCCGTTGAAGTGCATGGCCGGCCAGGAGTACAGCGCCAGAAACAGAACGATGGCGGCGAGGGTGGCGGGCAGGATGCCCGCGACGAGGGCGAGCCAGGCTCTGAACTTCATGGCGCGCAAGGATGGCGGCTCCGCACGGGCGATGCAACGGGTTCGTCAAAAAGCGAAGCCGGCCGCGCCGCTCGTTCCTGCCGAGCGGCGCGGACCGGCTTCGAGGGGGGTTAGTGGATCTGTGCGACCTGCGCCTTGCTGAGCGCCACGATCGGGGCGGGCAGGGGCACGAAACCGACCTGCTGCATGAAGTGCGCCGCGTTGCCCTCGGTCGGGCTCAGCGCCCAGTTGAAGAACTCGCGCAGCGCCGCGGCCGTGGCCGGATTCGGCTGGGCGGCATTCACGATGGCGTACTCGTAGTTGATGATCGGGTAGGAGTTCGCACCGGGTGCGAAGATCAGGCTGATGCGCTCATCGCGCGGGGTGTGCGCCGCCATCGCCTCGACCGCCGCCTGCACCGTGCGCGGGGTCGGCAGCACGAACCGGCCGGCGCGGTTCTGGATGGCCGCCTCGCCGAGGCCGGCACTTTCGGTCGCCTGCTTGTAGCTGATGCCGATGTAGGCGATCGAGTACGGCGTGCCCTTGCAGGCGTTGACCATGCCGGGGTTGCCCTCGGCGCCGATGCCGCCCTGCACCGCCGGCCAGCTGACCGTGGTGCCGTAGCTCACCGAGTTGTTCCACGATGGGGTGCTGAAGGACAGGTACTGGGTGAAGATGAAGGTATCGCCGCTGCCGTCGGTGCGGTGCACCAGCACGATCGGCTGGTGCGGCAGGCGCACGCCGGGGTTCAGCCGGGCAATCATCGGATCGTTCCAGAAGCGCACCTGGCCGGAGTACATGGCCGCGAGCACCGGGCCGCTCAGCTTCAGATGGATGCGGTTGAGCCCCGGCAGATTGTAGTTGATCATCTGCGAGGAGATGGCGAGCGGAATGTTGAGCATCCCGGGGTGCTGGCGCACCAGGAAGGGGCTCATGTAGGCATCCGAGGCGCCGATCTGGGCGATGCCGGAGATGGCCTGGGAGATGCCGGTGCCGCTGCCGGTCGACTGGGTGGTGATCTGTACGCCCGGGTGGCTCTTGGCGTATACCGGCACCCACAGGTTGAACAGCGGGTACAGCAGCGAAGAGCCGGTCTCGAGCAGGCGCTGCTGGGCCATCGCGGCGTGTGCGCCGAGCGTGCTGCAGATCGCCAGGGTGGCCGAGAGCACCAGGGACGCCCGGCGGCGGGCGGGAGCGGATGTCATACGCATGGAGTTACCTTCTGCGGACGAGGGCAGTGCCAGGGGCACCGGGTCTAGTGATCGCGCGGTACTGTACGCTGCCAATATGACGGATTTGTGACAGCCAGTTGTCATATATTAAACTCTTTGAAAGCAAAGAGTTAGAGGCGTTTGTGGGGACTCGGCGGCCACCGGACGTGCGTGTGCGGCGCATCTACGATCCCCCCGACGAGGACGGGTTGCGGGTGCTGGTCGACCGGCTCTGGCCCCGGGGAGTCCGACGCGAGGGCGCCCCGATCGATGCCTGGTTGCAGGCGCTGGCCCCGAGCAGTGCGCTGCGGCGCTGGTTCGGCCACGACCCGGCGCGCTGGGCTGTATTCCGGCGCCGCTACCGGGCAGAGCTCGCCGCGCAGAGCGCTCTGCTTGAGCCACTGTGCGAGGCGGCGCGCCAGCGGCCGCTGACGCTCCTCTATGCCGCGCGCGATCCGGAGCACAATCACGCGCTGGTGCTGCGTGAGGCCATTCTCGCCACGGCGGCCCGTGCGCCGACCCGCCGGCCCGGCAAGACACCCCGGCGTGGATCGGTTAAGGTGCGCCCTTAGGGGGTGTGCACGCCGCTGACGTGCGTGCTCGTGACCGAAAGAACCTGAACAATGAAGACACCCGTACCCGAGGACGCCGGCGCGCTCGGCGAGTTCACGCTGCGTGGTCTGGTCATCGGGGTGCTGATCACCCTGCTGTTCACGGCGGCCAACGTCTATTTCGGCCTGAAGGCCGGACTGACCTTCTCGACTTCGATCCCGGCTGCCGTCATCTCCATGGCCATCCTGCGGGCGCTGAAGGGCGCAACGCTGCAGGAGAACAACATCGTGCAGACCGTGGCGTCGGCGGCCGGCACGCTCTCGAGCATCATCTTCGTCCTGCCCGGACTGGTCATCATCGGCTGGTGGAACGGCTTTCCGTTCTGGATGTCGTTCCTGGTGTGTGCGGCCGGCGGCATTCTCGGGGTCATGTACACCATTCCGCTGCGCCGCGCGCTGGTGACGGACTCCGATCTGCCGTACCCGGAAGGGGTTGCGTGCGCCGAGGTGCTCAAGGTCGGCGCCGGCAGCGCGCACGATGCGGACCTCGAGGCGGTCGAGAGCGGCGGGGCGGGTTTGAAGGCCGTGGTGGTGGGAGCGCTGGTCTCGGCCCTGTTCTACGTGGTGGTGCAGACGCAGCTGTTCGCCAGTGACGTGGTCCGCTACTTCCGGGTCGGCAAGGCCGGTGCGGCCACCGGCTTTGATTTCAGTCTGTCCTTTGCGCTGTTTGGGATTGGGCATCTGGTCGGGCCGGCGGTCGGCGTGGCGATGCTGGTCGGGGCCCTGATCGGCTGGGGCTGGGCGGTGCCGCAGTTTCTGATCGGGCATCCGGCCGCCGGTAGCGCGGCGGTGGCGGCGCAGGGCGCCTGGGACCACTACGTACGCTTCCTCGGCGCCGGTACCATCGGCGTGGCGGCGATCTGGACGCTCTTCACGCTGGTCAAGCCCGTGATCAAAGGGCTCGCCGGGGCGATGGCCTCCTCGCGGGCGCGCCAGCGCGGCGAGGGCCACACGCTGCCGCGGACCGAGCACGACATTCCGGTCGGCACCGTGGGGGCGATCTCCCTCGCCTGTCTGGTGCCGGTGGCGGCCTTGCTGTGGCACTTCAGCCGCATCAGCGGGCTCGGCTCCCATGCGTGGCTGCTCGCCCTCACCGGGGTGGTATTCGTCGCGGTGATGGGCTTTCTGGTCTCGACCGTGTGCGGCTACATGGCCGGCCTCATCGGCTCCTCGAACAGCCCGCTCTCGGGCATCGGTATTCTGGTGGTGGTGGTGTGCGCGCTGCTGCTGGTGCTCGGGGTGAGCGCCGGAGTGCTGCCCGCATCGCGCAGCGCGTTGGTCGCCTTTGCACTGTTCATCACCTCGGTGGTGTTCGCCGTCGCCTCGATTGCCAACAACAACCTGCAGGACCTGAAGACCGGACAGCTGGTCGATGCCACGCCGGCCAAGCAACAGTGGGCGCTGGTGGTCGGCGTCATCGCCGGGGCGCTGGTCATCCCGCCGGTGCTCGATCTGGTCAATCGCGCCTTCGGGTTTCTCGGCGCGCCGGGGGTCAACCCGGCGCACGCGCTGCCGGCTCCGCAGGCCGGGCTGATCGCCGCGCTCGCCCAGGGCGTGATCCAACACAACGTGCCATGGAGCGCGATTGTGCTCGGTGGGGCGCTCGGGGCTGCGATCATCGTGCTCGACCTGCTGCTCGCGGTGAGCTTCAAGAACATCCGCCTGCCGCCGCTGGCGGTGGGTCTGGGCATTTACCTGCCGACCTCGAGCACCCTGATGATCGTGGTCGGGGCGCTGGTGGGGGCCTGGTTCAACCGCCGCGCCGAGCGCGTGCCGCGCGCCGAGGCGATCAAGCAGCTCGGCGTACTGCTCGCCTCGGGTCTGATCGTGGGCGAGAGCCTGCTCGGGGTGATCTACTCCTTCGTCGTGGTGTTCTCCGGCCGGCACACTCCCATTGCGCTCGTCGGGGCGTCATTTGCCTCGGCGGCAACCTGGCTCGGGGGGGCCGCCTTCGCGGCGGTGGTGTTCGGACTGTATCGCTGGGTGGAGCGGCTGGTGCATCCCTGAGGCGCGGTCGGGGCGAGAGGAGCATCGAGGCATGCGGCAATGAATCCCACAACCGAGTTCCTGCAGGCGCGCGATCAACTGCTGCGGTGGCGCGAGGATTTCGAGGCGGCGCGCCGGGGATTCGCCTGGCCACAGCTTGAGCAGTTCAACTGGGCGCGCGATTACTTCGATGTCATCGCGCGCGAGAATACCCGGCCGGCGTTGTGGGTGGTGCAGGAGGGCGGGGCGGATCGGCTCGTCTCCTTCGCCGAGCTCTCTCGCCGCTCGAACCAGGTGGCCCATCTGCTCGCGCAGGCGGGCGTCGGCCACGGTGATCGGCTGCTGCTGATGCTCGGCAACGTGGTGCCGCTGTGGGAGGTGCTGCTCGCGGCCATCAAGCTCGGCGCGGTGATCATTCCGGCGACGACGCTGCTTGCCGGGGCGGACCTGGCCGATCGCCTGAGCCGAGGCCGCGTCAAGGCGATCGTCACCGATGTCAGTCTCACCGAGCGGCTCGAGGCCGCCGGCGAGGTGCCGGTGCGCATCGCCGTCGATGGCGCGCCGCCGGGCTGGATCGATTACGCCGCCGCCGAGCGCTGCGCCGAGACGTTCACGCCCGAGCGCCCGACTCGCGCCGAGGATCTGCTTCTCCTCTATTTCACCTCCGGCACCACCGCCCGTCCGAAGCTCGTGGCACACACCCATGCGAGCTACCCCGTCGGGCATCTCTCGACCATGTATTGGATCGGGCTGCAGCCGGGGGATGTGCACCTGAACCTCAGCTCCCCGGGCTGGGCCAAGCATGCCTGGTCGAGCGTATTCGCGCCCTGGAACGCCGAGGCCTGCGTGCTGTCCTATCAATACGCGCGGTTCGACCCGCGAGCGCTGCTTGCGCAGCTGGTCCGCTGCCGGGTGAGCAGCTTCTGCGCTCCGCCGACGGTGTGGCGCATGCTGATCCAACAGCCGCTGCGGGACTGGCCGGTGAGTCTGCGCGAGGCGGTGAGCGCAGGCGAGCCGCTCAATCCCGAGGTGATCGCCCAGGTGCGCGCCGCCTGGGGCCTGACCATTCGCGATGGCTTCGGGCAGACCGAGACCACCGCGCAGATCGGCAACCCACCGGGGCAGCCGCTCAAGCCCGGCGCCATGGGACGGCCGCTGCCGGGCTATCCGATCGTGCTGCGCGATGTGGCGGGGCGTATCGGTGCCGAAGGGGAGATCTGCATCGATCTTGCGCGCCGGCCCCTGGGGTTGATGCGTGGTTATCTCGACGATGCAGAGCGCACCGCCGAGGCGATGGCCGATGGCTACTACCACACGGGCGATGTTGCCTCGTGCGATGCGGAGGGTTACCTGACATACGTTGGCCGCATGGACGACGTGTTCAAATCCTCTGACTACCGCATCAGTCCGTTCGAGCTCGAGAGCGTGTTGATCGAGCACGCGGCAGTGGCCGAGGCGGCCGTCGTGCCGAGTCCCGATCCGCTGCGGCTTTCGGTGCCCAAGGCGTTCGTCACGCTTGCACAGGGGTGTGAGGCCGATGCGACCACCGCCGCCTCCATCCTGCTGCACGTCAGTGAGCGGGTCTCCCCGTACAAGCGCATCCGGCGTATCGAGTTCAGCACGCTGCCGAAGACCATCTCGGGGAAGATTCGCCGCATCGAGCTGCGCGCGCTGGAGCAAGGCCGGGAGCCGGGCGGCGTGCGCCGTACGCTCGAGTTCTGGGAAGAGGACTTCGTGGCGCACCGCACCCGCCGAGAGCCCTGAGGCGGCCCGCCCTGCGCCATTCGCCGGCGCCCCCTTCGGGAACCGTGACGCCAGATCCGCGGCTCGCGCCGGATCGCACTGCGGGATTCCCACTACGGGTCGCCCCGGGTTGCGGCCTGCAGGGTGATTTCCGACCGCCTGTCCGACGTACAGATGCGTCGCGGCGCGCACCCATCGCAGCCCGCCTCTGGAACTACACCGTGCCAGACTCGCATTCCCAAGCCACGATGAGAGGCTCGGAACCCATGACCAGGACGCGCGGCCGGGAAATTCTCGGGTGCAAAGCTCTCTTGTTCACTGCTGGGCAAGACCGTGCGCGATGACTGCGGCTAACAGCGGTATACCGATCACCCAGTAGACGACTGGAGAGATCAGAAGGCTCGCCAGCAGCTGCCAGAGTCCCGCACTGACTCCCCCCTGACTGAGCGCGACGGTCGCGAGAATAAATGCCACGAAATTCAGTACCCAACCAACCCATCCAATTCCGGGTATCGGCACCAGAAATAGCACCCACGCAATGATGAGCAGGGTTCAGGCTGCTTTGCCGGGTGTTGTGGTCTTTGCGGACTGCTCGGTCATCTCCTAGTTGCGCCTGAGTTTTCTGTTGCATTGACGTCTGCGAAACCGACTGCTGCCGCCGGAACTGATTCGCATGCAGAGGTGCGGTGATGTTCGGGAAACCAGCGACGTACGCATGAACATTCACTCACGGGGGGCGCTGTACGCGATTGTCCAGGGGCAGTGTGGCCGTACTGTGAGTTACTTCGCACAACTGCGCCTCGGTCGAGCTGAATTTTTTTGGGTCTGATCTCTGCTCGAGGCCGAGGTCAATTTCTGTGCGTGACGCAGTGGCGGCACAGATCAGTTCCTGGTCATCAGTTCCAAGCTCGGATCACACATACTGCTACAGCGGCGGTGGGCTCGCAGCAGCAGTAACGTGCTGGGATGGTCGTGGCGGATGGATTTCTCTCTTGCACTCGCCTGGTTAATGGCTTCGAGGGGGAGAGCAACCTCGATGAGCTTCTTCCGATTCAAGTTCTCGGGTCCTGTCTGGCGATGTCCCGTAGGTTCTGGACAAGTCGATGAGCGGCCGTATGAGGATTGTCGAGTGGGGCTGTCGGATCAGGGAATCGCTGTCGGGCGCGATCTAGGGCGTCGTCGACCCGATCCAGGATGTTTTCAATCTGCTTGTCGTCCGTCTTGGTATAGCCGGGCAGGTGTCTCTCAAGCCGGTCTATGACGTTGTCGCAGACGTTGAAGGGTGCGTCGGTGTTCTCAAAATGCAACAGTATCCAGTACTCGAAGCATGGGATGCTGACGATGGCGTGCAGGGGATGCCGCTTGGCGTGGGCCCGCAGCTTGTTCAGGGCTCTGTCGAAGGATTCGTGCTGGTCGCGGTCAAATACGCAATAGATGAAATCGTATCCGCCGGACTCCTTCGCTTTTTCGATTGCGTGATCGACCACGCTGATGGGAGCACTTCCAGCCGGCACCGGCAAAAGAACTTCCGCGTTGGTGAGTCGCAGGCGTCGTCGCAGTGCCTCAAAATAGGTGCGCTCGGTTTCACCTTCACAGACAATGAGCGTGACCGCACGGGGTTGTCTTTGACCCTGTCGGCGCTGAAAGGATTTCCGGGAGCGGGAAGCGTGCGCCACCGCTACGACTCCAGGGCTCCGATGAGCGGCACGGCGCCATAGCGGCCCTTGAGATAGCCCCGCTCCAAGGATTCACCCGTTCGGGGGGAGTATTCGAGCAGGGGCGTCAGGCTGGTTCGGCCGCGGGAGTCCTTTTCGACAAACCAGAATTGATCGCGGCGCAGCAACTCCGGATCCAGCAACGTGGTGTCGTGGGTGTTGAAGATGAATTGCGCGCTTTGGCGATTGTGAGGTCTTTGGAACTGCTGTACCAGGAAGCGAGTAATGTAGGGGTGCAAACTGGTATCGATTTCGTCGATGCAGACGGTGGCTCCAGTGTCTAGGGCGCGTAGTAAGCCTCCAGCGTGCTCGAATAATTTGCGTGTCCCGTTCGATTCTTCGCCAAAATCGAAGGCAATGGACTCCCCATCGTTTTGGGTGTGCCAGGCCAACACACGCATGTGCTGGGGCTTGGGTGAGGGATCTTCGGGAGTCGGCGA
>DAHVTM010000014.1:0-13470 GCA_027324195.1 Gammaproteobacteria bacterium | reverse complement strand
TCAGGCTCGCCGCGGTGATGATGCCAAGGGAGCCTTCCGCGCCGAGGAACAGCGCTTTGATGTCATAGCCGGTGTTGTCTTTGCGCAGGCGTGTGAGTGAGGACAGCAGTCGGCCGTCGGGCAGGGCCACTTCCAGCCCCAGGACCAATTCGCGAATCATGCCGTAGCGCAGGACGTGCACGCCGCCGGCGTTGGTCGAAAGGTTGCCGCCGATCTGACAGCTACCTTCAGAGCCTAGACTGAGCGGAAAGTAACGGTCGGCGTCCTCGGCGGCCCGCTGCACGTCAGCGAGTACGCAGCCGGCCTCGGCGACCAGCGAGTAGTTGAGTGCATCGATTGCGCGAATGCGCTTCATTCGCGCCAGGCTGACCACCAGCTGTGCGCCGCTCTCATCGGGCGTCGCGCCGCCGCAGTATCCGGTATTGCCGCCCTGCGGAACGACCCCGATGCGCGCCTGGTTGCACACCGCGAGCAGTTGAGCGACTTCGGCTGCCGTCTCCGGCTGTGCCACGGCCAAGGCGTGACCGCGGTAGAGGGCGCGATGGTCGGTGAGAAACGGCTGCAGGTCATTCGCCGCCGTGAGCAGGCGGTGGGGCCCGAGGATGTGCGCAAGCCTCTGGAGCGTCTCGGATGCTGGTGCGTTCATGCGCTGTGACGCTCCCCGGCCAGATCCGCAGCCACGTCGCGGCTCAATGCAGTGCCGCGCCGAGTGCGCGACCGAGCAGGTAGGTCGTGAGGCCGGCCGCTCCGCCGATCAGCACCATGCGCAGCGCGCCGCGCAGCGCGTGCCGTCCGGTGAACAGGCTGATGGCCAGGCCGACGACGAACAGCGTCGCTGCCGTGAGCGCCGCGGCGGCCACGACCGCGGTGACGCCGGCGGCGCCTGCCAGGAACGGTATCAGCGGCACTGCAGCGCCAACGGCAAAGGCCAGAAAGGATGCACCGGCTGCACCCCACGGTGAGCCCAGCAGCTCTGGACTCAAGCCGAGTTCCTCCCGGGCCAGCACGTCGAGCGCATGCTCGGGTCGGGCCAGGAGCGTCTGGCTGACCTCTCGTGCCTGGGCGAGCGGCATGCCCCGGGCGGCGTAGATCAAGGCGAGCTCCTCGGCTTCCTCCTCCGGGTACTCGGCGATCTCGGCCCGTTCCAGGGCGATCTGGTACTCGTACATTTCGCGTTGCGAGCGTACCGAGACGTACTCGCCGGAGGCCATGGACAGCGCGCCGGCCAGCAGGCCGGCGACTCCCGTGACCCACACCAGGCTCGGCGGTCCGCCGGCACCGGCCATGCCCATGACGAGGCTGGCGTTGGCGAGCAGTCCGTCATTGATCCCGAACACCGTGGCGCGCAGGTTCCCACCGAGTCCGCCGCGATGGCGTGCGCCGACCTCGGCGAGAGTCGTCGGCATCTCGTGTCCGGACACCGCCGGACCGCTGTAGACCGACAGCCCGCGCAGCTTCATCGCCGCCAGGACGGAGCGCAGCGCGCGTGGGCCGAGCCAGCGGACCAGGCGGGCCACCACGCGGGCCCGCGTCGAGGGACGAAACGCCAGCTCGACGGTCGTGCCCCCGCGCTGCGCGGAATCCTGCCAGCGCTGCGCCTGTTCCTCGGCGGCCTCGGCCAGCTGCTCGAACAGTCGCCGATGATGCGGGTCCGGCTCGGCGGCGGCGACCCGGCGGTACAGCCAGGCCGACTCCTTCTCGTGCAGCCAGCTGTCGGCGATGTGCCGGCTCATGGCGGCAACGACCGACCCAGGGCAGGGCCCGCCGCGCGGCCGCCGCCGCGCTCAGTCGCGCGGGGCGAGGTTGTTGCGCAGTGCCTGGCGCGCAGGCGCCGGGCCGATGTGCTGCACGAACTCAATACTCTTCCTGATCGTCGTCGTCCCAGTCATCGTCATCATCATCGTCGTCATCATCGTCATCGTCGTCCCAGTCATCATCCTCGTCGTCTTCTTCGTCTTCCTCTTCGTCCTCTTCCTCATCCTCGTCCTCGGACTCGGCCCAGCCCTCCGGCTCCTCGGTCTCCTCGAGATCCATTTCGTGCCAGGTTTCCAGGTCTATCTCCTCGATCTCGCCGTCGAGATGTTCGATATGCACGAGCTCGGCGTCCTCGTCTACTTTGAGCACGCGGAATGATTCGTCTTCTTCAAGGTTCTCGTACCACTGGCCGGGAACCGGTTCGTAATCTCTGCTCACCGATGGGATCCTCTCACTTGGCGGCCGCGCAAGTTTAGGGGTTGCGCTGGCCGGGAGCAACGCGCCGCCGCGCTCGACTCGCGCGAACCATTCGCGGCACGTATAGTTTTCTCATGTCCACCCGCCCCCCTACGGACTCTCCCCTGTCGAGAGCACGCCGCGTCGTCGTGAAGGTCGGCTCGGCTCTGCTGGTCGAAGCTGCGAGCGGCCGAATCAATCGAGCTTGGCTGGAAACCCTGGTCGAGGATCTGCTCTGGCTGCGCGCACGTGGGCAGCAGGTCATTCTGGTCTCCTCGGGCGCCATTGCCCTCGGACGCCGGCAGCTGTCCCTCGCCAAGGGGCCGCTGCGTCTGGAGGAAAGCCAAGCGGCCGCCGCGGTTGGGCAAATCCGCCTGGCGCATGCGTACAAGGAGCTGCTCGAGGACCGCCAGGTGACCGTCGCTCAGGTCCTGCTCACGTTGGAGGACAGCGAGCGCCGCCGACGCTACCTCAATGCCCGAGCCACGCTCGAGACCCTGCTCACGCTCGGCGCACTGCCGGTCATCAACGAGAATGACACGGTGGCCACTGCGGAGATCCGTTATGGCGATAACGATCGTCTGGCCGCGCGTGTGGCGCAGATGGCGGGCGCCGACTGCCTGATCCTGCTGTCGGACGTCGATGGGCTGTACACCGGGGATCCGC
Source organism: Gammaproteobacteria bacterium (assembly GCA_027324195.1). Classification (GTDB taxonomy): domain Bacteria; phylum Pseudomonadota; class Gammaproteobacteria; order Steroidobacterales; family Steroidobacteraceae; genus 13-2-20CM-66-19. Next base: position 10,593 of record DAHVTM010000014.1, on the reverse strand, counting down.
ATCGCGATCCGGACGCGCAGTTCATCGATGAGGTTCGGCAGATCACCCCGCAGATCGAGGCCATGGGGGGACGGTCGGCCTCGGAGTTCGGTTCCGGCGGGATGACCACTAAGCTGCTGGCTGCGCGCATCGCAGTGGCGGCCGGCTGTCACATGTGCATTGCCGCGGGACAGCCGCTGCATCCGGTTCGTCGGCTCGAGCAAGGGGCGCGCTGCACTTGGTTCCTGCCGAGCGCCACGCCGATCGCGGCTCGCAAGCAGTGGATCGCCGGCACGCTGCGGCCGGCGGGTGCGGTGACCATCGATCACGGTGCGCTGCGCGCGCTGCTCGCCGGCCGGAGTCTCTTGCCTGCCGGTGTGACCGGCATCCGCGGAGTGTTCGAGCGCGGTGATACGGTCAGTGTGCTGAGCAGCGATGGGGCCGAAGTTGCGCGCGGCATCATTGCCTATTCCGATGCCGATGCGGCCAAGATCATCGGCCGTCAGTCGGCGGAGATTGGCGACATCCTGGGCTTTCGGGGCCGCGACGAACTGATCCATCGCGATGACCTCGTACTGATGCAGGGGACACGGGCATGAGCAAACACTCCGACCCCGAACTCGGCGAACTTATGGAGCATCTGGGCCGCAGGGCCGTGGCTGCTGCGGCGGTGCTGGCACAGGCGAGGAGCGCGGCGAAGGATGAGGCGCTGGTCGGTGCGGCCGAGGCGGTCCGCGCCCAGGCCGAGCAGATCCTCAGCGCCAACGCCCATGATGTCACCGCCGCTCGCGCCGCAGGCCTCGGGCCCGCGCTGCTCGACCGTCTGCTGCTCAACCCCGAGCGCGTCGAGTCGATTGCGCGCGGGATTGAGGCCATCGTGAAACTGCCCGACCCGATCGGCACCGTTGCGGCCGAGTGGCAACGCCCGAACGGATTGCGGATCCAGCGTGTGCGGGTGCCGCTCGGGGTGATCGGCATCATTTATGAGAGCCGGCCGAACGTCACGGCCGATGCCGGCGCGCTGTGCCTGAAGTCCGGCAATGCGGTCATTCTGCGCGGCGGCTCCGAGAGCCGCCAGTCCAATGGCGCGCTGCACGCCTGTCTCACCGCGGGGTTGCGCGGCGCGGGATTGCCCGTCGAATGTATTCAGCTGGTGCCGACCACGGACCGCGCGGCGGTCGGTTACATGCTCTCCGGCATGACGGAGTACCTCGATGTGATCGTACCGCGCGGCGGCAAGAGTCTGGTGGCACGGGTTCAGCAGGAGGCGCGCGTACCCGTAATCGGCCATCTGGAGGGCAATTGCCACGTGTATGTCGACCGTGACGCCGATGTGCGCATGGCGCAGGCCATAGCGCTCAACGCGAAAATGCGCCGTACGGGCATCTGCGGTGCGGCCGAGACGCTGCTGATCGATCGGGCGAGTCTCGCGACCCATCTGGTTCCACTGGTGCGCACGCTGCTCGAAGCCGGCTGCGAGGTGCGCGGCGATGAGATCGTTCGGGGCGCCGATCCGCGCGTACTGGCGGCGAGCGAGCAGGACTGGCAGACCGAGTACCTCGACGCGATCATTGCGGCCCGGGTGGTCGACGGCGTTGAGGGGGCGATCGCGCACATCGCGCGGTACGGTTCGGCGCACACCGAGTCGATCGTGACCGAGAATCAGGCGACCGCCGAGCGTTTCCTACGCCAGGTCGACAGTGCCATCGTGTTGCACAACGCGTCGACCCAATTCGCCGACGGCGGCGAGTTCGGAATGGGAGCGGAAATCGGCATCTCCACGGACCGTTTCCACGCGCGTGGACCGGTGGGGGTGGAGCAGTTGACGAGCTACAAATATGTGGTGCGGGGCACCGGCCAGGTCAGACCGTAACGGCTCGCTCGAGCCCTGCCAGTCCGCCGCGCAGAGAGAATACGTGCGAATGGCCCCGAGCGCGCAGCTCGCGGACGGCGGCCAGACTGCGTACGCCGGCCGCACAGACCAGCAGACAGCGCTCGGCGAGCGGCAGCGGCTGCTCGCCGTAGAGCAGCTGTGTGAGCGGAATCGCATGCAACCCGGGACACGGCGCCGGTTGGCGCGCCCGCTCCGCCGGCTCGCGGATGTCGATCACGGTGTAACCGGCGGCGAGGGCCGCCTGCAGCGATTCGAACGCAACCTCGACCGCTGCATCCGTACTGGTTTCGAGCGCGGCGCGGGCCGTGGCGTGGCCAGGGCAGTCCGGCGCGCGCCGGGCACGCAGGCGGGTCACGTTCAGCCTCAGCAGATCCACCATCAGCACCGCGTCGGTGAGCTGTCCCGGCAGGTCGAGCACGATCTTCAGCGCTTCCAGCGCCTGCAGCGTGCCCAACACGGCCGGCACCGGCCCGAGCACGCCGGCCTCGGCGCACACGCCGACCAGTCCATCGCGAGCGGTTGCCGGCCACACGCAGCGTAGGCAGGGCCCATGCCCGGGCCGTACCACCTGCAGTTGCCCCTCGTACTGATACACGCTTGCAAAGACGACCGGCTGTCCCGAGCGCAGGCATGCGTCATTTAGCGCCAGCTTGCTCGCTATGGTGTCGGTGCAGTCGAGCACGATGTCGTAGCCGGCGATGAGCCCCTCGGCATTGCGCGCATCGAGGCGAGTCGCATGGGTGAGGATCTCGACCGCCGGATTGAGCGCGCGCAGCCGCTCGGCAGCCAGCTCGACCTTGGGGCGGCCGATCTCGGCGAGCGAATAGAGGGGCTGGCGGTGCAGGTTGGAGGCTTCCAGACGATCGGCATCCACCAACCCCAGCCGGCCGATGCCGGCCGCGGCGAGATAACTCATGGCGGGAACGCCGAGTCCGCCGCAGCCGATGATCAGCACCGATGCGCGCGCGAGTCGCCTCTGGCCGGTCGTGCCGACCTCGGGCAGAACGATCTGCCGGGAATAGTCCGGTTCGGGCAGCCGGTTCGCCACCTGCGTGTGGTGATGGCCATGCTCGGGGTGCTGTGTGCACGCTGCACCGTGGTCGTCGGGCGGGGGCGCCGCCGCCGCGCACCGCTCACAGTTCACCCAGCCCGAGTCGCCGTCGAGGTAGTGCTCTTTCTTCCAGATCGGCACGCGGTGCTTGACTGCGTCGATGATATAGCGGCAGGCGAGAAACGCCTCATGCCGATGTCGTGCCGACACGCCGACCCAGACGGCGATGTCGCCGATCTCAAGCGACCCGACCCGGTGCACGCAGGCTGCGCGCTCGACCCCGAAGCGCGCCAGCGCTTCGGCCACGATTCGTTCACCTTCCTTGACTGCGAGTGCTTCGAACGCCTCATATTCCAGGCGACGCACTTGCCGTCCTTCGTTGTGGTTGCGGACCCAGCCTTCGAAGCTGCTGTAGCCGCCCGCCGCCGCGCCCTGCAGCTCGGTGCGCAGAGCCAGGATATCGAGCGGCTCGGTGCTGAAGCGAAACGTCGTCATGGAGTTGAAGTGGGCGCAGCCTGTGCAATGTGGCGGGGCTAGCCGCCCGCCACCGGCGGAATGAACACCACGGTGTCACCCTCGGTGAGCGGCGTCGACCAGTCGGCAAATTCCGCGTTGACTGCGACGCGCAGCAGCTCCGGTGGTAGCGTGAAAGGGTGGCGCTGGTTGAGTTCCTGGTACAGCTCGCGGGCCGTGGCTGCAGCTGTCTGCAGCGACTCGCTGGGTCGGCCGGCTTGCTCGCGCAGCAGGGCGTAGTACTGCACCAAGACGTGTTTGGTGTGCATCGGGCCGGGAGTGCGCAGCGCATCATTGGCCTGCTGGAATTCCTCAGGCGTATTAATGTTCTCCAGCGCGCCCGGATCCGGCTGATTGAGCAGCAGTGTGTCGGCGCTGGCGAGAAACTTCCGCGGACAAACTCGCCCCACGCTCACTGCAGCGGCGAGCGAGGCATGACTGGCTGGTTCGTAGATCGCGCACAGCGGCTCAGGCAGTCCGTCATGACTGGAGCGGTACGCGGTGGCGGCGCGCGCCGGGTCGCGAGCTGCGATCAGCGCATCGAGTGTGTGCGCATCGAGGAATGGCAGGTCGCAGGCGAGCACGAGCCACGCAACGCGCGAATGGGCACGCTGTGCGGCAAGGATGCCGCCAGCCGGGCCGACGTCCTCGGGCGCATCCACGATCAACGGGTAGCGTGCACGCAGCGGATCGTCGCGCTGCTCGACGCGCACCGATACGAAAGCGCGCTGCACGCGGCCCTCGAGCAGCGTCATCGTGCGATCGAGCTGGCTGCGCCCCTGGTATTCGAGTGCCGCCTTGTCGCGTTGCATGCGCCGGCTGCGTCCCCCGGCGAGCACCAGCCCGTACAGTGGCGCGGCCTGCGCGCACGGGGCGCTCATGAGCGTGCTCCGGTGCGCCGTGCGGCGCGCTCATAGGGGCGCTTGCCGCCGGATTTTGCGAGCAACCGTATCCCGTCGATCTCGATGTCGTGTGAGAGGGCTTTGCACATGTCGTATACCGTCAGAGCCGCGACCGATGCGCCGGTCAGCGCTTCCATCTCGACGCCGGTGCGATGATGCACCGCCACGCGGCAGCGAATCTGAATCTGCCCGCCTGGGCGCTGCTCGATCTGCACCGTGCAGTGTTCGAGTCCGAGCGGGTGGCAGAAGGGGATCAGCTCGTGCGTGCGCTTGGCAGCCATCACTCCGGCGATGATCGCCGTATCGAACACCGGGCCCTTGCCGGTGCGATGACCGCTGCGGCGCAGCTCCGCCGCCACCGCGCGGGGCAGCTTCACGCACGCCTCGGCCGTTGCCTCGCGCAATGTGACGGCCTTGCCGCCGACATCGACCATGGTCGGGCGATGACGCTGATCGAGATGAGAGAGCTTCGTCGCTGCCATCAGCCACCGATGTAGAACATTTCGACCTTGCGCGTGCCCTCCTCGACACGCGCCTCCTGGCGCTGCTCGCTGTAATTGTCTGCGCGGGCCCGCCACTGCGCGCGCAGCGCATCGAGCAGCTCGTCATCGCTGGCACCGCTGCGAAGCCGGTCGCGCAGTGCCAAGCCGTGCGTGGCAAAAAGACAAGTGTAGAGCACGCCGTCGGAGGACAGCCGGGCTCGGGTGCAATCGCCGCAGAATGGCTGGGTGACCGAGGAGATGAAGCCGAGTTCACCGCTTCCATCGGCGAAGGCGTAGCGCTCGGCGACCTCGCCGCGATAGGCGGGTTGGCGCGGCTCGAGCGGCCACCGAGCGCCGATGCGCTCGAGCAGTTCCCGGGAGGGAACGACCAGGTCGCGCCGCCAATGATTGCGGTTGCCGACATCCATGTATTCGATGAAGCGCACGATGACACCCGTGCCGCGGAAACGCTCTACGAGCTCGAGGACCGTATGGTCGTTCACGCCACGCTGCACCACCGCGTTGACCTTGATCGGACCGAGGCCGGCGCGCCGCGCTTGCTCGATGCCGCTCAGCGCTTCCTCCAGTCCACCGATCCCACCGCTCATGCGCAGGAAGACCTGCGGATCGAGGCTGTCCAGACTGACGGTGACGCGCTGCAGGCCGGCGGCGCGAAGCTCGAACGCATGCTTGGCTAGCAGGGTGCCGTTGGTCGTCAGTGCCACGTCTTCGATGCCGTCGATGGCCGTAAGGTCACCGATCAGATCGGTCAGATTGGGCCGCAGCAGCGGCTCACCACCGGTCAGGCGCAGCTTGCGCACGCCCAGACGCACCAGTATCCGGGCGAGCCGCACGATCTCATCGAACGAGAGCCGCTCATGGGTACCGAGGAACCGGTAGGTGTCGTGGAAAGTCTCCCGCGGCATGCAGTAGGGGCAGCGGAAATTGCATCGGTCCATGACCGAGATGCGCAGATCGCGCAGCATCCGCCCGCGCTGATCGCGCAATCCGCCCGGTCCCTGCGCCGTGAGGGCATCATGTGCAGCCATGCGGTAGCTTTACCACTCGTCGGGACGGAATACCATCCTCCAGGCGGCTACCAGCGATACAGGCGCACGACCGATCCGGCGGGCAGGGTCTGTGGCCCCGGTGGCAGTTCCACGAACCCGTCTGTGCCGGCCAGTGAGGTGAAGTCGCCCGAACCGTGGGTCGGCCGCGGCATGGCGCGACACCAGCCGCGCTCATCGGTGAGCAGCCGCACGGGCAGGAAATAGGTGAGCGCGGGGGCGACGGTGAAGTCCTCGCCGAGGGTGATCCATTCCTGCTGTGTACCCTTCTGGCCCTGGGCGGCAGCCAGCGCCGGCAGCACATAGCGAGCGACGCACACGGCGGTCGAGACGGGATTGCCCGGCAGCGCAAACACCGCCGCGCCGCTTGGAGCCATCCCGAACCACAGCGGCTTGCCGGGGCGTTGCGCCACCTTGTGGAAAACGCGCCGCACGCCGAGCGCGGCAAGCGCCTCGGGTACGAGGTCGAGCCGGCCCATCGACACCCCGCCGCTCAGCACCACCACGTCGTGGGTTTCCAGATGGAATTTCAGCCGCGCCTGCAGCTGCGTCGCATCGTCACGCAGGTGCTCGGTGGCAATGCGCTGATAGCCGTGCAGTTGCAGGGCCGCGGCGATCGCATAGGCATTGGAGCGGCGAACCTGGTGCGCCAGAATGGGCTCCCCGGGCTCGATCAACTCGTTGCCGGTGGAAATCACCGCCAGCATCGGCTGGCTGGCAACCTGAATGCGTGCCTTGCCCGCCGCGGCGGCCACCGCAATCTGCGGTGGGCCGAGGCGCATGCCCACCGTCAGCAGCAGGGCGCCTTGGTGGGTATCGGTGCCACGCCGGTGCACGTTCTGTCCGGGTTGCACTTCGACCTCTGCGTGCAGACTCGCGGTCCCGTTTGCGACCGTGACCTGCTCGATCGGCACCACGCAGTCGCAACCTGCAGGCAGCGCCGTGCCCGTCATCACTTCGATGCAGCCCTGGGCGCTCGCCAGGGCAAGTGGCGCATCACCGGCAGCCTGCGTGGCCTCGATGGTGAAGCGGCACTCGCCGCGGCGCGCCGTGGCGCTCGCCAGCGCGATGCCGTCCATGGCGACACGGTCGAAGGGCGGTTGGTCGCGCTCGGCGTGAATGTCCTCACGCAATACCGCCCCAGCGCACTGCAGCAGGGGCAGGGAGACAGTCGGCAGGCACGTCAGGTGCTGCGCGATCAGCTCATCCGCTTCGGCGGGACTGAGCATATGCGGCTGCCTCCGTAGCGGTCCTAGCTGCCTTTCTTGGCGTGCTTCTTCTGGAAGATGACCACCTGGGCATTGAAGTTGTTGGCGATGTTCTGCAACTGATCGACGGCCGCATTGTGGCGCTTGACTTCAATCGCCTCGAGCTCGGCGATCTGCTTCTTCTTGAGCTTCGTCGCCTGCTTGGCGATGGTCTGGTCGCTCTGCTTTTTGATGCAGGCCAGGTAGCTCATCATGGTGTGGTTGTAGGTCTGGACGGTCTTTTGCGCGGCCAGCATCTGGGCGAGTGTGGCGACGTTGCCATCTGGCAGATTCGTGGGGGCGGGCGGGTACACACAGGCAGCATAGGCAGGAGCCAGGGCAAGCGACGCGAGCGCCGTCGCGGCAAACAGTGATTTCATGAAAGACCCTCTGGATGGCAGATGTGCGAACTCGCGTCATCTTAAAGGCGGGACTTGATCCGGGCTACTGGCGATTGCTGATCCGGCTGACGTTCCCCCGGGTCGGCCGCCCGTCTCAGCTGTGCGCGACCGTCCCGGCGCTGCCAGTGAGCGCCGAGGCCATCCGGGCGGCAGCCTCGGTCGCCGCCCGGATGGCCTCGGCCGGCATACCGGCCCGCGCCATGGCATTCAGACCCAGCAGCAGCGCGATGACGTACGAGCCCGTAGGCTCCGGGGCGTGAGCTCGGAGCGTCGCGAACAGCTTGCGCTCGAGCCGCGCCAGATGTGCCTGGGTCGCGGCGCTGACCGCAAGCGGCTGGCTGGCGGCGGAGAGAAACATACAGCCGCGTCCGGGGTTTAGGGCGAGGAAATCCCCGACGAATCGGATGAACGCACCGAGTCGCTCGACGGCTTCGCCCGGGCCCTCGAGCCGCGCCAGGGCGGCTGCGGTGTTCGTGTCGGTATAGCGCTCAAGAGCGAGCCGCCAGGCATTTTCCTTGTCACCGAACGCGGCGTAGAAGCTGCCGCGTTGGATGCCGATCGCCTCCTGCAGGCGGTCGATCGACGTCCCCGCAAAGCCCTGATCCCAGAACGTCTCGACGATGTGCTCCAGTGCGCGCTCGGAATCAAAACTGCGGGGACGTCCGACCATGTTGCGTGCCCGTCTTACGCGGCGGCGTGATGCGGCTTCGACCAGGCAAATGCGGCGAAGGGCGCATCGACCGGGGTGGCGGCCAAGTGATTGACGTAATTTGACATAACCTTCTGAGCCAGCCCAACCAGGATATCGAGTACGTTGCGTGAGGTAAATCCTGCCGCCAGGAACTGTTCGACGTCCCCCGGAGCGAGCTCTCCACGCTGGCGCACGAGCTTCAGTGTGAACTGCCGCAGTACCTCCAGACGTGCATCCGGCAGCGGACGCGCCTCGCGCAGCGCCGCGAGCGTCGGTTCGTCGACACCCTGGTTCTTGGCGATCCAGGAATGCGCCGGCACACAGTAATGACAGCCGTGCTCGACGTTGATCGCCAGCCACACGACGTTGCGCTCGATCGGGCTGAGACTGGTCTGCTGGAAAATCTCATGCAGCTTCTTGTAGGCGTCGAGGTGCTCGGGGGACTCGGCCATCACGGCGTGCAGATTCGGAATCATGCCGTAGGCCTGCAGTGAGTCTTCGAGGAGCGGCCGACTTGCGAGCGGCGCGGATTCGAGCGTGTGGATCTTGAAATTCGACATTGGTACTCCCTAGCTGTGCTGAACCGCCATCTGGCGGCCGGGGCAAGGTTGCCCAATTCTGTACTATGCAGTCAATAACTAATTCGGGAGAGCCTTCGGTAACCCGTGCGGCGGCTCAGGCCGGTGGGCGAGTCGTGCGGGTCGTCCGGCCAACGTGCCGAGCGGGCGGTCCGGCGCTCCCGGGAAGCCCCGCGCGGCGTTGCTGGCATCGGTTGCATCAGAGCACGCGCAGGCCGAGATCCGCCGCTGCATGAACGTCCCAAGCGTTTGACGATCGGAGCCGCACTGGGTCGGCCCGCAGGCCGAGCGCGCGCAGCCAGGTTTGCTTCAGTTGTTTGTCGCGCGATCACGCGTGCAGCGCATCGCGCCGCTGGGCTGGGATGTCCGGGCAGCGTGCGACAGAGCGGACGCAAAATCGAACAGCGTTCCGTACGCGTCGAACACGCAAGCGCGGATGCCGATCAGCAGTTTCGCGTGTGAGTGCCGCCGATGGAAATGGCATACGCCAAGCGTTCGCGGCGCCTTTCTCATGCCGACAGGGGACTGCAACGCAGTATCGGCCGTACTGGCTCGCCTGATAGAATGCCGCCCGCCGCGCCCGTAGCTCAGTTGGATAGAGTACCTGGCTTCGAACCAGGTGGTCGGGGGTTCGAATCCCTCCGGGCGCGCCAATAAGACCTTAAAAATCAATCGCTTCTGTGCTAAGCGGGAACCGTGGTAGTGGCCTTCGCCACAGTTCTGCCACAGTTTCCACGCGATCTGCGCTAGAGTCAAGCTCTCATCGAGGCTCACGACGGAGTTGTGACGTGGCGAACATCAGAGAGCGGCGCAGGGGCGGCAAGCCTGTTTTCCAGGCGCAAATCCGCATGGCCGGCTATCCCTCACGGACCGGGACATTCCCAACACGCCGCATGGCTGAGCGGTGGGCCAAGACGGTCGAGGCGGAAATGATCGAAGGCAAACACTTTCGGTCGGTGGAAGCCCGCCGTCGCACGCTCGCCGACGCGATCGACCGCTACACAGAGGAAGAGCTGCCGAAGAAGCGGGCGGACACCATGCACCGCTACTGCCTGCCCTGGTGGCGGGCACGACTAGGACACTTGAAGATGGCCGATATAACACCTGCGGCCATTGTAGGAGCGCGCAGTCAACTTGCGCGGGAACCCTATACCCGTGCGCGCGCCAGCGCAAAGCGCACTCTGCTGAAGCCGGGAGAGAAACCGGTCGAATTCAAGCGCAGCAACAGCACCGTGAATCGTTATCTCGAGGTACTGAGCCACGTGTTCACCGTCGCGCGGCGCGAGTGGCACTGGATCAGCAATAACCCCATGGAGGGCGTGAGCAAGCTCGACGAAGGGCCGGGTCGCGTCCGGTATCTCTCCGAGGAAGAGCTGAAGCGGCTCTTCTCGAAAACTGTCAAGGACCCTCAGTTGCATACGCTGGTGCTGCTTGCGCTCTCCACTGCCTCTCGGGCCGGCGAGCTCCTGAACCTGGAATGGCGTGACGTGGATCTGGAAGAGGGACGCATGTTGTTGGGTCGCCGCCCAGGCCAGCAATCCAAATTGCAAACCAAGAATGGGAAGGCCAGGGCTGTGTGGGTGCAGGGCGAGGCACTGCGTTTGCTGCAAGTGCGCGCTAAAACTCCGCACCAGGATGATGACCGCGTGTTCTCAAGTCCTGGCCGCCGCGGCGGCCGCGGCAAATATAACTACCACGATCCGTTCGTCACCGCAGTGAAGGCTGCGAGCATTGAGGATTTCACGTTCCATGGCCTTCGCCACTCGGCGGCGACGTATCTCGCCCGGG
>DAHVTM010000011.1:0-4043 GCA_027324195.1 Gammaproteobacteria bacterium | reverse complement strand
CGAGTCACACCTGCGCACCGTATTGAGATCTTGGGTCAAACATTACAATCGCGGGCGACCGCACATGGCCCTGGGACCCGGCATTCCAGATCCTCCGCCCGCGGCTATCACAAAGTCCTCCTCACGACATCGCCGCGCAGAGTCCTATTCCGTGCAGGCCCGCCCCGTCCTCGGCGGCCTCCATCACGAATACCATCTCATCGCTGCTTGACCGAATTTTTGCGGACCACAGGCATCATGCCTCGTTGCTGATGTGCGCAGCGATGGGGCCGGCCGCGGGCAGCCGCCTCGAATGGCAACCACAGCGCGATGCGGGCCGTGCGCTCAGTTGCATCGAGCAGACTCTTGTACCGGCATCCCGCCATGCAAAATAAAACCCACATCGATCCCGATCTGTGCGTTACTACGGGCAGAGCAAACGTCAAACGTTAAAGATGCATCACGCGGCGAAGCGCCGCGGCGCCGAGGAACGGTGACTCATGAGCGACAACGGGATTCAAACGGGCTGGCAGCGCTTTCTGGACAGATTACGGCGACTGTGGCCCAAGCGCGGCGACGCAAGAGACCCACTACCGGCCTGAACTCACAGATGCGCCTCGAGACTTTCCACAGGATCGCAGCTGTGAGCGGCTTCCGGAGCACCACTCAAACCGGGACGCGTGCTACGCGTGAACCGGGTGCAGCGGAGCGAGCAGGCGGGCGGATCGCGGCGCGATTGAAGGCGCGCGAGACGTTGCTGCGGTTCGATCGCGCTCGTATACGATACTCAACAGAGGCAAGCAAGATGTTCACTGCACAAAGATGCGAATTCGGCGAACACGCCGGAAAATGGTTCGCCGTTGCAATCCAACCTGGCGGCCTCACGCATCGGATCGGCTATTGCGCTCAGGACTGTCCGGGACACGAATCCAACGTTGCGGCACTGACGCACCACCTGCAGTTTCAGTTGGATCGGGAAACCGACCTGTGGCTGGAACGGCAGGAAGCTCGCGCGTGCGAGATCTGCGGCGACGCTACCACGCTTCGGGCGCGGCTGGGACGCGGCACCAAGCCCCGCGTCCTATGCGCGGACCACCAGTCATCTCACTGCCTGCAGCTGGTCTATCAGCGACGTACCGCATGCGCGAGTTAGAAGCACCCGACGATTAGTCTTACTGTGTTATAAGTTTCGCTTCGCGATCGGCAGCGCACAACACGGGCAGCGGTCGAGCCGCTGCGCGATGGCGCGAGCCAGCAGGTAGTGAAGCGTTGGGATGGAGTCTGGGACGTGACGCTGCATTCTTCCGGCTGCCGCGCGGCCTGTAGCCTTCGGGTAGCAGCGACGCTTTTGGTTGAGCGCCGTTTTTTTTATCGCGACCGCCCTTCAGGCGCTGGCTGAGCAGAAAGCCGTAGGCTGCGATGCACAGAGTTGCGTGATGATGAAAGCCGCGCCAACCGCGCCCTTCATAATGAGAGAGCCCGAACTCCTGCTTTAGTTCCTGGTAATCGCGCTCGATCCGCCAGCGCGTCATGGTCGACGCGACCAGGCTTTTCAGCGAGGTATTGGCCGCCAGAGTGCTGAGGCAGTACTTGATAGGCTCCGTTTCGCCGGCTGGCCATTCGATCAGCAGCCACTGCTCCTCGCGCAGAGTCGTGCGCCAGTAGTCGCGCGAGGCCGCGCGCACACGCACGGCTGCAAAGCGCGAATGCAGCCTCGTGTTGGTTCCCTGACGCCAAGTCACCTCACGCCATGTGCGCCTCGGCAACCCAATGGCCAGCTCCTTGACCGAGCACGGCCTGTGCCCACGGCCGCGACGCAGGAGCTTGCGGGGGCGTCCAGTGCTCTTCTTCGGGCGCGGTGGCAACGGCTCGAAACCCGGCGGCCACACACTCGTGCTAGCTTGCACGCCAACACAGTAGCGCAAACCCATTTGATTGAGGCTTTCGCGAAAGGCCGTATCGTTGCCATAACCGGCATCGGCCAACACCACCCCGACAGGCACTCCCGTGGCCTTTGCCGCCCGAATCTGCGCGAGCGCGATCTTGGGCTTGGCGTGGAATTTCACCGCAGTCGGCACGCCTGCCTTCTTTCGTCGTGGCGGATCGCTCGCCCATTCTTCCGGAAGATACAGCCGCCAGGCGATCGGCAGGCTCCCTCGAGAGGATGCCAACGACAAACTCACCGCTACCTGGCAGTTGTCTTGCTTGCCGAGCTGTCCGCAATACTGGCGCGCCACTCCGACAGAGTGTTTGCCCTTCTTCGGAAAGCCCGTGTCGTCAACGATCCAGAAGCAGTCGTCCTCGAGCTTCAATGCCGGGCTGACCCATTCCCGCACCCCGCCCAGCACCGCCTCGTCCGACCAGTCAGACTTCGCCACCACATGGTGCAGGGACTGATGCTTGGCGCTGACATGCCACGGATCAGTATGGGCCGCCAGCGGCTCAACGCTCTTGCGCTCGATCGGCAGCATCAGCCCCCGGCTGTACTCGGCAAAGCCCGCGTGCCGATCCGCATGCCCGAGCCGTTCGCACAGATATCTCATGTACCGCTCGTATTCCGCGAGGTTCACCATGACTGTTCAGCCCACTTGCCAAGCCCCCTCCATAATGCCATGATTTTTTATGACACAGTAAGATTAGAAAGCGCCACCTCAGCCGCATGCGGAGCCCGGATTTCCGGCTGGCTCATTAGGTTAGCGGTCGTTGTTTCGGTGAAGGGCTCAATCATGCGCGCCGCGACGGTAGAATATGAACGAGAGGCTCTGCGGTATTTCAACACTCTCACGCGAAGTCCTTGGGAATCGGTCAAATCCTTTCAGAGTCTTTCCAACGCGTTGACCTCGGGCTCGTCATCCGCCGAGCCAGTCGCGAATTCGCTCGTATACGTGGCCCCCGCTCAGCAGGCCAAAATGGCTCGTGCCTCTGGCCGTCCACTGGTGCGATCGCGGGAACCTCAGCTTGAGTCGCGGATCCCGATGATCCCCGAGCGCACTCGGGACGGGAACGAGCCCGTCACCGATCAACAGGTCGCGGCGCGGTGCCGCTGCGTGCCCGATCGCTGCTGCGATTGTGTAGCACTGTACGCGTTTCGGAAGGGGCAGCGGGCGACGCGAATCGGCACGATCTGCAAAGCGGTCGTGTCCGTTCCAGTCCTCCTCGTGTACATAACCATGACGCAGATCCGTGATGCCTGCGCTCCGGACTTTCCCGAGCAGCGCGAGCGGCGCGGTATAAGGTGTCTTCTCCAAGAGCAGGTGTATCCAGTGGCCGGCACGCTCGAGTGGGGCGCCGTGATGCGGCGTGCCGAGAAACACGATTTTGCGCAGCTTTCGTGGCCATGCGTGGCCCGCCACTGACGCGTAGTAGTGCGCACTGCGCACCACCAGACCGCCCATGCTATGCGCAAGAATGGACACCTCCTCCAGCGGGACGGGCCATGCGGCCACCAGGGTCTCGAGCATCTGCGCTAACGCGCGCCCGTTCGTCGAGACGTGCAGGCCTGTGTTGTAGTTGAGGTAAGCGGCCGTGTAGGCGAGATCGCGGCCGAGTTCCACGCCGTGGTCATGTCCGTCGCGACCCCGGCGCCTGTCATTTCGGCAGAGCCCATGAACGAGTATCAGTACCTTCCGGCTCGGAACAGGAATCGCAGCGGCAAGACTCTCGCGCGTGAGCTCGAGCGGCCTGCCCTCGCGGCGCAGTTGCATCGTCACTGCGAGCGGATTACCGGTTTCGGCGAGGTAATCGCCAAGCACGCCGTTGAGCGCGGCAATCACCGATTCGCGCGCGGCGGAAGACTCGATGCACCCCAGCGCGGGCGCGATGGCGCCGAGCGCAAGGTCGATGCTTCCGCCGACCGCGCGCGTAACGCCGCGAACGCTCCTGTAAGCGAGCGAAGTGGCGCCGTTGACCGCGTTACCCAAGTTTGCGCCCGCGAGCCGCGTCGGTTGCTCCGCGATATGGGTATGCATCGCCTCGACGAGCGCGGTAATGCCGGCGATCGCGTCGATCACCATGCGGGATGCGCCGCGAAGATCGGTAGCGGCATTGCGCATTACCTCGGCCAT
>DAHVTM010000083.1:0-6926 GCA_027324195.1 Gammaproteobacteria bacterium | reverse complement strand
GCGTGGCACTACATGGTGTGCGTCGGTTTGTCGCCGGAGAGCGCCCCGGCGAGATACGTCTCGATCTTCTTCTGCGTCTGGCCGTGATCCTGCTCGCTGAACTGCACGCCGATGCCGGCGGTGCGCTTGCCTTGCGCGCCTTTGGGCGTCACCCAGATCACCCGTCCCGCCACCGGCAGCTTCTCATCCTCGCCCATCAGATTGAGCAGCATGAACACCTCGTCGCCGAGGCGGTAGTTGCTGTTGGTCGGAATGAACAGTCCGCCGTTCTTCACAAACGGCATGTAGGCCAGATACAGGGCACTCTTGTCCTTGATCGTCAGCGTCAGCAGACTCGGCTTGTTGGCACCGGCTCGCACGTTCTCATCCCCAGCTTCGCTTCAACCCCGCCCTCGTGTGCCGCGCCCTCACGCGGCGCGGCGCGGCGCGAGCCGCCGCAGCAACGCCTCGAGCGCCACGCTGCGATTGAGTGGCACGTCGAATGATGACCTCAGCTCCCGTACCGCGTCCAGAAGTTCGAAAGCTTCTCTTATAGCCGGCATGGCCGCTCGCGAGTGCGCGCTGCGACGCACTTCCGCCGCCGTCCCGGTACCGAGCAGCCGGGCACGGATCCGATCCGTGAGCCAGTTCTCAAAACACCTCAGGCGCAGCGGCAGCTGCTCGCGCGCCCAGCGCTCCGCGCACTGCGTGGGATCAGCGCCCCCGGTCGAGAGTTGCTCCAGATCGGCACGCATTTCGGCGGCAGTGGCGAGCAGCGCGGCCGGATCGGCCGCGGCGGCCAGCCACGGCGCATCGCCGAGCACATCGAGCACGGCACCCCACTCGCCTGCCCCGCGCTGCGCCTCGAGCCAGGCGACGGCCGCCGCTCGCGGTGGCGCCCCGAGGCGCAGGCGCTGGCAGCGGCTGAGGATCGTCGCCGGCAGGCGCGAGGGAACGCTCGCCACGAGCACCAGCAACGTCGAGCGCGGCGGCTCCTCGAGCGTCTTGAGCAGCGCATTGGCCGCAAAGCGATTCATGCCGTCTGCCGGACTGATGACGCCGACCTTGTAGCCACCCTGATGCGCGGTGAGGGCGAGGTCGGCCGCCAGCTCGCGAACCTGCTCGATACGGATCTGCGTCGAGGTTTCCAGCAGGGCGAGGCGGATCAGATCCGGATGCTGCCATTGACTCGCCTGCCGGCACGCCGGGCACTGCCCGCACGGCGCCGGCGCCGGCCCACGGCACAACACCAGCTGCGCAACCCACTGGGCGAGCCACTCCCCACCCGCTCCCGGCGCTTCGTGAATCAGCAGCGCGTGCGGCAACCGGCCGGCGGCGAACGCCGCGCGCAGCTGTTGCATCTGCGGCTCGAGCCACGTCGGGGTCATCTCGAGACTCCACGTGAGCCCAGCCACGGCGCGAGCGCAGCGGCGACTTGCTCGCGCACCGCCGCCACCGGCGCGCTTGCGTCAATGATCCGGAACCGGTGCGACTCACCTCGGGCGAGTGCGAGATAGGCGGCGCGGATCCGCTCGAAGAACGCTTCGGTCTCGGCCTCGAAGCGGTCCGTCTCCCCCCGCCGGGCTCGTGCACGCTGCAGACCGAGCGGCACCGGCAGATCGAGCAGCAGCGTGCAGCTCGGCTCGAGATCCGCGTGCACGTGCGCGGCGAGCGCATCGATCCACTGCAGATCGACTCCACGGCCGCCGCCCTGATACGCGCGTGTGGCGTCGGTGAAGCGGTCACTCAACACCCACTCGCCCGCCGCGAGCGCCGGGCGGATGAGGTTGTCGAGATGAATGGCGCGGGCGGCGAACATCAGCAGCGTCTCGGCCTGCGCCGAAACCTGCTCCTGGCCGCGTTCGAGCACGATGCGCCGCACGCGCTCGGCCAACTCGGTGCCGCCCGGCTCGCGGGTGAGACGCACGGTGAGACCGTGCTCACCGAGCCACTGCCCGAGCCACTGCGCCACGGTGGACTTGCCCGCCCCTTCGATTCCCTCCAGCGTGATGAACGCCCCGCGGCTCACGGCGTTGCCCCGGCACCCGCCGCGCGTACCGCCAGACGGTCCTTGCGCAGCTGACGGATGTAGCGACGCAGTTGGATATCGTGCTCGGCGAGCGTGCGCGAGAAGTGATGACCACCCTTACCGGTGGCCACGAAATACAGATCGCGAGTCTTGTCCGGGCGCACCGCAGCGCGCAGCGAGGCGAGCCCCGGCAGGCAGATCGGCGTCGGCGGCAGCCCCGCGTGCAGATAGGTGTTGTACGGTGATTTCACCGCCAGATCGCGCACGTGCAGCGCGCCATGATAGCGGGCGCCGAGGGCGAAGATGACGGTCGGATCGGACTGCAGGCGCATGCCCCGGCGCAGGCGGTTGACGAACACCCCGGCAATGCGCGCGCGCTCATCGGCCACTCCGGTCTCCTTCTCGATGAGCGAGGCGAGAATGAGCGCCTGATAGGAGCTCTTCAGCGGCAGACCGGCGCGCCGCTCGTGCCAGACTTTGGCCAGCTCAGCGCTCATCTGGTCATAGGCCATGGCGAGGATGGTCAGATCGCTCGTGCCGGGGGAGAAGCGGTAGGTGTCGGGGAAGAAACGCCCCTCGGGCTGCTCGCCCGGATGACCGAGTGCGGCCATGATCTGCGCATCGCTCTTGCCGCGCAGGCTCGGCACGACGTCCGGATCGGCATCGAGGGCGGCGAGAAACTGAGCGAATGTCGCGCCCTCGACCACGGTCAGCTTATCGAGCACCACCCGGCCCGCCTCGAACATCTGCACGATGTCGGCCGGGCTCGCCCGTGCGGGAATGTCGTACACGCCGATTTCCATGCGCGGCTGTGCGCCGGTGAGTCGCAGGTACAGCTCGACTGCGCGCGGGGCGTTGAGTGCGCCGAGGGCCTGCATGCGGCTGAACACCTGACGCAACGTGTCGCCGGCTCTGACCTGCACGCGCACCGTGTGCTGCGCCGGGCCGGGCGCGCGGTAATGGTGCGCCAGCCAGGCGTAACCGCCGGCCGCGGCGAGCGCCGCGAGCACGAGCAGCGCGAGGATGATCCGCCGCACGCGCAGCATGTGGGCCGGCTCAGCCATCGGCCGGTGCCTCGAGCAGTGGCTGCATCAGCGCCGCCAGCTGCGCTGTGACCGGTCCGTCCGGCAGCTCGCGTCCCGCCAGCACGCGTACCGGCCACAGACCCACGCGCGCATTGGTCAGAAACACCTCGTGCGCGGCCGCCAGATCCTCCCGGCGTAGCACCGCCTCATCGATGGGCAGCCCCGCCCGCGTCGCCTCACGCAGCACTGCACGGCGCATCACGCCGGCCACTCCGCAAGTACGGATCTCGGGCGTACGAATGCGCGGGGCACCGCCCGCACGGTCAATCAGGAACACATTGGTCATCGTGCCGCAGATGAGCTCACCGCCCGTGCTGAACATCAATGCCTCATCGGCCTCGGCACTCGCGGCCTCGTTGGCCGCCAGCACCTGTTCGAGGCGGTTGCAGTGCTTCAGTCCGGCGAGCACCGGGTTCTCCCCGAGCCGCATCGCCGCCAGGCGCACCCGTGCCCCCGTCCGCGACGCCGCTGCGTCCGGCTCGGGCCAGGCATAGCGCATGATGGCACAAGTGCCCTGCTCGGCGCCCCAGCGGTAGCCGCGGGCGCGCGCCGGACCGCGGGTGAGCAGCACCTTGACGAGCGAGCGGGGGAGCTCGGCCGCTACTTGCTCGATTCGACGGCGCAGGGTGTCGGTGCCGGGGTTGGGCAGGTGCAGCCGCTCGCAGCCGAGTGCGAGCCGCTCGAGGTGCAGGGCGAGCAGACGCGCACGAGCGTTGAGGCAGGCGATGGTCTCAAAGAGCCCCTCACCGTAATGCAGCCCCCGATCGAGCACCGAGATCCCTCCCTCGGGCTGACCCTCGAGCCACACCTGCGGCGCACTCACGCGCCCGGCTCCCCAGCCTGCGGCCGCGCGAGCGCTGCCAACAGGCCGCGTGCCTTGGCGCGCGTCTCGGCGAGTTCCCGCTCGGGATCAGAATCGGCCACGATGCCCGCTCCGGCGCGCAGCTCGAGCGTCCCGTCGTGCGTCCACAGAGTCCGGATCAGAATATTGAAATCGGCATCGCCATCCCGTCCGAGCCAGCCGAGTGCGCCGGTGAACGGACCCCGGCCGGCGCCCTCGAGCTCCGCGATGATCTGCATGCAGCGCACCTTCGGGCAGCCGGTGATGGTGCCGCCGGGAAACAGCGCCCGCAGCACGGCGATCGGCGTCAACCCCGCGGCGAGTTCCCCGGTGACGCTCGAGACGATGTGATGCACGTGCCGATAGGACTCGATGCTCATCAACTCTTCAACCCGCACCGTGCCGGCCCGGCAGACCCGGCCAAGGTCATTGCGCTCCAGATCGACGAGCATGACGTGCTCGGCGCGCTCCTTCGGATGCGAGACCAGGGCGTCGACTTCACGTGCGTGCTCCTCGGCACGACCGCTGCGTGGACGCGTGCCGGCAATCGGGCGCGTCTCGAGACGACCGCTCGTGATGCGCACCAGCCGCTCGGGCGAGGAACTCAAAATCGCTCCGCCGCCCCACTGCGCCCAGGCGGCAAACGGAGCCGGGTTGGCGGTGCGCAGCCGTTCGTACAGTCCTGCGAGCGAGGCGCCCGCCGGCAGCGGGGCGCGCCACAGACGCGAGAGATTGGCCTGATAGATCTGCCCCTCCCCGATGTAACGCTGGGCACGGCGCACGCGCTCGAGGTACGCCTCGGGTGCCTCCTCCTCGACCGCCTCGATCGGTAGCGGTGCGCTCGCAACAGGCGTCAGCGTCTCGGCCGCCTCGCGTGCCTCGGCGAGAATCCGCGGCACGCTCGCGGCCGCTTGCGGTTCGGCTACGAGCCGCAGCGTACCGGTATGCCGATCGTGCACCAACGCACACGGGCAGCGCAGCGCAAACGCCCGCCACGGAAATGCGGCCGGCGGCAGCCGCAGTCGCGGCTCGATCTCCTCGGCGAGCTCATAGCCGAGGTACACCGCCCAGCCGCCGCCAAACGCCGGTGCGCCGTGCGGGACGCGCTCGGCGAGCCACCAGCGCTCCAGGGTGTCGAGAAAGCCCGCCCCCGCGACGAGCAGCTGCGAGTCGAGCCCCTCGGCCGCGAGCCGTCCGCGCGCATCGAGCCACAGCGCCGCACTCGGCTCGGCCAGCAGCACGCTGAAGCGGCTGAGCGCACCGTCCGCGGCGCTGTCGAGCAGCAGCGGATAACGCCGCGGGTGACGCGCCGCGAGCGCGCGCAACACCTCAGGGGCCAGCTCGAGATCGCGCAGGATCAATGCGGGGTGCCGCAGCCGCTCAACCGGTGAAACGCTTGAAAATGACCGAACCGTTGGTCCCGCCGAAGCCGAAGGAGTTCGACAGCGCGATGTCGATGCGCATCGCACGGGCGACGTTCGGCACGAAATCGAGGTCGCACTC
This sequence comes from Gammaproteobacteria bacterium, assembly GCA_027324195.1. Lineage (GTDB taxonomy): Bacteria > Pseudomonadota > Gammaproteobacteria > Steroidobacterales > Steroidobacteraceae > 13-2-20CM-66-19. The sequence goes on along the minus strand of DAHVTM010000083.1, from coordinate 1,489 downwards.
CGGGTCGGGATTCTCGTAGTTGATCGTCGGCGGGGCCACCTGATCACGCAGAGCGAGGATGCAGAAGATGGCCTCGACCACCCCGGCGGCGCCAAGCAGGTGACCGGTCATCGACTTGGTGGAGCTCACCGCGACCCGCCGGGCGTGATCGCCAAACGCGCGCTTGATCGCGATGGTTTCCGCCTTGTCGCCGGCGGGCGTCGAGGTCGCGTGCGCGTTGATGTACTGAATGTCCTCGGGGTTCAGCGCCGCATCCTTCAGTGCGTTGGCCATCGCGAGCCGCGCGCCCTCCCCGTCCTCGGGCGGCAGCGTGATGTGATACGCATCGCCGCTCATGCCAAAACCAACGAGCTCGGCGTAAATGCGTGCGCCGCGGGCGCGCGCATGCTCGAGCTCCTCCAGAATCACCGCACCGCCGCCGTCGCCCAACACGAAGCCATCGCGGTCGCGATCCCAGGGCCGACTCGCACGCTGCGGCTCCTCGTTGCGTCGCGAGAGTGCCTTGGCCTGCGCGAAGCTCGCCAGTCCGCACACCGTGGTCGCCATCTCCCCGCCGCCGGCGATCAGCACGTCCGCGTCGCCATACTGAATGGTGCGCATCGCCAGCCCGATCGCATGCGTCGAGGTGGTGCACGCAGTGACCACTCCGAGGTTCGGCCCGCGCAGGCCGAAGCGGATCGACAGATGCCCGGAGATCATGTTGATGATGCTCGCCGGGACGAAGAACGGGGAGATCTTGCGCGGATTACCGGTCTTGACGTACTCGGCGAACTCCCGCTCGATGGTGCCGAGGCCGCCGATGCCGGCCCCGCACACCGCCCCGCAACGCGTGACGTCGAGTTTGCTGAAGTCGATGCCCGCATCGGCCACCGCCTGCACGCCGGCGGCAACGCCGTAGTGCATGAAGTCGTCCATGCGGCGCAGTTCCTTCGAATCGAAGTACTGCTCGAGATCGAGGTCGCGCACCTCGCCGGCAAACCGTACCGGAAAGGCCGACACATCGAAGCGCTGCACCGGACCGATGCCGCTCTCACCCGCTAGGATGGTCTTCCAGGCCTTCTCGACCGTACTGCCGACGGGCGAGATGATGCCCAGACCCGTCACCACGACTCGACGTTTGCTCACACGTTACCCGTCTTGGCTCAAGTTGAAGCGTTCGCCCGCCGGGCGATCCCGCCGCGCCGACGGGATCCGACCGGCCGCGGCCCCTCAGGCCTTGGTGCGCCGCTCGTTGATGTAATCGATCGCCTGCTGAACCGTCGTGATCTTCTCGGCATCCTCGTCCGGAATCTCGATCTCGAACTCCTCTTCCAGCGCCATGACGAGCTCGACGGTATCGAGCGAATCGGCGCCGAGATCATCGACAAAGGAGGCGTCATTGGTCACCTGCTCCTGCTTGACGCCCAGCTGCTCGGCCACGATGGCTTTGACCTGCTGCTCAACGGTGCTCATTAGAAATGGATCCTTATGTCTGGGTGAATGGACTTTC
>DAHVTM010000074.1:0-16073 GCA_027324195.1 Gammaproteobacteria bacterium | reverse complement strand
ACGGGCTGCCGATCTACTCCTCGGGCGTGCTGATGACCGAGCTCGCGGCCGCTGCGACGCTGGTGTCGATGGTCGCGTACCTGCGTGCGGCCTGGCCCGAGCTCACGCAATGACGCAGATGCCTTGACTTCGTCCGGCGGGACCCTAAAATGCGCGCTCGCCTTGAAGTGCGGGAATAGCTCAGTTGGTAGAGCGCAACCTTGCCAAGGTTGAGGTCGCGAGTTCGAGCCTCGTTTCCCGCTCCAATAAATTCAAAGACTTACGCTAGGGCGCCTAACACTCAGATTCGCCGTAAACGCGTACTAAACGCAACCGGCAGTCGACCCTCGATCTCCTTGCTTCGGTGCTACCGAAACGCCGCCCACCGTGGGCTCATCCACGGCGAGCGGCTAACCGCAACCGAACACGTGAGGTTCGATCATGGCTACCCTCAAGACTACCAACCGCCGCGGCGTGACGCTGCTCGCCTTCCCCGAGGATCACAAGCTGCAGGTGGTAAAGACCATCTGCGACGCGACAGGCCTGTCGCGGGCCGATGCCGAGCAGGGCGTCGAGAATCTGCCCGCGAAGTTCACGGCCCTTTTCGATGACGATGACCTCGCGGCTGACCTCAAGGCGCTCGGCGCGACCGTCGAGGTGACTCGGGCGCCCGGGAACGACGCCGAGAAGCCGTCCTTCGGGGCTACCGCTGCCGCGGTCACTGAACAGTACGCAGCGCTGCGCCTGGCGTACCTGGCGCTGAGCGACTTCCACGACGTGAACATCGGGCACGTCATCACGAAGGATGACGCCGAGACCCTCGGCGCGATCCACTCCCAGGTGGGGCGCGTCATGGCCGAGCTCGACGAGCTGGCCGGCGAGCTTATGAGCATCCCTGCAGGGGGTGAGGCGTGAGCGCCGTTGTCGTGCCGCTGCGCCCCAGGCGCCTCGAGGTCCCGGCCGTCATTGCCGGTAACGTCAATCTGCTGCGCTTCTCCGAGGCGATCGCGCGGGCCGGTCTGGTCGGTCGCCACGATGCCGACAGGGGCGTGCTGGTCATCGAGGAGCCGCAGGCGCGTGCGCAGCGCTGCCCCGAGTGCGGTGGCACCGGCTTCGACGAGGATGCGGCCTGCGAGGTCTGCGATGGGAGCGGGCGCGCGTAGGCGCTGATCGCGAGGATGGACACGAAGCCCCGGCCACGCGCCGGGGCACCTTCTTGTAGGATCGCCCTGTGAATGATGTGCCCTCCGTCCCGCTGATTACCACGGATGCCCTTGAGCGTTCATTCCGTACGACGGACATCGAACCGCTGGCTTCGCTCTGTCGCGCGCAGGGGCGCCGCGCCGTGGGCATCGATGGATTTTCCGGCGTTGGGAAATCAACGCTTGCGACCGCGCTGAGCGAAGCGCTCGACGTTGCGCTGATATCCCTTGACGACTTCCTACCGGACTCACCGGAGTCGATGACCGTCCAATCCTACGTGGACAGACTCGACCGTGATCGCCTCCGTCGAGCGATTGAACGCGCGCGCTGTACAATAGTCGAGGGGGTATTGCTGCGGGACGCGCTGGCGGGAATTATTGCTCGGAAGGAACTGACGGCGCTTTACTACATGGCTTGCAGCAGCCCGACAGGGGGCGCGCTGATTTGGAATGACGGCTTTGAGATCAGCGACGAAGCTACCAGCGCCGCGCCAAATTGGCTTGACCGCTCGATCATTGAGTACCATCGACGAGAGCGGCCCTATGCAGACGCGGATGCGCTGGTAATTCGAGTCTCATCAGACTGAGGGAGCAGCGGTCCAGTCCTGCGCCTGGACCTTCCTTTGTCAGGCGTTCAGCCCGGATCATTCGCCGCAGGCGGTCGCACTGCCTGCTCCATGCGGGCTGTACCTTCGTCGATGAGCCGCTGCGTGTCAGGCTCGGCGAGCCGGTCGAGGTGGATATGCCGCACGCCCGCGTGGCGCAGCGCATCGCGTACCTCAGCGATCATGCGGAACACTTCGTCAACATCCGCGCACCTGACATAGTGAATGTCAGGTGAGCCGGGGTGCGGCACTACCAGGGCAAACCGCGACGGTCGGGCCATCGCCGCCTCAGCCTTCGCGGGCGTCGACAACATCCCGAGCGTGCGCCGCAGCGTGAAGTCCGCGAAGGGCCGCTCGAAGATACCGATGTGGATGCTCTGCGGGAGGGTGCGAGCGGTCATGCGAATGCCCCCGAACGATGCGCGCCGCGGATGGCCTCGGCGAGCGCTTCCTGATTGCCGAGGAAGAATCGGCGCGCACCTTCAGCGTCGGGCGTGTGCACGTGCAGGTGAATGTCACCGCCCAAGCCACCGCCCCCACCTCGGCCGCTGAGCGCATCGCGCAAGACGGCTGACTGCGGGGGCGGGAGCACCATCTCGTTGGCGTGCAACATGCCAACACCGTCGTGCGGAATACTCCATGCGCCTTGGTCGAAGTGCGCGAGGTTCTTGATCTCCATGAATACCGCAGTGGCAGCCACGGCGCCGAGCGCAGGGCCGATGATCGGGATGCCGGCCATCGCCTTGAAGGCCGCCGCTGCACCCTCGGCTGCGTCGATGGCGATGGCTTTGCCCGCGGTGAGGATTTTCAGCGCAAGGGCTTTCATTTCGGCCGCTTCGGTCACCATCCAACGCTCAGCGGCGCCGAGGGTCGTGGCCGCTGTCATCTGCGACTCGGTGGCAATCCAGAGGATGGTCTTTTTGATCGCGAGGTCTACGTACTTCAGCAGGATGGAGTCGAGGATGTTGCCGACCGCCATCTGCATGGTTTGCGTGCCCTGAATGATGCCGTTGATAGAGGTACTGAATGCCGAGTCGATGGGTGCGAGCGCCGCTTTGAAGTCCTTGGCCTGTTTGTCGGCGCCCTTGAGGGTCGCTTCGGTCATCCGCTGCAAATGGGCGTCGTGCAGCTGTTCGATTTCCGCGTAGATGCGAGCCTTCTCCGCCACCTTCAGGTTATCGACCTGCAGCTCGCGTTGGAACGCGGCCATCTGCTGCTCGTACTCCTGCTGATACAGCGCCTGTTCGTCGGCGAGTTCCTGCGCGTGGGTGATCTTGCCCTGGGCTTCCTCGGTGCGAAGCTGCTCGACGTGAATCTGCAGCATCCGCTGAGCGTGGTTGCGCGCGGCGGACTCGTTGATGGAGTTCACCTGAGCGGCGATCTGCACGCGCCGCTCTGCGTCGCGCTGCATCGCGTCCAAGATGCGCCCATCCTCGGCGATCTGGTGTGAGGCGCCCGATGCGGACTCGGCGTGCGGCGTGTAGCTGCCGAGCACGGATGCGTGCGAGCGACTGACGCCGGTGCCGTACTCCTTGGCGATGGCGTTGTCGGTGGCCTGCGTGTGAGCGGACTTCGCGCGAGCGGTCGCCTGATGCTGCGCCTCGAGCTGTTTCAGGTGCGCGATCTCGGCTTCGATGTGCGTGGCGACGCCGGTCGCGTTGTACGGGTCACGGGCCTGGACGGCCTTCAGCTGCTGCTCGAGCGCGGCGATCTGCTGCGTCGGGGCCTGCGTGGCGCCGAACTGCTCCATCGCCGCCCATGCGCCTTCGATGCCGCGCTTGATGTCATCCCAGCCGCGGGCGAGATACCCCTCGTCCTGGAGGGCCTGCTGCTCGCGCGAGTGCATGGCGCCGTAGAAGGCGTCCATGATGGCCTCGGTGGCTTCGGCCTGCTTACCCTCCTGGCGCAGCCGCTCGATGTGCTGGAACTCCGCGAGGTCGAGGAAGTGGTACTGCTCGTTCGCCTTGATGAGCTGCTGCGTGGTCGCGGTCGCGAGCGTCTCGACGTACTTCGCGGCCTGCGTGGTGCTCTGGCCGGTGAGCGCGGCAAAGTCCACGACGGCCTGCGCGGCCTGGCGGAAGGTCTCGCCGGCGAACTTGCCGGACTGCGCGAGCGCGAGAACGGCATCCTTGGCGTCCCCGATGGTGGTGTCGCCGGTCGCGAGCTGCGCTTGCATCGCCTGTAGCTGCCCGAGGGTCTGGCCCGCAGCGTCCCCGGTGACGAGGATGGCGCTTTGGAGCCGATCGGACTGGATCGACCCCTCGACGGCAGCGATGCCGAGCGCGATCACAGCGCCGGTCATGCCGGCGATGGCAAGCCCTGCGGGCGTCATCAGCGCGGTCAGCACGCGGCTCGCGGCCCCCATTCGCGCCATCCCGTACGCGGCCATGCCGGCATTCCCGCGAGCGAGTCCCGCCACGGCTTCGGTCAGCCCGATGGTCGCCCCGGTGTTCGCCGTCTTGGCGGTCGCGTCCTCGACCTCGGCAGCGGTATCGGCCTCGGTCGCGGCGACGGCGGCGTCGATGGCCCCGGCCTGCTCGAGCTGCGCGGCGGCGTTCTCGTAGGCGGTCTCGGCTGCGGTGCGCTGCGCGATGACCTGCTCGGCCATCGAGGCGGCGGCGGCCTGCGTCGCATAGTCCTCGACGCCGAGCGCCGACTGCTGCTCGGCGGACAACGCCGCGAGGTACGCCTGCGCATTGGCGAGGCTCGCATCGCGGGCGCTGTTCAGCGCCTCATACGCCGCCTCGATCTGCGCCACGCTGGCCGATTGAGTCTCGGCGAGTACCTGGGCCACCTGAGCCTGCGCGTCCGCCCAGGCGCGCTGTGATTGCGTATACGCGGCAGAGGCAGACTCAGTGGCCGCGGTGACGCGCGCCTCGAACCCCTCGACGGCAGCCGCGGCCTCCTCGGTCCCGGCCTGCAGCCCTTCGGTGGTCGCGACGATCGCAACGCGGATTTCTTCGTCGAATGAGGCCATAACAGTTCCTCGGCGCGCTGGCGCCAGTGGGGTGTCAGTTCGCCGCTCCAGCCTTCAAGGCTTCGGCCTGTTTGCGGAAGTAGTCGAAAATGCCCATGTTGTTCGGCATCACGAATCGCGAAAAGGCACGGCTGGCCGCATCCACCTGGTCATCGTGCGAGCCGTTGGGAAACATGCGCAGTTCCTCGATAAAGTCCCGGTTCCACGCGCCTCGGACGAGGAGGGCGTTACCGACATTGACCTGTGCGGCAAGCGGTTCAGCTCGTCGCACCTTGTCGCCGGATTCCGTCGAGGAGCTGACGCGATAGCCCGCAAGGCAGCGGGTCAGGTATTGAACCTGCGCTTTGCCCGCCTGCCCAGGGTCCTGCGGCAAGTCGACCTCACAGTCGCGCCCGTCGCGGCTCGCGGTCGCCACCAGGACCCGCTCGACCTCATCGGGCGAACCCTGCAGGCGCACAACATCCGCAATGACCGGGCGGCCGTTCCACATGCCGAGCTTCACGCCGACTGTCGGGTCGCCCCCGTTCGCAGTCGCCCCGAGGTCCCAGGCTCGAACCCACTCGACTCCTGCCGGCTCCGCGTCGATCAGTTCCAGTGCATCGGGCTTGAACAGCGCACCCTCGAGCGGCGCCGGCCGCTGCTGGTAGAGCGCAGCCCATTCGCGCTCGCCCACGACACTGCGGATCGCGCCGAGCGCTTCGGCGGGGTACTTGTCGGGCCAGAGCGCATCGCCGACCTGGCGGTAGTCATCGGGAACTTCAGCGATCGCCGGCAGCGAGAGCACCTCCCACGGCTCACCCTCGGCGAGCACGCGGCCCACAAGGTCATCCTGGTGCCAGCGGGTCATGATGATCACCACGGCGCCGCCTTTCTCCAGGCGCGTGAACGCGGTAGAGCGGAACCAGTCGTAGACCGCATCGCGCAGCACCTTCGATTCCGCCTCGGCGCGGGACTTGTGCGGGTCATCGATCAGCAGCAGGTCAGCGCCGCGGCCGGTCAGAGGGCCGCCGACGCCGACCGCGAAGTAACTGCCCCCGCTCACGGTCTGCCACCGGCTGACCGCTCGGGAGTCCGCAGAGAGCGCCGAGCGGGGCCAGAGCGCGCCGTAGTCCGGCATCTCGAGCACGGCGCGGGCCTTGCGCCCGAGGTCATCGGCGAACTCGCCGGAATAGGTCGCGGTGATGATCGAGGCTTGCGGCCGTTGCGTGAGCAGCCACGGCGCAAAGCGTACCGTCGCCAGCTCGCTCTTGCCGTGGCGCGGCGGCATCGACACGACGAGCCGCTTGATCTCCCCGCGCGCGACCGCCTCGAGCTTCGAGGCGAGCAGTTCGTGGTGCCAGTTCGGGCGGTAGTCGTGATGCGTGAGCTTCGCGAAGCCGATCAGACTCGACCCGGCGCTCGAGCGGCGCAATGCCGCGGCGAGTGCCCGGTGAGCCTTCGTGCTAGGCAGCTGCATGGGCATCGTGCACCAGGGCCGGCATGTCTATGACCCGAGCGTCGGGGCGCTCGATAGCGGCGAGGCGCTCGAATACCGCGCGGCGCGCGTCGGGGTAAGGTTCGAGCGCGGCGGCAACGTCATCCATGAGCGCCTGAAATTCGGGACTGTCGGCGAAGTGCAGATGCAGGTTCGTGGTCTGCACCAGCGGACTCGTCGCCAGCTCGCCGGTCAGCTTCGCGATCAGCCCGCAGACCTTCACGTAGTGCCCACCGGCCGCCGCAGCGGTAACGGTGTGCCCCTTGGAGAGCTCGGCCGTCCACATGCGCCAGAGCACCGCGCGGGCCGCCTTCAGGTGCTCGAGGCTCGAGGTGTTCTCCTCAGCGATCTGGCCGGCGAGCTCGAACCGGGCCGCAAGGGCAGCCGCCCCGGGGGCCATCGCCTTGCGGTGCGCCTCGCTGACGTGCCGCTTCCAGTGCCGCGCCACCGCGTCCTCGTCCAGGTCGAACTTGCGCGCCGTCTCACGGTAGCCGGATCCGGCCGCGAGCAGCAGCTCGAGGCGTGCCCGCTCGGGATGCGTGCAGACCTGACAGCGACCGCGCTTGCGCATGTTGAGTGTGTCAGTCATGTGCGGAATTGTGCCGCATTCTTCCGCGTAGGCATAGAGGCCATCTATCGGCGTAAGCATTGCGGTAGACGCCACCTATCATGGCGAGACCTCGGGAGCAGCCTCGGGAGCGGTCGCGCTGAGGTGCTCCTCCAACAGCTCGCGGATTTCCGCAGCGGTGCGCAGCGACAGCATGTGCTGCTGAATGCGGCGCTCGCTCGCCCGCAGACCGAGCTGCCGCCGCAGCTCCCGCGCGGTCGGCGGCCGGCTCAGCGGATGCGCCCGAGCGTGCTCGAGCAGCGCCTGGCGGATCGCCTCACGGTCGCGGCAGGACTTCGCGAACGCCTTGCGGTTACGCGGGCCGCTCACGGCTGCACCTGGCTGAGCAGCTGCCGCGCCGCGGCCTCGGTGATCGAGAGCGCCTGTGCAACGTCCCGGGCCGTCAGACCGCGAGCGGCCAGTTCCAGAGCAGCCGCACGCATCATGTTGCGGTAATGCGGCCGGTGTGCGTCGCGGCTGAGGGCCGGCTTGACGAGCGTGCCCCAATAGCCGGCCGCACCCGGGGCCGGTCGTGCGTCAGAAGGGGATCGCATCGTCGAACTCCCGGCCAGCGTCCGCGCCGCTCGGCGGCGTGACGGAATCAGCTGCGCGCTCGTCGGTGCGAGGCGACTGCGCCTCGGCGACGGCCTTTCGCTTGCGCTGCACGTTGTACTCAGACATGACCCGATGCCCAACAAGGTCCAGGCTCGGGCGCGGCTCCCCACCGTCACGCGGGGTGAAAATCTTGGGCGTCAGTTCGCCGGCGATTGCCACTGCATCGCCATCTTCGAGCGCCATCAGCGCCGCGATCGCGGAGTCGCTGAAGGTGATGACGCTCACGAACAGACCAGTGCCGTCGCGAGCAGCGGCGCGAACGATCGCGGTGGCGAAAGGCTTGCCGTTCTGGCTGATGCGGCGTTGCGGGGTTTTGTGGATACGTCCACTGACAAGGGCGTCGATGCTCATGGCGTTACACCTCATTTCGCGGGTTCAAAAGCAGCCGCTGAGCGCGGCAAAGGGCGTCGTAGGCAGCCTCGGGCCAATGGCGCTCGAGGTCGTACCGAGCACGATCGAGCAGCGAGCGCAGCTCCGCTTGCGGATCAGCTGCAGACGTTGCGACCAGCGCGCGAACGGCGCGGTAACCGCACCAGCAGACGGCAGCGATATCGGCGTCGAACAGGGCTTGAGCGATCATGAGGTCACCTCTTTACGTCGGGTCTGAGCGAAATGAGCGAGCAGCAGCGCCTCGGCGCGACCTTCGTGCTTGGCGAGCGATAGATCAGCGGTAGGGAACAGCAGCCGCGCTTTGTCGAGCGATGCGCGCTTGTCGCTGCTCAAGCCGAGCGCACGCTTCCACTCGGCAGGCGTCACCAGCTCGAGCGGTAACCGCAACGTCTGCACGGTCGCGAGGATCGAGCCGAAGCCAACGCCGAAGGTGAAAGCCGACGCAACGCCCTGCTGCGGGCTGCTCGACACGCGCTCGACTGCAGCGCGGCACGGTCGACCGTGTAACGCCTCGAGCAGCGTCGACTGCAGACGAGCGGCGTCTATCCAGGCGAGCTTGCAGTCGCGAATGATCGGCAGGTCGTCGACGAGTTCAGGCAGACCGTCCGAGTCGAGCAGTGCGAGCGCACCGGACAGACCGGGATCAATTCCAAGGACTAACGGCATACGGCCCTCCTGTAGAGAAGCGCCGAGACTGTCTGGCGGCGCAGACCGGTCGCCTCAGCGATTGCGCGCGGCAGCGCTCCATTTGCTCTGAGGCTCGCGATGGCAACTACCAGCTCGTCTGGATATCTAGTGCGCGGATTGGCGTCGCCGATCAGGCGCCGGGCGCCTGGAGAATTCATGCCTCCGGGGCGGCCCTTCGCGATTCGATCAGCGATGTTCTCCTGATTGGTGCCCAGGAATAGGTGATCTGGCCGCACGCATGATGGATTGTCGCAGCGGTGCAGAACGTGCAAACCATTCGGGATCGGCCCGCGATGTAATTCCCAGGAGAGCCGATGCGCTAGCTTCCCCGGTGCGCCACGTCCTCCCACGCGCGTAAACCCGTATCCACCGCGATTGCGATAGCCACCCCAGACCCAGCAGCCGACGCAGCGATGCACATGCCGCTCAAAGATTTCTTGAGGAGTGCTGATCGGGCGTCCATTACGAGGTTTTGCGCCGAGCGTCAGCATGGCGCACCCCGCAGGACGCGCTGTAGCGGCTCAGGTGCGGTGCTTGTGCCGGTGACGGTAACGTGCCGGCTGAAAGGAATCGCGGCGCCTCGAGGCAGCGCCGCGGCGAGGATCAGTCGCGCCAGAAGTCCTTGAACCGAGCTGCGGACTGCGCCGTGTAGCGCTCCGTCGACTGCAGCGAGCGGTGACCCAGGTAATGCGACAGCGCACGGGTGTCGACGCCTTTGCCGGCCAGGTAGAACCCGCAGGCGTGCCGCAGGGCGTGCGGATTGACCTTGATCGCGACTGCCGAGCCTGCAGCGGTCGCCAGCCGGTCGAGCACCTTGCGGAAATTCGCGGTAGTCATCGGCGTGCCGCGCTCGGACAGGTAGACGTACTCGCTGTCCGGGTGCTCGCGTCGCAGCCGGCCGAGCAGGCGCAGCTCGACAGCCCGCAGCGGGTGCTCGGTGCTCATGCCGCCCTTGGCGCGGTGAATGCTGATCGTATGACCGCGAAGGTCGATCGCCGACCAGCGCAGATTGACCAGCTCCGAGGCGCGCAAACCGTGCCGGTACGCGATCAGGACCAGCGCCTCGTCGCGCAGACCGTACCTGCCGGACTTGCGAGCAGCCCGCAGTAGCGCGCCGACCTCGGCAGGCGTCAAATGCTTGCGCGGGCGCGTGTCCTTCTGCCGGCGCGGTGGTGTCGGCTGAACTTTCCCATTTACTTGAATCGGTGCGCTGTCGGTCGACTGCGCTAAGGCGTTGATCGTGCTCATTGCGGCAGACCTCGACTTTCCCATTTCTTAGCAGAATAGGGAAAGCGTGCGCAGGCGTCAAGTCTGCGGCGAGCTCGAGCAGCCGGTCGACCGTCGAGCAAAACAGCCACGCGGGCACGCGCGAGGCGGTGCGGGCCTTTTCGACCCTCAATGTAGGGTGATGTAGGGTCTGCCATATCTTTTCCATACACGCGCGCGCGTGGAAAAGTACCGGCACAGGGTACATCTGCCTACATTGGCACCCTACGCGACCCACGGTGGCACGGACCTTTTCGACCTCATCCGCTGCACTGAGTGCAGTGAGTGCAGTGATTTTCCATCCTGATTCCCAGGCACGTCTCACCCTTCCCTGATGAATCACGAAGCCTGCGCACGCGCGCGCGTACGCGGGGGAATGGGGATGGCAGATCACTGCATTCGCTGCTATCACTGCACGGCGCCTCACGCTCGGCCCTCCCGGCACAGTCCCGATGCCGCACCCAGACGGTCGCGGATCGCCAGCTCCCGGCGCGCGTAGATGACCTGGCGCTTGCCTGAGACGACCCACAAGCCGCTCTGAGCGGCGTCATTGCGTACGGGGACGTAACCAGCGCTCTCGAGGCGATGGGGAATCTGGCGGGCGTTGCGGCGGTCCTGCAGCCAGTCTCGAAACGAGTCGCTGGCGTAGACGCAGATCATGCCGAGGGTGAGCGCCGCAGGTTTCTTCAGTGCATCGAGCGCGTCCTCGAGTTCGGCATCCTCGGGTGCTCGGCCGGCATCCACGACACGCCAGAAGGCGGGGGTTTTCGGCGGGGGCGCTTTCGGGTCGAAGTCCGTGAGGTCGAGGGTGCTGAGATATGCAGCGACATGCCCGATGCCGCCTTCGTGCTGGTACCAGCGGTACAGGTCGCGCCAGTAGGTCGCGGGGAAGTCCTCCTTGGTGAGCTCGCTCCAGGCGACGAAGTGGCGCCGATCGTCTGCCGGCAGGTAGATGCCGTCGACGTGGTTCGTGGTGATGATGACGCCGCAGACGTTCATGACGGCGTACTCGCGCAGGTTCTTCTCGTCGACCCGGAGCACGTCGGGAGGTGCCGCGGTGAGGGTCTTGGTGTGCTCGTAGAGGCCGTACCGGTCCACGTCACCCAGGTCCCGCGCCTCGCTCATGCGCAGGATCACGGACTTCACGAAGCCGTTGAAGCGGCCGAGCAGCTGCGCTGGCGATACCTCGGTGAAGTTCCAGCTGCCGACCGCGTGCTTGACCGGCTCGAGGATGCTGTCCTTGCCGATGCCCTGGGCACCTCCGAGCATCAGTGCGTGGTTGATCTTCACCCCGGGCGACTGCACGCGCTGAGCGAGCCACCGGACGATATGGGCAGCCTCGGCGGGGAATACGCGCTCGAGGTGAGCGAGCCACGGGCCGGCCTCTTTGGCGTCTCCCTGCAGAGCAGGTGCGGGCTGGTAGAGGTTGAAGGTGCGGCAGCCCGCGCGGTCTATCCAGCCACCTCCCGCCACCAGGCGGTTCTCGATCACTTCCGGCAGTCCCGGCGCCCAGGTCATCTGCTCGACGGCCCGGTGCTGATCGAGCCACTCGGACGCCTTCACGGTCTCCTTGGCGCCGATCGCGACCGGCGCGATGCGTGAATTGACGCTGGCGGCGGGCCAGAGCTCGCGCGTCGGCCCGTAGATGTACGAGTGACTCGGCATGTGCGCCCAGAAGTCCTCGCGCGTGACGGGCATCGCGTCCCCTTGTGGGGCAGCCGGCAGATCCACAACTTCGACCTCCGCTTCAAGCTTTTCGCGTGAGACGCTCATTGCCCCTCCTTGTCGAGGCGCCGCAGCAGGTCGGCGACGTCCTCGCCTGGCTGGCGGGACCTGTAGACGGCGACCTCGCGGTCGGCCTCGCGCCAGCGGCGCGCGCATGCGGTGGCCGCAGCCATTCCTGCCGTGTCGTGATCCGCGTAAATCGCGAGACAGTCCACGCCGTCGAGCACGGGGAAGCACTGCAGGTTTCGGCAGTCGACCGCTGCCCAGATGGGCGTGTAGAGGCGCGCGCACACCAGCGCGGTTTCGATGCCCTCGGTGATCGCGAGGCCGTACGTCACGCTCTCGTTCGGCCACAAGCGAATGACGCCCCCCTTCTTGCGGTGACCGGCGAGCAGCAGCTTGTCGCAGTCGGTGCCAGCCTTGCCGCGACCGTCGAGCGCGAGCCGCGTGAAGTGAAGCGACAGCGGCCGGTTGGTGGCGCCGTCGCTGATGCGGGCGCACAGCGAGGGAGGGTATCGGTCTGTCGCCTCGAGGAATCTCAGGTCAGAATCGGCAGGGGGTAGAACGCCGCCGCGGTGCTGGAGGTAGGTCGCCCCGAGGGTGCCATGCAGCGGTCGCGTGCGACGCCAGATATGCTCAGCCCGTTCGCTCCATTCGAGCGGGTCTGCGCTCGGCGCAGACGGTGCGACGAGCGGGCGGTGCTCGTAGTTCGCGGCTCTGGTGAATCCGCACCGATGGCAAAACTCGACTGTCCCGCGCTCGTCGACCTTGACCGCGAGCGCCTTGTCGCGAGGTCCCTTGTTGCAGACGGGGCAGCTCCCGCGCTTCTGGGTGCTCATGCGTGCCCCGCAGGTGCGGTCCGATAAAGCGTTGCCACGTCGCGCGCAGTGCGCTGCAGCCGGGTGTGCAGTTCACCGCGGAGTGCCAGCTCGGAGCTGCAGTCCGAGCACAGCATCATGTCGACCGTGATGCCGTCGCGGAATTTGGCACCTGCGCGCCTTGGGTGCGCGCCGAGCTTCCGCCCGCACCCGACACAACATCCAGAGTGCGGCGCCCGCAACATTAAAACTGTTGATTGGGTGGTGGGCCTGCGGCTATGATTTGAGCGGTTCATGTGTCACCTCGCGCCCCGGCCTGTTTTCGGCAGACCGGGGCGTTTCCTTTTGTGGCTACTCCGGCATCGCTGCGACGATTGCCGCGACCTGCTCCTCGACGGCGGCGCTGATCGCGCCTGCGCGAGTCTTTGACCATTCCTCGTCCTTCGCGCGCTCCGCGGCCATCACATCCGTGATGAAGCTGCCGATGTTCTCGCCCTGGTTGGTCGCCGCGGCCAACTTCTGCACTTGACCGACGACACCATCGATCACCGCGATCTGATCCGCGAGGCTGCGCCGGGCTGCTTTGAGCGCGGGGATATTGCGTGTGAACTGGGAGTGCAGCCCCCCGGCGTAGGCGAGGCGATTCGCCTCAGTCGGGGAGGTGGCGTAGGCGCTGGCGGCAGCCGTCACGCTAGGGTCGATTGCGACGGGGATGCCAGTCAAGGTGGGGATGCTCATGGGGTGTTCTCCGGGTTGAGAGGATGTTAGGAAGGAATTCGCGCGAGCAGCTCGGCCGCACGCTTCTCGATCTCGGCGCGGATGTGCTCGTGACGGGTGTTGATCCAGGCCACGCGCTCGCGCTCGGCGCTGCTCGCGAAATTGCTCGCGACTCGGTGGTCGGCGTTGAGCATCGCCTGCCAAAGCACCGAGTGCACGCCTTCCTCAATCTCGAGCTCGTCGTGCAGCCCGCGTAATTTCGCGGTTTGCTCGGCGTAATAGGCGCCGATCACGTTCGCGTGGGCGCTCTGGATATTGGCCGCGATGGCGGCAATCTCCTTGTTGAGTTCGGCTGCGTCGCCTTCGAGTTTCTTCTTCGCGGACTGCAGCGCACGCCACGTTGATCGAACCGTCTCAGCCTTCTCGCGGGTGCTTCGGTGGGGCGCCGAGATAACGGGAACTTTCTCGGCTGCCGCGATTGCTGCCGCGACGCGCTCCTCGTAGAGACGGTCCTCGTTGTCTGCCGCGGCCATGATCGCCTCGGCCGTGGTTAGTTCTTCTGCGATACGCTGCTCCTTCGCGCCATTCTCGCGTTGACGCTCGGCGAGCGGGTCCATCGTCGCTTTGACTGCTTTGAAGTTGGCCAGCGCGTCCGCGATGGCTTGGGAAATGGGGGTGGGGTTCATGATTGCCTCTGTGTTGTCAGGATCGAAAAGGTTAGGCAGCATGCTCGCGCGCTGAACGGTCGACGCGCCGCTCGGCGAGCCAAGCATCGAGATCGCGCACGTCGTAGCGCACGGAGCGTCCGAGTTTGAGAAATGGAGGGCCGGGAGTGCGGTGGCCGACGTGGCCGCGGCAGCGGTCCATGCGCAAGTAGGCAACACTCATTCCGATGTAGTGCGCGGCTTCCGTCTCGGCGAGCAGAGTCGGTCCCGGCATTGGTAAGTCTCCGTCAACAAAGAAGTGCGACGGGTTCTTACTGTATAGAACAGGGCGCGCATTGCACGCGCCAGCGCGGGTGTATCCGACAGAGAGAAATTACTTAGGGGGCAATATTCCCGCGGACTGCAGTATCGAGCGAATGTGCTTCGCGTCGTGTGGCGCGCCGTCTATCGCTCCGAGGATGGTGGTAATTCGTCCGGCGAGTTCGTGAGGAGGAACTCCCGCCGCAGTTAGGATTGCAGCCTCGGCAAGCACGCGCCCTCGATATGGTTCACCGCGACGCCGATTCGATTCCGCAGCCTTCTTTCCTGCGACCTTTGCGGTTTCGGCCTTCTTTACATAGCCGCGGTAGAGTTTATCCCGCGCTTCCATCATGCGATCGACGGGCCTCGGGACGATGTTGTCTTTGCGCGGGCGCCCGCGTCGCTTGCCTTCAGGCTCCCATTGAGCCGCATCCCACGGCCAGAGCGGCGGGGTGCGGATGATCTGCTTTGCCTGCTCGACCATCTTGCGGCGAGCCTCCGCTGCGGCGCGCTTTTTCGCTCGGGTCGTCACGACTGCATCAGTTTCGCGACCGCCTCGCGCTTCTGATCCGGCGCCAGGTGTGCGTATCTCAGCGTCATCGCCATCGATCCATGCCCGAGCAGCTCGCGCACGGTGTTGAGCGGTACACCGGCCTGCGCCAGTCGCGAGGCGAAATGGTGTCGCAGGTCATGCCATCGGAATTTGTCGATCTTCGCCCGCTCGAGCAGGCTGCCCCATGCCGTTTTGAAGCTGCTATCGATGCCGATGACGCGATCGCCGGCTGGCGCCTGGGCCTTCCACTTCTTCAGCACCTCGAGGGCCTCGTCATTGAGGGGGATGTGCCTCGTCTGCGCGCTCTTGGCCGTCGAGCCCTCAATGGTGATCTGCTTGCCCTTCATGTCGACATTCGCCCACCGGAGCGCGAGCAGCTCGCCGCGGCGCATCCCGGTGTTCATGCTGAGCAGGACGGCCGGCGTGAGGTGGTCGCCGAAGTAGGGGAGCGGCGGCAGCGTTTCCTGCTTGCGTTCCTTGCGCCAGCGGTTCGCGGACTCGCGGGCCTTGCGCATCTCTGCGTCGCGCTCGCTGAGAGCGTCCCTGAGCCGCCTCTCCTCGGCCGCATCCAGATATCGGACCTTCGGCGTGCGGTCGATCCTGGCGCGTTCCACGCGGCGCACGGGGTTCTCCGCGAGCTTGCCGAGCTTGACGGCGCGGGTGAGCACGGACGCCAGATAGTTCAGGTCCCGCAGGACGGTTCCGGTGGCTTTGCCCTTGGCAATGCGCTCGGTCTGCCAGCGCTCAACGGCCTCGGCCGTGATGCCGGTAAGGGGTTTCTCGTACCAGTGACCAAAGAGCGCCTTGAGCCGGTCGAGGTACGCATCGGCCCACTTCGGGCGCCGCGAGCGTGTCCAGGGTGCATACACCTCGTCGACGAACTTGCCGAGGGTGATGCCGTCCGCCCCGTCGAGTCCTTCAAGGGGAGGGCGCCCGTGCGCGACGTTGCCGAGTATCTTCTGGCAGCGCTCACGGGCCTCGTCGGGCGTGAACTGGCCGACCTTGCCGATGACCTGGATGCCGCTGCGGCCCCATCGGGCGTAGTAGGAGCGCGCCCCGCTCGGCTGCACGCGCAACGTGAAGCCGGGCAAGCGCGAGTCCGCGATGGTGAACGGCTTGGCGGCCGGCTGCGCCGCCTTCGTCGTGAGGAGCTTTGCCCCGATGATTGCCTTCATGCTACCCGGTCACTTGCGGACGTTTATAAACGCAAGTAGAGTATACAGCGGTAGCAATGCGTAGCAATTAGTAATTGAGGGTGTGTGTCACGAAACGCTGTAAAACGCGGTGTTTCGCGGGTGATAATGCGGAAGTCGCTGAATTGTCTGGGGATGCCGAAACAGGGCCGAAACGCCTTGCCAAGGTTGAGGTCGCGAGTTCGAGCCTCGTTTCCCGCTCCAAAATTCCTTACTGTATAGAGACTTGCGCAGCGAACCTGGATTCGCTCAGGGAATGTTTCCTGACACCGCGGCGGGCGGCCGCGCGGTAAACGGCGC
>DAHVTM010000072.1:0-55945 GCA_027324195.1 Gammaproteobacteria bacterium | reverse complement strand
TCCCGGAACCGAGATAACTCAGCACCGCCGCCGGCCCGGCATCCGCAATCGCCACGCTGCTGCCCACGAACAGCCCCGCCCCAATGATCCCCCCGATGGTGATCATCGCGACGTGCCGGTGCTTCAGCGTGCGGCTCAGGGCCGCCGCCGCGCCCTGTTCATCTGCACTCATCGCGCGCTCCGGACATGCTGCGCCTCAGGCCGATCCGCGCCACACCTCAGTAACGATAGATCGCGGTGAGACCAAACGTCCTCGGTCGCATCGTCCACTGGCGCTGCAGGCGGGTGGACTGCTCGCAAGCTTGAGTCGGTGTGGCGCACAGTTGCGGGTCAATTGAAAACGTGTAGCTGGTGACCGGGTGCGTGTCGGTGAGATTGTCGACGAATGCCTCGACCCGCCACTCGCCAAAGCGCATGCCGGCACGCATCTGCAGCGTGTTCATCGAAGGCAGCGTGTAGTTCGCCGCATCGTATTGCAGTGAAATGGGATCCTGCTGCGGCGTCAGCCAGCTCGAGCGCCCCTGGTACTCGTCATCGACGCGAACGAACGAGCCGCGGTCGAACAAGCGGAAGTCGTATTGCAGCCCGAGTGAGAACGTGACCGGCGGGGTCGGCTCGCCCGAGCCATTGCCGCTGTCACCGACCGTAATCGCATCCCCATTGCCGACGATCGGATTGATTTCCGCCGCCGAGAGCCGCGAGGCGCTGGAGAAGCGCGCGTCGGTGTAACCAAAACTGAAATTGCCCGTCAGATGATCGGTGAGCAGGAACTGCGCCTGCAGGTCGGCACCCTTGACCACCGCGGTGCCGAGATTGTCGATGAAGGAGATCTGGCAGACCGGCGGCACCACCAGCTGCTGGATATTGTTCCACTGGATGTAGTAGAGGCTGGTGGAGAGTCGCAGCCGGCCGGCGAATTCATTCTTGGCGCCGATTTCGTAGCTGTTGACCGAATCCGATTTGTAGGTCGGCGGCGCCCCGTTGATCCCGAAAGTCTGAAAGTCGGAGGCACAGGCGGCATAGGGGACTGGATTGTTCGCGCCGCCCGGCCGGAAGCCTTTGGCGTAGGTGAAGTAATAGAGATTGTGCGGGTCGTGCTGATACGACAGGCTCACCTTGGGGGTAAAGGCGTTCTGGGCTTCCGCGCCTGTGCCGGTTTGCGGCGGCAGATACAGCTGCGGACCGCCGGTGAGCGTGCTGAAGCTGAAGCGCATGTGCGACTCGCGCGCCCCGACCGTCAGACTCCATTGCCGGTTGAACGCGTAGGTGGCCTGTCCATACCAGGCGTACTGCGTGTCCTTGGCGAAGGTCTGCAGGAAATACGAATCATTCGGAAAACGCGGATCGTACAGAATCGGCTGATAAGGCGTCACGCAGGCACCGGTGACGGCGCTGAAATTGCAGAACACCTGCGAGTACGGAACGCCGAGGTATGCCTGGGTCAACTCGTTGAGCAGCGGATCGTGAATCTGTTCCAGATAGCTCTGCCGGGCACTGCTGAAGAACAGTCCGGTGGTCCAGGTGAGCGCCGATTTCGGATCGTTCGATTCGAGCCGCACCTCCTCGACGAGGTTCTGCTGATGGTTGTCCACGGTTGCCGGTGATCGGTAGTTGGTCGCACCGGCCGGCAGATGCAATCCGCTCGCATCGAGCAGCAGCGGCAACCCCGAGGAGACCGAGGCGAATACGGACGGCGATTGATAAAAGCCGAGGTTGTAGATCGTGCCCTCGTAACCGCTGGTCTCCGTGCGGTGAAAGTACGAGCTGTCGATAATCAGTTTGACCGGACCGAGATCCCCACTCACGCGCAGCGAGGGCAGGTAGAACTTATCGGGCACCCTCAGCTGGTCGGGATTTGCGCTGACGTAGCGGTCCTGACTGGGATTGGAGTAAATGGGCCAGTAGTCATTGGTGTTGTTGGCGACTCGGCTCTGGTAGTAGAAGCTCGGCCGCACACGCCACTGGTCATTGATCTTCCAGATCGCCGCCACGCGGAACATTTCCCAGTTGACGTGGTTGGCGTTGTGCTGAACCGAGGCGAGAGTCACCGGGTTAATCAGATCGATGTACCCGCCCTCGTGCCGATAGTACAGATCGACCCGCACGCCGAACTTGCCGTTGACGATCGGCGTACCGGCCGCCACACCCGCCTCGTAGCTTGGTGAGCCGCCCTGCGTATAAGCAACGGTTTCCTTGCTGTAGACGCTGGTTCTGGTCAGACTCGGCGGCGTCGTGATGTAACGCACCGTGCCGCCCTCGGAACCGGCGCCGAACAGCGTACCCTGTGGGCCGCGCAGCACTTCGATGCGCTGCAGATCGAAAGCCACCGGCAGCGCCTCATCGGCATTGAACGCCAGACCGCGCATCTGAATCGGGGTATCGTCGATATAAATGCCGGTCGTGCCGGCTCCGCCGCTCGATGCGATGCCGCGGATGGCGATGCTGTGGGTGCCGGAGGTATCGATGTTGATGCCCGGCACGAAATGCGCGAGGTTTTCGATATCGTTGATGCCGCGCATGTCCATCTGCGACTGCGAGAGTGCCGAGATGCTCATTGGCACCTTGCTGATCTCCTCTGCCCGACGCGTCGCAGTGACGATGATTTCTTTCAACTGCGGCAAACCACCTGCCGCGCTCGCCGCCGGCGCGACGAGCGTCAAGGTGAGCGCAGCGAGGAGGATCGTCCGGCCGCCGGGCGGCGATCGGTGCGACCTCGAGATGTCGTGTCGAAGATGGAGCATGGCCCAAACCCCCTGATCTTCTGAGAACCCATCCGCTCAAGCGCGCTTGCGTGCCCCGACCCCCGCCTGGACACGTGCTACGATGTTCGCCGAATATCGATTAACAATACTTTTAAATCGGCATATTCACTGTAGCGCAGGCGATGGCGAATCGTCAAACTTGTCTATCGGTTACCGATATCGCGCTATACTTCGACTAAATGGTTACAAAAGTCAGAAATTCCCCCGAAACCAGCTCCCGGACCCCGACGCGCAAAGGCGCTCGCCGCGCGGCCGATGCGCCCGCGCACGACCCGCTGTTCAACGATTCGGCGCAAAAGGCGCTCGCGGTCCTCGAGGCCTTCGGCCGGGGACGCAGGATTCTCAAACTCGCCGAGACCGCCGAACTGGCCGGCATCAGCAAGGCCTCCGCGCAGCGCTGCATCCACACTCTCGAGGTGCTTGGTTACCTGCGACGCGACCGGCGCGGCACCGGTTGGGGGCTTACGCCGCGCGCGCTCGGCATCGCGCATGCCTACCTCTCGGGCTACCGCCTCATCGAACAGGCGACGCGCCATCTGGTGGATCTGAACCACGCCACCGGCGAGTCCGTCAGCCTGTCCGAGCCCGACGGGACCGAAATGGTGTTCGTGGCCCGATTCCCGAGTCACAAGCGCTTTCTGATCAACATGCCGGTCGGCACGCGCCTGCCCATGTATTGCACCGCTTCAGGGCGGGCCTACTTGTCTGTCGTACCGCAGAGCGAAGCACGGGAACTCTTGCGCCAGTCGACTCTGCGCGCGCTGACCACCCACACCATCACCGACCTGAATCGCATCATCGCGCTCATCGATGCGGCCGCCCACGACGGGTATGCCTGCTCGGACCAGGAGTGTTACCGGGGCGATCTCACGGTCGCCGCCCCGGTTATCGGCGAAGGTGGACATCCGGTCGGTGCAATCAACATCTCCGCCCCCACGAGTCGCTGGACCATCGAGGAAATGCGCGCGAAGATCGCACCGCTCGTGGTGGAAACCGCACGCGCGGTCTCAAGTGGCGCGGTCCCACAGGCTCACGGTTAATTTGCCTCGAATCAGGAGCACTGACATGCTGAATCGACTTGGCGTAATAGCGCGCGCACTGATGCTGCAGATCGGGCTCCTTGCCGCAGCGGCCGCATGCAGCCCGGCGCTGGCCGCGACCTCAGACCACAGTGCCGTGTTCGATGCCAACTGTTCCATGTGCCACCAGCTGCACGCCGCCGGAGTGCCGGGACAGTTTCCACGCCTCGCCGGCCGTGCCGGCGAGATTGCCGCCACCGAGGCTGGCCGACGCTACCTCGAGCATGTGGTGCTTTACGGCATGATGGGCACGATTACCGTCGATGGCAGCCAGATCGTCGGCGGGGTGATGCCCTCGTTCGCCGCCTTGTCTGACAAGGATCTCGCCGCCGCGCTCAATTACGTGATCAGCCTCAATGCCGCAGGCAAGCTGCACTGGAAAGGCTCCGTCATCACTCCCTCAGAGCTTGCGCACGTGCGAGCAGGCAAGCCGTGGTCGGCGATGCAGGTGCATCAACTGCGCGCCAAGGTGCTCGGCGCGAAGCGTCCGTAACGGCGCCGCCGCCTGCGCCGAGCCTCTCGCAGTCAGTGTGCCGCAGGCGCGGCTGGCGAGCGGTGCTGAGCCCGATAGGCCTGCCAGGACCGCTCGATGAGGTAGTCCCGGATCGCTACCGCGTCGCGGGCAGTGAGCTTCGTGTCGACGAACGGGAAGCCCGCGCCGCACCCGAAGCAAGGCATGCCGTACTTTCTCCTTGTGCCGGCAAGCACGATCGCGAAGAAGCGCGCGCGCACATCCGGGGGCATGTAACGTAGATCCGGTATGGCGCCGTGCAGCGTCCAGGCACCATCGCCATCGGCGTCCGGACCGTGGCAGTCCCAACAGACGAACCGGCGATAAAGACGCCGACCCGCACGAATCTCGCTGCGGCTAAAGGACTCGGCAGGGGGGCGCGGTACCACAGGGATCGCGACATGGGTAACCGGGAAGCGCTCTGCTCCGTTCAAGCGAAATGCAAGCAGCCGCGCAGGTCCGCGCTGGGAGAGGGGTGTTCCCATATTGCTGCCCCTGTCAAACAGCCGCGAGGCCGACCCATAACCGACGGGCTCGAGCACGTACTGCACGCCGTGCACTTCATAGGTGATCGGCACCGCGTCGTTCGCCGAACCGGTGTTGATGGACCACAGTTTGTGGCCAGTGTCGGCAGCATACGCATCGAACCAACCGGTGCCCTGGCCGGCGAAGACCAGATTTCCGGCTGTCGCCAGCACCCCGCTGTTCACGGGCAGAGGCTCATCCACCGTCCATTGGGCCGCTTGCCGGACCGGATTCCACGCGTAGAGCTCGCCCCGCCGTGCGGTCTGCCCGGGCGCACGGTGCACGCGGGCGTCCGCAGCGGGGATGTAGACCAGCCCGGTGATGGGGCTGTAGCTCATCGGCCACCAGTTGTGGAACGCCGCCGCTCGCATGCCTCCGCCCCAGGCGGCGGGCACGGGCACCATCCGCGGATCGAGCGGCTTGGCCGAAATGAGTCGGCCGGTGTGGGCGTCAAGAACGTAGAACGTACCGTTCTTCGGGACGGTCATCGCAACGTAGCGCTCGCGACCACCGATCTGCAGATGCGCCATGACGATCTGCATATTTTCGGTATGCGGGCTCGTCTGGTAGTACCAGTTCAAACTGCCGGTAGCCGCATTCACGGCAATGACGCAGCCGGAGAACAATTTCCGGCCACCGACCTGCAGATTCATGCGATCGCCATACAGCATGTCCGGGTCCGCAGCAGTCGTGCTGAAGATGACCTGATTCGTTCGGGCGTCATAGGTGATCGCCGTCCAGACGGAGGCGCCCCCTGTCGTCCACCAGCGCTTGCCGGTCCAGGTTCTGGCCGCCATGGCCAAAGCCGGCTCCTTCGGATCGATGCCGCTCGGCGTATCGGGTACGGTCCAGAAGCGCCAAAGGTGCCGGCCCGTGGCCGCGTCCACCGCCAACAGCGAGCCGCGCACGCCGGTGTCCCCGCCGTTGTAGCCAATATAGACTCGGCCACCGCCGACACGCGGTGAGCCGGTAATGCCGGTTTCCCTCGGATCGCAGACCTGCGTCTGCCACTGCTGTGCCCCGGTTGCGGCATTGAGGGCAATCAGCCGGCAATCGCCGGTGCCCACATAGACCCTGCCCTTCCATACGGCGACACCGCGATTCGTCCTGGCCGCCCAGGAGTTTCGATAATGATCGAGACGCACTCGGGGCTGAAACGTCCACACGACCTTGCCGGTCACGGCGTTCACGGCATAGACGCGGTCGAATGGGGCGGAAAGATAGATGAGCCCGTCGACTTCGATGGGTTCTGCAGCCAGCCCCATCACGCTCGGGACGTTCAGATACCAGGCGAGCCCCAGCCGCTGCACGTTGCGGGCGTTGATCTGCCGCAGTGGACTGAAGTGCTGCTCGTCGTAGCGTCCGTTGACCAGCCAGTCACGGCCACTGGCAGCTTGCGCCTCAACGCGCCGGTCCGAGACGTTGCCGGCCGGATGGATGGGACGCGCGGCCGCACCGACGGCCATCGCAACCACGGAAGCGCTCAAGGCATAGCCAATCACGCCCGCCGCTATGCGGGTGGGTGTTCCGCTCTTCACAACGCCCTCTCCACACCGAGAATCATTCACCACCCCTCGGCAGTGCCACCTGTCGAGTCTGCGTTCAGCGCTCGGGCGACCTCGCCTTCAACCTCGCGCTTGCCGGGCGCGCTGCAGCCGGAGGTGGGACGCCTGGCGCATCAGCATGATCGCCCTCGCGGGATTCCGCACACGCTCGACGGCCGACCGTACACCAGTCAGTGTGTATCAGGACTCGGACAAACTCTCCCCCAGGGGAAGACGGCGAATGCGCTTGCCAGTAGCGGCAAAGACCGCGTTGGCAAATGCGGGCGCTATCGGTGGCATGCCGGGCTCACCGACTCCGCCGAGGGGCACGTCAAAGCTCGCTTGCTGTACGTGCACGTGGATCTCCCGCGGCGCCTCCGGCAGTCGCAGCAGCTGATAATCGTTAAAGTTGGACTGTTGCACCCGGCCATCCTTGAACGTGATGGCGCCGTGCTTGGCGACCGTGAGCCCCATGATGCACGCGCCTTCGAGCTGCGCGCGGACCCGATCGGGGTTGACCTGCGGACCACAGTCAAAGGCAATGTCCACCCGCGGAACTGCGATCCGGCCGGCAGAATCGACCTCGACCTCGACCACCGCGGCGGCATAACTCATGAAGCTGTAGGTGGCTGCCAATCCCAAGCCACGCCCCCTTGGCAGCTTGCGGCCCCAACCGGCCTCGCGCGTCGCTCGCTCGATCACCGCGCGCCACCGCCCGGTATCGAGCGGATAGCGTCGCGGCGACTCACCGTAATTCCACTGGTCCGACAGCGTGCGCGGATCGATGCGCCGGGCAGGCCCAAGCAGCGCCAATTGATAGTCGCGCGGATCACGCCTGGCCGCGTACGCCAACTCGTCGATGAAGCTCTGGATCGCGAATCCATGTGCAATGTTGTAGACGGAGCGGAACCAGCCGATGCGCGTATAGGCCGGTACTTTCGGAATCTCCAGGCGGATGTTCGGAATACGATAGGGGATGTTGATCATTCCCATGCCGTATTCGCTCGAATCCTCGCCCTCGGCGCCCGCCTCGAAGGTCGCATCCTCGGTGGGTGAGGCGGAACGGTGCAGCCACGCCAGCGGCAACCCGTCGGGTCCGAGCACTGCCTCGAGCCGCTCCATCGCCACGGCCTGGTAGTAGTCGTGGCGGATATCATCCTCGCGGGTCCACATGACCTTGACGGGCGTGCCGCCCATCGCCTTGCTCAGCACCGCCGCTTCGCCCGCAAAATCGCCGAGCGATTTGCGTCCAAAGGCGCCGCCGAGCAGCGTCACGTTCACCGTGACATCCGACTCCTTCATACCGAGCAGTCCGGTAATCAGATCGCGCGTGCCCTGCGGGTCTTGCACCGGCGCCCAGACTTCGCAGCGGCCCGCGACGATGCGGGCGGTGGCCGCCGGCGGTTCCATCGAGGCGTGAGCCAGAAACGGCAAGTAGTACTCGGCTTCGATCCGCCGGGGCGCTGCCCGCAACGCAGATGCCGCATCCCCGTCGTTTCGCACGACTTTGGCCGGCTGGCGCACGGCCTGTTCCAACTCTCCCTGGAACTGCCGCGAATCAAAGCTTACGTTCGCGCCGTCGTGCCAACGGATCTTCAGCGCTTCACGTCCCTTGATGGCCGCCCAGGTATTGCGCGCCAGCACCGCCACGCCGCCGAGCGGATAGGCCTGGGCCGGCAGCGGGTGCGAGGCAATCTCCACCACGCGCACAACCCCCGGCACGGCAAGGGCCGCCCGCGCGTCGTAGTCGAGGAGCCGGCCACCGAGCACCGCAGGCCGTGCGACTACGGCATAGAGCATCCCCTCAAGGCGTGTATCGATGCCGTAGTGGGCCCGTCCGGCGACGATGTCCGCGCCATCGATGGCTCGCGTGCTGAGCTTGCCGATGTAGCGAAACTGCTCCGGGCTCTTCAACCGCACACGCTGCGGATCGGGTACCGGCTCGCGGGCTGCCGCCGCGGCGAGTTCGCCGTAGGTGAGCCGCCGACCGCTCGCGCTGTGCCAGAGCTGTTGCGCCTCGGCATGCACCTCGCTCACCGGCACACCCCAGTGCGCCGCGGCAGCACTCTCGAGCATCATGCGTGCCGCCGCTCCGACCCGGCGCATAGGCCCGAAAAAATGGCGCATGCTGCGCGAGCCGTCCGTATCCTGATTGCCGTAGCGCGCCTGATCCCCGGGCGCCTGGGTCACGCGCAGCCGCGGCCACTCGGCCTCGAGCTCATCGGCGACCACGAGCGCCATACTGGTTCGAATCCCCTGCCCCATCTCGGGGCGCGCCACCGTTACAGTCACGGTATCATCCGGATGAATCGCAACGAAGACCAGGGGGTTCTCCACGGCCCCTCCCGGCTCAGCGTCCACGCCGTACTTGCGCGCTGCCGTCCCAGCCAAGGCAATCTCCCCCGACTCGTGCAGGCACAGCACCAGCGCCCCGGCCACCACGCCTTTCAGGACCGACCGGCGAGTCACCGCCCGCGCACCCTCCCCCACCGCGTGCCGTGCGCTCATGGAGTCTGCCTCAGCTGCTGCGCCGCCTGATGGATCGCCGCGCGGATGCGCGGGTAGGTCCCACAGCGGCACAGATTACCGGCCATTGCCGCGTCGATCTGCGTGTCGCTCGGCTGGGGTGTCGAGCGCAGCAGCGCCACGGCGCTCATGATCTGCCCGGCCTGACAGTACCCGCACTGCGCAACCCCGAGCGCCAGCCATGCCGACTGCACGGCACGACCGATCCGCTCCTCGCCAGCGGCCTCGATGGTGGTGATGCTCTTGCCCTGTACCGCCGACAGCGGAGTCAGACAGGCACGCACCGGCTCGTGCGCAACATGCACCGTACAGACCCCGCACAATCCCATGCCGCAGCCAAACTTGGCCCCGGTCAATCCCAACTCGTCGCGCAGCACCCACAGCAATGGCGTATCTGGCTCGGCGTCCACCTCAACGGAACGTCCGTTAATGTGCAATGTGAGCGGCATGAACTCTCCGATCGCTATTGGGGCGGGAATCGGATTTTACCCCTGGACCGTAACCCGTGCTGCCATAGACGCTGAGCGCAGCGGGTGCCGCGCAGCGCGCCTGCAGGCGCGCCACCACCTGATTGCGGTAGCGCGTCAGCCCCGTCTGCGTCAGCGGTTCACGGCGCAGCCGCCTCACCTCCGCAATCGTATAGGGACGCGAGTTCGGCCCCTGCGACGCCGGTCCGCCCAGATCGAACACCACCCAGTTCATGACCCGCGTCAGCATCCGATCCGACAGGCTGCTCAGAGCCACATCGGGCAGGCGAACGAGGAATTGCCGCCCTTGGTGCGTGCAGAGAAAGCTGCCGGTCAAATGCCGCAGAGTCGGCACGGACCGCGGCGCCGAGACGCCCTCGACTCCGTGACAGCCCCCGCAGGAGGTCAGATACGCAACCTGCACCGGCGAGAGATGACTCACCCTCCGTCCGGCAGAAGGTTCCGCGGCCGGTTTGGCGGCATAAGAGCGTCGGACGGTCGCCACGGACGGCGCCACCGCCCCAAGCCATGGAGCACCGTGGGCCGCGGCGAGGTCGACGCAGCCACCGAGACACCACAGCGCAACCGCGAGCACACGTCCCAGCCGCAGGCCGCCGCATGCTGCACGCGCCGCGCGCAGATTCATTCCGCCAATCCCACCAACACGGCCATCGAGCAGTGATACTCGAAGCTGTTCGTGCCGAAACACCAGATGATGTGATTGTTCGCCTGCGGCCGATAGATCGGCATCGCATGGTCGGTGTTGAGGCAACTGCATTTATTGCACTCATTAGCCCCACAACAATCCCGGTAGGCGATCAGGTAAGCGCGCTGATCGTCGGGATTGACGCAACTGCCGATCCACGAAGTCGGCGAGGGCTGAGAGCCCGGCGGACACGAATGCACGCTGCCGCCGCAACACGAGCAAAGATTGCCGTCGATGCCGCAGTAGCGCCAGTAATTGCATGCCGTATCGTCGTGCGTCTGGGCCGCGCGGCTGAAGTCCGTACCCTGAGCGGGTTCCGCCGCGCGCGCGCGCTGCACCGGCAGCAGCGGGAACAGCGGCGCGGCCACCAGCAGGGCTCCGAACCGTGACAACACACTGCGTCTGGAAACCCGGCCCGCCAGGCGCCGAGTCAGCCGTTCGCTCCACTTGTCCAGATCAGATCGTTGCATGTCACTCACCTCGCACTCTGACCAGGCCCGGCGCCACGATCTGCGTGGCCCGCCCCACCGCGCCCGACTCGGCATTCATCACCCACAGCCACTGGTGCGACAGCGCGAACAGCAGCGGATGCGCATCCTGCGTCACGGCGACCAGATAAGCTGATTCCGGCACCGCCCAGCGATCGAGCAGTCGATGCGTACGCGCATCGAGCACCCAGATCTGACTGCCGGGCTTCTCGAAACTCCACGCCGGCCCCTCGTGCATCAGCACGAACAGTCGATGGCGGGAGGGCTCGTACGCAAAAGGCACCTGTCCCCCGGGTCGCCAGGTAATCTGGCCGACGTGCGAGGTTGCCGGGGACATTCCCGCCGCCTCTTCGATCGACCACGGCTTGCCGAACCGGGGGGTGTCGGCCAGATGCACCGGGTGCACCCAGCCGTCATAGGTAATGAACAACGCCAGCCCGCTGTGCTCGTCCGCGACGCTCTCGTCCATGACCGGATCGTGCATGACATCGAAAAAGCGCTTGGTACGACGCACGGTGTAGTGACCTTGCGGGTCGACATCCGCCACCGCTAACGAACCATCAGCGCACAGCGAGGCAAAGCCACGCTTGCCGAAGGGGAACACCAGACCACAGCCCGGGATCTCGACCGACGTCAGCACCTTGCGCGCGTGCAGATCGATCACGCTGACGGCAGGTGCCGGCTGAAAGCTGTACACGTATCCGTAATACCCATCGGGACTCAGCGCGAATGTGTGCGTCTTCGGATCGGAGATCAACCGGCCGGGCAATGCGATCTCACCCTCGTTCGCCAGTGTCGGCCCACCATAGATCGACAGCACGTCTTCGCGCTTACCCCGATTGCCCAGCGTCCAGTAAGTCTCCGAGATGTACAGCGTGCGATCATCCGGCGCCCAGGCGAAATTCGCGTATTGCGACGAATACACCGTCGCAACATCCTGCATCGTATCGCCGTTGATGATACGCACGCCCCCGCCCTCGAGACCGTCGATCGCGCTGTAGCTGAGGTCATGGGCGGCAAGGCCGTTGAACGGAGTCACGCCAGCCATCTCACTCTGCAGCACCGGTGGGGATTTGGCCGGCGGCGGCTGCGTCGCACCCCACGCCGGCATACCCGATCCCGCGCCGACCAGCAGCAGCAGTGCAGCGCCGGTTGCAATGCCCGCTCGGTATGCGATTCGCTTCATGTCACGCCCCCTGAGTATTGTGGGACACAAATGGATAGGCGAGTTTTTCGAGCGCCTGCTCGACCGCCCAATGCGCGGTCAGGAAAGCCGCGTCGGTGTGCGGACTCATGGCGGCATCTGCGTTAGCGATCGAGATGCGTCCGAAGGGCTGGCGGGCCGTGACGCAGGAGCGCTTGTCGGTCTCGGTGAACACCCAGTCGAGCGGATCCTCGAGGCTGCTGTAAGTGTAAGAGTAGCCGTGACACCAGCGGTTGACCATGATGCCGAGGATATCCTTGCGTGGATCGAAGCCACCAGGCCCGAGCGCCCGCACGAGCTGATCACGAATATTGCGCTCGAACGTCTCGAACGACGTGTTCATCAGTTCGGCCCGTCCCATGGTGTATTGCGCCTTGCGCGGATGGCCGGGGAACGTCGGATAGCGCGTCATGGACAGAGCGATCGGATCGCGCGGATGCGCAGAGTGGCGCAGCGCACCGAGATCGACCGACTCGGGCAGCCAGAATCGGTCGTGATACATGGTCGGCGACACCACCGTGCTGATGCCGAGTTTCTCGAACGCCTTCCAGTTGCGCAGGAAGACGGTCGTGTACACGATCGGCGCTTTGATGTTGTACGCCAGGGCATCCTTTTGCGTCCGGGACAGCTCCGGAACCAGATACGGGATCATCATGTTCCAGTTGGCCATGATGCAGTAGCGCGCCCGGACATCGTAAAGCTTTCCGCTCGCACTCGCCGAAGGGCTGTATGACACGATGACTTCCCTGGCGGTGGCCGGATCGCCGTCGTGACGGACATTGAGTACCGTATGGTTGAGGCGGATTCGGGTCGAATTTCCGGGACGATCGAACAGGGAATAATCGACCCGCGCGGTGCCAACGTCCTCCTGCGTCGAACCCGGCACCGCTGCTGGAATCAGCTTGCGGACCAGCAGCCGCACCAGTGTTGCGTTGCCGTCCGGGAAATGTACATCACCATGGCCCGGACGTTGGCGTCCATGCATGCCACCGGGCAGGTCTGCCAGCAAGCCGTGCGGCAGCGGATCGAGCTTCAAGCCATAGAAGCCGGGCATGCTGCCCATGCCCCAGGCGAACAGCGCCGGCAGCACGTCGGCGCCGGTGCCGAACACGCTCCGTCCCAGGTTGCGATAAAACCAGTAGGCCTGCGGATCGATCTTGACCACCTTCAGCAGATAGTCCTCGAAGCTCATGCGCGCCAGATGCTCGAGCTTCTGTGCCTGCGTGAGCCCTGCCAGATAGTCCGGTTGGGCAGGGTCCTGCAGGCGCTTCAGATCCTGCTTCGCCTGCTCGGACAGCGGCATTGCGCGCAAAAATTCGTCGGTGAAGCGCGGTTGCGGATCGCCGAGGACGTTGCCCGGCAGGTCTGGCGAGCCACGCGGCTGCACGACCAGTCGATCATCGCCCCAGTGCTCGCGGTCGAAGAAGTAACTGCGACGCAGCCCCATGGAGTCGTAAAGACGCTCATTGGTCACATTGTCACGAACGTAGCGCGAGAGATCGACTCCGATGTCATCCAGCACCTGGCGCGCCCACTGGTTGTAGCGCTCAGGAGACTCGATGTCATAGGTGCCACCATTCACGACCAGGGTGTGGTCGCGGTAGTGAAATTCGTTACGGCGCGCATGGCCGCCGACGTCATCGTTGTTGTCGATCACCAGCACCCGTGCGCCAGAGCCAACGTTCTTGTGGAAGAAATGCGCTGCGGCAAGCCCGCTGAGTCCGCCACCGACCACCACGAGGTCATAATGCTCACCGGTGTGCTCGGCGCTGCCGAGATCAACCTGACGCGTGTCGCGCAAGTGGTGTGCCGCGGTGTACGAACCCGGAGCGAGACCCCGCAGGCCGGTTCGCATCGGCGGATAAGGATACGTTT
Organism: Gammaproteobacteria bacterium; assembly: GCA_027324195.1. Classification (GTDB taxonomy): domain Bacteria; phylum Pseudomonadota; class Gammaproteobacteria; order Steroidobacterales; family Steroidobacteraceae; genus 13-2-20CM-66-19. The sequence continues at coordinate 42,258 of DAHVTM010000072.1, read as the reverse complement.
CATCCGGAGTCGCAACGCTCTGCAGCGCGGCGCGGTCCGGATCGCCTGCCCCAAGGGCAACCTCCGGCAGCGCCAGCGTTCCGGCCACCATGGCGACGCCGTTGAGAAAATCCCGACGCGAGATATCTCGGTCCATGCCAAGTCCATGATCGGAGTCCGAGGTCACCGACCGAGAAGGCTGTTCAGGATCTTTCTTCACGCGATCTCCCCTGCCGAGTTCTGATCTTCACACTCGCCGGCACAACCTGCTGCGCCGCTGCCCCGTGCTCAACCGTTCTCCTTCACCCCCTGCCCTCAGCACGCGCCGCCGCAGCCTCGCGTTGCGCGGAGCGCAGCATGGCGAGCGCAGCATAGGTCACCACCGCCGCGACCAGCCAGCGCAGCGCATGCAGCGGCAGAGTTTTCACGATAAACGCCGCGATCAATACACCGATGACGCCGGCCGTGGCGAAACCGACCGACGGCCCCCAGGCAAAGCGGCCACTGCGCAGGAAGCGCACACCGGCGGCGGGCAACATCATTCCGCCCGAGCCCATCATGATCGGAAAAGCGGCGCGCAGATTGAAACCGAGCAGCGCCAAGACGACCATGGTCGGCGCATACCATCCGATGCCGATCGTCGAGAGCGCGCCCAGCACGAAATTGGTCGCCACCGCGGCCACGAATTTCCAACCGGTGAGCGACAGAGCAGCCCCGCCGACCGGAAAGCTGCCCAGGTTGCCCATCACGAAGAAGATCGCAGCGACCAACAGGGCCGCCCCCATGAGCACCTGGATCGAGCGGCGCTGCATGCGGCTCACGACTCCGGCTCCGAGCCAGGCGCCGGCGGTGGCGCTCGCCACCATGGTGAGCAGGAGCATCGGATCGACCGTGATGAGAGTGACAAAAATGATCGTTTCAGCGATGCCGACCGAGACACTGCCGACGGTCAGGGTTCCGGGGATGAGCTCATCGCTCGGCCGCCCGCGGAACTTGTACAGCGCCGTGGTCGTGGCGTATGAGCCGATCCCGAGCGCATCGCCGAAGTTGGTCAGAAATCCGATGCCGAGATCCGACCAGCTCGGCCGCTCGCGCAGCTCACGGCGGCGCCACAGCATGAACCATTGCGCGAAGAATACGGCGCTCAGGATTGCGATCAGCGCGAACAGGATGATGTCGGGGAGTTTCATCCGCCGGCTCCGGGAGCGCCGCGTCCCAGAGCGCGATCGAGTGCGTCACGGGTCTGCAGGTAGCGTATGGCGGCGCGTGCCCCCATGCGACTGAGACTGTGCAAGCGGATCGGGCGAATCGGGGTGAATGGAAAGTCGAGATTCCCGGCCGGCTCACCGAGCGCCCGGCGCGCCAACAGCCGTCCCAGGGTGGTCGCCATGGCAACACCGCGGCCGTTGTAACCAAGGCCGGCGAGCAACCCCGGCTCCGGCTCGTGCAAGTGCGGAATGCCATCGCGCGTCATGGCCACGAACCCGCCCCACCGGCATTCGATCGGGACCGCGGCGAGTTCAGGATAGAGCTCGCGCAGTGCCCGCTCGTGGGTCGGGGTATTCGTCGGGGCTGGGATGTCCTCGTACGAGCCACGCGTACCGAGTACGAACCGTCCCGCCGCATCGAGTCTGAAGTAGCGCAGAATGCGCTGCGTATCCGAGACCGAATGGCCGCGCGGAAGAATGCGGGCGCGCAAATCGGGCGGCAGCGGCGCGGTCGCCACCTGTATGGACGGCACGGCGACCACGGTGCGCCTGAGTTGATCGAACCCGCGGTCGGTGTACGCGTCAGTGGCCACGATGACCGTTTGCGCCGCAACGGCGCCGCGCGCGGTGTCGATGCGCCACACCCCGCCATGGCGGGTGAGCCGCATGGCTGGGCTGCGCGCAAACAGGTGCACGCCATGTCCCTGACACGCCCGCGTCAATCCGCGCAGGTATGCAAGCGGCTGCACCGTACCACCACGTCGGTCTATCCAGCCTCCGCAGTAGCGCGCCGTGCCGGTGAGATCCGCCGCATCGCGGGCCGACAGCACGGCCACATCAGCGCCGCGGCTGCGCCATTGCGCGGCGCGCCGCTCCAATCCCGGCAACTGCCGCTCACTGACTGCAAGCTGCAGCCAGCCGGTACGCACCGCGTCGCAGTCGATCCCATACTGCTTGATCAGATCGAAGACCAGATCCGGCGCCGAGCCGGCGCAGGCGGCAAGCCGTGCACCGGTCTGCTCGCCGTAAAGCTGTTCGAGCGCCTCCGGGTCATGCTTCAAGCCGGCGATCACCTGGCCACCATTGAGGCCCGAGCCACCCTCGCCGATTTCGCCGGCTTCGAGCACCACCACATCCCGGCCTGCGCTGGCCGCGTGCAGCGCCGCGGACAGGCCGGTGTAGCCGGCGCCAATGATTGCGATCTCGGCGCGTGCCTCGGTCGCAAGTTGCGGCAGCGGTGCCAACGGCGCGCACGTTTTCACCCAGAGCGAGCCGGTCGTCGATGCCACGCTGACTTGCCCCCTGCTCATATTGATTATTGATTATCGATATCAATAAATCGAACGATGAGCGAGCATAGGCCAGCCTCCGAGCGGCGTCAATGCACACCGGGCGCCACTCGGATGTCAGCGGGTTAAAACGCCGAAGCGCTCAGAGGCGGGAGGTGCCGCGAAGCGAGGGCGCGAGCATTGACTCCGCTGCGCTCGAAGCGCAGCGGAGCGTCGGCGGCAGAGCCAGCGCTCAGCCGGTCGATGAGACACGCTGCCTGGCGAGATACTCCTGGACGGATCGCAGCCCGAGTTCATGCGCCGAGATCAGGCTTTCCAGGTGCTCACGGCTATTGACCAGACCCTGCGCGGCAATGACACCGAGTTCGTTGACGAGTACCGCGTAAGGCAGCTTGGCAACCTGGAAGGCGCGGCCAGCCTCGGGTGCATTGACGAAGCGCCCGAGCGCCACGTCGTGCCGAGCAGCCATCTGGCGCTGCTGCTCGAGATCACCGTCGCCGACCAGGAGCAGATCGAGGTGCTCGCTTTGAGCGAATGCCTTGACGGTCGGCAGGAGCGACTTGCAGATCGGACAGGTCGGGGAGACGAAAAACAGCAACCGTAACGCCCCACCGGGCTGCGGTCCCCCGATCTCCAGCGGATCACCGGCGAGGGTGCGCACTGTCAATCTCGGAGCCGCCTCGCCCGTCTGCGGTCCGCGTCCGAGCGCGAGTGCCCCGACCGGAGCGATGCGCTCATGCAACACACCCACCTGCCGGGCCAGTGCCAACACCGCAATAGCCAGCGCAATCACCGCAATCCACAACATCACCTGAGAGACGAGCAGCATCACGCAAACCTCTTGCGCAGCTCCAACGAGGACTGGCGCAGCGATAGAATCTGGTCGAACGCCCGGTACAGCCCGTAGGCAGCGAGCCCCGCACCCATACCATCAACCCACTGCAGCGCAGCGACCGTGGTCGAGGGGATCGCGAACAGGGGGACAAGCGCGACTGCCAGCACCAGATTGCGCACCAGCAGTCCCGGACTTAACTGCTGACGTAGTCCGGATTGAAAGCAGCCACAGTCGATCTCGCGCCGGCCGCGCGCGAGGTTGATACCCATCGCCAGCGCAAAGCCACCGAGCAGCACGACCGCGAGCGCCGCGCCGGCCTGCACATACAGCCCGACAGCCAAGGACAGCGTCACCAGCGATTCCAGTGCGATCACCCCCCATGCCGCAGTCTCGGCGAGCCACTCCGGAACCAACTGATAATTGGCCACCACTCCCGGCAACTCGTGGCGGTGAGCGAGCTTGCCCGCCACCGCCGTCAGAAATACCAGTGCACCCAGCACGCGGCAGGCCAGCGCGACGGAAGGATCGATCATCACCTGAACTCTCCCCGCGCACTGCCGCGCAGCGCGTACTGCAGCGTGGATGTCATTTTGCCGGCCGGCCCGTTGACTGCAACGAAACGCGGCGTCGCACCATAGTATCGGCGGCGATTGGCAACAGCAATCCCACGCCCTCGAGCGGCAAAGATTTGTTGCGAATATCGATAACCTGAAGATCACGTGCTCGCGACAATGGACTGGCTCCGAATGGTTGCTGAACCGATCGCCCACCCTGAGCGCCACCGTGTCGAGCACAGAGGCCGACGTGCCGCCGGGACAGCGCTGCCGGTGAGCCGTTCGCAACTGTTCGGCCGCGGTCGGATTGGGAGGCGTATCGACGCAGCCAGACCGGTCACTGCCTGAGTGTGCTCGATTCGTCTGCCCATGCCCTGCGCGCCGCCTGCGGGACACTGCGCGCCAGGTACGAGAATGTGCCCATTGCGCCCCACGACTCCCTGCGCCACGGCCGCACACCTGTGGCCAGCATTCGCCTGACTGCAGTACGAACGCATTGCTCAGAAGCGTTCCGCCCGCTTAGCATCCGTGCATGGAATCGTGCCTGGGCGCTCTTCTTCCTCTGCTGTCGCGCGAGCGTGCGGCCGCTCGCGCCGTAGCCCTCGCGGTGCTGACGCAAACGGCAGGCTCGACCTATCAGCGTCCCGGGGCGCTGCTGCTGATCGCCGCCGATGGCGAGTACGCTGGATTGATCTCGGGGGGCTGCCTCGAGGGCGATCTTGCTGAACAGGCTCGCGCCGTGATTCGCTGCGGAGAGGCGCGTCAGATCACCTATGACCTGCGCGACCCGAACGACCTGATCTGGGGACTGGGGTCGGGCTGCGAGGGAGCCATGCACATTCTGTTGCTGCGCGTGGGCCCGGAGGAGCGCTGGCAGCCCCTGGCACATCTGGCGCAGGCACTTGCCGCCCATTCGCCGACGGCAATCGGCCTCGTGACCGAATCCCACGATCAGCATATCGCGGTCGGCACGGTCGTACGCCCCGGCGAGGCGGACACAAACTGGCTCACGGCCGAGGGGCACGCGGCACTCGAGGCGGCGAGCCGCGCGCGCGAGCCCGGCTGGTTCGATCTGCGCGCGCGCTGCCGCGTCTTTCTCCTGCCGCTTGCCCTGCCGCCGCGGCTGCTTGTGCTCGGCGCCGGTCCCGACGTCCTGCCACTGGCACGCCTGGCGGGCGAGTTACGCTGGAAAGTCACCCTCGCCGATCATCGCGCCGCGTTGGCAGTGCCGGCGCGATTTCCGACGGCAGAGCAGGTGATCGAGACGCGACCCGAATCGCTGCATGCGGCCCTCGACGTGGCGGGTTTTGATGCCGCCGTCATCATGACGCACCAGCTCGAGATGGATCGGGCGTACCTGCGCGTGCTGGCGGCGAGCGCCTTACCCTACATCGGGCTGCTCGGGCCACCGACGCGCGCGGCGCGATTGCTCGATGAGCTCGGTGTCGAGGCGAACGCTCTGCACGGCCGGCTGCGCGCACCAGTTGGTTTGCACCTGGGCGGCCGCTCACCGGAAGCGATCGCGGTATCGATCGTGGCGGAAATCCTCGCCTTTCTCAACGGACGGCTGCCGATTGCCGCACCGCTCTCGCAGCTTGCTCCCGCGGCGTGCTGAGCATGCCCGCAGAGGAGTTGCACGCTCTCGTACTCGCCGCCGGCGCCGCGCGGCGCTTCGGTGCCGTCAAACAGCTCGCCGAGATCGGTGGCGAGCCGTTGCTGCTGCGGGTCGTGAGGCGCGCCGGCGCCGCGGCGGATCGAACCTGGGTCATCCTCGGTGCGCACGCCGGCGAGCTCGAGGCGCTGCTCGCCGGCTCGCCGGCATACGCGCGCGTCAATCCGCTGTGGCAGGAAGGCATCGCGAGCTCGATCCGCACCGGTCTTGAGCTGCTGCCGCACACCTGCGCCGCGGTCATGTTGGTTCTCGCCGATCAACCCCTGATCCGCACTCGGGATTACACTCGGCTGGCGCAGGCGTGGCGTGCAGCACCGAGCGCGATTGTCGCAGCCCGCTACGGAACCGGCGCCGGCGCACCGGCAATATTCCCACGCCGATGCTTCCATCAGCTGCAGCAGCTGACTGGCGACGTGGGCGCCAAGAAGGTTCTGCAGCAGCACGCCGCCGAGGTCCGCACGGTGTCGATGCCGAGGGCTGGCTTTGATATCGACACCCCGGCGGATCTCGCTGCCATGGCTGAATCCACCATCGAGTGAGGCCGTGCAAGCGCTGCCGCCACCGCCGCAGCTCGCCGTCCGAGGCCACAAGAGCACCGTCCAGGGGAACGGCGCCATGGGCCGCCAGTGCAGCGGGTTTGCGGGACGTGACGGCTGACCGCGCCCAGCGGATCTCCTATACTTTTGTCCATTGCGCGCCAGCCGTCGTTCGACGGCGCCACTGAAGCGGAGGCGCTCATGAGATTGTCCATTCTGGTCAATGGCATCCAGCGCACGGTAGAGGCCGACGCGGACACCCCGCTGCTGTGGGTTCTGCGCGACGAGCTGCACCTGTCCGGCACCAAGTATGGCTGCGGCATTGCGGCGTGCGGAGCGTGCACGGTGCATCTGAACGGTGAGCCGGTACGCGCGTGCGTCACGCCGATCTCAGCAGTAGGCTCGGCTGCAATCGTGACCATCGAAGGCATTGGCGCGAGCGAGTGGGGGCGCAAGGTCAAGAGCGCCTGGCTCGAGCTCGACGTGATGCAGTGCGGCTATTGTCAGGCTGGGCAAGTCATGTCGGCTACCGCGTTGCTGGCGAAGAACCCACGGCCAACCGACCAAGATATCGATGCCGCGATGAACGGCAACATCTGCCGATGCTGCACGTACACTCGTATCCGTGCTGCCATCAAGCAGGCCGCCGGCCTGCCGACTGCAGACACGCGCGAGGTGCAATCATGACTCGCGAGAAATCCGCGGAGGATCCGGTGGTGTCGGCATCCGGCGGCCTGCGCATCTCGCGGCGCGCCTTTTTAGCGACCGGCCTTGCGGTCGGGGGCGGGTTATTGCTGACGCTGCGCTTCAGCGAGACGGCCTCGGCGCAGGACGCCCTGATCGCCGCATACGTCAAAATCGCCCCCGACGGCATCGTCACCCTCACCGCAAAGAACCCCGAGATCGGCCAGGGAATGAAAACGACCCTGCCGATGCTGATCGCCGATGAGCTTGATGTCGACTGGCAGAACGTGCGCGTCGAGCAAGCCATGCTCGATCCGATCTACGGCCCGCAATTTGCCGGCGGCAGCCTCGGCACGCCCCTCAATTGGATTCCGATGCAGCAAGTCGGCGCAGCCGCGCGCCAGATGCTCATCAGCGCCGCGGCACGCACGTGGGGCGTCCCGCCGGCGCAGTGCATGACGCGCCAGGGGGTGGTGCGGCACCCGCAGAGCGGACGGACACTGACTTACGGTGCGCTGGCCGAGAAGGCCGCCGCACTGCATGCACCGGACCTTGCATCCGTTACGCTCAAGAGTCCCAACGAGTACACCATCATCGGGAAGTTCACCGGCGGAGTCGACAGCGCGCGTGTGCTCGATGGCGAGCCGCTGTTCGGCATCGACGTGTCGCTGCCGCAGATGAGCTACGCGGTCTATGAGAAATCACCCGTATTCGGCGGGCGTGTGGTACGGGCGAATCTCGAGGAGATCAAGGCAATGCCCGGGGTGCGCGACGCGTTCATCCTGCGCGGCGCTGGCGCCGACGCGGCGGTGAAGATGGGCTTGGTCGATGGCGTCGCGATCATCGCCGACAAGTGGTGGGATACTCAGAAGGCGCTCCAGAAGCTGCGCGTCGAGTGGTCACCGAGCGCGGCCCGCGCGCAGAGCACCGCCGCATTCGAGCAGCAGGCGACTCAGCTTGCACGCGAGGCGCCGCACGCGCTCATCCGCCGCGACGGCAACCTCGACGCGGCGCTGCGCGGCGCGCACCGGCGCGTGAGCGCCTCCTATGCGTATCCGTTCCTCGCCCACGCGACGCTCGAGCCGCAGAATTGCACGGCGCGAATCAATCGCGACGGTAGCGTCGAGATCTGGGCCCCGACGCAAAACCCCGGCCCCGGCGCGCAATTGGTGGCACGCACGCTCGGCATCGACGCGGCAAAAATCCGCGTACACATGACCCGGGTCGGCGGTGGCTTCGGCCGGCGATTGAATAACGATTACATGGCCGAAGCGGCGATGATCGCCCGCTGGCTCGGACGCCCGGTGAAGCTACTGTGGAACAGGCCCCAGGACATCCAGCACGATGCCTATCGGCCCGGTGGGTTTCACCATTTCACGGCCGGCCTCGATGCGGCCGGCAACCCGGTTGCATTTCGCGATCACTTCATCACCTTCGGCCGAAGCGGGCATGTCGCCGCCGCGGCCGATCTGCCGGCGGATCACTTCCCTGCGGGCTTCGTGCCAAACCTCGAGTATGCGCAATCGCTCATTCAGCTCGACGCACCCACCGGCCCGATGCGCAACCCCGGTGGCAACGCCCTCGCCTTTGCGTTCGAGTCATTCCTCGACGAGCTGGCGCACGCCGGCGGCCGTGATCCGCTCGAACTGCGACTCGAGCTCTACGGTCCACCACGGGTCTTTCCGCCCCCGCCGCCCCGCTTCGGGGTAAAAGTTCCGCCCTTCGATACCGGACGGGTGCGCGGCGTACTCGAGCTCGTGGCGCAAAAATCCGGCTGGGCGCAACGCCAGGCACTGCCGAGCGGAACCGGGATGGGATTGGCTTTCTACTACAGCCACTTCGGCTACGTCGCTGAAGTCGTCAAAGCAAGCGTCGACCGCGATGGCGTTCCAAAAGTGCACAAAATCTGGGCCGCCGTCGACATCGGTCGCCAGATCATCAATCCCGCCGGCGCTTACAATCAGGCGCAGGGCGCAATTCTCGATGGGCTCGGACAGGCTCTGCACCTATTCATCACGCTCGAGAACGGCCGGGTGGTCCAAAACAACTTCGATGCGTACCGATTGTTGCGCATGCACGAGGCACCGCCACTCGAGGTGCATTTCTTGCGCAGCAACAACGATCCGACCGGTCTCGGCGAACCGGCGCTGCCGCCGGTGCTGCCGGCGCTGTGCAACGCGCTGTTCATGGCCACCGGCAAGCGCATTCGCACGCTCCCGATCGATCCGCAGGCTCTGCGTCCCAGCGCGGCCTGAAGCCGGCACAGCAAGCGCTCAGCCGCGAGTCGCCCGTAGCAGCGGGCGCAGTTGCCCGAGCGGGCGAGCGTTGAGCACGTCTTGCTTGCATGCCCAGCCGCGGCGTGCCTGTCGGACCGCACCGTCGAGGTTCGCGAACTGTCCGCTGGCATGCGCATCGCTGTCGAGCGCAAGCGGCACGCCGCGCTCGACAGCGGCCTTGACGTACACGTCGTCGAGATCGAGCCGTAACGGCTGGCCGTTCACCTCCAGGTAACAGGGTCGCGCGTGCGCTGCGGCGAGCACACGCTCGAAATCCAGTGCGTACGGTTCACGCTCGCCGAGCAGGCGGCCGGTCGGATGCGCCAGGATCGTCACGTGCGGGCGCTCCAGCGCGCGCAATACGCGCTGGGTCTGCTTCGCCTGCGACAGTTCGAAGTGACTGTGGATCGCGATCACGATGACATCGAGCGGCGCCAGCGCCGCATCAGCCAGGGCAAGACTGCCGTCCTCGAGAATATCCACCTCAGCGCCCTTGAGCACTGTAAAGCCGCGCAGTCGCTCGTTGAACGCATCGATTGCCTCGCATTGGCGAGCGAGGCGCTGCGCGTCCAGGCCGTGCACGATGCCCAGATACTTGCTGTGATCTGTGATGGCGACATAGCTGAGTCCGGCCGCACGCGCGGCGGCCACCATGTCTTCGAGGCAGTCGCGCCCGTCGGTGGCACGGGTGTGAACGTGCAAATCGCCCTGCAGGTCCGCCCGTTCAATCAACCGTGGCAGCCCATTGTGTTCTGCCGCCTCGAATTCGCCCCGGTCCTCGCGCAATTCCGGGGCGATCCACGCCAGACCGAGCGTCGAGTAAATCTCCGGCTCACTGCGCCCGACCAATCGCCGCGCCCCCTGAAACAGTCCATACTCACTCAATTTCAGGCCGCGTGCGTGTGCGCGCTGACGCAGGCGGATGCCGTGCTCCTTGCTCCCCGTGAAATACTGCAGCGCCGCGCCAAAGCTCTCGGCCCGCACGACCCGCAGGTCGAACCGCAGACCGTTACGCAGCACGCCAGAGGCTTTGGTCCGACCCGAAGCGCTGAGCGCGCCGAGTTCCGCATAACCGCGCAGCGCCTCGATCGCAGCGACGCCTGCAGGCGCGGACACCAGCAAGTCGAGATCACCGATGGTGTCGCGCCCGCGGCGGTAACTACCGACAATCTCGACGCGTTCGACGCCGGGCACCGCCTGAAGAAAGCGCCGAAACGGCTCGGCGTACTGCGCTGCTTCGGCAATCGGCATCCGGCGCGCCGTTGCCTGCGGCGCATGCCTGACAGACTGCTCGAGCTGCGCGCGTAGCGACGGCCCGAATCCGCGCAACTTGGCCAGACGGCCTGTGCCCAGCGCGCGGCGCAGATCCGCGCGACTATTGATCTTCAGTGCTGTCCGTAGGGCGCGCACCCGCGCCGGCCCCAAGCCGGGCAGCGCGAGCAACTCGCGCAATCCGGCCGGCACCTCGCGACGCAGCCTCTGCAGTGCGGCAAGCTGACCGGTGTGAAGGAACTCCGCAATCTTTCCGGCCAAGTCTGTGCCGATGCCGGGTAAGCCCTCGTAGACCGACGGATCATCAGCCTCGGCGAGTTGATGCGGCAGGCCGCGCACGGTCTGGGCTGCGCGCCGATAGGCGCGGATCCGGAAGGCATTCGCCCCCTGGATCGACAGCAGATCGGCAATCTCCTCGAAAGCCGCAGCGATGTCCGCATTGTGAATGCTCATCGATCCGCACTGCCCGAATTTGCCCAGCCGGCACGCCGCAAGAGTACCTCGCAACCTGCGTGCGCCCATCCGGGGCTGTAGCAATCCAATACGCACAGCTGCGGATGTCGCAGTGTGCCGCGCGCGTCATACTGGCACGAGTGGATCCGGCGTCAGGGCGACCGGCGAGTCCGCCACGCCATGGCCGGAGCGAGAGCGATGTCGCTGAATTCCTTACCAGCCGCTGCCGTTGGACTCAGTGAGAGCCAAGCGTTGGCGAACGCCATCGCGCAGCATGCCGGCCTGGCACTGCTGCCGATCGAGGAGCGAACCTTCGAGGGCGGGGAGTTCAAGCTGCGGCCGTTGGAATCGGTGCGCGGGCGGGAGCTGTTCGTGATCCAGTCCCTGGCGGCCACCGAGGATGCGCCAACACCCCTGCGCCTCGTGCGTCTGCTGTTCCTTCTGCAGGGACTGCGCGATGCGGGTGCACGCACTCGCACCGTGCTGTTGCCGTACTTTGCGTTCGCACGCAAGGATCGGCGCACACAGATCCGCGATCCCGTGAGCGCGCGCTACGTTGCGGAACTGCTCGAGAGCGTGGGAACCGGCTGTCTAATCAGTCTCGATGTACACAATTCGGCGGCATTCGATAACGCGTTCAGAATCCCCACCATCCATCTGAGCGCGTTGCCGATGCTGGTCGAGCATTTTCTGCTGCGTCTGCCCGGTACCGATGCATTCACCGTGGTTTCCCCCGATGTCGGCGGAATCAAACGCGCACAGATCTTCCGTGAACTGCTGGCGGCGCGCTCCGGCCGGAACATCGGCCTCGCGTTCGTCGAGAAGCGCCGCGCCCGGGGGATGGTCTCCGGCGGTGTGCTCGCGGGCGATATCGCCGGTCAGCCCGCGATCGTCCTGGACGATCTGTGTGCGACGGGCGGAACGCTGGTGCGTGCTGCCGCTTCGTGTCGCGAGCACGGCGCCACGGCAGTTCATGTGGCCGTAACGCACGCTCCGCTCGGCGCAGGGCTGGTGAGCCTCACCGAGGCGCAGTGGATCACGAGCATCACCCTAACCGATAGCGTCGGTGCCGCGCTCGCGATACCGCCCGCCGATTCCGCAGCGCAGCGAATTACGACGCTGCCCATCGGTGCGCTGTTCGGTCAGACGGTACGCCGGATGCTCAGCGGCGAACCGGTCGCACCGCTGCTCGAGCGCTGGTCGGACTGACCGGCAGCGCGCGGATGCTCGGCCACAGCGGCGCGCGCAGCCAACCACTCCGCCCGCCGAATCTCGCGTAAAGCGTCATCGAGGTACGAATGGGCGCGCGCACGCCACAGCCGCACGCGGGTCGCGAATGCAGGATCGCGCAGGTGCCAGGCTGCAATCAGCGCCCGGACCACGGCCCGCCGACTCATGTAAAAGGCCATCACAGCCGGCGCAACGGTATCGTCCATCGCCAGAATACAGTGCTCCAAGAGAGCCGCGGCGAGGCGTGCCGCACCGAGTCGCCGGCACTCTAGCGCCAGAAAAGCGATTTCCTCGGCCGGATCGAGTCTGCGCAGACGCGGATCGAACTCGAGACAATCGATGACGCACGCCGCGTGCGATGCAGTGCCCAGAAAGACGTGCTCCGGACGCAGATCGCCGTGTCCGTCGCGCAGTAAGCGCCCGCGCCCGCGCAGCAGGTGCGAGCGGCGTTCGAGCCAGGCGAGCTGTCGCGCCACCACCGTCTGCACCCGAGCGGACGCAAGGGCAAGATCGGCGGCACCCAATTCGCACCCGCTCGCCCGGACCTGCCGGCACAGGTGCGCGAAGTAGCCGCGCTCGCTCATTGGCAGCGGCTGTGCAGTGCGAAAGAATGCCGCGAGGCGGATCGCGATCCGCTTGAGATCGCGCACCTGAACAGAGCGCGCCCGGATCGCCTGATCGAGCATGCGTGCTGCGCCGAGTCGGCGCATCTGTACCAACCAGTCGACCACCTCGAATGCGCCGGCGCGCAAAGTCAGCTCACCGGCTCGCGTGCGCCCAAGTGGCACCACCCGACGATACACCTGAGGCGCAAGACGCCTGTTGAGTTCAAGCTCCGCCCGACACGCCCGCTCGCGCAACGCCACGGTCCGGTAGTCCATGGATGCTCTGTGGAGTGGCTTTTTCAGTTTGTACACCCGCTCCCCGGCCAGAAAGATCCACGCGAAGTGCGTCTCGATGCAAGCCACCACCCGCGGTCGGTGCGGGTAATGGCGTGGATCGGCGAGCCAGGCCGTCTTCGCCGCAAGAGCGCAATGTTCTACGGGGGTTCGCGGCGCGTTGGGTTTCATGACATGCAGCCCCGGGGCCGCCGCGCGGACTGCCTGTCCGGCTGACCCACAACAGGTGCACAGTGTCCGGTCGCCGGCTCGCGGTGCGCGATCCGCATTTGCCGCAGTCGATTACGGTCGGTGCAGCGGATGCGTGCGAACCGCACGGACCGATAAGCACAACTGCGGATTCACGCTACCGGCCACACGCGTACCGTTTCTTCCTGAGACAGGCGTCGCGGCACCCAGCAGGCCCATTGCGGATGCCACGCACCGTCCGTCGAGAAAGAGGTCACGATGGGTGCGACGGCGAGCTATATCCGGTTTTTCGAGCAGATTTCGGCCTCGGACCTGGCCCTGGTCGGCGGCAAGACCGCGTCGCTCGGGGAGATGTATCAGACCCTTCGCCCCCTGGGTGTGCTGATCCCGAACGGCTTCGCGATCACCACCGACGCCTACCGCGACATGCTGCAGCAGGCGCAGGCCTGGCAGCCGCTGCGCGAGCTGCTCGCCGATCTGCAGGTCGAGGATGCCCAGGACCTCGCCCGCCGCGGACAACGGGCCCGCGAAATCATCTACGCAGCAGGCCTGCCGCAGGATCTGCAGAGGCAGATCCTCGCCGCGTATCGTCGCTTGGGTAAGGAATCTGGGCAACCGCTCAGCGTCGCGGTGCGTAGCTCCGCCACCGCGGAGGACCTGCCCACGATGAGCTTCGCCGGTCAGCAGGACTCGTTCCTGAATATCCAGGGCGAAGCGCGGCTGCTCGATGCCTGCCGACGCTGTTTTGCGAGTCTGTTCACCGATCGGGCCATCCATTACCGCATCGACAACGGCTTTGACCATTTCAAGATCGCCCTGTCGATCGCCGTCCAGCAGATGGTGCGCGCCGATCTTGCCGCGAGCGGCGTGATGTTCACGCTGGATACCGAAAGCGGCTTCCGCGACGTGGTGCTGATTACCGGCAGTTACGGGCTCGGCGAGAATATCGTGCAGGGCGCCGTCGAACCCGACGAGTTCGTGGTGTTCAAGCCGACTTTCCTCACCGGTCGGCGAGCGGTCTTGCGCCATGCGCTCGGTAGCAAACAGATCCGCATGATCTATGCCGACGAGACGGCGCACGATCCGACCCTCAACGTCGCCACGACTCCCGAGGAGCGAGAACGCTACTGCCTCGATGACGATGAAGTGCTGGTGCTGGCCGATTATGCGATCAAGATCGAGCAGCACTACAGCAGGCAGGCGAGGCGGGCGATGCCGATGGACATCGAGTGGGCCAAGGACGGCATCGATGGACACCTATACGTCGTACAGGCTCGGCCTGAGACCAGCGCTTCGCGCCGTCGCGAAACGGTACTCGAGGAATACCGGCTCGGCGCGACACCCGAGCCGATCGTAACGGGACACGCGGTGGGCGCTCGCATCGGCAGCGGAGCTGTCCGGTTGATCAAGAGCGCCGCGCAGATCAGCGCCTTCCGCCCTGGAGATGTCTTGGTTACGGACAGTACGACGCCCGATTGGGAGCCGATCATGCATCGTGCCGCGGCGATCGTCACGAATCGCGGCGGGCGCACCTGTCATGCTGCAATCGTCGCTCGCGAGTTCGGCATCCCAGCGGTCGTCGGTACGGAAACCGCGACCGAGCGGCTGGCAAACGACCAGCTCGTGACGGTCTCCTGCGCCGAAGGGGAGCTGGGCCGGGTCTACGCCGGGAAGGTGCCCTTTGAGGTACACCGAACCGATCTCGCGACGCTCGCGCGACCGCGCACGAAGATGATGCTCATCCTGGCCAATCCCGATACTGCCTTTCAGCTGAGCTTTTTGCCCAACGACGGAGTGGCACTCGCACGGATGGAATTCATCATCACCGAACACATCAAAGCGCACCCGATGGCGCTGCTGCATCCGGAACGGGTGGCGGATGAGAGCGAGCGAGGCGGCATCGAGGCGCTGATCCGCGGGTATGCCGATGCACGCGATTTCTTCGTGCGGCGCCTCAGCGAGGGGCTTGGCACGATTGCCGCGGCGTTCTATCCGAAGCCGGTGATCGTGCGCATGTCCGATTTCAAGAGCAACGAATACGCCGGGCTGCTCGGTGGCCGCTGGTTCGAGCCGAAGGAGGAGAACCCCATGCTCGGCCTGCGCGGTGCCGCCCGCTACACGCACCCGGCGTACGCGGAGGGATTCGCGCTCGAGTGCGCGGCGGTTCAGCGGGCTCGGGACATCATGGGGCTGGTGAACATCAAGCCGATGATTCCGTTCTGCCGGCGCCTGGAGGAAGGCACGGCGGTCCTCGCCCGCATGCGCGATCTAGGCCTGGAACGCGGCAAGAACGGCCTGGAGGTCTACGTCATGTGCGAGATTCCGAACAACGTACTGCTGATCGATGAGTTCAGCCGACTGTTCGACGGGTTCTCGATCGGCTCGAACGATCTGACGCAACTCACCCTCGGCGTCGATCGTGACTCGGCCGCCGTAGCGTTCGACTTCGATGAGCGCGACCCGGGGGTGCGCAAGCTGCTGAAGCTCGCGGTCGAAGGCTGCCGGCGCAATGGACGGCACTCCGGGATCTGCGGCCAGGCGCCCTCCGATTACCCGGAGATCGCCGCCGAGCTGGTTCGTCTCGGCATTGACTCGATCGGGCTGAATCCCGATGCGCTCATCGCAACGACTTTGCGCATCCTCGACCTCGAGCGCGAACTGGCGAGCACGACCAAACAGTCGGCCGCCTAACCGGACTTACCCTACTCATGACTTACCCAAGCCGCACGGTGCCATCATGAACGTCGGAAGCATTTGCAAACATCAGGTCGTCACCATCACCCCCGGCACGGATCTGGTTGCCGCCGCGGAACGGATGCGCGAACAGCACGTCGGGTTCCTGGTGGTGGTGGAACCGGAGCCGAACGCCACCTATGGACGTCCCGTCGGTGTCCTGACGGATCGCGACATCGTCGTTTCGGTCGTCGCGCGCGGCGCCGATCCGAAGCAGCTCACCGCGGCAGACCTGATGAAGCAGTACCCGGCGGTCGCCGATGAATCCGATGCGCTCGAACAGGCGCTGCGCACGATGCGCCGCATGGGCGTGCGGCGTCTGCCGGTGGTTGGTGTTGCCGGCATGTTGACCGGCGTCCTCGCGCTCGACGACGTGCTCGATGTGCTCGCCGGAGAGATGGGGGATTTGTCCGGCACCGTTCGCAACGAGCAGCGCATCGAGAATCAACTGCGATGAGCACACAGTCCGGTCACGATGCCCGCTGTCATCGAGTAGGGCGAGGGGCTGCTGACCTCGGTGGTCGGGCATGAGCAGAAGGGTGGCAATCCTCACCAGTGGCGGCGATGCGCCGGGAATGAACGCTGCGATTCGGGCGGCGGTGCGCACGGGCTTCGCGTGTGAGCTCGATATGTTCGGTGTGCGTCACGGCTACACGGGACTGATCGCCGGGGACTTCATCGGTCTTGGCATCCGGGAGGTCGGCGGCATCATCGATCGCGGCGGAACGATGCTCGGCACGAGTCGCTGCCCGCCGTTCCTCACCGAAGAGGGACAGCTGGCGGCCGTCCGCCAACTCGCCGAGCGTCGCATCACGGGACTGATCGTCGTGGGCGGAAATGGCTCGCAGCGCGGCTCGCTTGCGTTGTCGCAGCGCGGCGTGGCGGTAGTCGGAATCGCCTCGACGATCGACAACGACCTCGCCGGCTCCGAGGTCACCCTCGGTGCCACCACGGCGCTCGATGTGGCGCTCGAGGCCATCACCCGGCTGCGTGTCACCGCCTCGGCGCACGGCCGGGTCTTTCTCGTCGAAGTGATGGGACGTGCGTGCGGCTATTTAGCCCTGATGGCGGGCATTGCCGGCGGCGCCGAGGCAATTGTCATTCCCGAGGCCGAGCAGTCCCCGGAAGAGGTCGCCACGGCGATCCAAGAAGCCTATGAGCGCGGCAAGAGTCACGCGATCGTCGTCGTCGCCGAGGGCGCGCGCCACAACGCCGATGCATTGGCCCGTCACTTCAACGAGCATGCCGAGCGGCTGAACTTCGAGCTGCGGGTGACGAAGCTCGGCCACGTGCAGCGCGGCGGCAGCCCGGGTGCCTTCGATCGGCTGAGCGCGACGATCCTCGGAGCAACCGCGGTCGAGCGTCTGTGCGCCGGGGAGCACGGCATCCTGCTCGGGCTGGCCGGCGCCCGGGTCACAACGAGCACACTGGCCGAGGCGGTGCAGGCCAAGAAGCCCATCGAGGCGCAGTGGCTGCATTTGGCGCACGTGCTCTCGCGATGAGGCACGCCGCGGGACGCCGGCCGAATGGGCGCAAAGTGAATCGAGTACTGAGGAATGCAGATCATGAAATTGCAAGAGCTGTGCACACCCGACGTTGTTTTCTGCTCGGCCGATATCAGCGCGCTGCACGCAGCCCGACTCATGCGCGAGCGGCACGTCGGCGATCTGATCATCGTCGATGAGGGCGAGGATGAGCGGGCGCCGCTTGGCATCGTCACCGACCGGGACATCGTTGTCGAGGTGCTCGCGAAGGAACTGGATGCTGCCAAAGTACGCGTCCGCGACATCATGCGCGCACCGCTGGTGATTGCGCGCACCTCGGAGGAAGCCGAGCAAGCGATTGAGCGGATGAAAGCCCATGGCGTGCGCCGCGTTCCGGTGCTGAACGAGTCCGGCAAGCTGGTCGGCATCCTGACGCTCGATGATCTCATCAGGCGCCTCGCCGCCGAAGCGGCGGTGCTCGCTGAAGTGATTGCTCGGGAACAGGATCGCGAGCATCGCCTGCGGCGTTGAGCCGAGTCCGGGCCCGACGCGAACGGCGCTGCGCGGTGCACTGCACGGCGGCGCGAAGCGCTGGTAAAATTCGGGCGCCTACCCTGGCGCAATGCAGTCCCCGCAAATACCCCCGGTCACAATGAGCACGCCTGCCCTTTTCTCGCCCCTGCGTATCCGCAGCCTCGATCTGATCAACCGGATCGTCATTGCGCCGATGTGCCAATACTCGGCGAACGACGGCTGCATGAGCGACTGGCATCTGATTCACCTTGGCCAATTGGCGCTCTCGGGCGCCGCCCTGGTCACGATCGAGGCGACTGCCGTCACGCCAGAGGGCCGCATCACTTACGGTGACGTGGGCTTGTGGGACGAGCAGACCGAGGCTGCCATGGCGCGCACGCTCGAGCACATTCGCCACTGGTCGCACACGCCCATTGCGGTGCAGTTGGCCCATGCCGGTCGTAAAGCCTCGACCGAAGCGCCCTGGAAGGGAGGCCATCAGCTGCTGCCGAGTGACCCGAACGGCTGGCAAACCGTCGCGCCGTCCAAGATTGCCTTCACCGATGGCGAGCATCCCCCGGCAGCACTCGATCGGGCCGGCTTACGCGCGGTGCGCGAGGCATTCGCCGCGGCAGCAGCGCGCGCCAGCCGGATCGGTCTCGATGCGGTGCAGATTCACGCCGCGCACGGTTATCTGCTGCACCAATTTCTCTCACCGCTCGCGAACCAGCGCGAGGACGAATACGGTGGCACGCTCGAGAACCGGCTGCGGTTCCCGCTGGAGGTCTTCGACGCGGTGCGTGCGGCGGTTCCGCCGGACAAGCCGGTCTCTGTGCGGGTATCGGCGACCGATTGGCTCGAGGGCGGCTGGGACCTCGAACAGACTGTGACATTCGCCGCGAAACTGCAGGAGCATGGCTGCGATGCCATTCACGTCTCGAGCGGCGGCCTGCATCCCGCACAACGCATCCCGGTCGGACCCGGCTACCAGGTGCCGCTGGCACGCGCCGTCAAGGCTGCCGTGCGTATCCCGGTCGTCGCCGTCGGACTGATCAGCGGATTCGAACAAGCCGAGGCCATCGTCGCGACGGGAGATGCGGACTTAGTCGCCCTCGCCCGCACGATACTCTACGACCCGCGCTGGCCGTGGCATGCGGCGGCGGCGCTCGGTGCGCAGGTGCGCGCGCCGAACCAGTACCTGCGCTGCGAGCCGCAGCGGCTGCGCGGATTGTTCAAGGCGGATTGATCCGGCCGGTGAGCCCGACCGATCCTTCGGCAACGTACCGGAGCTACGGGGCAACGGTCGGATCGTACCAACCTTCAGGCGGAGCAACCCGGGCGGCTTCCTGCGGCCCCCAACTGCCAGGCTCATAAGGATGGACCGGGGTGTTCGCCTTGAGCGCCGGGTCGACGATGCGCCAGGCCTCCTCCACATAATCTTCACGAGCGAACAGCGTCCGGTCTCCAGACATCGCATCGGTGAGCACCCGCTCGTAGGCGTCCATTTCGTTGGCACCGGCATGGCGGCTCGCCAACAGCTCGTTGGTCTGACCGATGCCGAGCTCGGCATCGTCCATGACATTGAGGCCGATGGCCATCTCGTTGTCAGGGCTGATGCGGAAACGGAAGTAATCATGTTGCGGCGTGCAGCCGGGGTAGACCGCCGGCGGCCGGCGCAGATGGGCAACCACCTCCGTACAGGTCACCGGCAGTGATTTGCCGGCACGGATGTAGAAGGGCACCCCCTGCCAGCGCCAGTTGTCGATCGCCAGCCGCATGGCCGCGTACGTCTCGGTCTTCGAGCCCGGCGCAACCCCTTTCTCGTCGAGATATCCGCGGAACTGGCCGCGTACCAGATCGGCAGGCGTGAGTTCGGGAATCGCCTTGAGAACCTTCACCTTCTCGTCGCGGATCGACTCGCTGTCGGTACGTGCCGGCGGCTCCATGGCGAGATTGGCCAGCACCTGAAACAGGTGATTCTGCACCACGTCGCGGACCGTGCCGACCGGGTCGTAAAATGCACCCCGGCCCTGGATGCCGAAGTTCTCCGCCATCGTGATCTGCACGCTCTTGATGTAGTCTCGATTCCAGAACGCCTCGAGCAGCGCATTGGTGAAACGAAAGAACACCATGTTGTGCACCGGCCGCTTTCCGAGGTAGTGGTCGATGCGAAAGATGTGCTCCTCGTCGAAGACGCTGAGCAGGATCTGATTGAGCGCGCGAGCCGACTGCAGATCCCGACCGAACGGCTTCTCCACCACGACGCGAGCGCCCGTCTCGGTGCACCCGGCTTGTGCCAACTGCTCGACCACCTTGCCAAACAGCGCGGGTGGAATCGCCAGATAATGCGCCGGACGCCGAGCCGCCCCTAACAGCTTGCGCAACGTGCGGAATGTCGCCGCGTCCGCATAGTCGCCGTCCACATATGACAGCAGTGAGGTCAGCTGCGCAAAAGCCTCGGGATCGACGCCGCCGCCATGCTTCTCCAGGCTGTCGCGCGCCCGCTCGCGCAGCTGCTCGATGCCCCAGCCGGCCTTGGCGACACCGATGACCGGCACTTTCAGTGCGCCGCGCTTGATCATCGCCTGCAGTGCCGGGAAGATCTTCTTGTAAGCCAGATCACCGGTGGCGCCAAAGAACACCAGCGCGTCGTTGTGGGTGTCGTTCATGGTGTGCTCGTCTGTCTCTCGCTCACTTGGAGGGCTTCTCGAGATGACCGCCGAATTCGTAACGCATCGCCGAGAGGACCTTCGCCTGGAAGTCCGCCTCGCCCCGGGAACTGAAGCGCTCATAGAGCGCAGTGGTGAGCACCGGAGCGGGCTGACCTTCATCGATCGCCGCCTTGATTGTCCAACGCCCCTCGCCGGAGTCGGACACATGCCCGGCAAATTTCGCGAGCTGCGGGTCGCTGTACAGCGCAGCGGCCGTGAGATCGAGCAGCCAGGAGGCGATCACGCTGCCGCGCCGCCACACTTCGGTGATGTCCGCGAGGTTCAGATCGTACTGGTAGTGCTGCGGATCTCGCAGTGGCGTGGTCTCGGCGTCGATTTCGCCCGCCCGTTTGCCGACATTGGCCGCACGCAGAATGCCCAGACCCTCCGCATACGCCGCCATGATGCCGTACTCGATTCCGTTGTGGACCATTTTGACGAAATGACCTGCCCCGTTCTGTCCGCAATGCAGGTAACCCTGCTCGGCGCTGCCCGCGGCTCGCTCGCGCCCCGGGGTTGGCGCGATATCCCCCTTGCCCGGTGCAAGGCTGGCGAAGATCGGGTCGAGACGCTGCACCGCAGCGGGCTCGCCGCCAATCATCATGCAGTAGCCGCGTTCGAGGCCCCAGACGCCGCCGCTGGTACCCACGTCGACGTAGTGGATGCCCTTGTTCGCAAGCGTTTGTGCACGACGGATGTCGTCCACGTAGTAGGAATTGCCTCCGTCGATGACGATGTCCCCCTTCCCGAGCAAGGGCACTAGCTGTGCGAGCGTGTCATCGACCACGGCCGCCGGCACCATCAACCAGACGGCGCGCGGCGCGGCGAGCTTCTGCACGAACTCCGTCAGAGATCCTGCGCCAGTCGCCTTCTCCTGGGCCAGGGCTGCGACCGCCTCCGCCGAGCGGTCGAACACCACGCAGTCGTGTCCGCTGTGCAGCAGCCGGCGCACCATGTTCGCGCCCATCCGTCCGAGTCCGATCATTCCGAGTTGCATGATTTGCTCCTTTGTCTGTACTCGACAGATCAGCGCCGCGGCAAGTTCCCCCGGGAGGAACCGCGCGCATCCGAGGCGTGCGCGTTCAGCCGCGCGCCTTCATCTGGCGATAGCGGCGGATCAGGTGGTTCGTCGAGCTGTCGTGCCGCAATGGGGGCTCCGCCGCACCCTCGAGCTCAGGGATGATCGCCTGCGCCAGGGCCTTGCCGAGTTCTACGCCCCACTGGTCGAAGGAATTGATGTTCCAGATGACCCCCTGTGTGAACACCGCGTGCTCATACAGGGCAACCAGCTTGCCGAGCGTCTGGGGCGTCAGTCTGTCGGCGAGCAGCGTATTGGAGGGCCGGTTACCCTCGAACACTCGATGCGGTGCCAGCCACTCCGGAATGCCCTCGGCGCGTACCTGTTCGAGCGTTTTGCCGAATGCCAGCGCCTCGCCCTGAGCGAAGACGTTCGCGAGCAACATGTCGTGATGACGCCCGAGCGGGGTGAGTGCGTGGGCAAAGGCGATGAAATCGCAGGGAATGAGCCGGGTCCCCTGGTGGATCAGCTGATAAAACGAGTGTTGTCCGTTGGTGCCCGGCTCGCCCCAGTAGATCGGCCCGGTGTCGACGCCGACCGGCGCCCCCTCGAGCGTCACGTGCTTGCCATTGCTCTCCATGGTCAGCTGCTGAAGATACGCCGGGAAGCGTTTCAGATACTGTTCATACGGCAGCACGGCAAGCGTCTGTGCACCGAAAAAATCCGTATACCACACGCCGAGCAGTCCGAGCAGAACCGGCAGGTTGCTCTCGAGCGGCGCGGTGCGAAAATGCTCGTCCATCTCATGAAATCCCGCGAGCATGGCGCGGAAGTTCTCCGCACCCACCGCGAGCATGGTCGACAGTCCAATTGCCGAATCCATCGAATAGCGGCCGCCGACCCAGTCCCAGAAGCCGAACATGTTGGCTGTGTCGATGCCGAACGCCGCAACTTTCTCAGCGTTGGTGGAAACGGCGACGAAATGCTTCGCGACTGCGCTCGCATCTCCGCCGAGGCCCTGCAGCAGCCAATCGCGCGCGGTATGCGCATTGGTCATCGTCTCGAGAGTCGTAAACGTCTTCGAGGAGACGATGAACAATGTCTCGGCGGGATCGAGATCGCGGGTCGCTTCGATAAAATCAGCGCCGTCCACATTCGAGACGAACCGAAAGCGCATCGAGCGTTCGCTGTAGTGGCGCAGCGCCTCGTAGGCCATCACCGGGCCGAGATCAGAGCCCCCGATGCCGATATTGATGACATTGCGGATGCGCTTACCCGTGTGCCCTCGCCACTCGCCGCCGCGCACGCGGGCGGCGAACGCGGCCATCTTGTCGAGCACCGCATGCACTTCAGGCACGACGTTCTTGCCGTCGACTAGAATGCTCGCCGTGCGCGGCGCCCGCAGGGCGACATGCAGCACGGCGCGATCTTCGGTCACATTGATCCGCCGGCCGCTGAACATCGCCTCGATGCGCTCACGCAGCGCACAGTCCGCGGCCAGCTGCACCAGAAGCTTCAGCGTCTCATCCGTCAGCCGGTTCTTCGAGTAATCGAGAAACACCCCGGCGCCTTCGGCAGTGAGGCGCTCGCCGCGCTTCGGATCATCGGCAAACAACTGGCGAAGGTGTACCGGGGCGATCGCCCGGTGATGCGCTTGCAGCGCCCGCCACGCAGGCCGGGACGAGAGCGCCGCGGTCGTTGAACTCATGCACGATCTCCCTGCTTGCGGCGTGATCGCGCCGGCGGCGCGCCGCGCCGGCGAGTGGCTTTTGCCTTCTCCCAGAGCTTGAACCCGCCCGCAAAGGCGTTGGCGTTATCACCGGCGCGACAGCGCGGCGGCAGCTCCTTCAAATGCCTGACGTTGCCGCCGCCGATCACGACCTCATCCGGCTCGAGCGCATGCGTGAGCCGCTCGATGACATCCGCGACGTGCTTGCGCCACTTCTTCTTGCCCATGCGCGCGAGCGCCCGGTCGCTGACGTAATCCTCGTATGTGTGCTTCAAGTACGGCAGATGCCCGATCTCCATCGGCTCGACGATGCCATCGATGATGAGCGCCGTACCGAGTCCGGTGCCGAGTCCGAGGAACAGCATCTTGCCGCCCCGATAACTGCCGAGGGCCTGCATGGCTGCATCGTTGATGACGCGCACCGGACAGCCAAAGGCGCGCGCGAAATCGAACCCGACCCAGCCGGAGCCGAGATTGTGCGGCTCGGCGAGAACTCGATCATGCATCACGGGCCCGGGGTAACCGATTGCGACGGCGTCGTAGCGCCATCCGCGCGCCAGGCGCTTGACCTTGGCGACCATTTGCCGGGCGGTGAGCTTAGGCCCGGATGCGAACTCCCGTTTATCCGCCTGTCCGGTAGCGAGAATCTTGACGTGCGTTCCGCCGACATCGACGACCAGTACATTCATGTCTTAAGCCGCCGTGCCGAGTGCTGCGCTCTTCGCGGCGATCACCCCGAGCAGCTCCTGCCAGGATTTCACGAACGCCTTGGCGCCCTCGTCCTGGAGTTGCTCGGCGAGCGCATCGACTTCGATACCGGCCCGCGCGAAGTGCCCGAGTAGCACCTCGCAGTCGCCACCGTCGCCGGGCATGGCGCCACCGATTTCCGTGTGCCGAGCCAACGCTTGCAGCGTCGCCTCGGGCATGGTGTTAACCGTAAACGGTGCGGCCAGGGACTTCACGTACAACACTTCATCGGCTTTCGGATCCTTCGTACCCGTACTGGCCCAGAGCAGCCGCTGCGCTCGCGCACCGTAGTTGAATGCGCGCTGCCAGCGCGGCGAGACGAGCAGCTGCTGGGCTGCCCGGTAGGTGCGAGCGGCGATCGCAATACCGAGGCGATTGGTCAGCTCCGCCGGCACCCTGCCGGCAACGGCCACGTCCCAGCGGCTGATGAATACCGAAGCCACCGAAGCGACCGCGGGATTGAGCCCTGCAGCGATGCGCCGCTCGACGCCGCGCAGATATGCCTCGGCGGCGGCCAGATACTGCTCGCGGGAGAACAGCAGCGTCACGTTGACCGGTATCCCGGCGAAGATCGCCGCCTCGATCGCCGGCAGCCCCGCGCGGGTACCGGGGATCTTGATGAACAGATTCGGCCGCTGCGCCCGCTCGTGCAGTTCCTTTGCGGCGGCGATCGTGCGCTGCGCGTCGTACGCGAGCAGCGGGGAGACTTCGAGTGACACCCAGCCGTCGACGCCATTGGTGCGCTCGAACGTGGCGCGGAACTCATCGGCAGCGCGGGTGATGTCCTGCAAGGCAAGATCGAAAAACAACACCTCGCCGCTGCGCCCGCGCTTCAGTCCGTCACGAATCGAGGCATCGTATGCCGCGCTCTTCTTCAGCGCGTGATCAAAAATAGTGGGATTCGAGGTCAGACCGGTGACCGACAGCTCGGCAATGTACTGGCGCAGCGTGCCACTGTCGAGCAGATCACGGGTGATGTTGTCGAGCCAGATGCTCTGGCCGAATTCGTGCAGCAGCTGGGTTGCCTTCATGATCTTACCTCCATCGCAGACCGGATCGGGCGCCGATGCCGCAGGCGAAGCGTATGGGCGCGGGAATCGATTCGTTCGATCGGCACGGTCGCCGCGGGGGACGGCGCAAGGGCCGCTCGGCGAGCCCGACGGCCGCGAGCAAACCCATCCGGCGCTATTCCATCGAAATTTAGATTA
This sequence comes from Gammaproteobacteria bacterium, assembly GCA_027324195.1. Classification (GTDB taxonomy): domain Bacteria; phylum Pseudomonadota; class Gammaproteobacteria; order Steroidobacterales; family Steroidobacteraceae; genus 13-2-20CM-66-19. Next base: position 17,039 of record DAHVTM010000072.1, on the reverse strand, counting down.
GCACATCACGCCCGAGCCCGTCAGCTCAGCGACGGCGCAGCGGGTTCATCCGGCGAGGTGGCGAGTGTCATTCCAGAGGCGTACGACCGGTTCGTCTGCGTTGTGTTCATAGCCGAGCGCGCTCAAGCTGGCGGTACCCAGCAGCAACAGTCGTCCGGCATCGGCGGGCAGACCGAGCCAGCGCGCGGTCAACACCCGCAGCAGGTGTCCGCTCGAGAACAGCAGCACATTGCCCCCGGCAGCACGTGCGCGTGCGATCACCCGATCGGCGCGCTGCGCGACGTCATCGGCCGACTCCCCGCCCGGACAGCCATCTCGAAACAGCTCCCAACCCGGCCGCTCGGCACGAATCTCCACCGTGCGCCGTCCTTCGTACGCCCCGTAGTTCCATTCGCACAGATCCGCATCTGCGCGAGCCTCGGCGGCGAACCCGGCGAGCTGGCAAGTGCGGGCCGCACGCTGCAACGGACTGCTCAGCACCAGCGTGAACTTTGGTTCGCGCAGCCGAGGGGCCAGGGCGCGCGCGGCCCACTCCCCGCGCGCGGTCAACGGCAGGTCGCTGAGTCCGGTGTGCTGACCGGTGAGGCTCCAGGCGGTCTCGCCGTGCCGGACGAGACAGATGATCGGCAACTCGGCGCTCATGTGTTGGTTCCTCCTGGGGATGGCGCACTGCGCGCCGATGCTACGCAGGATGCTCACGCAAGTGAAGTGCGCAGCGGGAACAACGGCTGACCAGCGCATCAATTGTGCTAGGGTGAGCGTGCGGGCGCGAGCCCCGGCACAGCGTTGGAGACACCCGATGATCGACCTGTATTACTGGCCGACGCCGAATGGTCACAAGATCACGATGTTTCTCGAGGAGGCCGGCCTGCCTTACCGAATCGAGCCGGTGAATATCGGCATGGGCGAGCAGTTCCGGCCGGAGTTTCTCGCCATCTCGCCGAACAATCGCATGCCGGCCATTGTCGATCACACGCCGCGCGATGGCGGCGCCCCCCTTTCTGTGTTCGAGTCCGGCGCCATTCTCTGGTATCTCGGCAAGAAGACCGGACAGCTCATCCCGGCGGATCTGCGCGGGGAGACCGAGGCCCTGCAGTGGCTGTTCTGGCAGACCGCCGGGCTCGGACCCACTGCCAGTCAGAGCCATCACTTCATTCACTATGCGCCGCAGAAGATCCCGTACGCGATCGAGCGCTACGTGCAGGAGACTCACCGACTCTACGGCGTTCTCAACCGGCGGCTCGCCGACCGGCCGTATGTCGCAGGTGCGTCCTACACCGTAGCCGACATCGCCTGCTATCCGTGGGTCGTGCCGCATGAGCGGCAGCGCCAGCTGCTGGAGGACTTTCCGCACCTGCAGCGCTGGTTCAACCAGATCGCGGCGCGCCCGGCGACGGTGCGTGCATACGCCCGGGTACCGGAGTTCACGCCCCTGCCCCCATCCGGCACAGCGGTCCACCGCGCCACCCCGGCAGACTCGCCCCCCAGTCGCGCCGATGCGCCCGAGGGTCCGGCACGCTGAGTCGCCGGAGTCGCTAGGTCGAGAACTTCATCAACATCGCCAGCAGACGCCGGGCGCGTGCGCCGTAGGGCGGAAGGAACGCACCGGAGAGCTGCAGCTTGGCATCAAGCACCGCGCGCTCGTGCGAGAACGCCCGAATCCCCCATTCGCCGTGATAGCTGCCGATGCCGGAATGATTGACTCCGCCGAACGGCAGGTTGTGGTGCAGGAACTGCAGCGCAACCTGGTTGATGCAGGTGCCGCCCGCACTGGTGCGCTGGATCACCTGGCGGGCCATTTCCCGGCGGCGCGTCCAGATGTACAGCGCAAGGGGCTTCGGAGCCGCATTGATGCGCTCGATCACCTCCTCCTCGCTGCGATACACCCTCACCGGCAGCACCGGCCCGAAGATCTCCTCCTGCATCACCCGCGCCTCATCGGGCACCTCCCCGAGCAGCGTCGGGGCGATGAAGCGTCGTTCGATATCGACACTCCCGCCCTGCAGCACGGCCGCGCCGCGTTGGCGCGCATCGTCGATCAGATCGGCCAGGCGCCGCGCATGACGCTCGTTGACGATGCGCGCAAGTTGCGGCGCGTGCTGCGCATCGGCCCCGTACCAACTCGACAGACGTGACCTGAAGCGCTCCACCACCCTCTCATAGACCGAGGTGTGAACGTAAAGATGATCCGGAGCAATGCAGGTCTGCCCGGCGTTGAGGCATTTCGCCCATGCGATCATGTCGACCGCACGCGCCACATCAGCGCTCGCATCGATGATGACCGGCGATTTTCCACCGAGTTCAAGCGTGACGCTGGCCAGGCATTTCGCCGCAGCCGCCATCACGACTTGGCCGACGGGAGGTGAGCCTGTAAAGAACATGTGATCGAACGGCAGCTCGAGCAGGGCCGCGCCCACCGACGCATCGCCCTCGAATACCGCAACCTCACTGTCATCGAACGCGGAACGGATGACCTCCCGCAGCACACGCGAGCTGCACGGCGCCAGCTCGGAGGTCTTGACCATGGCGGTGTTGCCGCATGCCACTGCAGGGATGAGCGGCCCGAGGGTGAGCACGATGGGGTAGTTCCAGGGGGCGAGGATGAGCGTCCGGCCCCGCGGCTCGCGCTGAACCCACGCCCGCGTGCCAAACGTCGCGACGGTTGGGCGCACACGCCGCGGTCGCAGCCAGCGAGCGAGGTGACGTCGATAATCGGCCAGGTCCGTCAACACCGGCAGCAGCTCGGCGAGCTCGGTCTCCAGAGGCGGGCGACCGAGATCGGCCGAAACGGCCGCGATGAGCGCCTCACGGTGCGCGATGATCGCCGCGCGCAACCGTTCGAGCCGGCCGAGCCGCTCGGCCACGGTGCTCGTACGCCATCGCAGCGCAACAGGCCGTTGCGCCTCGAACACGTTGCGTATCCGGGCGGCAAGCTCGGCATCGAGGCGGCGCGGTTCGCCAGAAGCGGTGGACTGATGCATTGCGGCACCCCGGGCACGCAACGGTGATGTTGCGATGATACTGGACGCGCCGCCCCGTCACCCTTCGCGATGCGATGGGTCGGCGGTGAGCTGACGTGCTGCTGCAACGAAGTTGCGGACCGCGCTCGAGCGCTCCTCATCACGGCAGGCGATACCGAGCAGCGCATGCAAGGGTTCACCCTCAAGCGGCAGGTAAGCGACCAATTGCGGCTGCAGCGCGCGCATGCTCGCCGGCACGATGGAGATACCGAGTGAGGCGGCGACCAGATTGACCGTCGAGGACAGCTGCGGGGCGTACTGGCCGACGCGGGGGGTGAAGCCGGCCGCCTCGCAGGCACTGACCACCTCGTCGGCCAGTCCCGGACGGACCGCGCGGGGATAGAGAATGAACGTCTCGCGCGACAACTCGCGCAGCGCAATGCGCCGGCGCCGCGCCAGCCGGTGACCTATCGGCAGGACCACCACCAGCGGCTCGCGCTCGAGAAGGTCGAACACCAAGCCGCGCCCCTCGCGCAGGGGCGGCCGCACGAACCCGACATCGATCCGCCCGTCGCGCAACGCCGCGGCAAGCTCGGTCGACGGATGCTCCTCGAGCGATACCTCGACGCCCGGGTACGCGGCGCGAAAAGCCCGCAGGGCCGTGGTGACCAGCGGATTGAACGAGGCTGACTCCGTGAAGCCCACCCGCACGCGCCCCGAGGTGCCGCTCGCCGCGGCGCGCGCCATCTGGGCCGCCCGTCGCACCTCCTCGAGAATGCGGCCCGCCTCGAGCGCAAACAGCCGCCCGGCGTCAGTCAGGCGAATGCGATAGCCGGTCCGATCGAGCAGCACCACGCCGAGTTCGCCCTCGAGCGCCTTGATCTGCTGAGTCAGTGGCGGCTGCGAGATGTTCAGCCGCCGCGCCGCTCGGGTGACGTTGAGTTCCTCGGCGACCGCCAGGAAATAGCGCAGATGACGCAGCTCCATAACGATACTTTTCACATATCGACTCTGCATTTTCAATATATTTTCGTCTGATCTACGCCCGGGCTAGAGTGGGCGCATGAGCCAGAACGACCAGCCGGCCTCCGCGCCGAAAGCAAAAAAATCCGTTGCGCTCTCGGGCGTGACGGCGGGCAACACCGCGCTGTGCACCGTGGGGCGCAGCGGCAATGACCTGCACTACCGCGGCTACGACATACTCGAGATTGCCGGCGCGTGCGAATACGAGGAAATCGCCCATCTGCTCATTCACGGCAAACTGCCGAACCGCACGGAACTCGCCACTTACAAGACCAAGCTGCGCGCGTTACGTGGTCTGCCCGCGGCAGTGCGCACGGTGCTCGAGAGCCTACCGGCGGCGGCCCATCCGATGGATGTGCTGCGCACCGGAGTATCGGTGCTCGGCTGCGCACTGCCGGAGAAAGACGACCATGGGGCTGGCGGCGCTCGCGACATCGCCGACCGGCTGATCGCCTCGCTCGGCTCGATGCTGGCGTACTGGTATCACGCCAGCCACGGCGGACATCACCTGAGTGTCGAGACCGAGGACGAATCGATCGGCGGGCATTTCCTGCACCTGCTGCATCGCCGGCCGCCACCGCCCACCTGGGTGCGCGCCATGCACACCTCGCTCATTCTCTACGCCGAGCACGAATTCAACGCCTCGACGTTCACCGCCCGCGTGATTGCGGGCACCGGCTCAGACCTGTACTCGTGCATCGCCGGGGCAATCGGTGCACTCCGTGGGCCGAAGCACGGCGGGGCGAACGAGGTGGCGTGTGAAATTCAGCAGCGCTACGAGGACCCCGATGGCGCCGAGGCGGATATCCGCACTCGACTCAGCAACCGGGAAGTGATCATCGGCTTCGGCCACCCGGTCTACACCGTGGCCGACCCGCGCCATCAGGTCATCAAGGCCCTCGCCCGAGAGCTGGCCGAACAGTCCGGCGACCGGAAGATGTACGCAGTCGCCGACCGGATCGAGACGGTGATGATGCGCGAGAAGCGCATGTTCCCGAACCTCGACTGGTTCTCGGCGGTGTCCTATCACCTGATGGGCGTGCCGACCGCGATGTTCACGCCCCTGTTCGTGATTGCGCGCACGGCTGGCTGGGCCGCACACGTGCTCGAGCAGCGCGCCGACGGCAAGATCATCCGTCCGACCGCGAACTACGTCGGACCGGAGCCACGCCGTTTCGTACCCATCGAACAACGCACCTGATACCCAGCGAGCCCCGCACACCATGTCCACTCATCACACCTCCACCCGACCGGCTCCCGACCAAGTCCTCACTGACATCGCCGATTACGTGCTCGGCGCCGATCCTGGCGGTGCGCTCGCCTACCAGACCGCGCACTACTGCCTGCTCGACACGCTCGGCTGTGGCCTCGAGGCACTCGAGTATCCGGCCTGCACGAAACTGCTCGGCCCGATCGTGCCCGGCACCTGGGTGCCGAACGGCGCGCGCGTGCCGGGTACCCAGTTCCAGCTCGATCCAGTACAGGCGGCCTTCAACATCGGGGCGATGATCCGCTGGCTCGACTTCAACGACACCTGGCTCGCCGCCGAGTGGGGTCACCCCTCGGACAACCTCGGCGGCATTCTGGCCACCGCCGACTGGCTCTCCCGCCAGGCACTGGCGAACGGCCACGCCCCGCTCAGGATGCGCGAGGTGCTCACCGCGATGATTCGCGCCCACGAGATCCAGGGAGTAATCGCACTCGAGAACAGCTTCAATCGCGTCGGGCTTGACCATGTGGTGCTGGTGAAGGTGGCCTCAACGGCCGTGGTCGGCCGGCTGCTTGGCTTGACCCGCGAGGAGATCATCAATGCTCTCTCGCTCGCCTGGATCGACGGACAGAGCTTGCGCACGTATCGCCACGCGCCGAATGCCGGCTCACGCAAGAGCTGGGCGGCTGGCGACGCCACGAGTCGCGCGGTGCGCCTCGCACTGATCGCGCGCAGCGGAGAGATGGGCTACCCGAGTGCACTCACCGCCAAAACCTGGGGATTTTACGATGCGCTGTTCCGTGGACAGCCGCTGAAGTTCACCCGGGGCTACGGCTCGTACGTCATGGAGAACGTGCTGTTCAAGATCTCCTACCCGGCCGAGTTCCACGCGCAGACAGCGGTGGAAGCGGCGATGCAGGTGCACCGCCAACTGCTCGAGCTCGGCGTGACGCACGAGGCGATCGAGCGAATCACGGTGCGCACCCACGAGGCTTGCGTGCGCATCATTGACAAGCACGGACCGCTCGCCAACCCGGCCGACCGTGACCACTGCATCCAGTACATGATGGCCATACCGCTCATCTTCGGGCGGCTGACCGCGGCCGACTACGAAGATACCGTGGCGGCCGACCCGCGCATCGATGCGCTGCGCGCGCGGATCCAGTGCATCGAGGACCCGCAATTCACGCGCGATTACCTCGACCCGGACAAGCGTTCCATCGCCAATGCGGTGCGCGTGCGTCTGAAGGACGGACGCGAGCTGCCGGAAGTCCAGGTCGAGTATCCGATCGGACATCAGCGCCGGCGAGCCGAGGGAATCCCACTGTTGATCGAGAAATTCCGCCGCAATCTCGCGCGGCGCTTCCCGCAGAAGCAGCAGCGCATGATCGCCGAACTCGCGCTCGATCAGGCGCGACTCGAGCGCACCGCGGTCAACGAGTTCCTCGATCTGTTCGTCATCTGAGGGTCAAGCCGTTGAGCACGTATCTGATTGGGGCTGATGTGCCACAGGTGCCCTCCGGCACGCGCTTCGCGGCATTGGTGCAGCGCGGTCCGATCCTGCCGATCCCCGGGGCGTACAACGGACTGGCTGCCCTGCAGGCGAAGCGCGCCGGCTTCCAAGCACTGTACCTCTCCGGGGCGGCGATGAGCGCCTCGATGGGTCTGCCCGACCTCGGCATCATCACCGTCGATGAAGTCTGCGGATTCATCCGCCAGGTGAGCCGCGCCTCGGCGCTTCCGGTGCTCGTCGACGGGGATACCGGCTATGGCGAGGCGCTCAACGTGATGCACATGGTGCGCGCGTTCGAGGAGGCCGGCGCGGCAGCAGTACACATCGAGGATCAGGTGCTGCCCAAGAAATGCGGTCATCTGAACGACAAGAAACTCCTCCCTGCCGAGGATATGGCCGTCAAGATCGCCGCGGCGGCGCGCGCCCGGCGCCACCTGTACATCATTGCGCGCACGGATGCCGCCGCCAGCGAAGGTCTCGATGGTGCAGTGGCACGCGCTCAGCGGTACCTCGCCGCGGGCGCCGACGCCATCTTTCCGGAGGCGCTCACCAGTGCGGAGATGTTCCGCGAGTTCGCCCGACGCGTCGATGCGCCGCTGCTTGCGAACATGACCGAATTCGGCCGTACCCCGTACTTCACGGCCGAACAATTCCAGGCACTGGGATATCGGATGGTGATCTGGCCGGTGAGCGCCCTAAGACTCGCAGCCAAAGCACACGAGCGTCTCTATGAGACGATCGCTCGCGAGGGCGGCCCACTCAGCCTCATTGAGGAGATGCAGACCCGGCAGGAGCTCTATGAAACGATCGCCTACTCGGACTACGAGGCGCTCGATGCCTCGATCGTCAAGAGCGTCGTGCCCCGATGAGCGACCGCCCGCGCGCGCTGAGATGAACGGGCCGATCAGCCCCGGCGTGACGCGATGAACTCGACCGAGCAGCCGACGAGCAGTGCGAAGGTAAGTACGATCTGGGAAACTGCGATAACCATGTTGCTCTTCCTGTTGTCTAACGAACGGGCGCAAGTATTAGGTATCGGCAGGGTCGCGGGCATGCCCATCGCGAGGGTGCACGGCCTGTGCAACGCGGGGGGATTGCGCATGACCTGCACGGGGGCAGTCCAGGTACTCCTTTCGAGGGGGTCTACCCGCCCCGGCGTTACGCAGTTCACGGGCGCGCGCTACAATTCGTGAAACGGTCGCCGAATCCCCTCGGTGCCGGTACCGAGCGAACCCCCTGGAGCTTCAGCAGATGTCCATTGGCACAGATTCCGTCGTCACGATTCACTACACTCTGAAGGACGACGCCGGTGCGGTCCTCGATCATTCCGAACCGGGCGAGCCGCTCGCCTACCTGCACGGCCACGGCAACATTATTCCGGGCCTCGAGAAGGAATTGACCGGCAAGGACACCGGGGATGCGCTCACTGTCACGGTGGCGCCGGCCGAGGGCTATGGCGAATACGACGATGCTCTGGTAGAGAGCGTCCCGCGGCGCGCCCTGCGCGGGATCAAGGACATCAAGGCCGGAATGCGCCTGCATGCGCAGACCGCCGAGGGACCGCGAGCGGTCACCGTGACGAAAGTCATGGGCGACATGGTGACCCTGGATGGCAACCATCCGCTGGCGGGCAAGAGTCTACATTTCGACGTGCGCATTGAGGCGGTGCGGCCGGCCACCGAAGAGGAGCTTGCGCACGGGCACGTGCACGGACCGGACGGACACGATCACCACTGAGCCGCGCGGCACGGCCGGCGCATCCACCGGTGCCGATCCACCGCCTCAGAACCAGTTGTAATTGAAGCTGATGCTGATGCGCTCGCCGGCCGGATTGGCGGGCACCTCGTGGCGCAGCCAGCTCTCGAACAGCACCAGCCGCCCGGCGCTCGCCGGGACCTCGACCCAGGGGCGGTTCGCACGGCTCGCGCTGCCCCGCCGCGGCGGGGCAGCCATCATGCGATCCAGCCGCGGATCCTCCAGCTTCAGCGCCGCACAACCCGGCGGGGTCTTGAGGTAATACGTTCCGCTGATCGTCGCGAGTGGATGCAGATGCAAGCCGTGAGCGGTGCGGGGCGGCATGATGTTGACCCAGCAGTCGGTCATGGCGAGGGAGCGCCCCGTCAGATCAAGCTCCAGCGCGCGGGCAAACGCGCCGACGTGCGGATCGATAGCGCGCTCAAGCGCCGCGAACGTCGGGGAGAGTCGGTGCATCCGGCAGGCCGACCCGTACGAGGTGTACCCGCCCGGATAGTTCTGCGCCGACCAGCGTCGCCCAGCGGCATCATCGAGTCGCAGTTGCCGGCATTCGCGCAGCAGCCGCGGTCCGAGCCGGACCGCGGCTGCTGCGCGGCGTGAATAGATCAGCGTTGGAAACAGCTTCTCGATACTCATCCCGTGAGTATAGCGGCGCGCCGCTCAGGCCGTTGCGAACTGCTGCTCCTCCGTACTGCCCGCAAGCGCTGCGAGCGAAGAGGTGCCGCCGGTAATTGCCTGCGTCAGATCATCGAAGTAACCAGCGCCGACCTCGCGCTGATGCCGAGTGGCGCTGTAGCCGTGCTGCTCGGCGGCGAACTCCGCCTGCTGCAGCTCGACGTACGCGGCCATCTGCCGCTCGCGATAACCGCGGGCCAGCTCGAACATCGAGAAATTCAACGCGTGGAAACCCGCCAGAGTGATGAACTGGAAGCGATAGCCCATCGCGCCGAGCTCACGCTGGAATCGCGCGATGGTGGGCTCATCGAGCTTGCGGCGCCAGTTGAATGACGGCGAGCAATTGTAGGCCAGCAGCTTGTCCGGATGACGCTTGTGCACGCCCTCGGCGAACCGGCGCGCCTCCTCGAGATCGGGTTTGGCCGTCTCGCACCACAGCAGGTCGGCATACGGCGCGTACGCACAGGCACGCGCAATGGCTTGCTCGAGTCCGGCGCGCACATGAAAGAAGCCCTCCGCGGTGCGCGCCCGGGCGTTGTCGATGAACGGCCGGTCGCGCTCATCGACATCCGCGGTGAGCAGGCTCGAACCTTCCGCATCCGTGCGCGCGATCAGCACGGTTGGAACGTTGCAGACATCGGCCGCGAGCCGCGCCGCCTGCAGCTTGTTGATCGCCTCCTGCGTCGGCACCAGCACCTTGCCGCCCATGTGGCCGCATTTCTTTGCCGATGAGAGCTGATCCTCGAAGTGCACGCCGGCCGCGCCGGCCTCGATCAGTTGCTTCATCAACTCGAAGGCATTGAGCACCCCGCCAAATCCGGCCTCGGCGTCGGCCACGATCGGCTTCAGCCAATCGATGCTGTCGTCGCCCTCGGCGTGACAAATCTGATCGGCACGACGCAGCGTGGAGTTGATTCGCCGCACCACCGCCGGAACCGAGTCAGCTGGATAGAGCGACTGGTCGGGATACATCTGTCCGGCGAGATTCGCATCAGCGGCCACCTGCCAGCCTGACAGGTAGATCGCCTCGAGTCCCGCCTTCACCTGCTGCATGGCCTGGTTGCCGGTCAGCGCCCCGAGGGCATTGACGAACGGCCGCTCATTGAGCATGCGCCAGAGCTTCTCGGCGGTGAGCCGCGCCAGCGAGTGCTCGACGGCGATCGTGCCCCGCAGCCGCACGACGTCCTCGGCTCGATACGTGCGTGCGATGCCGCGCCAGCGGGGGGAATCTTGCCACGACCGGCGCAGGTCGGCCGCGCTCGGCAACTGTTCATTCGGTTTCATAGCGGGGTACTCCAGGCGTCAGTCAATCAGTTCGTAGGCGGGCAGGGTCAAAAACTCATCAAAGCTGTCCTGCTCGATCATTCTTTGCATCAATCGGGCAGCACTCGGGAACACTCCACCCAGCAGTCGCGCAGCGCCCACCTCCTGGTGGATGCGGTCAAGCTCCTCGGCAAACAGCCGGTCGATCCGCTCGGGGGTTATGGGTTCCCTATCATTCGTGTGGGCACCGTGGTGCATCCACTGCCACAATTGGGCGCGGCAGATCTCGGCCGTTGCAGCATCTTCCATGAGATTGTAGAGAGGAACGCAGCCACTGCCGCGCAGCCAGGATTCCAGGTACTGCACGCCGACCCGGATGTTGTTACGGATTCCCTCCTCGGTAATCGCACCGCCGGGCACGCGCAACAGATCTTCGCGACGTACCGCCACCTCGGCGCGCTGCACGTGCAGCTGGTTCGGTCCACTCATGACGGTGTCAAACGCTGCGTGCGCGACGGGCGCAAGTCCGGGGTGCGCAATCCAGGTTCCGTCATGCCCGGCACGCGCCTCGCGCAGCTTGTCGGCACGCACGCGCTCCATGGCCAGGGTGTTGGCCGCACTGTCGCGCACCGGAATCTGTGCGGCCATCCCACCCATTGCGTGCGCGCCGCGTCGATGACAGGTCTGGATCAACAGATCCACGTACGATTTCAGGAAGTGCCGCTCCATCGTCACCTGCGAGCGATCCGGCAACAGGTACTCCCGACGGTTGCGCAGCTTCTTGATGTAGCTGAAGATGTAATCCCAACGACCGCAGTTCAAGCCCGTAGCGTACGAACGCAGTTCGAACAGAATCTCGTCCATCTCGAACGCCGCCGGCAGCGTCTCGATGAGCACCGTCACTCGGACCGTGCCGTGCTTCAGACCCAACTCGTCCTCGGCGGCCGCAATCACCTCGCTCCACAGCCGCGCCTCGAGATGACTCTCGAGCTTCGGCAGATAGAAATACGGCCCGCTTCCGGCGCGCGCGAGTGCCTCGTGGTTGCGCGCCAGGTACAGGGCAAAGTCGAACAGCGCGCCAGCAACCGGCTCGCCGTCGATTCGCACGTGCTTTTCAGGCAAATGCCATCCGCGCGGCCGCACGATCAGCGTCGCTCGGCGTTGGCCGAGCCGGTAGGCCCTGCCGCTTGCTGGATCGAAGTGGCTGATCGTGCCATCGAGCGCGTCGGCGAGATTGATCTGTCCCTGCACCAGGTTGCGCCAAGTAGGACTGCACGAGTCCTCGAAATCGGCCATGAAGGCACACACCGGGGCGTTGAGCGCATTGATGATCATCTTGCGGTCCACGGGACCTGTGATCTCGACGCGCCGATCGGTCAGATCGGCCGGCACCGGCGCGACGCGCCAGTTGCTGCGACGCACTTCGGCCGTGTGCGGCAGGAAATCCGGCAGATCCCCGCTGTCGAACTCACGCTGACGGCGCGCGCGCGCGCTGAGCAGTTCGAGTCGTCTTGGATTGAACTTGCGATGCAGTTGCGCGAGCAGCCGCATCGCCTCTGCGGTCAACACTTCGCCGGAGCGCTCGATGGGAGGGCCGGTGACGATCACCGCAGGCGTGAGCGCAGGGGCGGCCGCGCGCGCGGCGGAGGGGATGAAGGATGCGGTGCTGGTGTTCATGGGACCGAGCATAGCCCCGTGAGAAGAATAATTTGACTGAGGAAACTTCACATTGTTAATTTCACAACTTCCGGGCCATGCCCTGCCGACGCCAAGGTGCCACCATGCCGCCATTGCTGCGCAAAGGACACTTCCTCGGAGCGAAGCTGCGCGAGCTGCGCAAGCGCAATGGCCTCACACTCGAGGAACTCTCCTCGCGCTGCATCCAGCGCGATGCACAGCGAGCCCCCTCGGTGTCGTACCTGAGCATGATCGAGAGCGGCAAGCGGGTTCCCTCGAGCGAACTGCTGGAGCTGCTCGCGCAGGTCTTCCAACGCGACCCGAACTGGTTTCTCGATGAGAGCGGCGGGGCGGAGCTGGGGGTCGTTTCCGCGCCCGCCGGCGGGGCCGCGAAGGTTCCGCTGGAGCCTGCATTCCTTTTCTCCAAGGAGGTCCTGCAGGCGGCGATTCCGGAGCTGCTGCAGCAGACCGGCACCAGCGGGCGGCAGTTCGCGCATCTACTGATCCGTACCCATCAGGAATTCTCGCGCAACGATTTCCCGGATCTGGAGCGCGCTGCCGAGGAGATCGGTGAGCGGAAATTCCCCCTCGGGGTGGAAGAACTGCTGCGCCTGACGCGCCGGGCGGGCCTGGAGATCCGCTGGTTCGAACGCAAGCCGGTGCTGGCGCGCGACAAGGATCGCGAGGTGCGCAGCATGGTGCGTTCGTTCTTCGAGCCGCCGCGCTACATCTACGCCAATCGCGCCCTGCAGGCCGATCCTGCCCGTTTGAAGTTTGATCTTGCTGCACACATCGCCCACAAGGTCCTGCATGGCGGCGACGGTCTGAAGTCCGCACACGCCACGGGCGGGGAGATGGGCGGCAGCCCCGAGGGGGCGTCGACGGCCGGCATGAACGCCGAGGACGTGCTGCACGCCTGGCGGGATTTCGAATGCAGCTTCTTCGCCGGCGCGCTGCTCGCGCCGCGCGCGCCGTTCCGCCGTTTCCTCGCCCGGGAGCGCTACCGCGTCGAAGCCGGGGCAAAGCTCGAGTTGACGCCGGCCGTCATCATGCGCCGCATGACCAAAGTGTCCCCCTACCCCTATTGGCATTTTTTCGACGCCTATCCACCGGGGTATCTGCGCGCGGTGTACCGCGGCAACGGCATCCCGCTGCCCTGGGGCAATCTTGCCCAGGTGAGCGATCCGTGCCCGAACTGGGCGGTGTTTCGCATGCTCGGCGGGGATCGTGACACCGGATCACAGATCTCGGTACTGCGCGACGGGGACCGCTCGCTGCTTTACTGTTGCCACTCGCGCCGGGTGCGCGACATGGCGGGCAACCCGCACGTTCTGTCCGTTGGGGTCGATCTCGCCCCGGCACTGGATGCCAACGGCGCCTCGAGTACGGAGTTGACCGAGGCGATTCTCGCGGAGTGCCTGCACGACGGTGGCGAGGCACGTCCGCCAAAAGCCGCGCGGGCTGCGCTGCAGGCGGTCGCCAACGTGTTGAACATCGCCTGGATCGACGCGGCGCTCGAGCGGCCGGCGCACATCATCTGTCCGCGCAGCTCGAGTTGTCCGCGTCCCGAGCGCTGCGCACAGGCCCACCAGCGGCCCTCGCGCGCCCGGGAAATCGACGAGGTACGCGCGGAGATTCTCGGCGCGCCGCGTTGATCAACGCCGCGCCGGCATGAAGATCGTCGCCGGATGCTCGATGAGGTCCTTCAGGGCCTGAATCATCGCAGCCGCGTCATAACCATCCACGAAGCGGTGATCGAACGAGGACGACAGATTCATCATGCGCCGCACCACGACCGCGCCATTGGCGACCACCGGCCGCTCGATCGCCCGGTTGACGCCGAGAATGGCCACCTCCGGCGCATTGATGATCGGCGTACTCGCAATGCCACCGAGTTTGCCGAGACTGGTGAGGGTGATGGTCGAGCCGCTGAGCTCGGCACGCGTGGCCTTGTTCTGCCGCGCCGCCTCCGTCACCCGACGCATCTCCGCGGCGATCTCCCACAACGAGAGCCGCCCGGCGTCGTGCACCACCGGCACCTTCAGGCCCTCCGGGGTCTGTGTCGCAACCCCGACATGCACTGCGCGGTGGCGAATGATCACATCGCGCTCGGCGTCATAATGCGCATTGCACTGCGGGAAGTCCGCCAGCACCCGCACCAGCGCGAGCACGAGAAACGGCAGATAGGTCAATGCCGGTTCGCCCGCCGCGAGCCGGCCGTTCACGTGGCGGCGCAGTCCCTCGAGCTCGGTCACGTCGAGTTCCTCGACATACGAGAAATGCGGGATGTTGCGCTTGCTCTCGCTCATGCGCTGGGCGATCAGGCGGCGTACGCCAATGACCTTGATTTCCTCAACCGCCGGGGCTGCGGACTCTGCGACGGCCGCTGCCCCGGGGGGCGATTCCCCGACGCCGCCGCGCACGTATGCTTCAAGGTCCTCTCGCCGGATCCGCCCCTGCGGTCCGCTGCCGGGCACCGCGCGCAGATCGATACCCGCCTCGTGAGCGCGGCGCCGGTTCGCCGGCGAGGTCATGACGCGCCCGCGCGGATGCTCGCTGCCGGCGCCGCTTGTGCGCACCGGCTCGGGCTGCGAGGCAACGCCCGCAGCGGTTCCGGTGGTCCCCGCGCTCCGCACGGTCGCGGCAGCGGGCGTCTCGCCGCTGCGCGGCGCGGCCGCAGGAGCGACCGACGCTGCGCCGCCGGTCTCGAGCACGATCAGTTCGGCACCGACGGCCACCAGCTCCCCCGGCTTGCCGGTGGTGGAGAGCACCGTACCGCTCACCGGCGAGGGCACCTCGACGGCCGCCTTCTCGGTCATGACCTCGACCAGGACCTGCTCTTCCGTGACTACGTCACCGGGCTGGACGTGCCAACCGACGATCTCCGCCGATACCGTGCCCTCGCCGAGATCCGGCAGCTTAAAGACGTAACGGCTCATCGCGCCTCCATCACACCGCGCAGTGCCGCCGCGATGCGCGCCGGACCTGGAAAATAATCCCACTCGAACGCATGCGGATACGGTGTATCCCAACCGGTCACGCGAGCGATCGGCGCCTCGAGATGCCAGAAGCACTCCTCCTGGACCGTGGCCGACAGCTCCGCGCCGAAGCCGCTGAAGCGGGTTGCCTCGTGCACGATCACGCAGCGCCCGGTCTTGCAGACCGACGTGCATAGCGTGTCCACATCGAGCGGCACCAGCGTGCGGACGTCGATGATTTCCGCATCGACTCCGGCCAGTTCGACCGCGGCGGCGGCCACATGCACCATCGTGCCGTAGGTGAGCACCGTGACATCCGATCCGCTGCGCACAATCTCGGCCTTGCCAATCGGAATGGTGTAATGGCCTTCCGGGACTTCGCCCTTCGGATGGGTGCTCCAGGGCAACGCCGGCTTGTGCGGATCGCCGTCAAACGGACCGTTGTAGATGCGCTTCGGCTCGAAGAACACCACCGGGTCTTCGTCCTCGATGGAGCTGATCAGCAGCCCCTTGGCATCGTACGGGTTGGAAGGCATCACGACCTTGATGCCGCAGACCTGTGTAAAGACGCCCTCGGGGCTCTGCGAGTGCGTCTGCCCGCCGCGAATGCCACCGCCGCAAGGCGTGCGGATGGTGACCGGCGCGCAAAAATCCCCAGCGGTACGATAGCGCAGCCGCGCCAGCTCGCTGACGATCTGGTCGAAGGCGGGATAAATGTAATCGGCGAACTGAATCTCGGCCACCGGCCGCAGACCGTTCACGCCCATGCCGATCGCCGTTGCGACAATGCCGCCTTCCGAAATCGGCGTATCGAGCACGCGGTGTTCGCCATACTTGCGCTGCAACCCGTCGGTGCAGCGGAACACCCCGCCGAAGTAGCCGACGTCCTCGCCGAACACCACGACGCGCGGGTCACGCCCGAGCATGACATCGAGCGCGGAGTTGATCGCGTGCACCATGTTCATCTGTGCCACCG
Organism: Gammaproteobacteria bacterium; assembly: GCA_027324195.1. GTDB lineage: Bacteria > Pseudomonadota > Gammaproteobacteria > Steroidobacterales > Steroidobacteraceae > 13-2-20CM-66-19. Next base: position 1,009 of record DAHVTM010000072.1, on the reverse strand, counting down.
CTCAGTCCTCCCGCGCCGGGGCCTGCGCATCACCTGCCGCGCGCGGCGCGGCGAGCAGCCGCTGCAACTGCTCGCGCTGGCGCTTCAGATGCGGAGGCATCTCATGAAACACGTCCTCGAACATGCTCAACGGATCGAGCGTCACGCCCTCGGTCAGCGTGCCGTAAGTGACCGCCTCCTTCCAACAGGCGGTCACGTGCGCCTCGAGCTCCCGCTCGAGCGCGGCATGGCGCTCCTCAGACCATTCGCCAAGCCCGATCAGGTGCTCCTTCAGACGCGTGATCGGATCGCCGAGCGGCCACGCCTGCCACTCCTCCTTGGGACGGTAGCGTGCCGGGTCATCGCTGGTCGAGTGGGCCGCCGCACGATACGTCACGTGCTCGATCAGCGTCGGCCCGCCACTTGCGCGGGCCCGCTCTGCCGCCCAGCGGGTCACCGCGTAGACGGCCAGGAAATCGTTGCCATCGACGCGCACCCCGGGTATGCCGTAGCCAGGCCCGCGTTGCGCAAACGTACGGCGCTCGCCCCCAGCGAATCCCTGGAAGCTTGAAATGGCCCACTGATTGTTGACGAGATTCAGAATCACCGGCGCCTGATAGACCGCGGCGAAGGTCATGGCGTGATGAAAATCCGCCTCGGCACTCGAGCCCTCGCCAATCCAGCTCGCGGCAATGCGGTCCTCGCCCTTGATGGCCGCGGCCATCGCCCAACCCACCGCCTGCGGAAATTGCGTGGCCAGATTGCCCGAGATCGAAAAGATGTTGCCCTCGGCCCAGTGATACATCACCGGCATCTGCCGGCCGCGGCACATGTCGCGCGTATTCGAGAGGCACTGGCACATCAGCTCGACCAGACTCTTGCCCCGCGCGATGAACAAACCCTGCGTGCGGTAGGAGGGGAAGAGCATGTCGCGCGGTTGCAGCGCCATGCACGGCGCCACCGCAACGGCCTCCTCGCCGGTGGATTTCATGTAGAACGAGATGCGCCCCTGGCGCTGCATGCGCTGCAT
>DAHVTM010000064.1:0-9802 GCA_027324195.1 Gammaproteobacteria bacterium | reverse complement strand
CGGCCATGCTCAGCTCAATGAGCTTGATCGAGGACGTGGTTATGTCAAGTCCAATCAGTGGGCGGTGCTTCCGCGGGAAGAGGAACATTTTTTTCCTTTTCAGGGTCTTACGCCTGAAAATAGCCACCCCTCGTGAATATCCGACGCACTATATATCAGTGCAAGGTTAAATTGAACGTGAGCCGCCTCACGGAAACGCATGCCGCCGGGGCGGCCGCTGGCGACCCGTACGAAAACTGGTGGTCAGTAATCATCTATCTCTTCTCCCCGAGGCTCCACGGACAAGCCCCCTCCGATTGGCAGTATCTGCCCGCTCGCGCCTCGGGGCTGCGAACTTATCCACAATGCAGACGGTCGGTGATGGGGCGGGGTACGATGCATCCCCGGGAAGTGCCCGACCTTGAACGGGGCTGTTCCTCCCTGCCACAGAGAGTTCTGATTCGGTGAAGCTGAAGCAATTGAGAGTTCCGGTCATCGTGGCCGGTGCGCTGCTCCTGATCGGCCTGGTCGGGCTGTACGCCTACCTCTGCACCTATGTGTACCTCCAGCCCTCGCTGCCGACGCTGGCGCAGATGCATGACGTGCAGCTCAAGGTGCCGCTGAGGATCTACACCGTCGACGGGCAGCTGATGGCGCAGATTGGCACCGAGCAGCGCGCCCCCGTGCGCTACGGGCAGATCCCCCCCATGGTGCGCGATGCTTTTCTCGCTGCCGAGGATCACCGCTTCTTTCACGAGGGCGGGATCAATTTGCTCAGTATCCTGCGGGCCGGCGTGGTGGACCTGATCGAGGGGCGCAAGGCACAGGGCGGCAGCACCATCACCATGGAAGCGGCCCGCAACGTCTTTCTCACGCTGAACAAGACTTACCGGCGCAAGCTGCAAGAATCGTTCATCGCCTATGAACTGGATCACTACTTCTCCAAACAGGACGTCTTCCAGCTGTACCTGAACGTCATCTTTTTCGGCGAACGCGCCTATGGTGTGGCGGCTGCGGCCCAGACGTACTACGGCAAGACCCTGGATCAATTGACGTTGCCCGAGGCTGCCACGCTCGCCGGCATTGTCCAGGCACCCTCGCTCTACAATCCGATCGTGCACCCGCATCTGGCAGCGGATCGCCGTTCGTACGTGCTGACGCAGATGCTCGACCAGGGGTACATCAGTGCCGCGCAGGCGCAGCAGGCCGATCACGCGCCGATCGATGCGCGCTTGCATGCGCCGCGCGTGAACGTGCACGCGCCCTACGTGGCGGCGCTGGTCCGCCAGCAGATGTTGCAGCGCTTCGGGCCGGCGGCCGAGACCGCCGGCTACAAGGTGTACACGACCATCGACGGACGACTGCAGGACTCGGCCAATCATGCGGTGCAACTCGGTTTGCTGGCCTACGATCGCCGTCACGGCTGGCGCGGCCCGATTGGTCGCACGGTGCTCGCGCGGGGTGCGACAGCCGATCAGCTGCGCACCCTGACCGATCAGTACGAGCCGATAGGCGTGCTCTCACCAGCGGTGGTCACCGGGGTAGGGCAGCACAGCGCTCAGGTCTACGTGCGCGATCACGGCTTCGGCAAGATCGACTGGAGTGGCCTCTCCTGGGCGGGTAAGGCGCTGCCGAACGGCCTGGTCGGGGCGGCGCCACAGACCGCGGCCGATGTGCTCTCGCGAGGCGATGTGGTGTACGTGGTGTGGCGCGATGCGAAGACGGTGCAACTCGCGCAGGTGCCACAGGCCGAGGCTGCCATGGTGGCGCTCGATCCGGATGATGGGGCGATTGCGGCCCTGGTCGGGGGCTTCGACTACTACATCAGCAAATACGATCGGGCCGTCTTTGCGCAGCGTCAGCCCGGCTCGGGATTCAAGCCCTTCTATTATTCCGCCGCGCTCGAGCGCGGCTTTACGCCTGCCAGCACGTTCCTCAATGCGCCGCTGGTGGTCGGGGGCGCGGGTTCCGAAAGCACCTGGCGGCCCGCCAACGATACCGGTCAGTTCGGCGGCCCTGTACGTCTGCGCGTGGCGCTCGCGCACTCACTGAACCTGGTCTCGATCCGCCTGCTGCGCGCGCTCGGGATTCAATACGTGAGTCAGTACGTCAAGCGCTTCGGTTTCAATCCCCAGGCGCTGCCGCAGAACCTGACGCTGGCGCTCGGAACGCTCGAGACCAATCCGTTACAGATGGCCACCGGCTACGCGGTCTTCGCCAACGGTGGGTACAGCGTCAAGCCGTTTTTGATCGAACGCATCGTCGATGCCGCCGGCAAGACCATCTGGCAGGCCAAGCCGCGCATCGCCTGCCATGGCTGCAGCCAGGACGTGACGCTCGCCCAGCTGCAACCAGCCGCGAACGCAAGCGCGTGGCTCGCCGAAGCGGACGCTTTGCGCGGCGGCGGTGCGGCCTACATGCCGCCGGGCGAACTCGCGCCGCGCGTCATCAGTGCCGACAACGACTTCATCATGACCTCCATGATGCGCAGCGTGATCAAATTCGGCACCGGTGTACGCGCACTCGCCCTGAATCGCAGCGACATCGCTGGCAAGACCGGTACGACGAACAACTGGAAGGACGCCTGGTTCAACGGCTTCACGCCGCACCTGGTGGCGAGCGTGTGGGCTGGGTTCGACGATGAGCGCTCGCTCGGCTACGGCGAGGAGGGCGCGCATGTGGCGCTGCCGATCTGGATGCGATTCATGAGTCAGGCGCTCGAGGGCGTGCCGCAGTGGCGGCGGCCCGAGCCACCCGGCATCGTGCAGTTGCGCATCTCGCCGCGCACCGGGCTGCTGGTGAGCGACGAGAATCCGAACGGCATCGAAGAGATCTTCATGGCGAATCATCTGCCGAGCGGCCGGGGCGCCCTCGCGCAGCGGCCCAATCAGAATCAGGCCTCCGCGGAGTCGATTTTCTGATGGCCAAGCGCCCGACACCGCGCAGCGATAACCTGCGGCTGGCGTTGGCGCAGGAAGCGGCGCGCATCATGGCCGAGCATGGCATCGGCGATTTTCTGCTCGCCAAGCGCAAGGCTGCGCAGCGCTTCGGGGTCGAGGATAGCGCAGTGCTGCCGAAGAACACCGAGATCGAGGCGGCGCTCGCGCAGTATCAACGCCTGTTCGACGGTGACTCGCATGTTGAATCCCTACACGCCCAGCGCCATGCCGCACTGATGGCCATGCGGCGTCTGCACGAGTTCGAGCCGCGGCTGGTGGGTGCGGTGCTGCGCGGAACGGCGACGCGTCATGCGCAAGTGCAGCTGCACTTGTTTGCCGATTGTGCCGAGTCGGTGACGATGAAACTGATCGACCTGGGGCTGGCGCACGAGGTGACCGAGAATCGCGTCCGCATGGATCCGGCGCGCACCCTCGCCTATCCGGGGCTGCGCTTCCAGATCGAGCAGCAGCCCATCGAGGTGACCGTGTTTCCGCCGGAGGCGATCCGCCAGGCGCCGGTGAGTCCCGTCGACGGTCGGCCGATGCACCGCGCCAGCGCCGCCGAGGTGGAGGCGCTGCTCGCGAGTCCCTAGCGGCGCCCGATTTCCAGGTAGTCGCGCCGGACGGGGCCGGTGTAGAGCTGGCGCGGGCGGCCGATGCGCATGGCCGGATCAGCGATCATCTCCTGCCAGTGCGCCACCCATCCCACGGTGCGCGCGATAGCAAACATCACGGTGAACATCGAGCGCGGGATGCCGATCGCGCTGTAGATGATGCCGGAGTAGAAATCCACGTTCGGGTACAGCTTGCGCTCGATGAAGTACTCGTCCTTCAGGGCGATCTCCTCGAGGCGCAGCGCGAGCTCGAACAGCGGATTGTCCGAGCGCCCCAGACGCGCGAGCACCTTGTGGCACATCTCGCGGATGATCTTGGCGCGCGGGTCGAAATTCTTGTAGACGCGGTGGCCGAAGCCCATCAGCCGCACATGGCTCGACTTGTCCTTGGCCTGCGCCAGGAACTTCGGGATGTTGTCGACTGTGCCGATCTGCTCGAGCATGTTCAACACCGCCTCGTTGGCGCCACCGTGCGCCGGTCCCCACAGCGCCGCCACGCCTGCGGAGATCGCCGCATACGGGTTCGCGCCGGTACTGCCGGCGAGGCGCACGGTGGAGGTGCTGGCGTTCTGCTCGTGATCGGCGTGCAGGATGAACAGCAGGTCAAGCGCCTGGGCGGCGACCGGATCGACCTCGTACGGTTCGCAGGGCACCGCGTACAGCATGTGCAGCAGATTGCTGCAGTAGTCGAGGTCGTTGCGCGGATAGACGTACGGTTGCCCCAGGGCGTGCTTGTTCGCGGCGGCGGCGATGGTCGGGATCTTTGCGATGATCCGGTGCGCGAAGATCTCCCGATGCCGGGGGTTATAGATGTCCATGGTGTCGTGATAGAAAGCGGACATCGAGGCGATGACCGCGGACACCATGGCCATCGGGTGCGCGTCGTAGTGAAAGCCGTGGAAGAACCGCAGCAGCGATTCGTTGATCATCGTGTGATGACGGATGCTGCCGATGAACTCATCGAGCTGCTTGCGCGAGGGCAACTCGCTGTGCAGCAGCAGATACGCCACTTCCATGAAGCTGCTCTTCTCTGCGAGCTGCTCCACCGGGTATCCGCGGTAGAGCAGCACGCCGGCATCTCCGTCGATATAGGTGATGCGGCTCTCCGTCGCGGCGGTCATGCCAAATCCCGGGTCGTAGGTGAACACGCCGAGATCTTTATTGAGTTTGGCAATGTCGACGACGGACGGGCCGATGGTACCCGGATGAACGGGCAGACTCGCCTTGCGATCAGTGGCTCGGTCGACGAGTTCGAGTGTGTTTTGGGTCATGCGCAGGACGCTTCCATGGTTGAGCGGTCGGCGCCCAAGCGGGGGTGTCTCGAGCGTCGCGGGATCGGGGGAGGAGGTTTACACGGTCCGCGCCGCGAATCAAGGTACAAATGCCGCCACGAGCTTACTGGCCGGTAGCATGCAGCTGCGCAGTTCGTGCGCCAGAGCAGGGATGCAGAAAATGTGGCAAGGTGATGCGCCTGCCCAGGCCGCCCCCGGCACCATGACCCTGCTGCAAAATCCCCCGCTGGCCTTGTACGCGCACTTTCCCTGGTGCGTGCGCAAATGCCCCTACTGCGATTTCAACTCGTTCACTCTGCACGGCGCGCTGGCCGAGGACGCCTATGTTGCGGCGCTGCGCGCCGATCTTGCGGCGCAGGCGCACGAGGTGCGCGGCCGTGAGGTGATCAGCATCTTTCTCGGCGGCGGTACGCCCAGTCTGTTCTCCCCTCGCGCCATCGGCGAAGTGCTGACGATCGCGCGCGAGCATTTGCGGCTTGCGGCACAACTCGAGGTCACCCTGGAGGCCAATCCGGGTACCGTGGAGCGCGGACGTTTCGCCGAGTACCGCGCCGCCGGCGTGACCCGAGTCTCACTCGGGGCGCAGACATTCGATGCGCAGCGCCTCCTCGCCCTGGGGCGCATCCACACCCCGCAGGAGACCCGGCGCGCGGCTGAGGAATTGCAGGCTGCCGGGCTCGAGAACTTCAACCTCGATCTGATGTACGGACTGCCCGGTCAGGATACCGCCGGAGCCATCGAGGACATCGAGGCGGCATTGAGCCTTGCGCCGGCGCACGTGTCGCACTACCAGCTCACCCTGGAGCCCGGCACGCCGTTCGCTGCGCGGCCGCCGACGCTGCCCGAGGAGGAGCAGATCGAGCGGATGCTGCGGGCCTGCGGCGAGCGACTGGCGGCTGGCGGCCTCGAGCAATACGAGGTCTCGGCCTACGCACGCCCGGGGCGGCAGTGCCGCCACAACCGCAACTATTGGCGATTCGGGGACTACCTCGGGATCGGTGCCGGCGCGCACGGCAAGCGGACTGACGCCCAGAGCGGCCAGGTCCTGCGAAGTGCCCAACCTCGCGAACCTCGACGCTACCTGGCCGCAGCGGCCCGCGCCGTGGCCGAGTGGCGGTCGGTGCCGGCCGAGCAGTTGCCCTTTGAGTTCATGCTCAACGCCCTGCGCTTGTGCAGTGGGTTCGAGCCCGACCTGTTCAGCCGCCGGACCGGCCTGCCGTGGACGGCGGTGGCCGAGCCGCTGCAGCAGCTGATCGCGCGGGGGTTGCTCGAGTCGGACGGACGCCGCTACCGGGCGAGTCCGCTCGGCTGGCGCTTCCTGAACGAGCTCCTGCTGCGATTTCTGCCGGAAAGCTCGAAAAGCGCCGAGTGAATGGAATTGTCAATGGTTTTGGGCCGACCGCAGCGCTCGCGCGGAGCGCCTTATGCACAGGCCACATGACGCTGTCGTGAAATGAGTGAATTAGCTCTCATATCGGCTAAGTCGCTCAACGATGTGCGTATAACCCATTGATGAATATAGTAGAAACACCCTGGTCATTTTTTCGTCACTGCAACAAAACCGCAATGTGGCTGCGAAAATGCGTGCGGTCACCCGGAGTCTTCCACAGAGTTATCCACAGGTTTTGTGGATAATGCGGAGCCGGCTGCCGTGCTTCGGCGGGTGCGCTCCGGTGCTTGAGCCCGGACGCCAGTCCGGCTACACTCCGCGCCCTTTTATTGAACTCAGGCCCCACCGGACCGCATGCGCGGCCGGCCCCGGCCCCGGATCCGAGCCACTCATTATGAAAGCCGCCATCCATCCCGAATACCAGGACATCACGGTCACCTGCACCTGCGGCAACTCGTTCAAGACACGCTCCACGCTGGGCCACGACCTGCAGGTGGAAGTGTGCTCGAACTGCCACCCGTTCTACACCGGAAAGCAGAAGATCGTGGACACGGCTGGACGCGTAGACAAGTTCCGCAAGAAGTACGCCGCCGCCGTCGGCGCCGCCAAGTAACGGCGAACGGGCGGCTCCTCGCCGCCTGCGGTGTGGAACCGCCTCCGGCCGGCGCTGTCTCATCAGCGGTCCGACCAAGCTGGTAAGGGGGCGGTGTGCAGGCGCTTCGCGCGCGCAATGCGAGGAAGGGCCTGCTGCTGGTGCTCGTCGTGGTCGGGCATGGGCTCGTCATCGGGCTGCTCGTCTTTGAAATGCGCTCGTTGAGTCTGCCCGGCGCGGACACCGTCTCCGTCACTGCCCTGCTGATGCTGCCTGTGCGCCGGCGCCCGACGCGCTGGCTGAGCCCGCCGGTACGGGCCCTGAGCGCCCCCGTGCGGCCCCTCGTCGCGCCCATCACGTTGAGTCTTGCGGCGCCCCCGCCGCCGATTCGCGTGACCCGAGCCATCAACTGGAGCCGAGCGGCCCGTCAGGCGGTGCATGCCGTGCTGCGCCGCCGGCGCAGGATTGCATTTGGATTTCCGGCCGGCGCCCGCCACCGCGCTGAACTGCGCTCTGCGGCCTCCGGGGTGCGCTCGCAGGGCCGCGAGTCTTACCGCACGCGCACCGGGCAGCACATCTACCGCAGCGGCGGCAACTGCTACCTGGTGTCCGGGCCACCGCCGCTCGATGCCTCGCAGCTCGAGCGTCAGGCACAGCTCTCGCGGGTCGAATGCGCCGGTGCGAGGCGCGGACCTTCGCCGGACAATCTGTTCAAGAATCTTCCAGCCTACCGCCGCTACCACACGTTGCCGCCGAGCGCGGTGCACCCGCGCCGCCGCCCCGCCCCGCCGGATCATTGAGCTGCCCTGGGGCGTACTCAGCGCGACAGGTAGCGTGATAGCCCGGCGTACAACAGCGCGAGCAGTCCGGTGAGGTAGATCCCGTCGAACGTGCCGGCGCCCCCGATGGAGGCGACCGGTGCGCCGAGCGCCCGCACCGACTGCAGGTTGAGCAGATCGGCGCCGATCAACACGCCGCAACTGCCGCTGATGTAGGCCAGGGGCGCCGCGCGGCGGCGGGTGAGTGCGAGCGCGATGATGGCGGTCGCGCTCGCCGGCACGAAGACCGGCAGCGCAATGCCGAAGCCGGGCACCGGCCGGGCGAGCACATGACACACCACCGCCACGCATGCGGTCGCAATTGCGCCGAGGACGAACAGCCGGTGCTTTACGAGCAGGTATAGGGAGAGTACGACCGGAATCACCGCGCCGCCGAGGTTCACGGCGAGCACCGTCGCGCGGGTCTGCTGCACCACGGGAATGACGTACGTCATGCCAAAGAAGCGGATCTCATCGGCGGTGACGACCCGATGCGCGGGCAGGTACGCCACCGGGATGTTGACGTAGCTGCCCGCCAGCGAAAGCCCCAGGATGACCAGCAGCGTCAGTTCGCTGATCTGCATCGTCTCGGAGGCGTATCGCAGCAGCCGCACCGCAATCAGCACGCCCATCACCGCGAGCAGGCCGGCGAGAATCAGCAGCAGCGGCGGCGTGATCGGAAAATACTGAACTTCTGACACGGGCATCGGAAGACTCTTTTGCTGCGCGGTGCGTTGCGCTCAGCCGTCTGGGCCGAACGGTATTCTGTTCGAGATGTCCGCGGCTCACAAGCGCGGCCGGCGGACACAAGCCGGCCGCCAGCGCGCGCATTTCGAAGCTTACGTCAATACCAAGTATCCGCTGCGTGCCGATAATTCGTTGAGGTCATGACAGCCGTCGCCGACCCGTGCTGACCAACACCACGGCGGTGCGGGCGCGTAGGCCATCGGTATGGAGGGGACATTTGGCGCGTAAAGCCGCATCGCTCAGCTACTCGCTCGTCCGGGCGCAACTGCTGCACTGGCTGCTCTCGGATGACTACCGGCCCGAGTATCTTTCGTATCTGCTCGCGCCGCGCGCCTATCCGTCCCTCATGGCGGGGCGGCGCAACCAGCTCATCCTGACCCGCGTGCGCGCGCTGTCGCTGCTGTTCGCGGCGCTCACGCTGCTGTGGATCCCGCTCGACCTGGTCGCGCTGCCGGCCCGTACGGCGGGGTTCCTGGCGCTCGCGCGGGCGTGCGCTAGCGCCGCGTTCGTCCTGCTAGCCGCGAGCACCCGCCGGGAGCCGTCACTGCCGCGGGTCTACGCCAGCCTGGCGGTGTTCTACGCGATTCCGACGGTCTTTTACTTCGTCTCGCTGGCGCTGCTGCGCCCGGTCGGCCCCGGCAGCACGTTGGCCGGGATCGCGCTGCACGCCTACGGAATTTTGCCCGTGGTCGCCATGGCCGGCCTGGGGGTCTTCCCGCTGACCATCCTCGAGACCTCGATATTTGCCGCGCCGATCCTCCTCGGCGAGTGGTTCGCGTTGCACCTGCATTGGGGCACATTCCTGCCAGGCGGCGCCGCCGATGCGCTGTGGCTGCTGATTCTGATGGCGGGCGTCGCGCTGGTCGTGGCCGTCAGCCAGCTCGGCTTTGCGCTCGCGCTGGTCGGACAGTCGCTGCATGATCCGCTGACCGGATGTTACTCGCGCACCAGCATCGAAGAGCTGCTCGAGCTGCACTTCCAGGTGTCGGCGCGTTTCGGCTCCCCGCTTGCCGTGGCGTTCATCGATCTGGACGCATTCAAGTCGATCAATGACGAGTACGGCCATGAGGCGGGCGATCGAGTGCTCGCCGAGGCGGCACGTGGCATCCGCGCGATGTTGCACGCCGCCGACTGCGTGGGGCGATGGGGCGGGGAGGAATTTGTGGTGGTCTTCCCCGGCAAGCCGGCGGCCGCGGCACTGCAGTGTCTGCGGATGATGCGCGCGCGCGGTCTGGGTCAGCGTCCGGGTGGCGGGCCGGTGACCGGCACCGTGGGGGTCGCGGAGCGGATGGCCGACGCGTGTCCGGCGTGGGAGGCACTTGTGCGGATCGCCGATCAACGCATGTACGTCGGCAAGAGCGCCGGACGCAATTGTATCGTCGGTCCGGCGGCGCGCACCGCGCAGTAGTGGCCTCGGCCGAATGGCGCGAC
>DAHVTM010000033.1:0-9161 GCA_027324195.1 Gammaproteobacteria bacterium | reverse complement strand
GCCAGCACGGCCCTGCAGACCAGCGAGCACGCCGACGCAAACACCAACTCGGACCTGCTCGGCAATGGCCTGGTGCAATTCCGCGCCGTGCAGGCATCGGTTCCGGAGCCTGGCCCGCTCGGATTGCTCGGCGCCGGACTGCTGGCCTTGTTCGTCAGCGGACGGCGGCGGACACGCAACGCGCAGGGCTGATCGTCTCGCATCGACCCGTTCTCCCGCGGCCGGGTACTCCCCGGCCGCGGGGGAGCGGCGTGCCGGGCGGCTGCGCCGATTAGTGTCCGTTGCGCGCCACGAGGGTGCGCATGCGCGCGGCGCGCTCCTCGGCGAACAGCGTGCCGGCGGGAGGATGGCTGCGGAAATAGGCCAAGATGCCCGCGAAGATCGCATCAGCGATGCGCCTCTGGTACCAGGGCTGGCGCAGCTTCAACTCCTCGGCGGGATCGGACATGTAGTCGGTCTCGACCAGCATCGAGGGAATGGTGGGGGACTTCAGCACCACGAAGGCCGCCTGCTGCACGCTCTCCTTGTTGACCGGGACCGAGCTGCCGAGCGCGCGCAGCACGTCGCGCGCGGCCACCATGCTGTGCGCGATCGTCGTGGTCTGCGAGAGGTTGAGCAACACCGTTGCCAGCGTGTGCGACTTGCCCTGCAGTTTCACGCCGGCCAGCTGATCGGCGGCATTCTCCCGCGCGGCCAGAATGCGTGCCGCCTCGCTCGAGGCCCCGTGCAGCGACAGAATGTAGACCTGCGCACCCTTGATGTACGGATCCCCCACGTCGTTGACGTGGATCGAGACGAACAGATCCGCGTGATCGCGCCGCGCGACCCGCATCCGATCGCGCAATGTCAGGTAGACGTCACTGTCACGAGTCATCGTGGCACGCATGCCGCGCTGCCGGTCGATGCGCTGGGCGAGCAGTCGGCCGATCGCCAACGTGATGTTCTTCTCCTCGGTGCCGTAGCGCCCGATGGTGCCCGGATCGATGCCGCCGTGGCCGGGATCGACGGTGATGATGATGTCGCGGCCGTTATCGATGGGCGCGAGCCTTGCGGCGACCGGTCGCGGCAGCCCCGGCGCGCGCGCCACGCTCGGCGGACCGAAACCGCGCAGTTCGATCAGCAGCTGCTGCCCCCCACGCCCGGGCCGCAGCCACACCAGGCGCATGTGCGCGGCGCTCGCGGTGGTGAACACCAGACGCAGTGCACCGTTGGGCCGCAAACCCATGCGCACCTGATGAACCCACCCCCCGGCACGCGGCAGACTCAGGCCCGGTCCGGCCCGCGTGGCGAGCAAGTCGATCACCTCGCGGTCGGGGTGGTGCAAGCGGAAGTAATGGGCCCGAGTGAAGGCCGACAGCTGCAGTCGCGCGGTGGCCGCATCCCTCGAGTCCGACAGCCACAGATGATTCAAATGCGCGACCGCACCCATGGCCGAGCCTGCCACGGTCAGGCCCAGCAGCGCGAGAGAGAGGTAAAAGACCTTCCTGATCATGGGCTTCGCGGCAGTCGTTGATGTGTAATCTACGAGCCGCGCGCCCCGATTTCAACTGCAATCTTCGCCGCGCAGCGCCGCGAGGCGCGCCAGCCACGCCTCACCAAGCGGTGTCCCGGCGGACAATTGCGCCGTATGGCCGACCGTGCCGACGCTCAGCGCCACGGTCAGATCCGCCGGCGGCAGGCTTGCGCCGCCCCGCTCCGGCCACTCAATCAGCCACAGACAATCCGGCGTCGCCCACTCGGTGAGGCCGAGCTGCTCGAGCTCCTCGGCGCCACGCAACCGGTACAGATCGAGGTGCACCAGGGTCTTACCGCCGAGCGGATACAGCTGGAGCAGCGCATAGGTCGGACTGCGCACCGGGCCGAGGATGCCGCAGGCGTGCACGAAACCCTGCGCCAGGGTGGTCTTACCGGCACCGAGGTCGCCCCGCAGATAGACCACCGTGAACCGCGCAGGCGTCTCGGGGCGGGTCTTTGCCAGGTCGGCCCCGAGGGCTACAGTCTGCGCCGCATTGCTCAGAGATTCACGCAGCGGCGCAACTCCTCGATGAGGTCTGCGGCGAGCAGCCCGCGCTGCCCGGCCGTCGCGGCGGCATCGCCGGCCTGCGCGTGCACCAGCACGCCGGCCCGGGCCGCCCGCCAGGGGTCACGGCACTGGGCGAGCAACCCGGCGATCACCCCGGTGAGCACATCCCCCATCCCGGGACTCGCCATGCCGGGATTGCCGTGCTCGCACAGCGCCGGAACCGCCCCGGAGTGCCCGACGAGAGTCCCGGCCCCCTTCAGCACGACCGTGCCGCCATAGCGCGCGAGCAGCGCCTCAAGCGCCCCAAGACGATCCTGCTGCACCGCGGCGCTGCTCAGACCGAGCAGCCGGGCGGCCTCGCCCGGATGGGGCGTCAGAATCCACTCGCGCGCCTCGCTCGGCGGTGCCGAGGCGAGCAGGTTCAGCGCATCGGCATCGAGCACGAGCGGCTTGCCACTGGCGAGTGCGGCGGCGAGTGCAGCGCTCGCCCAGGCATCCTGGCCGAGACCCGGTCCGATGGCGATCAGATCGCAGTGCGCGGCGAGCGCGCCCAGGGATTGGCCGTCGGTGAGCGGCGTGCACATCAGCTCCGGCCGGGCGGCGAGCACGGCTGCGACATTCTGCGGGGCGACGGCGAGCGTGACCCGGCCGGCTCCGACGCGCAGACATGCCTCGCCGGCAAGGCGGGCTGCTCCCGGCATCCCCGGCCCGCCGCCGACGATCAGCACGTGACCGAAATCTCCCTTGTGCGCCGCACGCTGACGGCGCGGCAGGACCCGCTCGAGATCCGCTCTCACCAGCCGCTCGAGCTGCGGCACGAACGTCTCGGTCAGCCCGCCGGCAAGACCGAGCGCATCGAACCGCAGCACGCCGCAATGCTCCGGTCCCTGGCCCAGGAACAATCCGCTCTTCAGCGCCACGAACGTCATGGTGCACTCGGCACGCACGGCCTGCCCGAGCGGCTCGCCGCGATCGGCATCCAATCCCGAGGGCACATCGAGTGCGAACACCGCTCGACCGCAGCAGTTGATGGCGCGAATCGCATCCGCCAGCTCCTCGCGCACCGCACCGCTCAGTCCCGTGCCGAGCAGTGCATCGACCACCACCTCGGCGCCCGCCAGCGACTGTGGCGTGAATGGCACGATCGCTCCGCCCGCGGCCTGCCAGTCCTGACAGGCCCGCAGCGCATCGGCGCGCAGCCGCTGCGGCGCACTCGCTGCAAGCAGCATCACCTCGTAGCCGGCGGCGCGCGCCAGGCGGGCCAGCACATAACCATCCCCGGCATTGTTGCCCGGCCCGCACACCACCGCGACCCGCCGTGCGGCCGGCCAGCGCTCGCGCAGACAGCCGAGCGCCGCCGCACCGGCCCGCTGCATCAGCGTGTAGCCACACAGCCCGAGCGTCTCGAGTGCGGCGTGGTCCATGGCGCGCACCTGCGCGGAGCGATACAGGGAGACCGGCAACGTCATGCGCTTGATTATACTGGTGCGTGAGGCCGCCATGACTGTACCGACCCCTACACCCGAGGCGCTGAAGGCCGCACTCGCGGCACGCGCCGAGCAGCTCGGCTTCACCGGATTCGGGGTGAGCGGGGTGCAGCTGCGCGCCGACGAGCAGCACCTGCTGCGGTGGCTCGAGGCCGGCCTGCACGGGCAGATGCACTACATGCAGCGTCATGGCACGCTGCGCAGCCGACCGGCCGAGCTGTTGCCGGGCGCGGTGCGCGTCATCAGCGTGCGCCTCGATTACTGGCCGCAAGAGGCGCAGCCCGCTGCGGCGGTGCTCGCCGACCCGACGGCCGCGTACCTATCCCGCTATGCGCTCGGGCGCGACTACCACAAGGTGATGCGCACGGCACTGGCGCACCTCGCCCGCGAGTTCGCCGAGCGGATCGGGCCGTTCGGCTATCGCGTCTGCGTCGACAGCGCGCCGGTGCTGGAGAAGGCGCTCGCCCGCAACGCCGGTCTCGGTTGGATCGGCAAGCACACCAACCTGATTGCGCGCGAGGCCGGCTCGTGGTTCTTTCTCGGGGAGATTCTCACCGACCTGCCGCTGCCGCTCGATGCGCCGGCGAGCGCACACTGCGGTTCGTGCTCGGCCTGTATCAGCGCCTGTCCGACGGCGGCGATTCTCGCGCCCTACCGGCTCGACGCCCGCCGCTGCATCTCGTACCTGACCATCGAGCTCGACGGAGCGATTCCGCTCGAGCTGCGCGCCGCCATGGGCAACCGCATCTATGGCTGCGATGACTGTCAGCTGGTGTGTCCGTGGAACAAGTTCGCGCGCGCCGCCGCACATCCGGATTTTCGGGTGCGCCACGGGCTCGATGCGCCGCGTCTGCGCGAGCTGTTCGCCTGGAGCGCCGCTGAGTTCGACGCGCGCATGCGCGGCTCGGCCATCTATCGCATCGGCTACGAGCGCTGGTCGCGCAACATCGCAGTCGCGCTCGGCAACGCCCCAGCGGATCCGGCAGTGATCGGCGCGCTCGAGCTGCGCCGCGCGGCGGCCTCACCGCTGCTGCGCGAGCACATCGACTGGGCCCTCGCGCGCCAGCGGGCGGCGCGCACCTAGCGCCGCACCTGCACGTTGTCGATCAGTCGCGCCTTGCCGAGATGCGCCGCCGTCAGCACCACCAGGTGCGCGCTGTCGGCCGTGGGCAGGCCCAGGTCATCGGCGCGGCGGACCGCGAAATAATCGGGCCGGAAGCCTTGGCTCTCGAGCGCACGCAAGCCCTCGCGCTCGAGTGCGGCGTAGTCGTGCTCGCCGCCGGCCAACCGCTCGGCTGCGGCCCGCAGCGCGCCGTGCAGCGCCGGGGCCCGTGCGCGCTCGGCCTCACTCAGGTACTGGTTACGCGAACTCATGGCAAGTCCGTCGGCATCGCGCACCGTCGCGGCGGCGATGATACGCATCGGCATGCACAGCTCACTCACCATGCGCCGGATGACGGTGAGCTGCTGGTAGTCCTTCTCGCCGAACACCGCAGCGTCGGGCTCGACGATGTGCAGCAGCTTGCACACCACGGTCGTGACGCCCTGAAAGTGTCCGGGGCGGAACTCCCCGCAGAGGATGTCGGAGAGCCCGGGCACCTCGACCCGTGTGGCGCCCTCGGCGCCATGCGGGTAAATCTCCTCGACATCGGGCATGAACATCAGATCGCAGCCGGCCTCGCGCAGCATGTGCTCGTCGCGCTCGGGGGTGCGCGGATAGTGCGCGAAGTCTTCGTTCGGTCCGAACTGCATGGGGTTGACGAAGATGCTCGCCACGAACCGCTCCCCGTGCGCGCGTGCGGTCTGGATCAGGCTCATGTGCCCGGCGTGCAGATTGCCCATGGTGGGCACGAACACCACGCGCTCGCCGCGCTGGCGCCACGCGTGCACGGCGGCTCGCACTTCGGCGATGCGGGTCAGGCGACGCATGGTCTTAAAAGCAGTGTTCGGGAGCCGGATAACCGCGCTCTCGCACGGCGCCGACATAACGCTTGATGGCCTCGAGGTTATCGCCCGCGCCGGCCATGAAGTTGTGCACGAAGCGCGGCTTGCGGCCGGTCGTGATATCCAGAATGTCGTACAGCACGAGGATCTGCCCGTCGGTATCGGGCCCGGCACCGATGCCGATCACCGGCACGGCGAGCGCGGCGGCGATCGCCTTGCCGAGCGCTGCGGGAATGCACTCGAGCAGCACCACATCGGCGCCGGCGGATTCGAGCCGCCGGGCGTCCTCGAGCATGCGCCGGCCAGCTTCGTCCTCGCGACCCTGCACGCGAAAGCCGCCGGTCTTGTGCACCGACTGCGGCTTCAGCCCCAGGTGCGCGCACACGGCGATGTCATGACTGGCGAGAAATTCCACGATCTCGACCTGACCGCCGCCGCTTTCGAGCTTGACCATCTTCGCGCCGCCCTCCTGCATCAGGCGCACTGCGTTCTCGAGCGCCCGCTCCTTGGTCGGATAGCTCATGAAGGGCAGATCGGCCACCAGGAACGGCCGGTGCAGCCCGCGGGCCACCGCCGCACAGTGATAGGTCATCTGATCCATAGTCACCGGCACGGTGGTGTCGCGCCCCTGGATCACCATGCCGAGGGAGTCCCCGACCAGCACGAGGTCGACATCGGCCGCATCGAGCAGGACCGCGAAGCTGGCGTCATAGCAGGTCAGGCAGGCGATCTTCTCGCCCTGCGCTTTCATGCCCGCGAGCGTAGCCAGCGTGACGGGCGGGCGGTCCGAATCGCGCAGCTGCAGGTGCGTATACATGGCCTTAGTCTACTAGATTGACCGCGCCCCCATCGGGTTGTAGTACAGCCGCCCGCGCTTCATGCGCCGGATCGCCGCGAACAACTCCTCATAATCCGCCGGGTTGTTGACCGGATCAATGGCCGCGGCGTTGACGATCAGCAGCGGTGCGGCCTCGTATTCGTGGAAAAAGCGCGCGTAGGCCTCATTGAGCCGCACCAGGTATTCCCGATCGATGTACTGCTCGTAGCCGATGGCGCGCCGCGCAATGCGCTCGAGCAACACATCGACCGGCGCCTGCAGATACACCACCAGGTCGGGCTTCGGCGGCGCGACCGCGAGACGGCTGCTCACCTGCTCGTACAGGGCGAACTCCGCATCATCGAGCGTCACGCGGGCAAACAAGCGGTCCTTCTCGAACAGGTAATCGGCCACGCGCACCGCGGCAAACAGGTCCTGTTGGTTCAGCCCCGCCAGCTGCTGGCAGCGCTGGAACAGAAACGACAGCTGCGTCGGCAACGCCCCGGCGCGGGGGTTCTTGTAAAAGCGCTCGAGAAACGGGTTTGCGAGCGCATCCTCCAACACCACCTGGGCGGAGAGGCTCTTGGCGAGCAGCCGCGCGAGACTGCTCTTGCCGACTCCGATCGGCCCCTCGACCACGATGAACTGGTGTGCATCGCCTGTCATGGACTCACGTGTGGTGCTCATCCGGCATCATTCTTCGGGTTCGATTCGCCACAAGCCCTCGGGCGCAAGCCGGGCCTTGAGCTCGCACACCGGGCCGAGCCCAGGCACATCGAGGTCCGGGGCAATATCCGCCAGAGGATACAGAACGAAATTGCGCTCCACTATCCCGGCGTGCGGCAGCACGAGCTGCGCGCCGCCGCGCCGCTGCGCCCCGAGCACGAGCAGATCGAGGTCGATCCGGCGGGGGCCCCAGCGCGGCCCGTCCCGGCGCCGCCCGAGGGTCACCTCCAGGGCCTGCAGCGCCGCGAGCAGCGCCTCGGGCTGCAGCCGCGTGAGCAGCGCGGCCACCGCATTGACGAAATCCGGCTGTGCCACCGGACCGAATGGCCGCGACCGGTACAGCCCCGAGCGCAGCACCGCGCGGGTGTCTGGCAGCGCCCCGAGGCGCTCCCACGCACCGAGGACCTGTGCGCGCGGATCATCCAGATTGCTGCCGAGGCCGATGTAGGCCGGCTGCCAGCGCAGCATCGTGCGGGCCGCTCAGGCGCCGCCCGAGCCGGAACTCGGGCCGGCGCGGCGCCGTCCGCCCCGCCGTCGGCGGCGGCCCTTCTGTCCGGCCGGACGCTCGCTCGGGGCAGCGAGCGCATCGGCCATGCGGCCCTGCTCCTCCGCGGAGGCGGCCTGCACGTCGGTCCACCATTGCGCCCGCTC
Source organism: Gammaproteobacteria bacterium (assembly GCA_027324195.1). Lineage (GTDB taxonomy): Bacteria > Pseudomonadota > Gammaproteobacteria > Steroidobacterales > Steroidobacteraceae > 13-2-20CM-66-19. Next base: position 1,513 of record DAHVTM010000033.1, on the reverse strand, counting down.
GGCGGAGGCCAGACCAAATTGTGCGCGCAGCAGCAGCAGGTCATACCCGGCGCGAAAGCGCGGGTGGCCGATCAGCCGCAGCGAGCGCCGGCCCCGCGGATACTCCAGACGCGGCTGCAGCGCGAACATCTCGCGCAGACCAAGCGAGAAGCGCTTCGGGATGGCGATGTGTCGCTGCGCATCGCGTACGGCCTGATCGCAGGCCTCGAGAATTGCACTGATCTCATGCCAGCGCGAGGGCGGCATCGACTCGATGATCGCCGCAATCGGCCCATACAGCAGCAGCGCGAACAGAAAGGTCGGTGTCACCGAGCGGCCGGCGCTCACCCGCGCATCGGTATTGGCGAGCCCCTGCAGCAGCAACCGCTCAACGAGGCTGCCCGGGTGCGCACTCAGGTAGTGCGCCACGTTCGGCAGCAGCGCATCGAGCATCCCGCGCCGGCGCAGCACCGGCAGACTGCGCGCGCCGTGGCCGGTGAGAAAGAGCTTGAGCATCTCATCAAAAAGACGCGCCGGCGGCACGCCACCGAGCAGCGTGCGCAGCCGCTCGATCGGCTCGGCACTCGCCGGCTCGATCTCAAAGCCGAGTTTCGCCTCGAATCGCGCCGCGCGCAGCATGCGCACCGGATCTTCCCGGTAGCGGGTCTCCGGATCGCCGATCAGCCGCAGGCGCCGCGCGGCGATATCTTCGGCACCGCCGACATAATCCCAGATCGAGAAATCTGCAATGTTGTAATACAGCGCGTTGGCGGTGAAATCGCGGCGCCAGACATCCTCATCGATGGTGCCGTAGACGTTGTCGCGCAGGATCCGCCCGGTCGCATCGAATTGCCGTTCGAGGTCCGCATCCGGCGGCGGTGCGACTCGATCCAAGTGTTCGGCCTCGAAGTCAGCCGCATGCACCTCGGTGAGCGGCCCGCCCTGATCGATCAGGCCGTCCTCGTCCGCCTCGGCACCTTCCTCCTCCTCGGCTCCCTCCTCCACCGGCTCCTCGCCCTGCGCCGGTGCGCTCGCGGCCCGGAAGGTGGCGACCTCGATGATCTCCTGGCCGAAGAACACGTGTGCCAGGCGGAACCGCCGCCCCACCAGACGGCAGTTGCGGAACAGGCGCTTGACCTGCTCCGGCAACGCGTCGGTGGCGACGTCAAAGTCCTTTGGCTCGAGCCCCAGGAGCAGATCGCGGACGCAGCCGCCGACCAGAAAGCCCTGAAATCCGGCATCACGCAGCCGGTACAGCACGCGCAGGGCGTTCGGGGAGATATGCGCGCGGGAAACGGTGTGCTCCGCCCGCGGAATGATCCGGGGCGGGTTATGGGGCGCTACAGGGCGCAGGTCGGAGGAATTCAATTCTTCGCTTTCTACTTGAGCAATAGGACAGGATACCTATAATACCGCGCTCCTGATGCCGGCCATCCAGCGCTCCCTTCGTCTAGAGGCCCAGGACATAGCCCTCTCAAGGCTGTAACACGGGTTCGAATCCCGTAGGGAGCGCCATAGAATCAATGAGTTAGCG
>DAHVTM010000021.1:0-50299 GCA_027324195.1 Gammaproteobacteria bacterium | reverse complement strand
TGGTGCCCGGGGCCGGACTCGAACCGGCACGGAGTTACCCCCGAGGGATTTTCGTACCCGCTACGGCTTACGCCGCTGCGCTCGCGGACCGCCGGAGCGGAGAGCGAACGCATTTGGGGTCTGGACTTTACCTTTGCCGTGCCGCGCACACGCTGCGTGGTTTAGGCAGGGGCCGTCAAGTCTCTACACTTTCCGCGCTACGGATGGCGCGGCTTAGCTCGGTATTGCAGCCACCGTAACGTGCTGCTGGTCCACCGACTTTGACCCCATTCACACCGGGCGTTTCCGCCCCGGGTGCTCAACTTCGTTAAGTCCCTTGCGTCTACCCATTTCGCCACCCGGGCATTGGGAGGCGCGACATTCTACCCGAGGCGCGTCCCTCTGGAGCAAAGCGATGCGCGATGCAATACGCATCGCTACGTACGTGAAGCTGCGCACTGCCTATGGAGATAAATGTCCGAATTGGCGAGACTTACCGCCCATCAAGACTATGGTGGGTCCAGCACCGGCATGTCCGAGGCGACGCTGAGGGGCGAAAGTCTGCATTTGTGGCGCGGGGAGCGTCACGTCTTGCGGGGGGTCAGCTTTACCGTCACGAGCGGGGAGTGCCTGCAATTGACCGGTCCGAACGGGGCCGGCAAGACCAGCCTGCTGCGCACCGTGTGCGGCATGTCCTATCCCGAGGGCGGGCGAATCCGCTGGCGCGAGCGGGACGTGAACGAGGATCTGCCCGCATTTCACGCCGAGATGGCCTATCTCGGGCATGAGCCCCCGCTGAAAGGGGAACTCACCGGACGGGAGAATCTGCACTATTGGATCGGCGTGCGACGGCGTTTCGGTCGCGCCGAACTCGACGGGGCGCTCGAGCGGGTCGGTGCCCAGCGTTGGGCGGATCGTCCGGTCCGTACCCTCTCGGCCGGTCAGAAGCGGCGTATTGCACTCGCGGGGCTGCTGCTGATGGCGGTGCCCCTGTGGCTGCTGGATGAACCGACCACCAATCTGGATGTCGAAGGGCAGCGACTGGTGGGTACGTTGATAGACGAACACCTCGCCGCCGGCGGGCTCGCCATGGCCGCGGTGCACCATCCACTCGCAGTGTCCGAGCAGGGCCTGCGGCGACTGGAGCTGGGCATTGGCTGAGATCAATATCCTGCAGGCCGGACTGGCGAGGGCGGACCGCGATCACCCCAGTGCGCCGTCGGCGTTTGCGGTGGCTCGCCTGATGCTCGAGCGAGACCTTCGCCTTGCGTTTCGTAAGGCCAGCCAGCTCGTGCAGCCGCTCGCCTTCTTTGCGATGGTGACCACGCTCTTTCCGCTGGCCATTACCCCTGAATTGACCCGCTTGCGGCACATCGCCTCGGGCGTGCTCTGGGCGGCGGCCTTGCTCTCCTCGCTGCTTGCGCTCGAATTTCTCTTCCGCGACGATGCCCAGGACGGCACGCTCGAGCAGTACGCGCTTTCGGGCCGTGCGCTGACCGGACTGCTCTCGGCGAAGACCGCCGCGCACTGGCTGCTCACCGGACTGCCGCTTGCGCTCATGGCGCCCGTCGCGGCCGTGGCGCTCGGGGTGCCGGGTCGGGCGCTGCCCGGGATTCTGGCCTCGGTGACGCTCGGCACGGTGACGCTCAGCCTGCTCGGGGCGGTCGGGGCGGCCCTGACGCTCGGCGTACGGCGCGCCGGGGCTCTGCTGTCGCTGCTGACGCTGCCGCTGGCCATCCCGGTGCTGATTTTCGGCGCGCATGCGACGCAGCTGGCAATCCGCGGCGAGGCCTACGGCGCGCCGCTCACCCTGTTGGCCGCGCTGGCAGTCTTCGGCATGACGCTGGCACCGCTCGCGGCGGCGGCGGCCGTGCGCATCAATCTCGAGTGAGGGCATACCCGTAATGGCCTGGACCTGGTTTCATCGGCTGGCTTCCCCACCATATCTGTACCGCACGGCGCGGCGCTTGACGCCGTGGTTCGCCTGGCCGGCGGCGCTGCTGATTCTCGCCGGCCTGATCGGCGGGCTGTGGCTCGCGCCCCCGGATTACCAGCAGGGCGATGCCTATCGCATCATGTATGTACATGCCCCAAGTGCCTGGCTGTCACTGATGGTCTATACGATCATGGCAGTGGCCGGCGGCATCGGCCTGATCTGGCGCATGAAGGCGGCCCATGCCCTCGCCGCTGCGGCCGCCCCGATCGGCGCATCCTTCACGCTCGCGACGCTCGTGACCGGTTCGCTCTGGGGCAAGCCGATGTGGGGCACGTACTGGCAGTGGGACCCGCGTCTGACCTCCGAGCTGCTATTGTTCTTTCTCTACCTCGGCTACATGGGACTGCGCGCGGCGTTCGAGGATCTGCAGCGCGCCGATCGCGTGAGCGCCGTGCTCGCGGTGGTGGGCGTGATCAACGTGCCGATCATCCATTATTCGGTGGTGTGGTGGAACTCGCTGCACCAGGGACCCTCGGTGATGTACCTGGGCAAGCCAACCATGCCGCCCTCGATGCTGGTGCCGCTGCTGATGATGTTTCTCGGGTTTACACTGTTCTTTGCGGCGGTGCTGATGGTGCGGCTGCGCGCCGAGGTATTGATCCGCGAGCGGCGCGCGCACTGGGTGGAGGAGGAGATCGGCGCATGATGAGATTTCTCGACATGGGCGGGTACTACCCGTGGGTGTGGCCGTCCTACGCCGTGACCTTCGTGGTGATGGGTCTTAATGTGTATTGGGCGAAGCGACTGCTCACTCGTGCGCAGCGCACGGCGCTGCGCAGACTGCAGATGCAGGAGGAATCATGACCCCGACTCGACGCCGCCGGCTGCTGCTGGTGATCGGAATTCTCGTCGGTGTGTCGATCGCCGGCGGACTGGCGCTCTCGGCGTTTCGCCAGAACGTGACGTTCTACTTCGTGCCCTCGCAGGTGGCCGCCGGCAAGGCCCCGCGCGGGGAGTCGTTCCGGCTCGGGGGCCTGGTCGCCAAGGGCAGCGTGCATCGCAAGCCCGGCAGCATGCAGGTGCGCTTCCTGGTGACGGACTTCAAGCACGAAATTCCGGTCGAGTACACCGGCGTGCTGCCGGATCTGTTCCGTGAAAACGCGGGGGTGATCGTGCACGGCAAGCTGCTGCCAAACGGGGTGTTCCTCGCCGACCAGGTGCTCGCCAAGCACGATCAGAACTACCGGCCGCCCGGCATTCATCAGGCCTGGGGCATCCGCCACGGCGACCCGCGCGATGCGGCCCTGGCCGCGCAGTCCAACGGCACGCCCGCGAGCGTCACGGCCGCGACGGAGTACGCGCAGTGATTCCCGAGCTCGGCCAATTTGCCCTGATTCTGGCGTTGCTGCTCGCAGCACTGCAGGCGCTGTTCGGCATCGTCGGTCCGGCACTGGGGCGCGAGCGCTGGACCGCCGCCGTCACCCCGGCGGTGGCCGGACAGTTCGTCATGGTGGCAACCTCGATGGGGTGTCTGATCGCCTCGTTCGTCGCCAATGACTTCTCCGTAGCCTATGTGGCCGAGAACTCCAATTCGGCACTGCCGCTCTTTTACCGCGTCGCGGCCCTGTGGGGGGCACATGCCGGCTCGCTGATCCTCTGGATCTTCCTGCTCAGCTGCTGGACCGTGGCCGCCGCCGTCGGCACGGCGCGACTGCCGCGCAATTTCGCTGCACGCGTGCTGGGGGTGCTCGGCACCATCAGCTTCGGCTTCATTCTCTACACGCTGCTCACCTCCAACCCCTTTTTGCGTCTCAGTCCGCCATGGGCGGACGGGCAGGGCCTGAACCCGATCCTGCAGGATCCGGGGCTCGCCGCACATCCGCCGGTGCTCTACACCGGGTACGTGGGGCTGGCGGTCGCCTATGCGTTCGCCGGGGCGGCGCTGCTCGAGGGCCGGCTCGACCGCGAATGGGCGCGCTGGACCCGCCCGTGGGCCACCTCGGCGTGGGCCTTCCTCACCTGCGGCATCGCCCTTGGCAGCTGGTGGGCCTATTACACGCTCGGCTGGGGCGGGTTCTGGTTCTGGGATCCGGTCGAAAACGCCTCGTTCATGCCTTGGCTGATGGGCACCGCGCTCATCCACTCGCTGGCCGTGACCGAAAAGCGTGGACTGTTCAAGAGCTGGACGCTGCTGCTGGCGGTACTCGGCTTCTCGCTGAGCCTCGTCGGCACGTTCCTGGTCCGCTCAGGCGTGCTGATCTCGGTGCATTCCTTCGCAGTCAGCCCGGGCCGCGGGGAGTTCATCCTGACCTTCCTCGTGATCATGATCGGCGCGGCGCTCGCGCTGTACGCCTGGCGCGCCCCGCAGATGCAGTCCGAGGCCGGCTTCGAGTTCAGCGCGCGCGAATCGTTCCTGCTGTTTAACAACATCCTGCTGGTGACGGCCTGCGGCACGGTGTTCGCCGGGGAGATGGCCCCGATCATTTCCAACGCGCTCGGGCTCGGCAAGCTCTCGGTGGGTCCGCCGTATTTCAATCCGACGTTCCTGGTCTCGATGCTGCCGCTGCTGGTACTGGTGCCGTTGGGCATGCACGCACGCTGGAAACGCGGGGGCCTCGGCGGGCGCGGCCGCGCGCTGCTGGTGGCCCTCGGTGCGGCCGCCGTGATCGGTTGCGCGGTGGCCTTCGGGGTGTTCACCGGCGCCGGTATTCTCTCCCCTGTGAGCATGACGCTCGGGGCGTGGATCATCATTGCCTCGCTGCTCGACCCGATCGACCGGCTGCGGCGACGCATTGCCATTCCGCGTGCCGTGCTCGGCATGACCATCGCGCACATCGGACTCGGCATCTTTGTGTTCTCGATGACCGCCGTGCAGGCCTTTACAGCCGAGCGCGACGTGGCGCTCACGATCGGCTCGAGCGTGCGCGACGGCGGGTACACTTTTCACTTCCAGGGCATCGGTCCAATTCAGGGACCCGACTACGGCGGAACCGATGCGACGATGGTGGTGACGCACGAGGGCAAACCGGTGGCCGTGATGCACCCGGCCAAGCGCGATTACTGGGTGCAGCACATCGCCACCACCCACTCGGCAATCACCATTCACGGCGGCAGCAACATCCTGGTCGCGCTCGGACAGAGCCTGGGCGATGGACGCTGGAGCTTCCGGCTGCAGGTCCGTCCACTGGTGCTCTATATCTGGATCGGGGCGCTGATCATGGCCGGCGGCGGGCTGCTTGCGATCACGGATCGGCGCTACCGTCTCTCGCAGTCCGCGGCGAAGGAGGCCGCTGCGCTGCTCGCTGGGGGTGATGCGCGATGATCCGCTACTTCGTGCCGCTCGGGGTGTTCGCCGCGGTGGTGGTGCTGCTCGCGCTCGCGATCCATCAGGCGCCGCGCAAGGACCTAGTGCCCTCGCCACTGATCGGCAAGCCGGCGCCAAGCTTCGCGCTGCCGAGTCTGGCCGATCCAAACGTGAAGGTGACCTCCGCAGCGTTGCGTGGCCACTGGTACCTGCTCAACGTCTGGGGAACCTGGTGCATCTCCTGCCGCATTGAGTCCCCGGAGCTGCTCGCCATCGCGCACACCGGCGTCGTGCCGCTGATCGGACTCGACTGGAAGGACAGTCGCGCCGAGGCGCTCGCCTATTTGCACCAGAAGGGCAACCCTTATCAACAAGTGGCCTTCGATCCGGGCGGGCTCGAGGCCATCCAGTGGGGCGTGTACGGCGCGCCGGAAACCTTCATCGTCAATCCCCAGGGCATCATCGTGTACAAATACATCGGCCCGATCACCCCTCGCGCCTGGGCGCACGACATCCTGCCGCGGTTGCCGGCGGGTCAGGCGAGCGGCTCATGAGGCGCCGCTCGCCGATGCGGGGTACGCTGCTGGTGCTGCTGGCACTGCTGGTGGCGCCCTTTGCGCACGCGATCGCCCCGACGCGCATGCCGACGCCCGAACTGCAGGCACGCTACGAGAGGTTGATTCACAACTTTCGCTGCATGCAGTGTCAGGACGAGTCGCTCGCAAACTCCCCGGTGAGCCTCGCTGCCGACATGCGCCGGCAGATCCGCCAGATGCTCCTCGCCGGCGACACCGATCAACAGATTCGTCACTTCTTCGTCTCGCGCTACGGTTACTTCATCCTGTTCAAACCGCCGTTCGCCTGGCGGACCGCCTGGCTGTGGCTCACCCCGGGGGTGCTGCTCGGGGTCGGCGCGCTGAGCGCAGTGTGGGTGATCCGCCGTCGTGCGGCCTTGGTGACGCGCGAGAGCGGTGATGAGGATGAGTCCTTCGATGACGGCCTCACCGGCCCTGGAAAGCACAGCTGATGATCGTATTCATTCTATTCGCGACGCTGCTCACCGCCGTCGCTGCCGGGTTGGTCGTGATCCCGCTCATCCGCCCGTTGCGCACGCAGCGCGCGCCTGCACATTGGGCGGCGCTGTTCGCCTGTGTCGTGCTGGCCGGAGGCTCCGCGGCGCTCTACATGACCTTCAGCAACTGGTCGTGGCAGAAAAATCCGGGGGTCGCCTCGCCGCAGTCGCCAGTCGTACAGCTGATCGATCACCTGGACCGCCATCCGCGTGATCTGACGGCGTGGCTGAAGCTCGGCAAGTCCTACAACATCCTGCAGGAGTATCCGCTTGCCGTGCGGGCCTTCCGCCACGCCGATCGCGTGGCCGGCGGGCGCAACGCCGCAGCGCTGCTCGGGGAAGCCGAGGCGATGATCCTGATCCACGATTCCTCGCTCGATGGCCAGGCCGGCCAGCTGATCGAGCGTGCGTTAGTGCTCGACCCGAACTCCCCGAAAGCGTTATTCTTTGGCGCAGCCGCGGCGATGCGACGCGGTGACCTGACGCTGGCGCGGACCCGGTTCAACAAGCTCTTGGCCATGAACCCCCCGCCGGATGTCCGGTCGATGCTGCAGCAGGAAATTGCGGCGATCGATGCTAAATTGGGTGTAAAACAACCAGAACATGTCGCGAAAAGGGTGAAACCGGCTCCCGGTTGAGGCGTACCGCCTGCACGGGCGGGAACGTCGCAGGAACCCCAGGGGCCGCGCGCGAGTCTTATGTAGAGTGGCGGCGGTGCCGCCGCGGGTTCCTCAGAGCCCGTTCCGTATCCCGACCATAAGGAGAGCGCCCATGATTCAGCCAACCCACGAGGGACAGCAAGTCCAGAAGGGTACCAGCGGACGGGGTTTTGCATCCATGAGTCAGGAGCGTCAGCGCCAGATCGCCAGTATGGGCGGTAAGGCGGTGCCTGACGGCAAACGCAGCTTCTCGCAAAATCGACGCTTGGCGGCCGAAGCGGGCCGCAAGGGTGGACAGAGCGTGCCGGATGCGAAGCGCAGTTTCTCCCAGAACCGCCAGCTCGCCGCCGAAGCCGGCCGCAAAGGTGGACAGAGCGTGCCGGATGAGAAGCGCAGCTTCTCCCAGAACCGTCAGCTCGCCGCCGAAGCCGGCCGTAAGGGCGGACAGGCCAGTCACTCCGTCCACCGGGACTGAGGTAGGGCTCGCGCGCTGCGCCCACGGGAAGTCGGTGCAGCGCGGGAACGCATTGGGCGTGCGGGCCCTGCGATGCAGGTGTGCTCGATCGAGTGCGAGCGCCCACGCGCTAGGCATGCCGTCACAATCGACCCCCTTCTGTCATCGGACTGTCACAAAGGGACTCTAGGCTGCGCGCCCGTCGTGCCGTCTTGAAAAGAGTCCTTCATGCGTTGCAGAAGTGCATTCGCGCGCCTGAGCGCGCTGCTGCTGTGCCTGCTCCTGGTCACACCGGCCGGCGCGGTCCCGGCAGCGCGAGGGTCCGGGGTGCGGCATGTGCTGCTGATCAGCGTTGACGGGCTTCACGAGGTGGACCTCGCGCGCTGCATCGCCTCGGGAACCTGTCCGCACGTGGCGGCTTTGACTCGCCACGGCGTGCTCTATAGCGATGCCATGACGCCCAGACCGTCGGACTCTTTTCCGGGACTGCTCGCCCAGGTGACTGGCGGCACCCCGCGCGTGACGGGTGTCTACTATGACGATACGTTCGATCGGGCGCTGTACCCGCCCGGTTCGCACTGCAGCGGTCCTCCCGGCGCCGAGGTTCGCCTGACCGGCTACCTGGACCGCGATGAGCACCGGCTGGACGGTGGGGCACCGGACCTTGCCGCCAACAGCGCGGAGGCGATTGATCCGGCGCGCCTGCCGCAGCGGCGGATCGGCGGTCGCTGCGAGCCGCTGTGGCCGCACAACTATCTGCGGGTCAACACCGTCTTCGGCGTACTGCATGCGCGCGGTTGGCGCACCGCATGGATCGACAAGCATCCCGCTTACGACATTCTGAACGGTCCCGGCCGGCCGTTCGCGGGGCCTGGCGCGAACATCGATGATTTCTTTGCCCCGGAAGTGCATTCGGCGCTGACGGGCGCAAACCTCTTGCGCTTCGGGGCCGGTGCACTGCGCCTGCGCAACCCGGGGTTGTCCTTCCAGGACTCAACCGCAGCGATTCGGCTGTATGACGGCCTGAAGCTGCGCGCGCTGCTCAATGAGATTGCCGGCTTTGATCACACCGGCCGACACCGGGTGGGCGTGCCCGCGCTCTATGGCATGGACTTCCAGTCCGTCAATGTCGCCGAGAAACGGCCGCAGGGCGGCTATCTCAACACCGCCGGCCGGCCGAGCCCGGCGCTGCGCGCGGCGATTGCCTTCGTCGACCGCTCCCTCGGACAGATCGTCGCGGCGCTGCAACGCAGCGGCAGACTCAACTCGACCGTGCTCATCCTCAGCGCCAAGAGCGGCAACGCACCGATCGACCGCTCCCGCGTGCGGATCATCTCGGCACGGGCCGTGCTCGACCCTGCGCTCGATGCCCTCGGACCCGCCAACCGCTTCCACGTCGCCGACGATGTGCTGCTCGAGTGGTTAACCCCGGCCTATCGAAGCCGTGTCGCCGCGGTGATCGACGGGCTGATCGCGGCGCAGGCCGCCGGACACGACCTCGGCATCGGCAAGTTCTACAGCGGCGCCGAACTCACCGCGCTGTTCGGCAATCCGCGCACCGATCCCCGCGTCCCGGATTTCATCCTCGAGCCGCCTCTTGGGGTGATCTACAGCAACCACGCGGGCAAGATCGCCGAGCACGGAGGCTTCCACGAGGACGACCGCCACGTGGCACTGCTCGTGGCCACCCCGCACCGCGCACCGCGCATCGTGCGGCGCACCGTGCAGACCGCCCAGATCGCGCCCACGATCCTCGCGCTGCTGGGCCTTCAGCCGCGCTTGCTGCAGGCCGTGCGCCAAGAGCACACCGGCGTGCTGCCCGGCCTCGGCCTGGCCGCGCGCCGTTGACCGGGACGGGCGGCCGTACTATCGTCACCGCCGTGACTGGGGGAGCCCCGCCAAGGGGCTGAGAGGCCGATGGCGCCTGGGAGCGCAGCGCGGCGACCCTTCGAACCTGATCCAGTTCATGCTGGCGTAGGAAAGTTGTTCTCGCGCGCTTTCTGGCACTGACGTGGCTGGGTCTCCCGCGGTCGATCCGCTCAAGGAGTCTCCACGATGAATGCCGTTCCCAAGGTCGTCGCTGACGCGCTGCCCGCCTCGCGCAAAATCCATGTCCCGGGCGAGCAGTATCCGGATGTGCGCGTGCCGATGCGCCAGATTGCGCTGCACCCCTCGAGCGGGGAGGCGCCGCTCATCGTATACGACTCCTCCGGTCCCTACACCGATCCGGCCGCGCACATCGACATCGAGCGCGGGCTGGCGCGCCTGCGCGAGGGGTGGATTGCCGCCCGCGCCGATGTGGAGGCGATCGAGGGGCGCAGTGTGCGCCCGGAGGACGACGGTCTCAGCGAGGCCGGTTCGGTCCGCGCCTTCGCCGCGAATCGCCGGCCGCTGCGCGCACGCGCCGGCCGGGCTGTCACCCAGCTCGCCTATGCGCGTGCCGGCATCATCACCCCGGAGATGGAATTCATCGCGATCCGCGAGAACCTCGGGCGCAGCGCCGAGACGCCGGTGCTGCGCGACGGCAACGACTGGGGCGCGAGCATCCCGGAGTATGTGACCGCGGAGTTCGTGCGGGCGGAGGTCGCCGCCGGGCGCGCAATCATTCCGGCCAACATCAATCACCCGGAACTCGAACCGATGATCATCGGGCGGAACTTCCTGGTGAAGATCAATGCCAACATCGGCAACTCGGCGGTGAGCTCCTCGATGGCCGAGGAGGTCGACAAACTGGTCTGGGCCATCCGCTGGGGCGCCGATACGGTGATGGACCTCTCGACCGGGCGCAACATTCACACCATCCGCGAGTGGATTCTGCGCAACTCGCCGGTGCCGATCGGCACGGTACCGATCTATCAGGCGCTCGAGAAGGTCGGCGGGGTCGCCGAGGCGCTCACCTGGGAGATCTTCCGTGACACCCTGATCGAGCAGGCCGAGCAGGGCGTCGATTACTTCACCATCCATGCCGGGGTGCGCCTTGCGCACATCCCGCTCACGGCGAACCGGGTGACCGGCATCGTCTCGCGCGGCGGCTCGATCATGGCCAAGTGGTGCCTGGCGCATCACCGCGAGAGCTTCCTCTACGAGCACTTCGAGCAGATCTGCGAGATCTGCCGCGCCTATGACGTCAGCTTCTCTCTCGGCGATGGCCTGCGCCCGGGCTCGATCGCCGACGCCAATGACGCGGCGCAGTTCGCCGAGCTCGAGACGCTCGGTGAACTGACGCGCATCGCCTGGCGGCACGACTGTCAGGTGATGATCGAGGGGCCGGGTCACGTGCCGATGCACAAGATCAAGGCGAACATGGACAAGCAGCTCGAGCACTGCGGCGAAGCGCCGTTTTATACGCTCGGGCCACTCACCACCGACATCGCCCCCGGCTACGATCACATCACCTCGGCGATCGGCGCGGCGATGATCGGCTGGTACGGCACGGCGATGCTCTGCTATGTCACGCCCAAGGAGCACCTCGGGCTGCCCGATCGCAACGACGTCAAGACCGGAGTCATCACCTACAAGATCGCCGCCCACGCGGCCGATCTCGCCAAGGGCCACCCCGGGGCACGCCAGCGCGACGATGCGCTCTCGCGGGCGCGGTTCGATTTTCGCTGGCAGGACCAGTTCAACCTCTCGCTCGACCCGGACACCGCCTGCGCGTTTCACGACGAGACTATGCCGAAGGAGGCGCACAAGCTGGCGCATTTCTGCTCCATGTGTGGCCCGAAATTCTGCTCCATGCGCATCTCGCACGAGGTGCGCGCCGAGGCGCGCGAGCAGGGCATGCAGGCGATGGCCGAGAAGTTCCGCGCCGCCGGCGGGCAGCTGTACGTCGCTGCCGGCGAGGAGGACTGAGCGATGCACGCCACCATCCTCGGGGCCGGCGTCGCCGGACTCGCCTGCGCCGTGGAGCTCGCCGAGCGGGGCGCGAGTGTGGAGGTTTTCGAGCGCCACGCGGGTTTCGACAATGCCGGCTGTTCGTGGTTTGCCGGCGGCATGCTCGCGCCCTGGTGCGAGCGGGTCAGTTCGCCGCCGCACATCGTGGCGCTCGGCGATGAGGGGTTCGCCTGGTGGGCCGAGCGCTACCCGGGGATGGTGCGCCGCGGCACGCTGGTACTGGCGCACGCGCGCGATGTCGGGGAGCTCAAGCACTTTGCGCGCCGGACTGAGAACTATGCGTGGCTCGATGCCGATGGCATCGGTGCGCTCGAGCCCGATCTGGCCGGGCGGTTCGAGCACGGGCTGTTCTTCAAGGACGAGGCGCACATCGATCCGCGTGCCGCGCTCATCGCGCTCGCCGAGCGGCTGCGCAGCCTCGGCGGCACGATCCACTTCGGCACCGAGGCGCCCGGGGGCACCCCGGGGGCTGGCGCCTGCACGATCGACTGCACCGGACTCGCCGCCCGCGCGGTGTTGACGGACCTGCGCGGGGTCAAGGGCGAGATGCTGCACGTGCAGGCTGCGGATCTGACCCTCACGCGCACGATCCGCGTGCTGCACCCGCGCACCCCGGTGTACGTGGTGCCACGGGGCGAGGGCCGGTACATGATCGGGGCAACCATGATCGAGAGCGATCAGGCGAGCCGCATCTCGGCGCGCTCGATGCTCGAGCTGCTGGGCGCGGCGTACGCGCTGCATCCGGCCTTCGGCGAGGCGGAAATCGTCGAGATCGGCACCGGCGTGCGCCCGGCGTTTCCCGACAATCTGCCGCGGCTGACGCACCGCAACGGCACGCTGTACGTCAATGGGCTGTTCCGCCACGGGTTTCTCGCCGCACCGGCGCTCGCGCGCCGCGCCGCAGCGTTCGTGCTCGAGGGGCGCGAGGCCCCGGAGGTGATGCATTGAACATCCAGGTGAACGGTGAGTGGCGCGAGGTGCGCGCGGCGGATCTGGCCGCGGCGCTCAGCGAGCTCGGCTTCGCCGCGGCGGTGATCGCCACGGCGCTGAACGGCGAGTTCGTGCCGGCGCCGGCGCGCCCGAGTGCGCTGCTCGCCGAGGGCGATCGGCTCGAAATTCTCGCTCCCATGCAGGGAGGGTGACATGCTGAAGTTGTATGACGTGCCGCTGCACTCGCGGCTGCTGCTCGGCACCGCCCGCTACCCCTCGCCCGCGGTGCTCGCCGAGGCGGTCAAGGCGAGCGGCGCGCAGGTGCTCACGGTGTCGCTGCGACGCGAGGCGGCCGGCGAGCGGGCCGGGCAGGCCTTCTGGTCGATCGTGCGCGAGCTCGGGGTGCGGGTTCTGCCCAACACGGCCGGCTGTCACACGGTCAAGGAAGCGGTGACCACGGCGCACATGGCGCGCGAGGTGTTCGGGACCCGCTGGGTGAAACTCGAGGTGATCGGGGAGGAGGACACCCTGCAGCCAGACGTGTTTGCGCTCGTCGAAGCGGCACGCATTCTGTGCGCCGAGGACTTCGAGGTGTTCCCGTACACCACCGAGGATCTGATCGTCGCCGAGCGCTTGTGCGCGGCGGGCTGCCGCGTGTTGATGCCCTGGGGCTCACCGATCGGCTCGGGCCACGGACTGAACAATCTGTTTGGCCTGAAGGCACTGCGCGCGCGCTTTGCCGACATTCCGCTCGTGATCGATGCCGGTATCGGCGTGCCCTCGCATGCCGCCCAGGCGCTCGAGCTCGGATTCGATGCGGTGCTGATCAACACGGCCGTTTCCCAGGCGGTCGATCCGGTCCGCATGGCTGCAGCCTTCGCGCAGGCGGTCGCCGCCGGCCGCGAGGGTTTCCTCGCCGGACCGATGGAACCGCGCGACATGGCCGTGCCCTCCACCCCTGTGGTGGGAACCGCGCTGCTGCGCTGATGCTCGCGCGCGTCTATCCGATCGTGGACAGCGCCGAGTGGATCGCGCGGCTGCTGCCGTGCGGGGTGCGCCTGATTCAGCTGCGCATCAAGGATCGGCCGGCGACGCTGCGCGCGCAGATTCGCGCCGCGCGCGCGCTGTGCCTGAGCGCGGGGGCACAGCTCATCGTCAATGATTACTGGCAGATTGCCCTTGAGGAAGACTGCGATTTCGTGCACCTCGGACAAGGCGATCTCGACAGCGCGGATGTGCCGGCATTGCGCCGCGCCGGGGTCAGGCTCGGCATCAGCACCCACGATGAGGCCGAGCTCGAGCGCGCACTCGCGCTCGAGCCCGACTACGTTGCGCTCGGGCCGATCTATCCGACTCTGTTGAAGGTGATGCCGTTTGCGCCCCAGGGACTGGCGCGCATCGGGCAGTGGAAGGCTCGCATCGCAGCGCTGCCGCTCGTAGCCATCGGCGGTCTGACACTTGAGCGTCTCCCGGGCGTCTTCGCCGCCGGCGCCGATTGTGCCGCGGTGGTCAACGATATCGTGCGCGATGCCGATCCCCAGGCACGCATGCGCGCCTGGGTGGCGGCGGGCGAGAAGCAGGCATGAGCGCACGATACGCACGTCAGAGCGTGCTCCCCGAAGTCGGAGCCCAGGGACAGGCGCGACTCGCCGCGGCTCGCGTACTCGTCATCGGTGCCGGGGGACTCGGCTGCGTCGTGCTGCAGTATCTGTGCGCCGCCGGCGTCGGGCAACTGGTGGTGCTCGACCCGGACCGGGTGGAAGAGTCCAACCTGCATCGCCAGCCGCTTTACCGCATGGCCGATATCGGCACGGCGAAGGCCCCGGCGGCCGCCTCGAGCCTTGCCGCCCTCAATCCCGAGGTGCGCATCGAGGCGGCCGTGGAGCGGGTCACGCCGGCAAACGCATCGGCCTGGTGCGCACAGGCCGACCTTGTGGTCGACGCCGCCGACAGCCTGGCGCTCACCTACATGCTGAGCGATGAATGCCAACGCCAGGGCAAGCCGCTCATCAGCGCCTCGGTGCTCGGATTGTCGGGCTACGCCGGGGTGTTCTGTGGCGGCGCGCCGAGTTATCGCGCGGTCTTTCCCGACATGCCGCAGCGTGCCGGGGCGTGCGCCGAGACCGGCGTGCTCGGCAGTGCCGTTGGGGTATTGGGCACGCTGCAGGCGCACCTGACGCTCGCGCTGCTGCTGCGACTTGCCCCGACGGTGCTCGGCAGACTGGTGAGTGTGGATCTGGCAACGCTGCGCTTCGGTGGTTTTTCCTTTGCCCGCGCCCCGGAGCCGGCTGAGCCGGTGCTGCGCTTCATCGCCGCCCCGCAGGTCCGCCCGGATGACGTGGTGATCGATTTGCGCACGCGCGCCGAGGCGCCGGTCTCGCCGTTTGCGAGCGCGCTGCGCATCGAGGTGGAGCAGATTGCAGCGCAGCCGCTGCCCTCAGGCGGGCGCGTCGTGTTGTGCTGTCGCTCCGGGATTCGCGCCTGGCGGGCCGCACGCGCACTGCTGCAACGCGAGGCGCGCGAGGTGGCGCTGATCGCGCTCGGGGAGTAAGCCCATGGGACAGCGTCCGGCCGTGTTGGTGATCGCCGGCTCCGACAGCAGTGGTGGGGCGGGTCTGCTGCGCGATGTGAGCACCCTCGAGCTGATGGGCGCCGATGCGCTCTGCGCGGTCACGGCCGTGACGGCACAGAGCGACAGCCGGGTCGCGGCGGTACACCGCGTGCCGGGCGAGCATGTGCGGGCCCAGATCGAGGCGGCATTCGCAACCCGCGCCATCGGCGCGATCAAGATCGGCATGCTGGCGGCGCGCGAGACAATCGAAGCGGTTGCCGATGCGCTCGAGGCTGTCCCGGCCGTGCCGGTGGTGCTCGATCCGGTGCTGCGCGCCAGCTCCGGGGGCATCCTGCTCGAGGAGGCGGGCTACGAGCCGCTGCGCTCGCGACTGTTTCCACGCACCACGTTGCTGACGCCGAACCTGCCGGAAGCGGCCTGTCTTGTCGGGGAGACCACCTCCTGCCCGCCCGACCCGCAGCGCATCCTCGGTTGGGCACAGCGGCTGCTCGCCGAGGGCGTGCATGCGGTGCTCATCAAGGGCGGACACGCCCCGGGTGAGCAAGCGGCCGATTTGCTGGCCCGTGCCGACGCCGAACCGCTGTGGCTGACCGCACCGCGGCTCCCCGCGCAGCGGCGCGGAACGGGCTGCGCGCTCGCCGCGGCGATCGCCGCCGCGCTTGCCGAGGGCGCGGATCTGCCGCAGGCCTGTCGACGAGGCCGAGCGCACGTGCGAACCCTGCTTGCCGAGGCGAGCACCCGCTAGGCAGGCGCTCAACCGAGGCTCGCGGTGTCGCTCGCCGTGCCGCACAAGCGGGAATCTGTCACAAATTGGTGCGACAGTTCCGTTTGAACGCTCAAGCTATTGACTTAGCGCAATATTGGTCCATCCTGTGGACCTGCGCGCTCTGGCTGATCCCGGGGGGGATGGAGCCTGGGCGGTTCGTGGCTGTGGGTTACAGCGCGCGAACCGGCGGCGCGGCAACCGAAAACACCAAGCAGCGAATGCAAGTCGAAGCTTCAAACCTAACGACGCCAATTTCCGCCGACTCCCCCTGCGGAGTCGATCTAGATGAGTCTGAGCCGCTGCTGCTGGCCGCGTTCGACGCCTACCGGATCTTTGGGCTGCTGAGCCCCTGGCCGAAGGACGCGCAGCCCGACTGGCGCGAGATCCGCGACCGATCGCTCGAGGCGCTCGCCAAGAGTCGGGATCTGCGCATCCTGTCGCATCTGGCGGTCGCCATGCTGCGCATCGAGGGCATTGAGGGCTTCAGCCGCTCGCTCAGCATTGCCGCGCAGTGGCTCGGCGAGTGGTGGGAGCCGCTGTATCCGCGCGTCGACGAGGATGCCATCCTGCGGCGCAACGCGCTCAATGCGCTGGCCGATCGGGTCGCCGTGCTCGATGGGTTGCGCCGCGCACCGCTGCTCGAGCACCGACAACTCGGCGCTTGCTGCATTCGGGACATCGAGATCGCGCACGGGCAGTTCAGTCCCGCTGCCGATGAGACCGCCCGGGATCCGGCCGAGATCGACGCGCTGCTCGCGGCGATGGAGCTCGAGCCGCTGCAGTCCCTCGCCGGCGCACTGCATCAGGCCCTCGACAGTTACCGAGCCATCGAGACCCTCACACGGGATCGTGCCGGTAGCGAGGCGGTACCGGACTTCACCGCGGCGCTGGCACTGCTTGGGCGGACCCTCACACTCATTGAGACTCAGCTGCGCGCGCGCGCGCCGGATCCGGCAGGTGAGCCGGTGCAAGACGGTGCCGTGGTAGCGCACACCGCAGGCGTGCCGCACGCCATCGGCACCCGCGCCGAGGCGATCAAGGCGCTGGATGCCGTGGCTGCTTATTTCCGCACGAACGAGCCGTCGAGCCCCATACCCATGTTCCTCGAGCGCGCCAAACGTCTGATCGGCAAAGACTTCCTGGCAGTGCTCGAGGATGTGGTTCCCGAGTCTGTCGCGCAGGCAAAGAGCATCGGTGGGATACGCGACGACGAGTGAACCGAATTTTGAAGCTGGAGACGAACCGTGGCCAAGCAAAGCAGTCAGAAATTCATTGCCCGCAACCGCGCGCCGCGCGTACAGATCGAATACGACGTTGAGGTCTACGGGGCGCAGAAGAAGGTCCAGATTCCGTTCGTCATGGGGGTGATGTCCGATCTCTCAGGCGATGCAAAGGAGCCTCTGCCCGGCGTCGAGGAGCGCAAGTTCCTCAATTTCGACGTCGACAATTTCGACGAACGAATGAAGTCGATGAAGCCGCGCGTGGCATTCAGCGTGCCCAATACCCTCACCGGGGAGGGCAATCTGAGCGTCGACCTCACGTTCGAGAGCATGGAGGATTTTTCACCTGCAGCAGTGGCGCGCAAGGTCGGAGCGCTCAGCAAGCTGCTCGAGGCGCGCAGTCAGCTTGCGAACCTCGTCACCTACATGGACGGCAAGTCCGGCGCCGAAGAGTTGATTGCCAAAGCGCTCAACGATCCAGCGCTGCTCAAGTCTCTCGCTGCGCAACCCAAACAGGAAGAGTCCGGGAGTTGAGTCATGGCTGAAGCCACCCAATCCACTGAAAACGCCGCCGTTGCCGGCACCGAGGCCGATCAGTTCGCGGCACTGCTGCAGAAAGAGTTCCGGCCGAAGACCGACAGGGCACGCGCTGAAGTCGAGCGCGCCGTGCAGACCCTCGCCGAGCAGGCGCTCAGCGAGACTGCGGTAATTTCCGACGATGTGATCGGTACGATCAAGGCGATCATCGCCGAGATCGATAAGAAACTCTCCGACCAGGTGAACCTCATTCTGCATCACGAGCGCTTCCAGCAGCTCGAGAGCGCCTGGCGCGGGTTGCACTACCTCGTCAGCAACACCGAGACCGACGAGATGCTGAAGATCCGCGTCATGAACGTCTCGAAGAAGGACCTCGGTCGCACGCTGAAGAAGTACGCGGGCGCGGCCTGGGATCAGAGCCCGATCTTCAAGAAATTGTACGAGGAAGAATACGGGCAGCTCGGCGGCGAACCGTACGGCTGTCTCGTCGGCGATTATTACTTCGATCACACCCCGGGCGATGTGCAACTGCTCGGCCAGATGGCCCAGGTTGCCGCCGCGGCTCATGCGCCGTTCATCGCCGGGGCCGGCCCGACGCTCATGGGCATGGACTCCTGGCAGGAACTCGCCAATCCGCGCGATCTGGGTAAGATTTTCGGTGCACCGGACTATGCCGCCTGGCGATCGCTGCGCGAATCGGATGACTCGAAGTACATCGGACTCGCAATGCCGCGTTTCCTTGCTCGACTGCCCTACGGCGCCAAGACCAATCCCGTCGAAGAATTCGAGTTCGAGGAAGAGGCGAGCGGTGGACAGCACACGCGCTATGCGTGGGCAAACTCAGCCTATGCGATGGCCGTGAACGTCAATCGGGCATTCAAGCTCTATGGCTGGTGCACCTCGATCCGCGGCGTGGAGTCGGGGGGACTCGTCGAGGGACTGCCGGTGCATACCTTCCCGAGTGACGACGGCGGCGTGGACATGAAGTGTCCGACCGAGATCGCGATCAGTGACCGGCGCGAGGCGGAACTCGCCAATTGCGGGCTGATGCCGCTCATTCACCGCAAGAACACCGACATGGCCGCGTTCATCGGCGCGCAGTCGCTGCAGAAGCCGCAGGAGTACATGGATCCGGATGCAACGGCCAATGCCCGCCTCTCGGCGCGCCTGCCGTACCTGTTTGCGAGCTGCCGCTTTGCGCACTACCTCAAATGCATGGTGCGCGACAAGGTGGGCTCATTCAAGGAACGCGCCGACATGGAGCGCTTCCTCTCCGACTGGATCGCGAGCTACGTGATTCTCAATCCGGAGAACGCGGGAGAAACCGCCCGGGCGCAGAAGCCGCTCGCGGGCGCAGAGGTCAAGGTGGAGGAAGTTGAAGGCAACCCCGGATACTACTCGGCGACCTTCCACCTGCGACCGCACTACCAGCTGGAAGGGGTGAACATCTCCATGCGGCTGGTCTCGCGCTTGCCCTCACAGCGCCAGGGCTGAGGGGGCCGGATATCGCGAGCGTGCAGCGGCGCAATGGGCACTCGCGCGCGACGGACGACCGATAGTTAGAACGAACCATTCGACGAACGAACCACAAGAGGAGTTGGGCCAATGGCAGTCGACATGTTTCTCGAGTTGAAGGGCATCGATGGCGAGACCGTCGATAAGACGTTCAAGGATAAGAAGGCGATCGATATCCTCGCCTGGACCTGGGGTATGTCCAACGCGGGCACGTTCCACATGGGCACCGGCGGTGGGGCGGGCAAGGCCAACTTCCAGGACATCAGCATCACCAAGTACGTCGATCTCGCAACGCCGAACATCATGCTGTGCTGCGCGAACGGAAAGCACATCGAAGAAGGTGTGATCACCGTGCGCAAGGCCGGAGAGAATCCGCTCGAGTACCTCAAGATCACGATGAAGAATATTCTCGTGACCGCGTACACGACCGGTGGCAGCGGGGGAGAGGATCGCCTGACTGAGAACGTATCGCTCAACTTCGCGCAGGTGAAGGTGGAATACGCGCAGCAGGCGGACAAGGGCGGCAAGAAAGGCACGCAGAGCTTCGACTGGAATATCGCCGAGAACGCCAAGTCTTGAGCGACGCGCAGCAGCTCTTTCGAGACGGCAAGCTCCGCGAGTCTCTCGCGGAGCTCACCAACCAGGTGCGCGCTTCGCCGGCCGATGCGAAGCTGCGCACCTTCCTGGCGCAGATGCTGATGCTGACCGGGCAGTGGGACCGGGCCGTCAACCAGCTGCAGGTGGCCGGCGAGCTCGATGCCTCGGCATTGCCGATGAAGCATGCCTACACGGCAGCCATTGGCTGCGAGCGGCTGCGCTCGGCGGTGTTCGCCGGTGAGAAGCGGCCGCTCATCCTCGGCGATCCGCCGTCGTGGATCGCCGGGTTGCTGCAGGCCCTCAGCGCGCTCGCGCAGGGCAACTCGCAGCAATCCGCGCAGCTGCGCGCGCAAGCGCTCGAGGCGGCTCAGGCGACGGCAGGCAGCGTGAACGGGACCGAGTTCGACTGGATCGCCGATGGCGACTCGCGCTTGGGTCCGGTCCTCGAGGTGTTCCTGAACGGCGCGTATTATTGGGCACCGTTCGCGCGCATCCGGCGCATCGTCATCGAGCCGCCGACGGACGCGAGGGACCTCGTGTGGGTGCCGGCTCAGTTCACCTGGAGCAACGAGGGGGAGGCGCTCGGCTTGATCCCCGCGCGCTACCCGGGCTCCGAACACAGTGAGGATGATCGCGTGCGAATGGCTCGCAGGACGCAGTGGCAGGACATCGGGGAGGGCGCATTTGCGGGCCTCGGCCAACGGGTGCTCGCGACCAGCGGCCCAGAACTGGGGCTGCTCGAGGTGCGAGAGCTCGTGCTTAACGGCGACTGAGCGCGAATCATGGCCGAGCTCAGTCTGCGCGAGCGCCTCCAACCGGCGTTGCTCGATCGGCTCGAGGACGACGAGCGTTTCCTCACCATCTTTCATGTCGAGGTCGGTCGCGCGCAACTCGCGCAACTGCAGCTCGCCGAACGTGAATGGCTCGACATCCTCTTCGCGCAAGGTCTACGGATCGTCGAACAAGAGCGGGACGGCACGGCGGATCATGGCGCTGAGGACACACTGCATTTGCGGCTGTTCGCGCCGACTGGACGAGTCAGTCCCGCTCATCTCAAAGCGCTGCTGCTGAAGCCTCCGGGGGCGCCGCAGGGCATCGCGGTGCAGGAGTTCTGCCGGATCGAGACACGCAACGTGCCGAATGCCATGCTTGAATCGAGTGAGCGGCGCAACGTCTCGATGCGGCGGCTGCGTGAGTGCGTGCTGCGCGATGTGGCGAGTCTGCTCAATGCGCTTAACCTCGAGACGAGCGTCGCGCTCGAGCGCTATCCGCGCGTGCAGCGCTCGGTGCTGAACTACGGCATGCGCTCGCTGGCGGGGCTGTCCGCCGTTGCGGTCGATCCGGCGAGGGCGGCCGCGGGCATCGAGGAGGCTATCCGGCGCTTCGAGCCACGTCTGCGCAAGGTGCATGTGGTGCCTGAGGCGCGCGCCGGCGGGCAGGACGGCCATCAGCTGTCATTTCGGATCGAGGCGGAGCTGTGGGGTCAACCGGCGCCGCAGCAGCTGATCCTGAGAACGCGCATCGAGACCGACACCGGCGACGTCGCGGTCAGCGATTCCGGCGCAGGCTGAACATGGACCCGCGCATTCTCGAGTACTACAACCGCGAGCTGCAGTTCATCCAGGAGATGGGCGCAGAGTTTGCCGAATCCTATCCGCGGATCGCCGCGCGCCTCGGGCTCGAGGGACTCGAGTGCGCGGACCCGTATGTCGAGCGGCTTCTCGAGGGCTTCGCGTTCCTTGCTGCGCGCATTCAGCTGAAACTCGACGCGCGCCACCCGGATTTCACCCAGCACCTGCTCGAGATGATCTATCCGCATTTCCTCGCGCCGGTGCCCTCGTGCACGGTGGTGGAATTCACGCCCGATCCAAAGGAGGGCCCGCAACTCGCCGGTGTCACCATTCCCCGCGGCGCCATCCTGAGGACACCACTCGGCAAGGGAGATCGGACCGCTTGCGAGTTCCGTACTGCCCACGCGGTGAGCCTCTGGCCGCTGACGGTGGTCGAGGCGAAGTATCTTTCGGGTACCGGTGCACTCGCCGTGCAGGGCATTGCGCTCGATGCACGCGCGCGTGCGGGAATTCGCCTGCGGCTGAAGGCGGCTCCCGGGGTGAGCATCGACACGTTGGATCTGGATTCCCTCACTTTTTTCATCAAAGCGACCCCCGGCCTCACGCAGGCGCTGTACGAGCAGATCACCGCCGACTGCGTCGGCTTTTGCCTGCGCTCGACGCGCCAGGGCGCCACGGCGGTCGCACGCTCGGCCGCGAGCGTGCGTCAGGTCGGATTCGAGGACGAGGAGGCTCTGCTGCCGGTCAGCCGGCGCGGCTTTCAGGGCTACCGCCTGCTGCAGGAGTACTTTGCCTTTCCCGAACGCTTCCATTTCTTCGCGCTCGAGCACCTGCGTGAGGGCATCGCACAGTGCGCGGGCGAGGAGCTCGAGATCCATCTGATGCTCGGCCGCGCGCACGCGGCGCTCGAGAACGCGCTCGATGCGAGCCACTTCCGCCTCTTCTGCGCGCCCGCGATCAACTTGTTCCAGCGCACCGCCGACCGCATTCACCTCGAGCCGTTCGACACCGAGCAGCATCTGGTCGTCGACCGCAATCGGCCGATGGATTTCGAAATCTTCGGCATCGAGCGCCTGAGTGCCGTCGACACCGCTGGGGAGCCGATCGGCGAAATCCGTCCCTTCTACGCCACCGATCACCAGACCGACCCGGGCTCGCCCGCGCTCTATTACACGCTGCAGCGGCGAGCGCGGTTGCCCTCGGCGCGCCAGCAGCAATTTGGTACGCGGGCCGCTTACGTCGGCAGCGAGTGCTTCGTCTCGGTCGTAGACAGCGCCCAACGCCAGCTCGAGGGCCGGATCCGGCAGATCGACGCGCAGGTACTGTGCACCAATCGGGATCTACCGGTGCAGCTCGCCGTCGGACAGGGCCGCACGAGCTTCCTCATCGAGGGCGGCATCCCCGTCGAGTCGGTCCGCTGCATCGCCGGCCCCAGCGCACCGCACCCATCGCCGGCCTTCGGCGACACGGCGTGGAGGCTGATCGGACACCTCTCGCTCAACTATCTCTCGCTCATCGAGGAGGACGGTCCGGCTGGGGCGCAGATGCTGCGCGACATGCTCGCGCTTTACCGCGATCCGAATGATGCGTCGGCGGCGCGCCAGATCGAGGGCGTGGTGGGCATCGGCTATCGACCGCTGGTGCGGCGCATGCCCATCCCCGGTCCGATCAGCTACGGCCGGGGTCTCGAGATCACCCTGACGCTGGATGATGCGCCGTTCGAGGGCGCAGGCATCATGATATTGGCAAGCGTGCTGGAGCGGTTCTTCGCGCGCTACGTTTCCATCAACTCGTTCACCCAGATGCGCCTCGATTCCGCGGCGCGCGGGACGATCAAGACATGGCCGGTACGAGCGGGCAGACGTCAGATCGTGTGAGCGCGGAGACGCCCGCGCGCACGGCTGCGCCCGAGCGGTCCGCAGCGCTCGAGCAGCTCGGCGCCGAGCCGCATCGGTTCAAGCTGTTTGCCGCGTTGCGGCTCCTCGAGCAGAGCTTCCCGGAGCGTCCGCGTCTCGGGGAGTCACGTCGCAGCGCGGACGATGCCGTTCGTCTCGGGCAGAAGCCCAGTCTGTCGTTCGCGCCCTCGGATGTCGTCGGCTATCAGGACGCCTCGGAACAGACGCCGGGGCGACTCGAGCAGTTTTCGTTCGGCATTTTCGGTCCGAACGGGGCGCTGCCGCTGCATCTGACCGAGCATGCCTACGAGCGCGACCGGCAACGTGAAGACCCGACGCTCACCGATTTCGTCAATCTCTTCCAGCACCGGCTGATCTCGCTCTTTTACCGCGCCTGGGCCGAGTCCGATCCGGCGACGAGCTTCGATCGCCCCGCAAGCGACCGCTTCATCCTGTATCTCGGTGCGCTGCTCGGTCTCGGCGCACCGTCCTCCCTCAACCGCGATGCGCTGTCCGATCGCGCCAAGCTCAGCCGGGTGGCCCATTTCGCACCGCAGGCCCGCTCGGCCGAGGGGCTCGAGAGCGTGCTTGCCGAGCATTTTGGGCTGCCGGTGGCGGTGCGCCAGTTCGTGGGCGAATGGATGGAGGTGCCGGCCGAACTGTTCAGCCGACTCGGACACGATCCGTCGGTCGTCTCACTGGGCCGCACGACATCGCTCGGGGCGATGAGCTGGCAGTGCCAGCACAAATTCGAGATCGTCATGGGGCCGCTCGATCTGATGAGCTTCCGGGACTTGCTTCCCGGCTCGCGCGGGCTCACCGAGCTCGCCGCTCACGTGCGCCTGTATACCAACGAGGAGTGGAGCTGGCAGTTGCGTCTGCTGCTGCGGGATGTCGAGGTGCCGGGAGTGTGCCTCGGCAGCGCCGGGCAGCTCGGGTGGACCACCTGGCTCGGCGGGCGGGGACAGATGGCGGACGATGTGGTGATCCAGGAACCGACTTCAGAGCGCACTGCGCGGGAAGAGAGAACATGAGTGACATCAGTCGTGTGGCGCTATTCGGTAAGCTCAACAGCCTCGCCTACAAGACGATCGAGAGCGCCACGGTATTTTGCAAGCTCCGGGGCAATCCGTACGTGGAGCTCGTGCACTGGCTGCACCAGGTGCTGCAACTGCAGAGCTCCGATGTCCATCTGATCGTGCGCGCCTTCGGAGTCGATCCGGGCCGGCTTGCCCGCGATATGACCGATGCGCTCGACCGGCTGCCACGCGGGGCGAGCTCGATCTCCGACCTGTCCTCGCACATCGAGGATGCGACCGAGCGTGCGTGGGTCTGGGCGACCCTCAAGTACGGCGAGTCGCGCATCCGCACGGGCCACGTGCTGGTCGCCCTGGCGAAGACTGCAGGCCTGCGCAACGCCCTGCTCATGATGTCGCACGAGTTCGAGAAAGTGAATCCGGACAAACTCGCGGACGATTTCGCAAGAATCGTCGCCAGCTCCCCGGAGGAAGCCCTCGGGGCGAGCGACGGCAGCCGGCTCACCGAGGCGGCATCCCCCGGCGAGGCGAGCGGGGCGCTGCCACCGGCGCAGCTCGGCAAGCAGGAGGCACTGAAGCGCTTCACGGTTGACCTGACCGAGCAGGCGCGACTCGGCAAAATCGATCCGGTGGTCGGCCGCGATGAGGAGATCCGCCAGATCGTCGACATCCTGATGCGGCGACGCCAGAACAACCCGATCCTGACTGGCGAGGCGGGCGTCGGAAAAACCGCGGTCGTCGAGGGCTTCGCACGCCGCATCGCGGCCGGGGACGTCCCGCCGTCGTTGCAGGAGGTGACTCTGCGGGCGCTCGATGTCGGACTGCTGCAGGCCGGGGCGAGCATGAAGGGCGAGTTCGAGCAGCGCTTGCGTCAGGTCATCGACGAGGTGCAGGCATCGCCGAAACCGATCGTGCTGTTCATCGACGAGGTGCACACGCTGGTCGGGGCTGGCGGCGCGGCGGGAACCGGCGATGCGGCCAATTTGCTCAAACCCGCGTTGGCGCGCGGCACGCTGCGCACGATCGGCGCGACGACCTGGGCTGAGTACAAGAAATACATCGAGAAGGATCCGGCGCTGACGCGGCGGTTCCAGACCGTGAAGATCGAGGAGCCGAGCGAGGCGAAGGCCGTGCAGATGATGCGCGGGGTCGTCTCGGTGATGGAAAAGCACCACCGCGTGCAAGTCCTCGATGAGGCGCTCGAGGCGGCGGTGAAGCTCGCCCATCGTTACGTACCCGACCGCCAGCTGCCGGACAAGTCGGTGAGTCTGCTCGATACGGCCTGCGCTCGGGTCGCGGTGAGTCACCACGCGACGCCCGCGCAGGTCGAGGACAGCCAGCGGCGTATCGAGGCGCTCGAGACGGAACTCGAGATCATTGGCCGGGAGGCGGCGATCGGCATCGAGGTTGCCGAGCGGCTCGAGAGCGCACAGTCGGCGTTGCGCGAGGAGCGTGAGCGGCTGCAGGCGCTGCGGGCGGCGTGGGCGCGGGAGAAGACGATAGTCGAGGAAATCCTGGCGCTGCGCGCGAAACTCAGAGCATCCGGGGTGTCGGCGGACCTCCCGGCGGGAGCCGGGACGGGCGGTGCGGTCGCGGCGCCCGCCAGTGCGCAGGAAGCGACCGCGAGTGCGCCGAGTGCCGATGCGCCGTTGAACGAAAGCGAGCAGGCGGCCGCGCGCGCGCGCCTGCAGGAGCTGCAGGCACTGCTCGCCGAGGCGCAGGGTGAGCGACCGCTCGTGCTGCCGAGCGTGGACGAGCAGGCCATCGCCGGGGTGATCGCCGATTGGACCGGTATCCCCGTCGGGCGCATGGTGAAGGACGAGGTGGCGACCGTGCTCACCCTCGCCAAGACCTTGGCACAGCGCGTCGTCGGCCAGGACCACGCGCTCGAGATGATTACCCGGCGGATTCAGACCTCGCGCGCCAGCCTGGAGAATCCCAACAAACCAATCGGGGTGTTCATGCTGGCCGGACCCTCGGGCGTCGGCAAGACCGAAACGGCGCTCGCCCTGGCCGAGGCGCTCTACGGGGGCGAGCAGAACCTGATCACCATCAACATGAGCGAGTTCCAGGAGGCGCACACGGTCTCGACGCTGAAGGGCGCCCCACCGGGTTATGTCGGCTATGGGGAAGGCGGCGTGCTCACCGAGGCTGTGCGCCGCAGACCCTACAGCGTCGTGCTGCTCGATGAGGTGGAAAAGGCCCATCCTGATGTGCACGAGATCTTCTTCCAGGTCTTCGACAAAGGCATGATGGAGGACGGGGAGGGCCGGCTCATCGATTTCAAGAACACCCTCATCATCCTCACGACCAACGTCGGCACGGACCTCATCATGGGCATGTGCAAGGACCCGGAGCTGCTGCCCGACCCGCAGGGGATCGCCAAGGCGTTGCGAGCGCCCTTGCTACAGACCTTCCCCGCCGCGCTTCTCGGGCGGATCGTGGTGATTCCCTACTACCCGCTCGCCGATGCGGTGTTGCAGAACATCATCCGCCTGCAGCTCGATCGGGTCGTGCAGCGCATCCGGCAGAACCACGAGGCTGCGCTGCGCTATGACGAGGCCGTCGTGCGCCTGATCGCCTCACGCTGCACCGAGCCCGAGAGCGGCGGGCGCATGATCGATGCAATTCTCACCAACACATTGCTGCCTCAGGTGAGCCGTGCATTCCTCGAGCGGATCTCGCAAGGCGTGTCGACGCGGGAGATCGCGATATCGGTCAACGACGGCGAGTTCGGCTATTCGTTCGCATAGGATCGGGTATGCCGAGCAAACAACACAAGTCTACGCAGAGGGTCTGATCATGGGTCTTTTCGGCAAAAAATCGAATTGGGTTGAACTGGGGCAGAAAGACTTCACCAAGCAGGTGAAATCACTTACCCAGGTCAAGCAGCTGACACGACTGATCGGCACCGCACATACCGAGGCCAGCATCCTCGCCTTTTGGAACAAGTTCGCCATGAATGGCAAGGCGATGTACCAAGCCGATAACAAGAAAGGATATTGGGACGCGCTGGCGAGTCTATTCCAACATGAGATCGACTGCGTGCTGCAGGGTCATTACTATCTGGGCAAGCTGCAGCTGCAGGCCAGAATGGGGGCGTTTCACCACGGCTTCGCCACCCAGCCGCTCGCGGTTGCCGACTACGGTGCCAAGGCGACGGATTCGGATCTGGACAAGGCGACCGCGTGGATCATCTCATCGTCGAACAGTCTGGTGAAGTCGGCTGATGATGTGAAGGCGCCGATCAACCGCGCAAAGATCCGAACGGCTCTGCAGACGGCCTCGACCACGAAGGACATCCGTGCCGAGGACACCCTGCGGTATCTGCACACTCAATTGGTCAATCAGGCGGGGCTGCGCCCGACGCGTGGTCCAGCGAAAGAGGCGCCGTATCCGACGACTGGCGGAGCGGGCTTCCTGCTCGCGACGTCCTTCAAGCTGGCCCAGGGCATCGGGCTGCCGGCACACGCTGATCGGAGATGGTTTGATCTTGCCTGCTACCTGTTCGGCGCTGTGGTTCGCTCCCACGGATTCACCGATGGCAATGGTCGGGTCGGTCGCGGTGCTTACGCGGCGGCGATGCTGACCGGCGGTCTGCCGTTCGCGGCGCTTAAACCATCGACCGAGAAGCTGATTCATGGTCTCGACAGCGTTGCCTGATCCGGATTGTGCTCAAGCGCGGTCCCGCCGCAGAGGATTGGCAAGGGCCCCAGGGCCGCGCTGTGCGCCCTGGCGTGCACGGTCGCTCGTGCTCACATGCGCGCAACGACCGCGCTCGCAGAGCAGGGTACCGCCTGGGTTGCGATCCACGGCGGTTAGCGCCACTGCGAGCGGTGCGTCTGTTCGGCACTGCCAGGCGCTGCTGTCGGCAGCCGCCCCGGCGGGGCGGGACACGATCTGTGCCGGGTGTGCCGCGGAAACGAGGCGAACCTCGCACTAAGCTGCGGTAGTCCTTGAAAACTCATGTCTTTTCCTGCTATTTGTAGCGTAATTTCTCAGCCTTGTCTGGAGCATCGATGGCGCGCGCGAAGGTAGTCGAGTTCGACTATTACCAGTTCATCGGGCTCATGCGCCGAGCGACCGACGCGGGCAAGCGGATCGACAAGGCGGACGGCCAGCGCTGGACCGATTACGTAAAATCTCATGGAATCAATGAAGTAGGTGCCACGGCCATCGCTCGCCAGAAGTTCGAGCAGGCCATCCCAGTGATCATCGACGAGGGGCTCGACACAGACGGTTTATACTTCTACTCGAAGAACGACGAAGGTTGCCTGCGCCTGCAGACGATCGAGTGAGCGGCGGGCACGCCGATCGCGACGCGGGCGGATGGGGCGGTCTGTCCGCGAGGACCGCTGCGGGGGGGCATCGAGAACAGCAATGAGCACCAAGTACCAGGACAACCGGTCCGTGAAGGTGACGACTCCCTTCGGACCGAACGTGCTCGTGTTCGCGAGCATGACCGGCACGGAGCACCTGAGCCGGCCCTTTGAGTGCACCATCTCGCTGCTGAGCGAGAGCGGAGAACTCGACCCGGACAAGATCCTCGGCAAACCCCTCGTCGTGTCGCTCGCGACGACGCGGCAGGAACCGCTGCGCTACTTTCACGGTCTGGTCAGCGAATTCCAACAGGTGGGCTACGAAGAGCGCATGCACCAATACCGGGCGGTCACGCGGCCGTGGTTCTGGTTTCTGACGCGAACAGCCGACTGCCGCGTCTTTCAGAACAAGAGCGCGCCGGAGATTTTCAAGGAAGTCTGCCAGAACGCCGGCTTCAGCGATTTTGAGTTGCACCTCGGCACTCATCCGCAGCGCGAGTACTGCGTGCAATACCGCGAGAGCGACTTCAACTTCCTCAGCCGGCTGCTCGAGCATGAGGGCATTTTCTACTACTTCGAGCATTCCGATAACAAGCACGTCATGGTGCTGAGTGATGACGTCGGGAACTGCAAGGCGGTCGCGGGCTACGATTCGATCCCCTACTATCCCTCGAGCGCGACCGATGCGCTGCGCGAACGCGATCACCTGCAAAGCTGGTCGTTCCAGAAATCCTTTCAGCCGACCCGCTACGCGGCCCGCGATTATGATTTTGAGCGCCCATCGCCCATTCCCGCAGGCACCGCTTCCATCTCGCGCTCTTATGAGTCATCGGCGTACGAGGTGTACGATTTCCCGGCCGTTGCGGACCAGGTCAGCTCGGACGGGTCGCAAGTCACCTCCGACAGCGTCGAGCGCATCGCGAAACTACGCGTGCAGGAGCTGCAGGCTGCGCAGATGGTTGCCCGCGGCAGTGGCGATGCCGCGGGGCTTGCGGCGGGTCATGTATTCAAGCTGACGGGCTATCCACGCAGCAGTCTCGACATCCAGTACCTCATTACCTCGACCTCGATCGAGCTCAACTCGCAGGCCTATCACGCCGGCTCGGGCACAGAGACCGAGTTCTCGATCGCCCTCGATGCGGTCGATGCGCGCGAGCCGTATCGGCCGCCGCGATTGACGCCGAAGCCGATGATTCACGGCACGCAGACCGCCGTGGTGGTGGGGCCGAAGAGCGAGGAGATCTACACCGATCAGTTCGGGCGGGTGAAGGTGCAGTTTCCCTGGGACCGCTACGGCAAGCTCGACGAGCAGAGTTCCTGCTTCGTTCGGGTCGGACAGCTCTGGGCCGGCAAGAGCTGGGGAGGCATCCATATTCCCCGAATCGGCCAGGAGGTGATCGTCTCGTTTCTCGAGGGTGACCCGGATCGCCCGATCATCATCGGCAGTGTCTACAACGGCACGAATAAACCACCGTATCCGTTGCCGGACAACAAGACGCAAAGCGGCATCCGCTCGCGTAGCGCACTGGAGGGAACCGGCGACAATTTCAACGAGCTGCGATTCGAGGAC
Organism: Gammaproteobacteria bacterium; assembly: GCA_027324195.1. Taxonomy (GTDB): domain Bacteria; phylum Pseudomonadota; class Gammaproteobacteria; order Steroidobacterales; family Steroidobacteraceae; genus 13-2-20CM-66-19. The sequence goes on along the minus strand of DAHVTM010000021.1, from coordinate 20,472 downwards.
AAGAAAGGCGCAGAGCTGCTGCTGCTGCATGCCGAGAAGGATCAGGCGATCGAAGTCGAAAACGACGAGCAACACTCTGTCGGTCACGATCGTACCAAGAGCGTCAAGAACAATGAGACGACTTCGATCGGCAAGGATCGCAACGAGACCGTCGGTGGCAAGGAGAGCATCACGGTCGCCAAGGACCGGACGCGTAGCGTGCAAGGCAGTGAATCGATCGACATCGGCAAGGATTACTCGAAGAACATCTCCGGAAGCCGCACCCTTGCGGTGAGCAAGGATGAGAATATCTCGATCAATGGCGGTCGCACCGATCAAGTGGACAAGGACGAGCAAGTCAATATCGGTGAGAATCGCACCCACAAGATCGGCAATAACGACACCCAGTCGATCGGCAAGAAGCTCGCGATCAACGCCGGAGAAGCCGTCGAGATCGTCGTCGGCTCAGCTCGCCTGACGATGAATCAGGATGGCACGATTACCTTGAAGGGCAATAACATCACGTTATCTGGAGATGGCGACATCACCATCAAGGCGAGCGGCAATGTGGTCATCAAGGGCAGCAAGGTGACCCAGAACTGAGCTGCGCCTCGGCCAGGTGTCAGTTCACTTCACTCCCGCGGCGTTCCAATCACCGAGGACACCATGAGCGCAAATCGATCCGAGCCACCGCACCCCCTCGCCGTTGCCGATGAGAGCGCCACGACGGCGCGCAACGAGCTCGAGGCGCTGCTGCGGGCCGAATCGCCCCGCGCACCGGCTGCTGCCGCGGCGGTGGTGCTCGGTCGCGTCGTTGCGGTGGACGGGGCGGGTGGCGTGCAGGTGAGCTTCGCCGGATCGGAGCGAATGCGACCGGCGCGCCTCGCGCTCGCGCTACCGGTCGAGGAATTGGCCGCCGCAGCGCTGAGCGGCCGGGCAGTGGTGCTCGCCTTCGAAAATGGCGATCCGACGCTACCGCTCATACTCGGGCTGATGCCCCAGAGCGACGGCGCGCAAGGCGCTGGCGCTGCGCACAAGCAGGACGATGGGCCAGCCGCTGCGGACGTGGTGCTGCAGGTGGATGGCCGGCGGGTGCACATCCGTGCGCAGGAGGAGATTGTGCTTGAGTGCGGCAATGCGTCCATCACGCTGCGCAGCAACGGCCGGGTGGTGATTCGCGGCAACTACGTCGAGACGTACTCCGAGGGGACCAATCGGATCAAAGGCGGACAGGTGCGAATCAACTGAGGCGATCGCTGTCATGACCGCCACCTGCACCGACGCCGGACCGTACTGGGATCTCGTGGAACAAAGCCTCGAGGAGGCCGAGTTTCTCTGGAAGCGCTGGGAGTCGGACCTCAGCAGTCTTACGCGAAATCTCGCAGCGACCTGGACGTGGACTGAGGAGCGTCTGCACGGCGCACTCGATGGGGTTCGCATTGCTGGGGAACGCATCGTCGCAGTCTCGGCCGGGGCGCTGCGCGGGAAGGATCTCTCGGCACAGACCGTCGCGGCGCATCTACTGGCGAGTGCCGAGGCCGCCGACGCTCGCACCGTACTGGCGGCGGCCGTGCGGGACGCCCGCGGTGCGTCATTGCAGGCCATGGCGCGCGGTATCGAGACCGCCGCACTGAATGGATCTTTTGCGCCGGTATCCCGTGCGCTCGCCGAGAGCGGCCCGGAGCACAGCGCAGTGCTCTGCCGCATCAAGGCCTTTCGGCGGGTCGCACCCGGTCGCGAGGCGCTCGAGGCTTTGCACTCCACGCTCGCACAAGCTCAGGCACAGGCGCTGGCGGCGCTCGGCCGCGCCGGTGAGACGGCCATGGTGCAGCGTTATGTGCCGGAGGGACTGAACAGCAGCGCACCAACGGTGCGCCAGGCCGCGATCGTCGCGGGTATTCGCCACGGTCACGCCCTGGCATGGCGTTTGGCAGTGCAGCTCATCGAACAACGGCATCCGGATTGCGCGCCGATGCTCGCTGGTGTCGCGGCGTTAGGTTCCTCCGAGGAGCAGGCGCTGGTGGTCGCGGCTCTGCGTTCACCGACATTGCAGACAGCCGCATTGTCTGCGCTCGCATACATCGGCACACCCGAGGCGGTGCAGATCGTTCTGGCCGGCATGCTCGAGCCGCATCTGGCGCGAACGGCGGGGGAGACCTACTGTGCGATCACGGGCGCGGAGCTCGTGCGCGATCAACTGACCGCACCGGAGCCAGCCGAAGCCGCATCGCCGCCGCCGCTGACAAGCGATCCGCTCGATGCAGACCTGGTACCGTGGGGGGCTGATCTGTGGCCACTACCGGATCCGGCGGCAGTGCAGCGGCACTGGCAGAGGATCAAAGGCCAGTTGGCCCCGGGCGTGCGGCACTGGCGCGGACAGGCCGTCACCCTCGAGGCTTTGGTGAGCGCGCTTGAGAGCGGACCGATGCTCCACCGGGATGATCTGGCGTTGGAGTTGACGGTGCGCACAGGCCGTCAATACGACCTCGAACCGCGCGCATTTGCGCACGTACAGCAGGCCATGATGCGGGCGGGGCGGACGAGCCTTGCCGCCGGGACGGTGCGCTGAGCGATGTTACAGATTGATAATCAAACGCCGTTTTATGCGCTCCTGTCGGTCCTGCCCAATGCTGATGCGGTGGACACGCTGTACGTCATCCTCAAGGCAACGCTGGTCCTGCGTCCGAAGCTCGCGCTCGCGAGCGCGCAACTGCCGGTGACGCTCGCGGACGAGTACTACGCCGACCCGAGCGATTCGAGTCTGAAGTCGGTCTCCGAGATTCATGTGGGCAAGCCTGGTACGGATGTCCTGCTCGTCGGGCGGGCCTGGGGGGCGCAAGGCCAGCCGGTCCGCGAAATGCTGGTCCGGGTCTCGGCTGCCGAGCGCCACAAGACCATTCGCGTGCTCGGCGAGCGTCACTGGCAGCCCGATGGAACGCCCAGCGAGCCCACGCCTTTCGAAGCGATGCCGCTGGTCTGGGAGCGCGCATTCGGCGGCACACAGGCGTTGGGTACGCAGTGGCTCGCCGAGGAACGCAATCCGGTCGGGATCGGCTTTGCTGGAAAAAATGCACCGGCCGATTTCATCGGTCTGCCCGTACCGAATCTTGAACACCCCGGTGAGCCGCTCGAGCGGCTCGGCCAGAACGCCTCACCGGTGTGCTTTGCGCCCTCGGCAGCCCATTGGCTGCCGAGGCGGCGCTTCGCCGGCACGTATGACACGGCCTGGCAGCGCAAGCGCGCGCCGTATCTGCCGGTGGATTTCGATCCGCGCTTCCTGCAGTGCGCCGCTGCGGAATTGGCCTTCGACCGATTTCTGCGTGGTGGTGAGCCGATTGAGGTCGTGGGAGCCTCCCCGGACGGACCGATTGCCTTTGTGATCCCGGCGGCGAACCTGCGCCTTGATGTCAAAGTGGCCGGCAGCCTCGAGCATCCGACCGCCAATCTCGAGACGGTGTTGATCGAACCCGATGAAAATCGCGTCTGCTTCACGTGGCGGGCGGCCCTGCCGTGTGATCGCAAGGTGCTGAAGGTGGAAAAAGTCACGGTGCGTCGCGAGCGAGCGGGAGCCGCCAGCTGATGGCCGGGCAGATCACGGCAGTCGCGGCGCTTTGCTCGGCAGGCAACGGCGTCGAGCAAATCTGGGCGTCGATTCGCGCCGGGCTATCGGCAATCGGCAATTCCGGCATTCTCGACCGGCGCGGCGAGCCGATTCGAATGGGACTGGTGCCACAGGCTGCGCTACAGGCGGACTTGCCTGCGCAGATTGCCTCTGTGCCGTTGCCTGCCCGCGCACGACGGATGCTGCGTCTGGGCGCACCGGCACTGCGTACGGTGCTCGCGCAGGCCGGCCCGCCCCCATTGCGGCTGTTTCTCGGGCTGCCGCAGCTCACGCTGGAGCAGGCGCCGTGGCTGCGCAGCTTCGCGCTGTATCTGGCGACGATGGCCGGCACGACACTCGATCTGGCCAACAGTCGCATCGTGCCCGCGGGCCGGGCAGCGGCACTTCTCGCCCTGGAACTCGCACTCGAGGCCCTGGCTGAGGAACCGGAGCGACCGGTCATCGTCGGCGGCGTAGACACGTACCTCGACCTCAGCGTGCTCGCAGCGCTCGATGCCGATCGACGCCTGCTCGGATCGACGGTGAGCGATGGATTTATCCCCGGCGAGGGGGCCGCCTTTTTAGTGCTGTCGCAGCCGAAGGCTTCCCGTGACGGCGCAGCAGTGAGCATCGAGGCGGCCGCCTCCGCTCGCGACCCCGGGCACCGCGCCGGCACGGTACCGGCTCGCGGCGAGGGACTCGCCATGGCGATCGAGCAGTTGCGCACGCGATTGCCCGATCAGCGAGCGATGGTCGGCGCGACCTTCGCAGGGTTAACCGGGGAGAGTTTCGATGCGAAGCAGTGGGGCGTGGCTCGGATCCGGCATGCGGATTTCTTTGCCGAAGAGGCGCCCATGAGTCACCCGGCGGACTGCTTTGCAGATCCTGGAGCTGCGCTCGGCGCGTTGTTGCTCGCGATCTGTGCGCGCGCCATCGCTCGCGGGGATCGGCCGGATCCAGCGCTCGTCTGGGCGGCCTCCGATGGCGAAACGCGTGCCTGTGCCTTATTGTCGAGAAGTCGCACCTGAGGGGTGGGGGAGGCCAATCGTGCCAGGAACCGTCTTTGCCAATATGCTCGGCATTGCGCACAAGGGCAGTGGGGGGATGAGCACTGTCTTTCCCGATGTCTGCAAGACCCCGACACCCGGCGGTCCGGTGCCGATCCCGTATCCGAACGTTGGTCAGTCCTCGAACACGAGTTCCGGACCGACGAGTGTCACGACCGATGGCCAGATGCCCATGACCCAGAGCGCAAAGTACATGATCTCCTCAGGCGACAGTGCCGGCTCGGCCGGTGGCGGGGTGATCAGCGGCAAGGTCATGGGCGCCTGCGAATTCATGATGTATTCGTTCGATGTCAAATTCGAGGGCAAGAACGTCTGCCGGCTGGCCGATCCGCTGTTTCAAAACAGCAAGAACGCAATGGGTTAAGCCACACATGGAGATCGGCGAATCAGTTGCCCCACCGGAGTTTGGCCAGGGGCACTCGACGAGCAGCCAGCAGGCCAAGTGCGACTGGCAGGACTGTCTGAGCAACCACGCCCAGTCGGTCTCGTATCCGGCCGGCGGCAAACTTGAGCGCTCGAGCGGTTTCGCCTCGGCCTGGGTGGATGCGGGGCTTGAACCGTGGGTCAAGTATGGCGATGGCATCGACAGCATGGCAAGCGCCGAGGAGTATCAGCAGCAGACGCCGCAGGCATCCTATGCGAGCACTGCTGCGGCGCTGAAACATCCGCAGTACCACACCCAAAAACATCACCTCATATCGATCAACCTGTTCAAGAACGTGCCGAAGTTGAAGCACGACGCCACTTTGATCGGATACGACGTCAATGCACCGGCGAACGGCATATGTCTGCCGTCGTACACCTTCGATATCGTTCAGCACGACCTGCAGGCCCATCGGGGCAGTCATCCGAATGCGCTCTATAACTCGAGAATCCAGCCGTTGCTCGAGCGTCTCGAGCAACGTTGTGCAAAATATTGCGAGCCGGAGTTCAGCGGTGCCTGTGAATATCAGCTGCAATTGCTCGGCGACCTCGAGCGCCTGTCGCGCGAGATCGAGGCCCGTGTGCGGCAATGGGATTGGCTGTTGCGCTCCGATGCGCTGAATGAGCGTAGCTCGGCTTATGCACGGCTTGAGCGGATGAGGGGGACGGATGAGTGAGCGTCACTGGGTCTGGGTGAATGAGCCGACGGCCGAGGACGAGGCGATGATTTACGGGGTGCCGCCGGTCATCGCCGCACAGGGATTGCTGTTCAATCAGGGGTACCTGGTCACGCAACCGGTGCCGCTGATCGAGATAGAACGGGATGCGGACTCGCAGGGTCGGTTGACGGACAATTTGATCGCGGCCGGCGTGAAGGGCTTGTTGTTCTCAACGCGTCTGCGCGAATTGCTGCAGGCGCTGGGGATTGACAACCTGCAGCACTTTCCGGTGCTCGTGCGCAATCCGCACGATGGTACCGAGACACGTGATTATGCGCTGATCAACGTCCTGGGGCGGATCAGCTGCCTGGATCGGGCGAAATCGGTCGTGAAGCATCCGCCGACCGATCCGCAGCACATCGAGTTCATCGAAACATTGGCGCTCGATGCCGGGCGCATCCATGGGCAGGATTTTTTCCGACTCGGCGAGGTGCCCGAAATCCTGATCGCCAGCACGCGAGTGAAGGACGCCTGTGAGACGGCGCGAATCACGGGGGTGAGGTTCTACCCACCGGAAGACTACATGTTTTGAGCCGGCGCGAGGCGCGCCCTTGGGCAAGCGTTGCGTGCTCGGTCAAGCGGCCCGTGTGGCCAAGTCGTGCACGAGCCCAGCGGCTGTCCCGGGGCGCAACGCAAGCGATACCGCTGCGGTGTATGGGCGCCAGGGCAGCATCGGAATCGGGGCGCCGTTCGCTTGCGACGGCACCTCGGCAAGCCTTAAGCTCCTATGAGTTAGTTCTGTACGTCATGAATCTCACGCTCGACATAATCAGCGGCAACGGTGAAAGCCTCGGATCGGACCGCCGCAAGGTCTTCGGACCCGAGGGCGGGCGCATCGGGCGGGCGCCGGACTGCGACTGGGTCTTGGCGAATCCGTACATTTCGCGCCATCACGCGACCGTCCGCTGGATCAGTGGAACGTACTACATCGAAAGTGCCGGTGAAAATGGCGTGGCAATCGGCTCACCGCAGAGCCTGATACCGAAGCTCGAACGGCGCCCGTTGCGCCATGGCGATCGTCTGTTCATTGACGAGTACGAAATCTGCGTCGGGCTCGAAGGTGCTGCAGTGGAACCGGCCGGCACGCCGCGCGGTGAATGGGATGCCCGGCCGCTCATTCCGTCGGATGACCCGTTCGATCTGCGGCCACGGGACCTCGTGCCCCCAGTGGGGGGCCCGCTCGAGGCCTCCGCGGATGAGCTGGATCCGCTTCGCCATCTGGGCGGATCGAGCGATGTGCGGGCAAGCGCACCGCCTGCCCAGGAAGCCCGCTGGAATCATACCCCTGGGTTGAGCGATCACTTCTCTGCCCCCCGCCCGAGTCCCGCGACGGCGAACCCCGCGCAACCGGTGATACCCGATGATTGGAACGTGACGACGTTCGGTCGCGCCAAGTCATCCCCACCGGCAGCGCCGGAAGGGGGGGCGGTACCGATTCAGCCGGCGCCCTCGAACCCGGCGGTGAGTTCCGCGATCCCGGATGATTGGGACAAGACCAGCTTCTCGCGCAAAGCGGCCGCCGGCGTCGATGCACGACCGCCGATCCGTCCCACCCCGGCCTCTCAAGCAGTCTCGGCTTTGCCGCAAGCAGCGCCCGCGGGTGGCACGGCCACCGCCGGCACAGGGGGAGCGACGTCGCTCCCGGCCCCGGCCCCCAGCGCGCCGCGACCTGGCGTCGGGCCACCCGCCCTCGCTGATTCGCAGAGCTTCGATGTCATCGCGCTGCTGCGGGCCGCGGGCGTCGACCCCGGCGCGTTGCCCGCTGACTCGCCGGCCGCCCTTGGCCAGATCCTGCGCTGCGTGGTGCAGGGGGTCATCGAGGTGCTGCGCGCCCGAACGGAGATCAAGGAACAGTTTCGGCTGACGCAGACGGTGGTGAAGACCGTCGAGAACAATCCCCTTAAGTTTGCGGCCGATGCGAACGATGCGCTCGCCTCTCTGCTCGGGCGGCGTAATCCTGCCTACCTGCCGGCTGTCGAGGCGTTCGAGGATGCGTTCAATGACATCCGGTATCACCAGCTTGCCATGCTGGCCGGGATGCGCGCGGGTTTCGAGCAGGTGCTCGACCGGTTCGATCCGCAGCAACTGCAGGAGGCGTTTGACAAACGGGCTCGCCGCGGTTCACTGCTTGCGGTGAACGCCAAGGCGCGCTATTGGGAGCAATTCGTGCAAGAGTTCCAGGAGCTTGCGCAGGATCGCGAGCGGGCGTTTCGTCAGTTGTTCGCCGAGGAGTTCGCCGTGGCGTACGAACGGCAACTGGAGGAACTGAAGCGGAATCACAGCAAGTCGCGGCGCTAGCGCTTAAGATGGAAGTTCGCAGGCGTGGCAACCGGTGGGGCAGCGGCGACCCGCAGTACGCGGAGGATAGGGGGAATTCACAGTGCATCGATGGTCCGTCGCGCTGACGATCATGGCCTGCGGCCTGCTGGGGCTCGCAGGCTGCGCCGCTAGTCGGCCGAAGCCGACCCGCACGCTGGCAACCCTCGTTGCCAGCAAGTCTGTCAATCCCGACGCACTCGGCCAACCCTCACCCGTGGTGGTACGCGTGTATCAGTTGCGGGGCAAATCCCGGTTCATGAATGCCGGCTTTTTCGCGCTCTACGACCACCAGCGCCGCACGCTCGGCTCGAGTCTCATCGCGCGGGACGAACGTACGGTCTTCCCCGGGCAGGATTTGCCACTGCACATCGATCTGTCCGCCGGCGCTCGTTACCTCGGGGTCCTCGCCGCGTACCGCAACGTACGCACGACGCGCTGGCGTGCTGTCGTAGGCGTACCGAAGAAATCGCTACTGAAGCTGCTGGCGTCCCGTCGCGTCACGGTGCATATCGGCAAGAGTGCCGTCGGTATTGCTGTCTCGGAATGATACCGAGACCCATCTCAATCGAAGGTCGCAAGCGAGATGTCTGATAAGAATCGAGTCGTCTGGTCTGAGGGGTTGTTTCTACGGCCTCAGCATTTTCAACAGCAGGAGCGTTATCTCGAGGCTTATCTGCAGGGGCGGACCGCGGCGCTGCGCGCCGATTCCTGGGGTTTCACGGAGCTCGAGATCGAGCGTGACTTGCTCGCGATCGGCAAATTGGCGTTGCGGCGTGCCCGTGGAGTATTCCCGGATGGTACGCCGTTTGTCATGCCGGACTGCGATCCGCTGCCGGCGCCGCTCGAGGTCGGTACGCAGGTGCGCGACCAGGTGGTGCATCTGGCCATTCCTTTGCAGAGGGCCGGGGCGACGCTCACCACGCGCGCCTCAGCGGCGATGCAGGCGAGCCGATATCGCACCATCGATCACCAGACGCGCGATGTGATGTCGGACGTCGCCTCGGTCGTCGAGCTCGAGGTGGCCGCCTTGAGCGCACGTCTCATGCCACAGAGCGAGCCGGCCGAGGACTTCGCACAGATCCCGCTCGCGCGCGTCATTGAGTGCCGCGCGGACAAGCAGGTGATTCTCGATGAATCGTTCATCCCCACGGTGCTGACATGCAGCGCTGCGCCGCGGCTGGCGACATTTCTGTCCGAGCTGCAAGGACTGCTGCACCAGCGCGGGGAGGCGCTGGCTGCGCGTGCCGTCGCAAGCGGTCGGGGCGGCGCGGCCGAGATCGCCGATTTCCTGATGCTGCAGACGGTCAATCGTTATGAGCCGCTCGTGGCGCACCTGGCGGCCGGCGCGCGTTGTCACCCAGAGGAGTTCTACCGGATTGGCCTGCAGATTGCCGGGGATCTGGCCACCCTCACCGCGAGTGCGCGCCGTCCGGCGCAATTTCCGGGATATCATCATGATGCGCTGCGGGGCAGTTTCGAGCCGCTGATCCACTCGCTCAGAGCCGCGCTCAGCGTGGTCCTCGAGCAGAACGCGGTACCGATTCCACTCGCCCAGAAGAAGTTCGGGATCAGCGTCGGCAACGTGCCCGATCGGACCCTGTTCGATTCCGCGGTGTTCGTGCTCGCCGCCCGGGCGGAGATGCCGACCGAGGAGTTCCGACGCCAATTTCCGCAGCAATTGAAGATCGGTCCAGTCGAGAAGATCCGCGATTTGGTCAACCTGCAACTACCCGGTATCGCAATCCGCCCCATGCCGGTTGCACCGCGCCAGATTCCGTATCACGCCGGATATGCCTACTTCGAACTCGACCCCCAGAGTGAGCTGTGGAGCGGCCTGAAGGCCTCCGGCGGCATTGCGATCCACCAGTCCGGAAGTTTTCCCGGCCTCACGCTGGAGTTCTGGGCGATACGGAGCTGATCGATGAGCACGCCCCCTGATGATCCATTTGCGCCGAGTGATGCGACCATCCTCAGGCCGCGCCCGGGGCGTCGCCCGAATGTCGCAGCGGGGCCAGACGCAGCGGCGCCGCCCGCCCCGAGCAGCGAGCGTAATAGAGCGCCGAATGCAGGGTGGCCAGGGCCGCCCACCCCGTCGGGCCCGGCACCGGACACCGCCGGCACCGTCGCTGAGTTTGTCGGGGCAGGGCGCAATCCGGTGCTGCAGGCTGCCGTTCCACTGCTGGTGCTCGCTGGACGGCTCCGCGGTCAGATCGCCAATGCCAACGTACAGGGGCTGCGCGCACAGTGCATTCAGGAGATTCGGGCGTTCGAGGAGCGGCTGCGGCGAGCCACAATACCCGATGCGGATGTGCTGGCAGCGCGCTATGCGCTCTGCACTGTTATCGACGAGGCGGTCCTTAACACCCCGTGGGGTGCGCAGAGCGGTTGGGCCGTCGAGTCACTGTTGGTGACTTTCCATCGCGAAGCTCAGGGCGGCGATAAGTTCTTTCAGATCCTCGACCGATTGCTCGGCGAGCCGCAGCGCTACCTCTCGCTGCTCGAACTCTGGTATGTCTGCCTGTCACTGGGATTTGAGGGACGCTATCGTCTCGATGAGCGCGGCACGATCCGCCTTGAGGATATTCGTCGCGATCTGTTGCAGAGAATCGAACAGCTGCGAGGGCCTGCGGATCCGGCACTTTCTTTGCATTGGACTGGTGTCGAGAATCGACGTCACACAATGCTGCATCTGGTGCCACTGTGGGTCGTGGCGGTCGCGACGGTGGCGATTGTTTTTGGCGCCTGGTGGCTGTTCAATTCAAGACTGAATGCGCGCTCGGCGCCAATCAGTGCTGCGCTGGCGAACGTCGGGCTTAGGCCGCTGCAACCGGCCGGCGGTGCGGCTCTGCCGCCGACGGGTCTGTCGAGCCGGCTTGCACCCCAGATCGCCGCCGGTCTGCTCACCGTCGAGAACCTCGGCGCTCGCACGCGCATCACGCTCACCGTGCCGGATTTGTTCGCCTCGGGCAGTGCACGGGTGAGCCCACGCTATCTGCCGCTCGTCTCGGCCGTCGGTGCGGCGCTGCAGGGCATCCCAGGGCGCGTGGTCGTCGTCGGGCATACGGACGATGTGCCAGTGCATTCCTTCGAATTCCCCAACAATTTCGTGCTCTCCCGCGCGCGCGCGCGGACCGTGGCCGCGTTGCTCGCGCGGCAGCTTCCCGATGCAGGCCGAATTGCAACGATCGGCAAGGGTGCCTCCGATCCGCTTTACCGGCCGGCAAATCTGCCGCAGAACCGGGCGCGCAACCGCCGCGTTGAAATCTTGCTCTTGCGAGGCCTTTAAGTGATCAAGCTCCTCAAGAGCCGGGTATTCCTGGTGACCCTCGGGTTGATTCTGCTGGGTGTGTTGATCTGGTTTGCCGGCCCGTATTTCGCCTTCGCGGGCCACGCGCCGCTTGCAACGGTCATCGCGCGGCTGCTTGTGATGCTTGTGCTTGCGGTCGGCTATGCAGCATATGTGCAACTTCGTCAGCTCAAGAGCGCGCAGGCGAGCCGCCAGCTCGGCGAACAGGTGGCCAATCAGGCGAGCGCAGCACCGGCCTCGCCAGCCGGTGGCGATGCCGCCCAATTGCGCAAACGATTCGAAGAGGCGATCGAGGCGCTCAAACGGTCCCGCAAGAAGGGCGCTGCCAGCCTCTATGAGCTGCCGTGGTACGTGATTATCGGTCCCCCCGGCGCCGGCAAGACGACACTGCTGGTCAATTCTGGGCTTCATTTTCCACTCGCCCAGAAGTTCGGCAAAGAAGCCGTGCGCGGCGTCGGTGGCACGCGCAATTGCGACTGGTGGTTCACCAACGAGGCGATCCTCCTCGATACCGCAGGTCGGTTCACGACACAGGACTCCAGCGCGAGCGCCGATGCCGCCGGCTGGAGTGCATTTCTGCAACTGCTGCGCAAATTCCGTGGACGCCAGCCCATCAACGGCGTCATCGTCGCGGTGAGTGCGACGGATCTGATCGTGCTGAGCGAGAGCGAGCGCGAACAACAGATCCACGCGGTGCGTGCGCGGCTTGAGGAGCTCGGACGGGAACTCGCCATCACGGTACCGGTATATGTCCTGGTGACCAAGTGCGACCTGATCGCTGGGTTCAGCGAGTTCTTCGAGGATCTCGATGCCGCCGGACGAGCCCAGGTCTGGGGCACGACCTTCCCCATCGAAGTGTCGGAGTCTGGACAGGCGGCGACACACTACGGCACGGAATTCGATGAATTGATTGCGCGCCTGCAGCAACGGGTGCTGGTGCGCATGAGTGCCGAGCGCGACCCGCGCAGGCGCACGAGCGTTCTGGCTTTTCCGCAACAGCTGAGCGCGCTCGGCCCGGCGCTGAATGAGCTGTTGCAGCGCGTCTTTAGCGCCTCCGGATTCGAGCGGCTGGTGCTGCTGCGCGGGGTGTACTTCACGAGTGGCACGCAGGAAGGCGCTCCTATCGATCGGATGCTCGGCGCCATCGCGCGCACTTTCGGTGTGAGCGGAGCGGTGGCGCCCCCGGCGCCGGGCCGGGGACGTGCTTACTTCATCGATACGCTGCTCAGAGGGGTGATCTTTCCCGAATCCGGGCTTGCCGGCGTGAATCGGGTGGTGCAGGCACGCATGATCCTGGCACGTTCCGGCGCCTATATCGGCTGCCTCGCCGTGCTCGTGCTGCTGCTGGCGTGGCTCATGGGCAGCTACGATGCCAATGCGGCTTACCTCGAGCGCGTTTTCACGGCAACTCATGCGTACCAGCAACTCGGCAAGCCCGCTGACCTCAGTGTTGCCGCCGGGCTGCCACGGCTCGATGCGCTTCGGCACGTGGCGCAGCAGGCCGAGCAGTATCACGGCAAGGTTCCCTGGTACATGCGCGCCGGGCTGTATCAGGGTGCGGAAATCGGCACCGAAGCGCGCGACGCCTACGTCCGCGAGCTCAACGCAACTCTGGTGCCGGCACTCGCCGAGCAGTGGCAACAGACGCTGCAAGGCAGTGTCGCCTCGCCGCAGAAGCTGTACGCGTTTCTAAAAGGCTACTTGATGCTGGGCAGCGCTCAACATCGTGACCCCGATTACCTGCGCTACGTGGCGAAGGTTCTCTGGCATTCGATGTATCCGCAGGACTCGGCCACGGCGCGCGAACTCGATGAGCAGTTCAACCAGCTGCTCACCCATGATCGGCTGAGCTCGATTCCGCTCGACACGCAGGCCGTGGCCCAGGCGCGCATCGCGTTGCGCAGCGCTTCGCTGCCTGTGTTGATCTATGATCAGTTGAAGCTGCGCTATCTGAACGACACGACGCACTCGATCAGACTCGATCTTAAGATCGGCACGGGGTCTTCTGTGCTCGTCCGTCGCAGCGGCACACCCCTGTCGCAACCCATACCGGCGCTGTATACGCGGGCGATATTCGAGCGCATCAACAGCAAGAGCCGCTATGAGCTGGTTGCAGACTTTCTGAAGAATTCCTGGGTCTTCGGTGCTCAGGTGCCCGATTTGCACGACAGCGGAGGCTTGGCGTACCAGGTGATGAGCCTCTATGAGAGCGACTACCTGCAGTACTGGAAAACGCTGGTTCAGGATGTCGGCATCCGCTCTTCCGGCTCCCCGCAGCAGTTCATCGATACGCTTGGGATCATCTCGAGCCCTGCATCTCCGCTCAAGGGCTTCTTAAGGGTGGTGGCGCGGAACACGGATCTGCTGAAGCCCCCCAAGAGTGCAGCGGCTGCGCTCGGCGGTGCGCTCGCGAGCGCAAAGCTCAACGCGCTGAAGAAAATCATTGGCTCCGGGCCGCAGGGTGCGCCACCGCCGGGGACGCGCGTGACGAGCTATTTCGCCCCTATCCGCCAGCTGGTGTCGGGTCCGCCCGGGCAGGCACCGATCGATCAGATGCTGGCCACGCTGAATCAGCAGTACCAGCGGCTGCTCTCCACAGGGTCGGGCGTCGGGCAGCAAAGCGCGCTCGATCCGAGCGTCCAGGCGGCGATGCGCGGGGCGCGACAGTCGCTCGCGCTCTTGGCCCAGGAGCTACCGGCACCGATCGGGCGTCTGGCAGCTCAAGTGGCGGTCCGCAGCGCTTCGATCGTCAATTCGGAGGCAAGCGGCGAGCTCGCCAAGCTCTATCAGGCCAAGGTCGTCAGACCGTGTCGCGAGCTGGTTAGCGGACGCTACCCGCTCGACCCGAACAGTCCGAGCGACGCGGCACTCGGGGATTTCGCCCACGTCTTCGGACCGAATGGGGTGTTTGCGACCTTCTTCCGCAGTCACTTGGCACAACTCGTTGACACCACGAGCGTACCGTGGCGATGGCGAGCTGGGGCGGCAGCCGGATCAGCGGCGATGCTGCAGCAATTCGAACGCGCGCGTCGCATCCGCGAGGTGTTTTTTCCTTCCGGTTCCGCGCAACCGCGAGTCCGCTTCAACCTGATGGCCGACGTCCTCGATCCGACGGTGTCGAGCTTCCGTCTCAATGTGGACGGCCAACGATTCAAGTACGCGCATGGACCGGTCCAGAGCAGCGAGATGAGCTGGCCGGGGAGCCTCGGCGAAGCCACTTTCGAGTTCACCGCTCCGGCCGGGAACATACCCGGTCCTGTGCTGCAGGGACCCTGGGCCTGGTTCCGACTCCTCGGTGAGGCACGTGTCGTGGCGCTCTCGGGCACGCGCTATCGCGTCGCATTCCGCGCGGGCGGCAAGTCGATGAGCGTTCTGCTCAACGCCGATTCCATCCGCAATCCTTTCGCACAGGATGCGGCGATCGGATTTCACTGCAATCCGTAGTGGCAGCATGCTGGCGGCATCTGAGAGCGGCTTCTACGGCAAGCTTCCCTGCAGGGGCGATTTCGTGCAGCGGCGGGCGCCACCGACATTCGTCGATGTCTGGGATGCATGGCTGCAAGAGAGTCTGCACGCAAGTCGCGAACTGCTCGGCGCGCGCTGGCTCGAGACATACCTGACCAGCCCGGTCTGGCGATTCGTGCTCGCCGAAGGGATTTGCGGTGAGGTTCCGTATGCCGGTGTCATGATGCCAAGCGTCGATCGCGTGGGACGCTATTTCCCGCTCACCGTGCTGCTGCCGCTGCCGGCGGACAGCTGTCTGTTCGAAATGGCCTGCGGGGCTGGCCGCGCGTGGTTCGATGCGGCCGAAGAGCTGGCGCGCGCGGCACTTGATTCCGGTGATTTTGATTTTGAAGCGTTCGACGCTCAGGTCAAGGCACTCGCCAACAGCCTTGCGCACAGCGACCTCGAGCTGTCCGGCCAAATGATGACGCGTATGCGCGCCAATGCGTTCGCGACCACCGCGGCGCAGTGGCACATCTCTTTGCTGGATGAGTCGCCGCGACGCATTGCGAATGCGCTCGCATCCCTGACGCTATTACGCGCCTTCCGGCCGTGCGCCATGTGGTGGACGCAGGGCACGGAGTCGCTCGAGCCCGCCTGGCTCGTCACCAACGGTCTGCCTGCGCCACAGAGCTTCGTGGCGCTGCTCGAGGGTCGCTGGTCGCAGGCGAGATGGCACAGTATCGCGCTTGCCGGCGACACGGCCACGAGCCCTGCAAGCGCGGCTGCAGCGGTTGCTGAAAGCGAGCCACTGCTGATGGCGCAGCAATTCGAGGTGCGCGCAGCGCATCCCCGACCGCATCGCTCCGGCCTGCAGGCGGGCACGGAGCCGCGATTCGTGCGGCGTGCGGACATCGGGCTCTGGGGTGTGATTGGGGCGCCCGCAGGCGCCGAATCGGCATCCTGTCTCGAGATGCTCGCCGACGTGGCACATGATCTGGCGCCGCAAGCGTCCTTGCAGGCGCAAGTGGAGGCTCTGCGGCGCGCGCTGCAGCGTGCAATTGGACACAGCGCTCGGGCAAGCACGCAGTGCCAGTCAGCCGTCGCCGCAGTATTTTTTCTCGCTCAGGGAGCCGACTGCGCCCTGGTGCGCATCGGTTCGATGCGGGTACTGCGTGTTCGCGGCGGACACCTGAGTGAGGTGCTCGGCGCCGCGAGCCCGCGAGCGCCAGCCGCTCCGGCCGATCCGCCTGCCGAGACCTGCGAGCGAATTGGGGCGAGTGCCGGTGACGCGGAGTTGCTGCGGTTGCTGGCGGCACCGGCGCCAGCAACCGCAGCGGCGGATGTCGAGCTGCACTATGAGCCTCTAGAGGCACATGATCTATGGATGCTCGGCACGGAAGAGGTGATGAGACCCTCACAGATCGAACGACTCTTGACGGCAGGTGAGGGTGTCATACGGACAATCGAGGATGGGCTTGGCGATTTCCTGTCGGTGAGAATCGAGAGCGACGGAACTGCGGCTGCCGAGCCGCTGATGGTGCTCGAAATCCGGCCCGTGGCATCCACTCTCGACGAGGCGCGGGCAGGCGAGGCTCCTTGAGCGTCGCTTGGCGTATCACTCTGATGCAGCAGAGCGTTGGCCCGGAACGAGGCGACGGCCGAGGGCGCAAGGCGGCTCGCGGTGGGGGCGATCCGGGTTGCAGTCGTATTGTCCAGGCCGCGGATTTAGCGGGTGTCCGGTGCTCATGCTGAAGGAGCCGAACATCAACGGATTCACATGGCGATCGGCCGCCGTCACGGCACAGGGAAATGTGCGCGATCACAATGAGGACGCTGTTTCGGATCTGCCAGGGGTGGGGTTGTGGGCGGTCGCCGATGGCATGGGCGGCCACAATGCCGGGGACCTTGCAAGCCGGATGATCGTCGAGGCACTCTGCGGTGTCAGCCGGCGCGATCGACTGAGTGAGCTGTTGGATGATGTGGAAGACCGTATGCAGTGCGTGAACGAGCGCCTGTATCGAAAATCGCTTGAGGATGGTCGAGTCTGTGGCAGCACGGTTGCAATACTGCTTGCATTTGCGGACCGCTGCCTGAGCGTCTGGGCAGGTGACAGCCGTATCTACCGCTGGCGCACGGGGTGCTTGAGCTGCATCACGCGCGATCACAGCGAAGTGCAGGAACTGCTCGATGAGGGTGCACTCGATGCGGCGGGTGCGAGTCGACACGCCGCGCAGAACGTCATCACGCGCGCGGTGGGCGGCACGGAGAAACTCTACCTCGATTTGGAGCTGCACGAACTTCAAGACCGCGATCGCTATCTGATTTGCAGCGACGGGCTGTACAAAGAGGTGGCTGGGGATCGGCTCGCGGCCCTGCTGGGAGCGCGCGATCCACAAGAGGTGTGCCACGCGCTGCTCAGGGAGGCGCTTGGCGGGGCGTGCCAGGACAATGTATCAGCCGTTGTGGTGGAGTTCTCGCGCGCATGAGCGGATTTCGGGAAACGCTGGCGGCCTACGCGACCGGTCAAGCCGACTTCGAGACCTTGCAGCGCGTGCTCGCGGCCAGTCTTGCGAGCGAGCCGCAGCAGGCGTCTGGGTATCGCGCCGCGGTGGATGCACTGCTTCGCGCTGGACGCATCTCACCGGATGCGCAGCGTACGCTCGTGCAGGCTATCGAGGCCGCGGCGCCCGCCGTCCAGACGATCCTACGGGCACCGAAGGCCAGTGCCGAGCCGTCCGGAGCAAGCGAGGTTGAACCGACCCGCTTTCGTGCGAGCCCGGCGAACCCCAACCTACCGCCCGCGATGCACTCTGATGCGCAGCTCACCCGCCTGCGCGCGCGCCCGATGCACTCCGATTCGGGCCGCGAGCCGAGCGAGCGACCGCAGAGCGCGGCTCGGTCTGATACCAGTGGCGGCAGCTCGAATTGGACCGATCCGACCCAATGGGCGCGATCGACCGCGCCCCTCACCGTGGGCAGCGTGCTGAAGGAGCGATTCATCCTCGAGGAGGAAATCGGGCGCGGTGGCATGGGCATCGTGTTCAAGTCGCGCGATTTGCGCATGGAGGAGGCTCAGGATCGCAATCCCTACGTGGCGCTGAAGATTCTGAATGATGAGTTCAAGCGTCATCCGGAGTCCCTCAAGGCGCTTCAGCGCGAGTTTCGCAAGTCGCAGAGCCTGGCCCATCCGAACGTGGTCACCGTCGGCGATTTTGATCGCGACGGCTCGAACGTGTTCATGACCATGGAGCTACTCGACGGCGAACCGCTCGATCGTGTCATCAAGCAAGCCGGCAACGCCGGTCTTGGCAAGGACCGGGCATTACGCATCACTCGCGACATTTGTCGTGCCATGGCCTATGCACACGAGCGCGGCATCGTACATTCGGACTTCAAGCCCGCCAACGCATTCCTGACACGCGATGGTGTGGTGAAGGTATTTGATTTCGGAATCGCTCGCGCGGCGAAACAAAACGACCAGGCAACCGGCTCGGTGACGGTTTTCGATGCTGGCACGCTCGGCGGGCTGACACCAGCGTACGCCAGCTGCGAGATGATCGAGGGTCTGGAACCCGATGTGCGCGACGATGTCTACGCTATCGCCTGCGTCACCTACGAGCTGCTGACGGGCCGCCATCCTTTCGGACGCAAGTCCGCGGTACAAGCGCGCGATGCACAGCTGACGCCGCAGCGCCCAGACGGCCTCTCGAGGGGCCAATGGCGAGCCTTGAGGCGCGGGCTGGCCTTCAAGCGCGAGCAGCGCAGCGCCTCTGCAATCGAGTTGCTGAATGGCCTGCTGCCGCCGAAACGATCGGCAGCGCTCTACGGCGGAATTGGGGTTGCCCTGGTGGCAGCGGTAGTGGTGGCGATCGTGGTTGTGCCAGGACAGCTGCAGCGCTATCAGCGCCAGCGCTGGCTGACTGCGCTGCGCAGTGGTAACGGCACCCGGATCGCGGCACTTCTGCCGGCGATCGACCGGCTGTCACGCACCGGACGCGACGCTATCTTCGCCGACCGCGGTGCGCGCGACGGCTTGATTCACTTCTATCAGCGGCGAATTCGCAAAGCAGAGGCTGAGGGCAACTACTTCAATGCCGGGGCGTTCGCGCACCAGCTGCTTAAGTATCTGCCGGATTATGCCGACGCGCAGCGCATCGCGCAGCAGGTCGCCAGTGATGCGAGCAATGCGCTCGAACGAGAGAGCAACCTGTTCGATGCGGATCTCACCGCCGGCCGGCTCATCCCGGCGCAGGCTCCGGACAACGTCGAGGCGGTACTTGCGGCGGTGCGCCGCATCGATCCGCACAGCGCGTTGCTGCATGATCCGCGTCTGCCGGGCGCATTCGCAACCCAGGCGCGGCTTGCGCTCGCACACGCCGATACGGGGCTTGCTGCCCAGCTGCTCACGAGCGCGCTATCGAGCGCGCCGTCCAATCCGATGCTGCTTAACCTGGAGGAGCGCGTGCGCGCTACCGTCCAGGCGCAGCAGACGAGTACCCAGATCGCGCACAGTGAGCAGTCGTTGCGCGCATTGCTGAAGAGGCAACCGTCGTTGAAAGGCTTGCTCGCCCTTCAGCAGGACGTGACGGCTCTGCGTGTCAACGCGCCGCAAGATCCGGTGCTGAGCGCGGTTCAGCACTACAGCGAGCTGCAGCTGGCGCCCCGATTGGAGCGACTCGAGAAGCACCAGGCTTACGCCGATGCACAGGGCCTCCTAAAGCGATATGCCTCGCTTGCTTCTGCCGCGTTCGTGGAGCGCGAACGTGACCAGTTGGCGATGGCGAGATTGCGTGGCCCGAACCGGGCCGCGCAAGTGGCTCGAATGCGGGCGGCACGCAGCGCCGAGCTGCAGAGTGATGTTGCGATCTTGCTCAAAGAGGGTCCAGGGACCACCCCGGCACTGTGGGACATGAAGTTGCGTGCGCGGCAGAGTGAACTGCGAGTGTATCTTGCGGCGAGCGATCCTTTCTTCAGCCGAACGCAAGCGCAGGCCGCGGCCGATTACCTCGAGCAATCGAACCATTTGCGCCGCACCGGCCAGTTGCATGCGGCCGGACAGATGCTCGCGCGCGCCCAGACTTACGGGGTACCGCCATCGCAGTACGCTCAGGCACTTAAGTCGCTGACGGCGGCCCGTGCACGCCTCGCCGCCCAGGAGATGACGCAACAGCAGCAGGCGCAGACCGAAGCGATCGAGCAGAAGCTTCGGCTGCAGGCCGCAGCGAACAACGTCGGCGAAGCGCTCGCATCGCTGCACGTGCTGCAGGGGCGTTTGCCGCCTCAGAGTTCGTTTCTCACCGTCGATGCACCCGCCGCACTCGGTGCGGCCTATCTGCGCCTCGCCGCCAGCGCGGCCCTCGATGGCCGCTTTGCCGAGGCGGCACGTCTCGTTGCCAAGGGCCGTGCGACTGTGCCCACCTTCGCTCCCCTGGCCGCCGCGGCGCAGCGCTATGCCGGCTATGTGAGTCTCGAGCACGCCATGCGCAGGGTCGACCAGAAGGATCTCGCCCGCGTCCGCGCGCAGATCACACAGGCGTCACAGCAATCCCCCGTGGAGGCGAGGGCGCTCATGCGGGCACTTGAGCGCGACTTTGCGGCACGACTCGCCGG
>DAHVTM010000016.1:0-42347 GCA_027324195.1 Gammaproteobacteria bacterium | reverse complement strand
GTTTACACTGACGGCGGCACTGCTGCTGTGCGCTGCGCTGGCCCGGGCGCAGGCCGGGCTGTTCAATCAGATTCCGAGCTGCTACACCGCCAGTCATTACACCTTCCACAGCTCACCACCGCAGCGGCTGCTGTACGTGCTAATCGATCAGGCGGCACCGCTTGGTCCGTCGCTGCAGAAATCGGTCATTGAGAACATCAACCACGCGCTCGGGCCGGGCACGGAATTCGTGATCAGCGAATTTTCCCGCGAAACGGCCCATCATTACCTGCGGCCGCTGTACACCGGGATCATCGAGAGTGCGCTCACCGCCCGGGAGCGCGAGCATGTGCCGATGAATTCGCTCTCGGGATTCAACAGCTGCATGCGGGACCAGGCGATGTACGCGCTGCGCATGGCGGATACGACCGCGCAGCACGCAATGGGTTCGGCTGCCGGTGGCGCCGCACAGGCAAATGACATTCTGTTTTCACTGCAAGAGGTGGCGCCGGCGATCGCGGCGGATCCGGCCGCACAGAAGGTGCTCTTTCTCGTGACCGATGGCATCGAGGACTCCAAGCTCGGCAATTTCAGTCAGGGGGTAGCTAATCCCGCGCAGATGGTGCAGACGGTGCGCAAGGCCGGACTGATGCCGAACTTCGGTGGCGCACGAGTCTTCGTGTTGGGCGCAGGGGTCTCGCCGTGAGCGGCCCCGTCTTGGCCGTCCTCGGAGCCTCCGGCAGACGAGTGCAGGTGACGCGCGCAGAACGTCCCGGTGCGGCGGTCCTGTGCTTGACACTGGCGCTGCTCGCGACCGTCATGCTGAGTATTGCGGCAGTTGCGCATGCGCGGACGTCCCTGCCACTTTCGAGGGTCAGGGCGCTCGCCGAGCAGGGAAACCAGCGAGCCGAATTGCAACTCGGATTTTATTACGACCAGGGCAAAGGCGGCCTGCCGCAAGATCCGCGGCTCGCGGTGAGCTGGATCAAGAAGTCCGCTGAGCAGGGAGATCGGCGTGCCGAATTTGCCCTCGGAGTTTATTACTACAATGGCAAAGGCGGCCTGCCGCAAGATCCGCGGCTGGCGGTGAGCTGGATCAAGAAGTCCGCTGAGCAGGGATATCGGGTTGCCGAATACGACCTCGGATTTTATTACGACCATGGCAAAGCCGGTCTACCGCAGGATCCGCGGCTCGCGGCAAAGTGGTACATGAAGTCCGCTGAGCAGGGATATCGGGTTGCCGAATACGACCTCGGATTTTGTTACCAGCGTGGCAAAGGCGGCCTGCCGCAGGATCCGCGGCTCGCGGTAAAGTGGTACATGAAGTCCGCCGAGCAGGGATATCGGCGTGCCGAATACGACCTCGGATTTTATTACTACTATGGCAAAGGCGGCCTGCCGCAAGATCCGCGGCTGGCGGTAAGCTGGATCAAGAAGTCGGCGGCGCAGAATTGGCCGAGCGCCATCAATGTCCTGCGAGCTCTAGAGAATGCTCACGCGCAGACAAGAACAACCGTTGCGCACGCCCGCGCGCTCACCGTGTCGCCACCGGCCACATCGGTGATGCCGGCGGCCGCAGCGCCGTTAGCCACAACCGGCAACCAACAGCGGGATCAGAGCCTGCGATCGTTCTGGCAGGCTTACTTTCAGCATTCGAATGCGAAACTGGTGGATTTCGGTACGCCGGCGCTGGTGCAGCCGGTGAGCTTTGCAGGTCCACCGTGAGATTGATCCGCGGTGGCGCCGCAGTGGTGTACGGAGCCTCAATTTGGGAGAGATTCACGCAGGTGCAAACATCCATGATTCAAGGTGGAATTTGGATCTCCTTGCAAGCATCGGGGCAGGGAAGTCTCGGAAGTCTGGTGTGAAATCGCAGAGCGGAATGGGTTCGACGCACCGAGTCTCACAGCCGTGGCGCAAGCCCGGCGGCGCTTGCGCAAAGGTGTGCCAGATATGAAAGTGACATCACGAATCCGGTTGACCCGCTTCAGGTCCGGCATTCGAGACGGGAGGGCAGGCTCGGAGCCCCCGAGGCGCAAGCTGTCCGCGCCGGGACTATGGGGTGGTGTATTCGCATTAATGATCGCAGCGGGAGTTGTCCCCGCAGGGTCTGCAATGAGCCCCCAATTGCAGATGCAGGCAACCCAGCTTGCGGCTGAGCACGCATGGGGGGCGCTGTGGTCGCTCGCGAGGCGAGCGACCACAGCGGATCCCTCAGATGGCTTCGCCTGGTATCTGCTGGGCACGGCCGAGCAAGGTCTCGGGCATATCTCTGCCGCGACGGCGGATCTGAAGAAAGCAGACCGATTTGCGCCCGCCTCGCTGCGGCCGACGGTCGAGATGCTGCTGGCACAGGATTATGCTGCGCAGAGGGATCAGCCCGCCTTGATCGCGGTATATCGCGAACTGAGGCAGGATGATCCGTCGGTCGCGAGCTATGTGCGTCAACAGTATGGCGGACAGCTGCGCGGTTCGGTCGTAAGTCCGCTGATTTCGATTCCGGCGGTGTCACCACGGTCACTGGCAGAGCTGACCGCGCGGGTCAGAACTCGGTGGGCAAGCGACGCGGCTCCGATTCTGGCGAGCGTAACGGATGCAAACGGTCCGTACTCTGCGTCAGTGGATTACTACTCGGCGTCGACCCGGCAGGGTTTGGTTGCCTCATTGCAGGGAACCAGCGAGACGTTGACACCAGTCGCCATTCCCGATTTCGGCACGCGGACAATACCGGCG
This sequence comes from Gammaproteobacteria bacterium, assembly GCA_027324195.1. Lineage (GTDB taxonomy): Bacteria > Pseudomonadota > Gammaproteobacteria > Steroidobacterales > Steroidobacteraceae > 13-2-20CM-66-19. The sequence goes on along the minus strand of DAHVTM010000016.1, from coordinate 39,635 downwards.
CAATTTGTTTCTGTAGGGCAGGCGATAGCGCAGGCGCGACACCGGGGGGCGACAGGGCGGCTGAATCAGGCCTTTCTGCACTACAGCGCGAACTCCACAGGCGCGGCGCGTTTGGTTTGGGATCTGTCCTTTGGGACGCATTTCCACCCCTTTCGTGTTCCGGCAGCCGTTCTATCGGGCGCCGCGCTGATGCGTTTGAACTTGGCCGCCCGGCGCGGAAGCCGGTCGGCGCAATATCGACTCGCGTTAGTCTACGCGACCGGTATCGCAGGCCCGGTCAATTGCCCGCAGTCGATCTATTGGCTTCGCAAGGCGGCCCGTCAAGGCAGCTTGCCTGCGGAAAACAAGTTGGGTCAATTTCTGCAGTATGGCGTGGGAACTGCCGCTGATCCGGTACGGGCGGCGTTCTGGTACAAGAGAGCCGCCGCCGCCGGCTTCGGGCCGGCGCAATTCAATCTCGCCTTGCTGTATGAGACCGGTCGTGGCGTTGCGCAGAGCTGGGTGAAGGCGGCGCAGTGGTTGAGACTGGCTGCGAGCGCGGGGGTTCGGCAGGCCGACACGGAGTTGCTCTTCGTGCAGCGACCCGTGGCGAGAGCGGCGCATCAGCGTCGGCTCGTGTCGAATCAGCAGCACCGTTGTCCAGCGGGGTTCGTCGGAGTCCAGCCCAATTGCATAGTGTTTGTTGATCCGGCGGTCCGCGACATCCTCAGTCCGCCGGTACCGTAAGACTGACACATGACGAGTGTGCGTGTGGGCAGTCTCAGTCGCAGCAGTTCGTCTGATGTGAGCAACCATTCGCTCGGACTGCGCCGGGTGGATTGCTCTACCCAGCACGAAAGGAGTTTGACCGGCGGGGATACCGCTCGGAGGAATGGCCCCGTGTTTTCGCTGTACCCGGTGGCGTCGGCGATTGCCCTGAACGAGCCGCCTCACAGGGCCCGCGATGTCCTTGAGTGACTGCAGTGGGGGCGCGGAGCGAGGTGCCGTGGGTACGGGGGCGGCCGACCTTGAGCCGTGGGTCCCGGCGGTATGCGCAGCGGGATGGGTGGCCAATCGCGGGGCACGCAATGCTGTGCCGGGATGTGGAGGTTCGTCATGAACAACGCTCAGAACGCTGCACTCGTCGTTGACTGCAAGGGAGGCGCCGCGACCACGATATGGGCCCTGGGATTGCTGGTGTGGGGGTTCATCGGGCTCGGGGCAATACCGCGCGTGCAAGCGCGGACGTCACCTGTGGTGTTGGGGGCTCGGGCCGGCAATCCGGCTTCGCAGCGTGTTCTTGGGTACTGGTACCTGGAAGGAAAGAACGGGTTTGCGACAAACCCCAAGAAGGCGCTGAAATGGTTCAGAAAATCCGCCAAACAGGGAGATCGGGTTGCAGAATACTTGCTAGGCGCCATGTATCAGAATAACTGGGGTGGCGCCGGGAAAAATCTGGGCCGGGCCGCAAAGTGGTACCTGCGTTCGGCCGAGCAGGGTTACCCCCCGGCGCAGCTGGCCGTTGCCAGTTTCTATGCCGAGGGTGATGGCGGTCTGCCGACGAATGGGCATCTTGCGCTGCAGTGGCTGCGCAAATCGGCTGCGCAGCAGTATCCACCAGCCATCAACGCGCTCCGCAGTTACCTGCGCAAGCCGGGGCAGACGCGCGTCCGACCCGAAGCGACCGTTGCGCGATCCGCATCCCCCGCTGCGCCTTCGAAGGTGCCACGTGCCGCCGCTTCGCGAGCGGTGCCGGCTGGGATTGCGGACGATCAGCTTCTGGATCAGAGTCTGCAATCGTTTTGGCAGGTTTACTTTCGCGACTCGAATGCGAAGCTGGTGGAATTCGGCACTCCGGCGCTGGTGCAACCGGTGAGTTTTGCGGGGCCGCCGTGAGATCGCTGCGCCGCGGTGTTCATCCGGTGCGTGGGGCGGATGGCCTCACACACGCGCTGTGCGGGGTAGAGGAGCGGCGCGCGGCTCACGAGGAGGGCGGCACGGGAGATGCACAGAGGGCAGACCGCGCCGGTCAAGCGCGCTGTGTTTTCGACATCGCATGCCGGTTCGACCTCGGGCACGCGTGTTTACATGGAACGGTGAGCGTTGCGCAGCACCGTTGCCACGAACGCCGCTGCGGCGCGTTGACGGCCTTCAATCCCGCCGCTGAGCGTCAGTTTGACGGTGCTCGAGAAAAAGCCTCTTCCCGCGTGCGCGGGAAGAGGCTTGCGGCAGGCTGGCTGCGCGAGTGACTCAGCGGTGGTGGTGTCCCGAGCCGCCGTTGCCCTCTCCCTGGTCGCCGCCATTCATGAACATGTAGATGAGCGCCAGGCGCGCAACGTCGATCGAGCCGAGGCCCGAGCCATCGTCGTAGCCCGGCAGACCGTGGTAGAACCAGTTGTTCCCCGCGCGGATGTCGATGAACGGAGAGCCGCGGCCATAACCGAGCTCGTTCTGCAGAGCGTAGAGCGTCGGATTCAGCAGGCCGGCGCGGCCTCCGGAGGCCTGATCGATCAGGGCGGTGATGCCGTTCAGCTGCGGTGCCACGAAGCTCGTGCCGCCGTAGCCGCTCGCCGCGCATTGCGGATTGGTCGACGCCGGGTAGTCCGTGCAGTCAATGAGCACGTAGCCGGTGTCCGGATCGGCGTTGAGCGCCAGATCCGGCAGGTTGCGCCCGAGGAAGTTCGCCGGCAGATCGATCAGGTCGACCCCACCTGCGGTGCTCGGCGGGTTCGGATACTGGTACAGACTCTGCCCCGGCTGCGTCCGCTGGATGCCGAAGGTGTTGCTCTGATAGGCGGGCAGAGGCCAGTACGAGCTCACCCCGCCGCCGCCGCCGACCGGAAACGCGTCATCGAAATCGAGCACGCCATCCGGATCCTGTGTGGTCGGAATGCTGAGACAGCCGCTCCAGTACTTCAGCAGGTAATCCCACCCCCAGACTTCCTGGGTCGGGATGGGAATTGCCGGGCAGCCCATGCTCGGGATGCCCGGAATGACCGTGTTGATGATCGTGCCGCCGGCAGCGGTGATGAACGGATCGCTCGCCGGCGCGTCCACCGTGAGCTGCTCGGAGAAGTACGGTACCGGGGCGACCTGCGAGTTGTTGATGTCGTAGGCGCCGGAGTCGCCAGAGGCGGCGAAGAACGACTGGCCCTGGGCGGCGCCTTCGAGCAACGCCTGATTCATCGACTGCAGCTGTCCGGTGGCGTCAACGCCGTTGTTGAGCGCGGCAAAGTACAGCTCCTCCGGCTCGCCCCAGCTGATCGACACGCTATCGGCTATGTTGTCCGAGACTGCCGAGTAGAACAGGTCGAGGAACCCCTGGTTGGTATTGGAGGCGATGTACACGCGAATGTTGGCATCGGGGGCGATGCCGCCCGACTGCTCGACATCGAGCGAAGTCTCATCGTCACCCACGTTGGCCGCCACCGGCGTGCCGCCATCGACCATGATCTTGCGGATCCGGTGCGGGCGCACCCGCAGGCCGATGTCCTTCCAGTAGGCGTAGGCATCGGCGCGGTTGAAATTGGCGAGCGTCATGATGCCGACGGTCTCGCCGCGACCCGTGATGCCCTCGTGGTAGAGCGGATTGATGTCGTAGAAATTGGCGACATCGCCGACGGTGAAGTTGCCGGGCAGGCCGGTGGCGGTGCCGTTGTGCGGCCATTGCACCGGCGGCGGGGTGATCTTGGCATAGGCACCCCGGCCGAGCCGCGCGATCATCGGGCGAAAGCGTGCCGGCTCGTTGCTGAGCCCCGGCACCGCGAGCACCATCTGCCCGAAGTTCCCGGGCAGCGCGACGTTGCCGTCCGGCCGATGGAAATGCTCGTTGCCGCGGGTGTAATCGTGCAGCGAGGTGGACATGGCGGCGCTGAGGGCGGCGGCCGTGCCGGTCACCGTGAGGTCGAGGTGGTCACGGTAAATCTTGTTCACCGTGATGCCGTAGGAGCGCAGGTAGTGCACGAACTGGCGGATCTGCCGCCGCGAGGGGGCGAAGCGGTCGCGGAACTGATCGACGCTGAGAAATTGATGGTAGTTCGGATCGCCCGGCGTGACGGTCGAGAGCACAAACCGCTGCAGCGCGTTCGGATGCGTCACGTTGAGGATGATCGAAGTGGTGATCTGCGTCGCCGGCGGGGTTGCGCCCGAACTCTGCGAGCGCTGGCCGAGACTGTGGTCCGGATGGGCAAAGGCCGTCGCGGGCAGTACACCGGCGGTGGCGATTGCGCACAGCGATGAAAGGGTTAAACGGGTTAGAGTCTTTCTGCCAAGCATTGCAATGCTCCCCTGTGGGTAGTTGCGACGCGCGCCCATAACGCCGGCGCGGCGGATGCGACGTCGCACGATCGATCCGCGGACGGATCCCCCTCACGTTTGATTGTTGGTTGCGGTTCCCCTGACCAGTGATGCGGCTGCAAAGCGATCGCCGGCGCGCCTGCCTTGCCTTGGTCGACCTCGTTCGTCTTGGTCTTTGTGTGCGCTTATAGCAGAGGCTGAAACGCGAGCGCAAGGAATGTGACGCACTTGGTGGACGAGCGTCCAGGACAGAATCGGTCAGAGGCCTGGTGGGGCGATGCGCGCTAGCGCTGCTTTAACGGTGTGCGCGGTGAGGATGCGCCAAGTGGTGCTCGGCAGGCGATCGGCGCATGCGCGCGATGGGGAGCGCGGCACGCCATTTGCTGTGCCGCGCAGGCTGCTCAGGGCCGGTGCGGATCTCAGAGTGCGGCGCGCTCGAGCAGATGCGGCTCGAATTCCGTGCGCACCGCGCTGAGTGCCGCCGGGGCGATTTGCGGCAGCGCCTCGAGCTGGGGTTGAGCGAAGTAATACCCCTGCAGCAAGCGGATGCCGAGCTCGCGAAGGCACAGTGCCTCCTCGAGTGACTCGATGCCCTCGGCGATCACCGTGATGCCGAGCTGCGTGCACATCTGGGCGATCGAGCGGGTGATGAGGCGGCGCACCCGATCGGTGTGGATGTTGCGGGTGAGCGCCATGTCGATCTTGACGATGTCGGGCTGGAACTGCGCGAGCAGGTTGAGCCCGGAGTGACCGGCACCGAAATCATCGATAGCCGTGCGCATGCCGTGGCGGCGGTATTCGGCAAAGATCGCCATCAGATGCGCCGCATCGCGCGAGCGTTCATCCTCGGTGACTTCGAACACGATCTGCTCGAGCGGAAAGGCGCTGCGCGCGGCCGCATCGAGCGTGGCGCGGATGCAGGCGGCGGGCTGGTAGACCGCATTGGGCAGGAAGTTGATGCTGAGCAGGCTCTGCATGCCGAGCCGCGCGGCGAGCGTGATGGCCTTGACCCGGCACGCCTGATCGAATGCGTAGCGGTTCTCGTCCGTGACGCAGCTCAGCACCGCCTGCGCCCCGCCACCGCCGCTCAGCGGGCGCACCAGCGCCTCGTGCGCAAACACCGTGCCGCTCTCGCTGTCGACGATGGGCTGGAAGGCCATGGTGAACTCGGGCGCGACGCCCGGCTCACGGCACATTCGGCATCCGACACGAGTTTCAGAACGAGACATGGCAGGGTCCTAGAGCGGCAATCGCAGCGGGTTATCGGCGCGCAGGTGTGGCAACTTGAGGCCGATTTGTGGCCGCAGCGCCTTCGCACCGCGGACAGTCATTTCCCATAGGCGAGGCTGAGCTCGCCGTCCGCGCCACCGGCAGGGTTCAAATCCACCCGCGCTACCGGGACGAGGTGGCACACCGCGGCGATGAGTGCATCGGGCAGCAGGTCGATGCGCGCATTGAGCGCTTCGGCGGCCGCGTTGTAGCGCTCCGCGTGCGCCGCGATGGCACGCTCGTGCGCACGCACCCGAAAGCGCAGCGCGCGCAACAGCGCATCGCCTTGGGGATGCGCGTGCACGTTGCGGGCGGCGAGCGGATACAGCGCGGCGAGCACGCTGCGCAGCTCGCGCTCGGCAGCGTTCACCGCTGGTGCGTCCCGCCGGTCTCGCGCCAGTTGTAGCGCTCCGCGTGCACGCTGGAGCCGCTCGAGCACTTCGCTGTGCGCCGTTGCATCCGGTGCGCAGAGCTCGAGCAGCCGCGTGATTTCCCCATCCCGTCGCGCCCAGGCGAACTCCAGATGCGACCAGGCACGGCGCAGCTGGCGCTCGGCACGCAACAACCCCCGGTACAGCGCGAGCGCGTAACCGGCGAGCAGCACCGTCATGGCGCTGAACACGGTGACACCGATCATGTGCAGACCCCGCTGGCTAAGATGTTCGCGGACCGATGTAGCGCCACTCTTACGAGCACTGGACGGGCGGCGCCAGCACCAAGGTGCGAAACTGTGCGCGCGCTAACACTCTGCCGAGCGCGCCGGGGCAGCCAAGGCCATGGTCCCGGCGGTGCGGGGCGGCTTAAATCATCATCGTCGGCGTCGTCGTCGACGCGGCGGCGCGCAGCGAAGGAGGACTCTGGCCATGAAGCCTTATGTGATCTGTCACATGGTTGCGAGCCTGGACGGGCGCACCCTGCACAGCCGCTGGCGGCCCCAGACCGGGGACGGCGGCGCGCTGTTTGAGCGGCTGCATGAGCGACTCGCCGGCGATGCGTGGCTGATCGGTCGGGTGACGGGGCAGGAGTTCGCCAAGGCGGACAGCTACCCGACACCGAGTGGACGGACTTACCCGCGCGAACCCTGGCTGGCACGACGCGGCGCAGCAGCGTACGGCATCGTTCTCGATGTGCACGGCAAGATCGCCTGGGGTCGTGCAGACATTGGCGGTGATCCCATCGTCGTGGTGCTCGGCACCGCGGTCACGGACGCGCACCTGGACGGTCTGCGCCGCGACGGCGTGTCGTATTACTTCGCCGGCGAGCACACACTCGATCTCGCCCAGGCGCTGGAATTCCTTAACCGTGAACTGGGCATCGAGCGGCTGCTCATCGAGGGTGGCGGCCACCTCAATGGTGCATTCCTGCGCGCCGGACTCATCGATGAGATCAGTGTGGCGATTTGCCCCGCGGTCGATGGCGCGCAGGGCGCACCCAGCGTATTTGATTCACCGCTCGAGGCGGCCGAGCAGCGCGCGCCGGTGAGTGCGATGCAGCTGATGAGCTGCGAGGTGCTCGAGGGCGGGGCGGTGTGGTTGCGTTACCGGCTGGCGAACGCCGCCGGCGGCTGAGCGCGCACGGTGCGCGCGCGCTTGCACCAGCGCATTGGCCGCGTTGGCCTCGAGGATCCAGGTGGCCGCCGCATCGACGGTGTACTCGTCCTCGTACCAGAGGAACCCGAAGTTCGTGATGCACTCGGGGAAGTCGGGCTTGATGATGACGTAGCCCGGGATCATGCCGCCCGGAATGAATGTATTGTCGGCGCGGTTGTTGCCATAGGCCTTGAGCTTCGACTCGGTGCCGATGGCCGAGATGTACGAGACGCTCGATGCCGGGTGCGTGCCGAGCAAGTAGTTGGCGGCCCGCAGCGTGTCGCGCGCGCCGAGCAGATCCGGATACGCCTCGTGCAAGAAGTACATCTCGACGCCGAACTGCGCGACCTGGGCCGAATCGCCCCAGGCGCCGAGCGAGGGCGGTACGCCGAAGGGCGTGGCGGCGAGTCTGCGGTTCAGGCGGGGCAGGTAGGCGCGTACGGCGGCCTTCAGGCGGGCCCGCTCGGCGGCATCGAGGTAGCGCAGCGCCTGCACGGCCTGCCAGCCCCCGCCGCCGATGTGCTTGAGCATGGCCGGCAGCATCGCCTGCAGGCGATGGCGGTAGGGCGCAGCGCCGTGCGTGGCAAGGGTCAGCTCGAGCGCTGCGGTCCACTGCGGCGGGTTCAGGCCCCGTTCGCGAAATCCTCCGGCGCCCTCCCGGTCGGCGCGCCAGCCGGTGGGCTGCGGATGAGCCCGCGCCTGACGCCACAGGCGCTCGGCGGCCTGCAGGCAGCGGCGGGCGAGCGCATCGTTCCAGCCCCGCAGCGTACGTGAGGCGGCCGCCAGCGCCGCGGCGGCGCCAAATTGCATCTGCGGCGAGCTCATCGTCCAGGCCCATCGATCATCGGGCCGGCCGGACGCATCGCCCTCGACCTGATGGCGGCCGAGCTTCGGGTCGTAGATCCGCCCGTCGGTCTGCGAGGCGGCATCGCCGATGAAGGTGTATCCCTGCAGGTAGGGGGACTGGATGCCGGTGAACGGATGGCCGACCGCGTCGATCTGCGCCAGCGTCTGCAACACGCCGTGCTCGACCTGCTCGACCAGGTCCGGCACCCCATCGGGCCGGTGCATGATGACCCGGCGCGCCCGCTCGTTCACGTCGAGCTCGTCCCACTGCGGGTGGAAGGTGTTGTAGGTGGTGGCGAGATTGAGGATGGTGCCGTACTGACCGAAGGCATCGTTGTCGAAGTCCCCGGCATCGAACCAACCGCCGACGTTCAGACCCGCAATGTGCTCCCCGGGCCGGTAGGGCGAGTCGGTGTGCGGGCCCATCCAGTAGCCGTCGAAGTGGCTGAGATTCGCCGGCGCCTGCAGCGCATCGTCCAGGTGCGCCACGCCGTGCCACAGATGATAGGCGTCGCGGACCGAGACGTGATCCATCTGCTCGGCGAGGAACCCATCGAGGGAGCTCTGCCAGGTGTGGCCGTAGACGTTGCGGGCAATGGGAAACACGGCGCTGCGCGTGCCGGCGTACTCGATGGCATACAGTCCCGGGGTGGTGACGGCCGAGAAATTGAATTTCACGTACACGTAGCGCAGCCAGCGCATGGGCTTGGAGAGCGCCGCGCTGAACACCTTGCGGTAGCGGCCGTTGCGCCCGAGCCGCAGCAGCGTCGCGTGCCGAGGGCCGTGGAAGCGCCGATCGAGCTCGATGACGGCGACCTTGCGGAACTGCGCGGCGTAGCCGACCTGGCTGTGCGCGATCATCGGCGGGCGCAGCCAGCCGGGAATGTTGTTTGGACGGATGTGCCAGACCACCGCGTTGCGGGTCTTGCCGGCGGGAATCAGTGTCCGCACGACGTACCAGCCGTTCTGCGCGACGTCGCGACCGTCGTAGAGCAGTAGCGGTCCGCTCGCAGAGCGGATGCTGATGCGATCGAGCGGATCGTTCACGGCGAGGGTGATGTGTTGGCCGCGGGCGAATGGCAGCGGTTCGGTGTAGCCGAGCGCGCGGTGCCATTGGCGCACATACCACGGTTCACCGGGGTAGCCGAGGCGCGAGGGCGAGCGGATCATCCGGTCCTGCGGATACCGGGGCAACACGCCGAACACCTTGCCGTCGACCGCGTACGCCTTGTCCACGTAGCGCGAGGGCAGAAATTCCAGATTGAACCCCGCCCGGCCCACCAGGGCTTTCGGCAGAGGCGCGGCGAGGTTGACGCTGAGGCGAAAGCCCCCCGGCTCCGCTGCGACGAGCACCTGATACTGCAGATGATAGGCCGGATAGGCGAGCCGGGCGCTCAGCCGCTCGTGCGCCGGATCGGTCCGGTGCGTGAGCAGGAGCGGAATCGCATCCCATTGCTGCGGCGTCGGCATCAGACGCACGCTGCCGTTGGTGGCGACCCGGTGGCCGTGCAGAATGATCTGCAGGGCGGCGTCCTTCTGATCGAAGAACACCGGGCTGTAAGTGTCATCGTAGAGCATCACGCTCACGCCGGGCGCATCGAGATAACCGTTGCGGGTCACGCGCAGATGCAGGGCGGAATCGGCGGCCGGGCAGCGCCCGGGCGCGAGCCACAGACTGAGGAGCAGGACGATGGCCAATCGGCGCAGCATGGTGGCACTCCCGGCGGCACAGGGGCTCGCCCGGCCGCAGAGTCGGCGGACGACTCCGCGACGATAAGTGATAGCGCTACCATAGGCAAGCGACAGTACGACCTCACGGACCCGCACGGGCGCAACAGCATTGCGCCCGTGCGGGCGGGGGAAGGCGAGCGGGTCAGTCGGCGAGCAGATCGAGATTGCGCACGGCGCCCAGATCGGCGCTGGTGACGAGCCGTGCGTAGGCCTTGAGCGCGGCGCTCACCTGACGCTTGCGAAGCTGCTGCGGCTTCCAGCCCCGGGCGCTCTGGGCTGCGCGCCGGCGCGCAAGCTCCTCGTCACTGAGCTCCACGTGCACCGTGCGCGCCGGGATGTCGATTGCGATCAGATCACCGCTTTGCACGAGGCCGATGTTGCCGCCCTCGGCCGCTTCCGGGGAGACGTGCCCGATCGACAGTCCGGCCGTGCCGCCCGAGAAGCGCCCGTCCGTGATGAGCGCGCACACCTTGCCGAGTCCCTTGGATTTCAGATAGCTGGTCGGGTAGAGCATCTCCTGCATCCCGGGGCCGCCCCGCGGTCCCTCGTAGCGGATCAGCACGACGTCGCCGGCCTTCACCTTGCCGCTGAGGATCGCCTCGACGGCATCTTCCTGACTCTCCACCACCACCGCCGGTCCGCGAAAGCGCAGGATGCTCGGGTCGACGCCCGCGGTCTTGACGATGCAGCCGCGCTCGGCGAGGTTGCCGTAGAGCACGGCAAGTCCCCCGTCCTGGCTGTAGGCGGACTGGCGGGTGCGGATGCAGCCGGCGTTCCGGTCGGTGTCGAGTGCGTCGAACCGGCAGTTCTGCGAGAAGGCGACCTGCGTGCGAATACCGGCCGGGCCGGCGCGAAAGAACGTCTGCACCGCCGGATCACTCGTGCGCGTCACGTCCCATTGCTCGATCGCATCGGCGAGCGAGGTCGAGTGCACCGTCGGTACCGAGGTGTCGAGCAATTGCGCGCGCGCGAGCTCCCCGAGGATAGCCATCACCCCGCCGGCGCGGTGCACGTCCTCGAGGTGAAAGTGACTCGAGGGCGCCACCTTGCACAGGTTCGGTACCGCGCGCGAGAGCCGGTCAATGTCGCGCATGTGAAAGTCGACCCGGCCTTCCTGCGCCGCGGCGAGCAGGTGCAGCACGGTGTTGGTCGAGCCGCCCATGGCGATGTCGAGCGACATTGCGTTTTCGAATGCCGCCTTGCAGGCGATGCTGCGCGGCAGCGCGCGTACGTCGTCCTGCTCGTAGTAGCGCCGGGTCAGCTCGACGATCAGTCGGCCAGCCTTGCGGAACAGCTGCTCGCGGTCGGCGTGCGTGGCGACCAATGTGCCGTTGCCGGGCTGCGCCAGGCCGAGCGCCTCGGTGAGGCAGTTCATGGAATTCGCGGTGAACATCCCCGAGCATGAGCCGCAGGTGGGGCAGGCGGAGCGCTCGATGGTCTGCACATCGGCGTCGGAGACGCTGTCATTGGCGGCGGCAACGATCGCATCGATCAGGTCGAGGGAGGTGTTCTTGCCGGCGAGGCGCACTTTGCCCGCCTCCATCGGTCCGCCCGAGACGAACACCGTCGGGATGTTCAGGCGCAATGCGGCCATCAGCATCCCCGGGGTGATCTTGTCGCAGTTGGAGATGCACACCAGCGCATCGGCGGTGTGCGCGTTGCACATGTACTCGACGCTGTCGGCGATGATTTCCCGCGACGGCAGGCTGTAGAGCATGCCGTCATGGCCCATGGCGATGCCGTCATCGACCGCGATGGTGTTGAACTCCTTGCCGACGCCGCCGGCGCGCTCGATCTCCTCGATCACGAGCTGCCCGAGGTCCTTCAGGTGCACGTGGCCGGGCACGAACTGGGTGAAGGAGTTCGCCACGGCGATGATCGGCTTGTCGAAATCACCGTCCTTCATGCCGGTGGCGCGCCACAGGGAGCGGGCTCCGGCCATGTTGCGGCCGGCGGTGCTGGTGCGGGAACGATAGACGGGCATGGGCGGGCATTCCTCTGCGGCGGACTTTGCGGCTATTGTGCCGTGGCACTCGCTATAGGAGTTAATACAATATCCGAGGAGTGGCTATAGGAGAATCGAATAGTGGAGCTGCGCCAGCTGCGCTACTTCGTGGCGGTGGCCGAAGCGGGCAATTTCTCGCGCGCCGCGCAGCGGCTGCACGTCTCGCAGCCGCCGCTGTCGACTCAGGTGAAGAACCTCGAGCACGCGCTCGGGGTGCGGCTGCTCGAGCGCAGCAACCGCGGCGTCACCTTGACGGCCGCGGGCGCGGCTTTTTTGCCGGAGGCTCGTGCATTGCTCGAGCGGCTCGAGCACGCCAAGCGCCAGGCGCTGCGGGCCCATCGCGGACAGATCGGCACGCTCGCGGTGGGCTTCGTCTCGATCGCCGATTACGGCATCCTGCCGCCCGCCCTGAAGAGCTTTCGCGCCAGCTATCCGGCCGTGCAGGTCGAGTTGCATGAACTCACCACCGATGCGCAGATCCCGCTGCTGCGCGCCGCGCGGCTCGATCTGGGCCTCGCGCTGGCGCCGGTGGATGAGCCGGATCTGCACTTCGAGCGGGTGCTGTGCGAGGAGCTGGTGCTGGCCGCACCGGCGGCGCACCCGGCGCTGCGGCGCGCCGGCGCGGTGGATCTGCGCGCTCTGGCGCGCGAGAGCTTCATCGTTCCGCCGCGCGACATCGCCCCGGGGCTGTACGATCTGACCATCAGCTACTGCCGCGCGCTCGGGTTCGCCCCGCGGATCACCCAGCAGGCGCGCCAGATGCAGACGGTGATCGGTCTGGTCTCGAGCGGCATGGGGTGCGCACTCGTGCCCGCATCGGTGCGCAACCTGCGACGCACCGGAGTGCAGTACCGGCCGCTGCGCCGCAAATCCTCACCGATCGAGCTCGGCATCCTGCGCCTGCGCGCCGCGCAGAGCGCAGCGAGCGAGCAGTTCGTGGCGGCACTGAACCGGGCGGCGCGGAGCGCTGTGGGTTGAGCGCTGCGGCCGGCCGGCCCGCTGCCGGTCCGGCTTGCCCGGGCAGCGGGACGCAGCTATGGTGCTGCCGCCGGCGGCCTGCGCACTCGCAGCGGACGGCAATCCCACTCAACGAATCGCAGAGCTGCCCTCTGGAGGGGCGAGCGGGCAGGGGAGGGCAGCGGCGCATGCAGCCAACGGCACTACTGATCGCAGGCCCGCAGATCGCGGCCTACGGGTTTCCCGGCGGGCACCCGTTCGGGCCCGACCGTCACGCGGCGTTCCTGAGCGAGCTCGAACGCTCCCCGTGCTGGGCGCGTCTCGAGCGCCATCATCCCCGGGCGGCGACGCGCGCGGAACTCGAATCCTTCCACACGCCGCAGTACATCGAGCGGGTGATCGCGGCCTCGCGCGCCGGGGAGGGGTATCTTGATGCAGGGGATACGCCTGCGTATCCGGGCGTGTACGAGGCGGCTGCCAACGTGGTCGGCGCCACGCTTGTCGCGCTCGAGCACATCATGGCGGGCCCGCTGCGCCGCGCCTTCATTCCGATTGCCGGCCTGCATCATGCGGGGCGGGACCATGCGGCAGGATTCTGTGTGTTCAACGACTGCGGCGTGGCGATCGAGCTCGCGCGGCGCCGGTACGGGCTGCAGCGAGTCGCCTATGTCGACATCGACGCTCACCATGGGGACGGGGTCTTCTACGCTTTCGAGGAGGATCCGGACGTGGCGGATGCGGACGTGCACGAAGATGGCCGTACTCTCTATCCGGGCACCGGAGAGCGCAGCGAGACCGGCCGCGCAGCGGCGCGGGGCACGAAGCTGAATCTGCCGATGCCGGCTGGTGCGGGCGATGAGGCGTTCTTCGCCGCGTTCGAGGCGGTCGAGGCCTATGTCGATACGCACCGGCCGCAGCTGATTCTGCTGCAGTGCGGGGCGGATTCACTCGGCGGGGACCCGCTCACTCACCTGGCGTACACGGAGGCCGCGCATGCGCACGCCGCGGCGCGACTACGCGCGTTGGCCGACCGCCATGCCGAGGGGCGGCTGCTCGCGATGGGCGGCGGCGGCTACAACCGGCGCAACCTCGCGCGCGCCTGGACCCGGGTGGTCGAAGAGCTGAGCTGAGCGCAATCGGCCCTCTGCCGGCGCCGGTTATTCCTCGGCGCGCAGGGTGCCGGGGATCCCGGCGGGCAGTGCGGCCGGTGCCTCCGTCACGGACAGGCGCTTCATGAGCGGAATGATCGCAATGGCCAGCAACGCCCCGATGATGGCGACGATCCCGAGGGCATAGAAGAGGTGGGTGTAGAGCGGCAGGGTCTGCACCGGATCGGTGACCCGCTGCGGTACGGCGGCATAGTTGGCCACGAAGCCGCCGAGGTACTGCGAGATGCCCGTGGCGAGAAACCACGAGCCCATCACGAAGCCGCGCAGCCTCGGTCCGACGTAGCGCGAGACCATCGCGAGGCCGAGCCCGCTGATCAGCAGCTCCCCGAGCGCCTGCAGACCGTAGCCGGCGATCATCCAGCCGAAGCCCACTTTGCCGTGCACGGCGAACAGCCCACTCAGGCCGTAGACGAAAAAGCCCACGCTCAGGATCACAAAGCCGAGCGCGAATTTGGAGGCGATGTGCAGATCGCCGCGCCCGCGGCTGAGCCAGCCGTACAGCCAGGCGAGCGGCGGACTGAGGATGAAGATCCAGATCGGGTCGAGCGCCTGCACCTGCCCCGGCGGGACCGCGTAATGCAGGCCGAACAGGTCCAGATGCAGCGCCACGTTGCGCAGGGCGAACAGCGTGAGGGAGGTGGACATCTGCTGGTAGAAGATGAAGAAGAGCATGGTCTCGGCGGTGAGGATCACGACCGCCCACAGCCCGCGCCGCTCGGCGCGGTCGCCCTTCCAGATGAGCATGGCGAAAATGCCGACCAGCGCGAGGAAAGCGAGCCAGACCACCGCGCGCGCCACGCTCATGTCCTGCACGATGATCGACACCAGCCCGATCGCGCCGAGCGCCGCGGCGAGCACCAGCAGCAATTTCTTCACCGGCAACGGTGCGAAATCGGGCTCGGAGCCAACATGGGCCAGATGGCGGCGCATCAGCAGATAGTTGACGATGCCGATGGTGAGGCCGACGGCGCAGACGGCGAACGCGACGTGCCAGCCCACCCAGATCGCGATCAGCGGCGTCGCAATCTGCGACACCGTCGCACCCGTGTTGACCGCCATGTAATACAGCGTGAAGGCGCTGTCGATTTTTGCGCTGTCCGATTCGTACAGCTTGGAGATCAGATTGGCCGGATTGGCCTTGAAGATTCCGCCACCGACCGCCACGACGCTCAGCGAGAGAAACATCAGCCCCCCGGCGGGGATGGCCAGCATCGCGTAGCCGACGGCGAGGATGAGCGCCCCGAGCAGTGCGGTGCGCCGGCTGCCGAGTACGCGATCGCCGATCCAACCGCCCACCGCCGGTACGGCATACGCCATGGCCGTGAAGGCGCCGAAGGTGAGGTTGGCCCGATCGTCCGTGTAGCCGAGCTTCTGCACCATGAACAGCACCACCACGGCGGTCATGCCGTAGTAGCCGAACCGCTCCCACATCTCGATCAGGAACAGCGTGACGAATCCGGGGGTGCGCGAGGGTGTTGTCGTTTGATTCATGCGCAGGCCCCCAGTGAAGGCCGCGGATTCTAATTTATGCGCGCGTCGCTTGCCAAGTCGGGAGCGGCTATCCTCCTGATTGCACTGAAGAAATCAAGGGCGGCGAATGCGCACGGTAGACTGCCTGGCGCCGCCGCACTGGCGCGACGCTGGTTGGTGCGCACGGGAGGGGTATCGTGGCGCCACGGCGGCGTTGCGAGGCGTCCTGCCGAGTCTGATTCTGCGGGGAGTAATCGTGCCGTGGTGAGAATTCTTGCGCTGTCGGGCAGCTTGCGGGCCGCATCCCTCAACTCGATGCTGCTGCGTGCGATGGCACAGCTGGCCTCGAGCCGTGTCGAGGTCGCGCTCTTCGGCGCGCTGGGCGCGCTGCCGCTGTTCAATCCGGATCTTGAAGCGGCGCCGCCGGCGAGCGTGGTGTCGTTCCAGCGCGCCGTTGCCGAGGCGGACGCGCTGCTCATCGCGAGCCCGGAGTACGCGCACGGGGTGAGCGGCACGATCAAGAATGCGCTCGACTGGCTGGTCGGCTTCACGCCGTTCGTCGCAAAACGGGTGGCCGTCCTGAATGCCTCGCCGCGAGCGCACCATGCCGATGATGCCTTGCGCGAGACGCTGCGGACCATGGCGGCGCAGATCATCGAGCCGGCCTCGATTGACGTCCCGCTGCTCGGTGCGCGACTCGACGAGGCCGCCATTCTCGCCACCCCGGCGCTCGCCACGACGCTGCGCGGGTGTCTGCAGGCGATTGAGGCAGAGGTGCTCGCGCAGCGCGCTGCATCGAGCGCGCCGCTCGGCAGAACGCGATGAATCGGCGGGTCGTAGTGGATCGGGCGCTCGCCAATCCCATGGCGGTTGCTCGTGAGAGCAGCGATGGGGCGGCGGCGAGCCGCGTGGTTCATGTCGCCTTGACCGAGCGCGCCGCCTGATCGCTCGCCAGGCCGTGTGACCCACCCGTGCAACCGAGAATGTACTCGGCGGCTTTGGCCGCGCCATCGACGCCCCGTAGACGCGCAGCGACCTGCGCAGCGGCTTCGGCATGCGTCGGGTTTTCCAACAGCGCCCGCAGTGCGCGGGTGAGCCGTCCGGACGCTTTGGCGTGGCGCAAGGGCAGGCTTTGGCCGACACCGAGGCGTGCGGCGCGGGCGGCGTTGTCAAATTGATCGAAGCCGGCCGGGGTGAGCAGTTGCGGCCGGCCGGAGCGAAGCGCGTGCGAGAGCGTGCCGATGCCGGCCTGATGACAGATGGCCGCCGCGCGGGGAAATACCCGGGAGTACGGCAGGTAGTCGAACGCGGCGATCCCCTCAGGCAAGGACCGTTGCAGCGGCTCGCCGGTCAAGAGCAGGCCGCGGACCCCGAGGCGTCTGCATGCGGCGATCGCGTGCGGCCAGTATTCCTGCGCGAGCCAGACCGCGGAGGAACCGAGTGCGAACACCACCGGCGGTGGGCCGGCGGCCATAAACCGCTCGAAGGCCTCATCGCTCGCCGCCGCCGCGTGCTCTGGAGCGCTGGCATCGTGCAACGCGGCACCGCAGAGGCAGGTCCGCTCGGGCCAGTCCGGCTGGGCGGCGGCGAGGACGGGATCGAACAAGGCCAGTGTGCCAAGCGCCGAGAATTGCCCCTCGAGCAGCAGCGCCGAGGCGATCGGCGGGAGTTTCAACTCGGCGCGCAACGCGTGCAGGGGCCGCTCCCAGCGACGCACCACGGTGCGCAGGATGTCGAGCAGCGTGCCGTGCGGCCAGCGGCCGAGCCGGGGCAGGCGCTGCAGCCACTCGAAGTTCGGGATCACGGGCGGGTCGCTCAGCGAGAACAGACCGGAGGGCGCGAGCACACTGGAGAGCCAGGGCACGCCGCGCTGCTCGGCGAGAAGGGGCAGCACCGGCGTGAGGGGGTGAGAGACGGCAAGGGAAACGTCCTCGCTGGCCGCGCGCAGATCGTGGTAGGCGTGCCGCAACGGTGTGCGCACCATCGCCTCGATCAGGCGGCTCGGACCTCGCCAGGGATCGAAGAAACGCCGCGCGAGCTGCGCGGGCTCACCGAGTTCGCCGATCGAGGGCGCCAGGGGGGCGAATTCGAGGCCGGCCGCCTCGATCCGTGCCCGATACTCCAGCGAGGTCGCAATGCGCACCCTCTGCCCGCGCGCCGTCAGGGCCTTGCCCACGGCGATGTACGGGTGCAGGTCCCCGAGGGAGCCCAGGGTTGCGATCAGGATGCGGCTCATGCGCGCAGCTTAGCCGCAAAGTGCGGCGTGAAGTGCGTCACCGCAATGCCGCTCGACCCCCGAGGCGCTCAGCGCGGATTCTCGCGCAGCTTGCACGGGCGCAGCGGCGGGAGGCCGGCCGGATGCAGTCCAACCCATGCACGCGAACTCGCCGACGCTGTGTTGAGCCCGTCGCAGGCGGACCGCCGTGCGCACCGGTCGGGGTCAGCGCCCCGCTCAAGAGTCTGAGCCCTGAGGCACGCGAGAGGCCCCTCGTCACTGGCGCTGCGCCTCGCTCGCGCCGGGGGGGCCTTATGCCGCGCAGTGGCCCGGCGTCAGCAGCAAATCGAGCTGTACGGGTGATTGCAGGATGTCGGCCACACTCATCGGTACGGGCTTGCCGTCGATGAACGCACGCAGCGTGAGCCCGGCATCGAGCAGCAGCTGCAGCACCCGGCTGCCCGTCTCGCCGCGATTGAACTCAAGCAGAATGCACTCGCAGCGTCGCAACAGCTGCGCGCCACCGCGCAGGACGTGGTATTCGAATCCCTCCACGTCGATCTTGAGGAACCGAACGCGTCGGTTGTCGATTCCGTGCGCCGAGCAGAATGCATCGAGCGTCTCGACGTTTACTTGGCATGAGCCACCGCCACCGTCGCCGCTGCCCGAGAGGGTGTGCCGGCCATTATTGCTGGTCTTGTAGCGGTGCAGCACAGCGGTCCCGGATGTCTCACCCAGAGCCAAATTCAACGCCGTCACGCCCGTCACCGAATTTGCGCGCACGTTCCCGCACAACAGGCGGTAGGTTTCCGGGTCGGGCTCGAAGGCAAAGACCCGTGCGCCGGGCTCGCTTAAGCGACTGAGCAGCACCGTGTACCAACCTATGTTGGCGCCGACGTCAATGGCAATGTCTTCGGGGCCGAGGTGGATGTGCTCGATGATGTAGCGAGTGATGTCGGGTTCGTGGGCGCCGAGCCGATAAATGTGGCGAGTGATGCAGTCGGCGGACGGGCCCCGAAACTTCAGGCCGAAGGGCAGCGCACGCGCCTCGATATGCCCGCTGGGATGGCTGATCCTCGCAAAGCCAAAACGCACCGTTTGAAGTATTCGGCGCGGCCACGGGTATTCGACGGCTATGGATTTCTCGGGTCGCATGGACTGACGGGGGGCTGGGAGCCGTTCGCAGAGGAGGGAGAACGGGGGAGGCGGCCGTATTTTCCAGCCATTGTAGGGCAATGTAAAGGCGCCAGAACGAGCCCGCGCGTCGTTGCATCGGCGCTCAAGGAGCTGCTGATCGGCTCGGATGGGCCGTTTCGCGGCAAGCTGCTCACCGATGGGCTCGAGCTCTACGACATCGTGAGCGAGGAGCTTCGCATCGAACGTTTCGGCTGCCTGCAGCATTATCCGGCACGTATTTCCACAAGGCACTGAAGGTGACCGAGTTTCCCTCGGGGCGCGCGCTCGCGCGCGTGGCCGTGGAGGACTATCTGGGGCGGGTGTTCAAGATCGAGCGGGAACTGAACGAGCTACGCGAGGCGCGCGAACGGGCCGGGGATACCTTGTCCGCGGCTGAGCTCTTCAAGCGTCGGCAGGAAAAGACCGCACAGATCTTTGCCGCCTTCCACCAGTGGGTCGAGGATCTGCTTCCTGCAACGCCCTCGCAGAGCGCGCTCGGCAAAGCGCTCTCCTATACGCACACCCAGTGGCAGAAGTTGGTGTTGCACCTGAAGCATGGAGAGGTACCGGTACACAACAACTATGTCAAGAACATCATCCGACCGTTTTCCCAGGGGCGCCGGGTGTGGCTCTTCGCGCACAACCCGTTCGGTGCTCGTGCGAGCGCGAACCTGTTCTCTCTCCTCGCCACCGCGCGCGCCAATGGCCTCGATCCCTCCGTGTACCTGAACCACCTGTTCGAACAGCTCCCGGCTGCCGACACCGTCGAAGCGCTCGAAGCACTGCTGCCCTGGAACGTTACTGTGGGCTCGGCTTGCATTGCCGAGCGCCGCGGCATCGAGATCCTCGATGGGGGCCAGGCGGTCACCGCCTACATGAGCTTTGGCGATTCCGTGCGGATCGAGATGGTCGATGAGCAGGGACATTCGCTATTCGGCGCCATTGAGCAGCAAATCGTTAGGGCGATGGGCCGCCCTCCCGCCCCCAGACCATGAGTCACCAGCGCTAAACGGTTGCCGATAGCTCGATCGCGCCGGCGACTCTCTCGACCAGCGTTCTGCTTCCGTGCCCTGGATTTGCCACTTTACGGGTCCGGACGAGATGTTTGCTCTCGAGCAGTGCGACGTCGCGTCTGACAGCGGAAGGATCGCGGGATAGTGCAGAGGCAAGCGCGAAGATCGCCACTGCTCTTCCATTGATCTCCTTCAATATCCGGACACGGGCCGGCGTAATCACTTCCAGGAAGTCGGCCGGATCCTCGAACGATACGGTCATCCCGGACTCCAGCCTGTTTCCGCGATCGAGCCGTCGAGCCTTGCCGCGCATGCGGGAGAAAAAGTGATCCATCGACTCGACACCGATGCGAATCTTGACCACGGGCTTAGTCTTTCCGGCTTTCAAGGTATTCGCGGACTTCCGATTCGAAGCGCTTTTCGATGCTTTCATAGGATTCAAACTCAATGGGTTCGATCTTTCCGTCACAATGGCGGTGGTGGTGTCCGTGAGCGTTGTCGTAACCGAGAACGCGGCTGCCGTCGAGCCCCGTCCTACGGGTGTCGATGAGCGCAAGCGAATATCTGAACAGGCGGCCACCGCGCGAGTAGTCCGTCTGGATTCTCACCACCACGCCGCCTTTGCGGCCCTTGGGATAGAACTCGTCTCGGCTCGAGCGCGCAGGGTCAATTTCGTCCTGGGATTCACGCTTGCGACGCGCCATCTGGCCAGCATACCAGGAAGGATGCGAGATGTTCTATCTGACAGGCGCTGCTGCGATCCGGGGAGCGTCAATCTGATAGATTCGCGGATATTCCGCAGGAATACGCTAATACGCTTGTGAAGAAAACTGGTTAAGTAATTGGAATTGAACAGAAAAGTCAGCGTGGCGCCGATGATGGACTGGACTGATCGGCACTGCCGATACTTCCTGAGAGGGTTCTCCGCGCACACGCTGCTCTACACCGAGATGATCACCGCGGCAGCGCTCCTGCGCGGCGATGCGGCGCGGCTGTTGGCGTTCGAGCCGGCGGAGCACCCGGTGGCGCTGCAGCTCGGTGGCAGCGAGCCCGATGCGCTTGCCGCCGCGGCGCGCATCGGCGAGCAGGCCGGGTACGATGAAATCAACCTCAACTGCGGTTGCCCGAGCGAGCGCGTCGCGAGCGGTGCGTTCGGCGCCTGTCTGATGCTCGAGCCGAAGCGCGTGGCCGAGTGCGTGGCGGCGATGAGCGCCGCGGTGCGAGTGCCGGTGACCGTGAAAATGCGCATCGGCGTGCTGAGCGCAGCGCGGCGCGAACTCGGCGGCGCGCTCGACAGCGTGACCGAGCGCGATTTCGAGGCGCTCGCGCAGTTTGTGGCGCTCGTGCGTGAGGCCGGCTGCCGGGTGGCGATCGTGCATGCGCGCAAAGCGGTCCTCGGCGGATTGTCCCCGAAGGACAACCGGGAGATCCCACCGCTGCGCTACGATGTGGTGCGGCGTCTGAAGCAGGTGTTCGCCGATCTGCCGGTCGTGCTCAATGGCGGTATTCGCACGGTCGTGTCGGCACTCGATGCGCTCAACTGGTGCGATGGGGTGATGCTCGGCCGGGAGGCTTATCATCGTCCGGGACTGCTCGCCGAGCTGCAGCAGGCGCTGCATCCGCAGTCCCCTGCGCCGACGCACGAGGCGTTGCTCGAGCGCATGGCGTGCTACGCTGAGGCGCGTCTCGCCGAGGGCCACCCGCTGAGCAGCATCACTCGGCACATGCTCGGGCTGTATGCCGGGGAACCCGGCGCGCGCGCTTACCGGCGGCTGATGAGCGAGGGGAGCAGGGCCCCCGGGGCAGATGCCGGTCTGATCCGCCAGGTCGCCGCAACCGTGCGGGCGGCCGCATGAAAGCCGGGCACTGACGCGATGGCGCCCGGGCCCGGCTCGCGTATAATTTGACGTCAGACTTATGTCTAATAGAGATCTCGACAGCTGCGCAGCCATCCAACAGCCGGAGAGCACGGTTGAGCGACCCATCGAGCGGTAAGGATGCGGAGCTGGCCGTCTTGTTCGCGGACGTGGTCGGTTCGACCCGTCTCTATGAGCGCATGGGCGATCAGCGCGCGCGTGACATGGTGGCGCTGTGCATCGAGGTGATGCGCGGGGCCACCGAACAGTCGCACGGCACGGTCATCAAGACCATGGGCGATGAGGTGATGGCGACGTTTCCGAGTGCGGACGAGGCGCTGAACGCGGCGGCGCAGATGCAAAAGCAGATCGGCACGCACACCCAGCTGCGCGTCGAGGGGCAGCCGGTGGCGATCCGGGTCGGCTGCCATTTCGGACCGGTGGTGCTCGAGAGCCACGATGTGTTCGGCTCGACCGTGCACACGGCGAACCGCATGACCAGCCAGGCGAAGGCGGGACAGATCATCATTACCGAGGCGACGGTGTCGCACCTGACCACCCAGTGGCGCTCGGCCTGCCGGCTGATCGACACCGCGCCGATCAAGGGCCAGCGCAACGAAGTGCCGCTCTACGAGGTGCTCTGGCAGGTCGATGACGTGACCAGCATGGTGCGCGCCATGGGCCCGCAGGCCGACCGTGGACACTGCACGCGCCTGCGGCTGTGGTGGCTCGACCAGGAGCTGCTGATCGACGAGCAGCGTCCCATCCTCACCATCGGCCGGGCCGATGAGAACGATCTGGTCATCAAGGGCAGTCTCGTCTCGCGCCTGCATGCGCGCATCGAGTTCGCGCGCCACAAGTTCACGCTCGTCGACCACAGCACCAACGGCACGTTCGTGCGCGATAGCAACGGCGAGGAGTCGTTCGTGCGCCGCGATTCGCTGCAGCTGAAGGGCGGGGGGATGATCAGCCTCGGGCGCGTCCCCGAGGCTGAATCGGCGCAGACCATCCGCTTCGTGTGCGAGCGCGATTAGCGCGCGCCGAGCGCTGCGGCACTTTTCTCCAGTTCCCCGATCAGCTCCGCCGGCAGACGTTGCCCGTACTGCTCGAGGTAGGCGCGCGTCTCGGCCAATTCCTGCTGCCATTGCGAGGCATCGACCGCGAGCAGCGCGCGCAGTGTCTGCGGGTCGATCGCGAGGCCCTGGGTGTTGAGGTCCTGCGGGCGCGGCAGCAGACCGATGCCGGCATCGGTCGCGTGCGCCTCCCCGGCGCACCGATCGAGCATCCAGGCGAGCACCCGCAGGTTCTCCCCGAAGCCCGGCCAGAGGAATTTGCCCTGCGCATCGCGCCGGAACCAGTTGACGTGAAAGATCCGCGGCGCACGCGTCAGCCGCTCCCCGACGCTCAGCCAGTGCCGCCAGTAATCGCCGAAGTTGTAGCCGCAGAACGGCTGCATCGCCATCGGGTCGCGGCGCACCACGCCCACCTGACCGACCGCCGCGGCAGTGGTTTCCGAGGCGACCGAGGCGCCGACCAGCACCCCGTGCCGCCAGTCGCGTGCCTCGTAGACGAGCGGGGCGACCTCGCGGCGTCGGCCGCCGAAGATGATGACCGAGATCGGCACGCCGTGCGGATCGTCGATGTGCGGTGAACAGGCCGGATTGCGCCGTGCCGAGACCGTGAAGCGCGAGTTCGGGTGCGCGGCGGGCCCGCGCGCCGGATCATACGGGCGGCCCTGCCAGTCGGTGGCCGGTCGGCCCTCGGGCAGTCCCTCCCACCAGGGCTGGTTCTCGGCCGTGAGCGCGACGTTGGTGAACAGCGTCTCGCGGCGGATCATCTCGTAGGCGTTGCGGTTCGTCTGGGCGTTGGTGCCCGGCACCACGCCGAAGTAGCCCGCCTCGGGGTTGATGGCCCACAGGCGCCCATCGGGACCGGGGTGCAGCCAGGCGATGTCATCGCCCACGGTCCATACCTGCCAGCCGGGCATCGTCTCGGGCGGGATCAGCATCGCGAGGTTGGTTTTGCCGCAGGCAGAGGGGAAGGCGGCCGCGACGTAGTGGGTCTGCCCACGCGGGCTGCGCAGCCCGACGATCAGCATGTGCTCGGCCATCCACCCCTCATCGCGGGCCTGCCAGCTCGCGATGCGCAGCGCATGGCATTTCTTGCCGAGCAGCGCGTTGCCGCCGTAGCCGGAGCCGAAGCTCTCGATCGCGAGCTCCTCGGGGAAGTGCATGATGAAACGGCGGTTCGGATCGAGCTCGCCGGTCGAGTGCAGCCCGCGCACGAAGGTCCCCTCGCGCGCGATGCGCTCGAGTGCCGCCCGTCCGGTGTGCGTCATGATCATCATGTTCAGCGCCACGTAGCTGCTGTCGGTGATCTCCACCCCGCAGCGCGCCAGCGGCGAGCCGACCGGGCCCATGCAATAGGGGATCACGTACAGCGTGCGCCCGGCCATGCAGCCGCGGAACAGCTCGCGCATCTTGGCGTGCGCGGCCTGCGGGTCCATCCAGTTGTTGTTCGGGCCCGCATCCTCTTTCGAGCGGGTGCAGATATAGGTCAGATGCTCGACGCGGGCGACGTCGGCGGGGTTCGAGCGGTACAGGTGGCAGTCGGGGAAGGCCTGCGGGTCCAGCCGCAGCAGCTGCCCGTCGCGCACCAGCTCGGCGGTGAGCGCCGCGCGCTCGGCCGCACTGCCCTCGCACCAGTACACCTCGGCCGGTTGCGTCAGCGCGCGCACCGAGTCGACCCATGCCGTGACGGCAGGGCTCAGCTCGGGCAGCGGCATCGGCAGGGGAGAAGCGGTAGCCATGCTCGCGATACCTCATCAGTGGCAGGCTCGCGCTGCGTGTCGCGCGGCTCGCCGAGGGAGTGGGACGGGTGTACCCGCCGGCTCTTGGAATGAGTTTCAGTATAGCCGCGCCGCGCTGCTCGCCTCATAAAGTACGATAAAACGACCGGATTTGTTCCATAATCGCACGATGCGCCCCGGGCCGGACTGGGCGCCTGGTCGGCAGCCCTGAGCGGCGCCGGCCAGGACCCGCGTGCGCACCCCGCGCGCACCGTAGAATGAGCCGATGTGGGATCTTCAGGACATCTTCGGTGCGGACGGCCCGTTGCACGCCGCGCTGTCGGACTTCACCGTCCGGGAGCCGCAGCGGCGCATGGCCGAGCGCATCGCCTGGGCCATCGCGCAGCGCGAGGTGCTCGCCATCGAGGCCGGCACCGGCACGGGCAAGACCTTCGCCTACCTCGTTCCGGCGTTGCTCTGCGGCGCGCGGGTGCTGATCTCGACCGGCACGCGCACTCTGCAGGACCAGCTCTATCACAAGGACCTGCCGCTCGTGGCGCGCGCGCTCGGCCGGCCGGCGCGGGTGGCGCTGCTGAAGGGCCGGGCCAATTACCTGTGCCGCTACCGCCTGGCGCAGGGCGAGGCGACGCTGCCGCTGCCGTTGCCGGCCGAGTCCGCCGGGGCCGAGGCGCCGCTCGAGCGCATTCGCCGCTGGGCACTCACCACCCGCAGCGGTGATCTGGCGGAGGTGGCCGGACTCGCCGACTCCGATCCGGTCTGGGCCGAGGTGACCTCGACCCGGGACAACTGTCTCGGCGCGCGCTGCCCCGAGCTCAGCCGCTGTCACGTGGCGCTCGCGCGGCGCGCGGCGATCGAGGCCGACGTCGTGATCGTCAATCACCACCTGCTGCTGGCGGATCTGGCGCTGAAGGAGGATGGCTTCGGGGATCTGCTCGGCGCGGCCGATGCGGTCATCCTCGATGAGGCACACCAGATCCCCGACCTCGCCACGCAGCTGTTCGGTGCGGAGGTCGGCAGCCGGCGCATCGAGCTGCTGCTGGCCGATATCGAGGCCCGGCTGAAGGGGCGCGGCGGGGCGCCGCCCGAGGGCGGACTGGGCCTGAGCAGTACCGCGGTGCGCGCCTGCCTCGCCCGCCTCGCCCGGGCACTCGAGGGGCGCAGCGGCCGGCTCGAGTGGCACGAGGCCGAGCCGCTGCTCGGTGCGGACCTGCCGGTGCTGCACGCCGAGCTCGGCCGGCTCACCGAGCGGCTGCGTGCCGGGGAGTCCGATCCGGCGCTCGCGGCCCTCGCCGAGCGTTGCGCGGACTTGACCGCCGCGTTGGCGCGCATTGCGTCGCCCGAGGGCATCGAGGGGGCCCGCTCCGTACAGCCGCAGCGGCGCGGATTTACGCTCAGCCTGATGCCGTTCGATATCGCGCCGCGCTTTCAGGCGCTGCTCGGGGCGCGCGCCTGCGCCTGGATCTTCACCTCCGCGACGCTCTCGCTCGGGGAGGACTTCAGTCACTTCACCAGCCGGCTCGGCCTCGGCCAGGCCGACACGCTCAAGATCGACAGTCCTTTCGACTTCGCGGCGCAGAGTCTGCTCTACCTGCCCGAGGGACTGCCCACCCCGAGCAGTCCGGAGCATCTGGCGGCGGTGATGCGCCTCGCCCGCGAGCTGATCGAGGCGGCCGACGGCGGGGCGTTCGTGCTGTTCACCAGCCATCGCTCGCTCGAACGGGCCGCGGTGCTGTGGCGAGCCGACGGCGGCGCGCTCGAGCGCTACCGGTTGTTCGTGCAGGGCGAGGCGCCGCGCGAGCGGCTGCTGCAGGCGTTTCGCGCCGATGGCAACGCGGTGTTGTTCGGGACCGCGAGCTTCTGGGAGGGCGTGGACGTCAAGGGCGATGCGCTGCGGCTGGTGGTCATCGAGAAGCTCCCGTTCGCCTCCCCGGACGATCCTCTGGTGCGCGCCCGGATCCAGCACCTCGAGGCCACCGGCGGCAACGCCTTCCGGGACTATCAGCTGCCGGAGGCCGCGCTGGCGTTGAAGCAGGGCGTGGGGCGGTTGATCCGCAGCGAGGAGGATGTCGGGGTGGTGGCGATCTGCGACCCGCGGCTCGGCTCGCGCGGTTACGGCAAGGTGTTGCTGGCGGCGCTGCCGCCCATGACCCGCACGCACCGGCGCAGCGATGCGCTCGAGTTCCTCAGCCGCCGGAGGCTCGGGCCGGCTCCCCGGGAGGCGCTGCGATGAAGCTGCTCGCCCTCGATACCGCCACCGAGAACTGCTCGGCGGCGCTGTGGGTGGACGGACAGTTGCGCGAGCGCGAGTTCGAGAGCCCGCGCGGGCACGCCGAGCACCTGCTGCCGATGATCGATGCGCTGCTGGCCGAGGCGGGCCTCGCGCTCAGCGCGCTCGATGCGCTCGCCTTCGGGCGCGGGCCGGGCTCGTTCACCGGCGTGCGGCTCGCGGCCAGCCTCGCCCAGGGGCTGGCGTTCGGCGCCGGGCTCGGCGTGGTGGCCGTCTCCGATCTGCGCGCGCTCGCGCAGCGGGCCCTCGATCTCGAGCCGGGCTGCCGTGCCGTACGGGTGTGCAACGATGCGCGCATGGGGGAGGTGTATTGGGCCGATTACACCACCAGCGAGGGACTCGCGCAGGCCACCGGCGCCGAGCAGGTCGGTCCACCGGCGCAGCTCACTCGGGCGCCCGCCGGCGCGCTCGGCGTGGGGCGGGGGTTCGCCGTCTACCCGCAACTCGCCGCGTGCAGCGCGGTCACCGTGCCGAGCGGCTGGGAGCGGCTGCTGCCGCGCGCAGCGGACATCGTGCACCTCGCTCTGCCCGCGGTGCGCCGCGGGGCGCTACTGTCTCCCGAGCAGGCCTTACCCATTTATGTGCGCGATCGCGTCGCGCAACCGTCATCCGTGTGACATATATGCTGCACTGTCATGATTCTGCAACACGTTTCATCTCAAATAATCGCGCTCTCAAGGCGCGGACTATGTCGGGAAAACTGATCTTAATCGTCGAAGATGAACCTGCGATCCGCCAGATGATCGCCTTCGGACTGCGGCGGGGCGGATTCGAGGTGCGCGAGGCGGTCGATTACCGTCAGGCGCGCGAGGCGCTCGCCGACCAGCGGCCCGATCTGGTGCTGATCGACTGGATGCTGCCGGACATGAGCGGCCTGGAGCTGACCCGTACCCTGAAGCGCGATCGGGAGACCCGCGAGCTGCCGGTGATCATGCTCACCGCTCGGGCCGAGGAGGGCGACAAGGTCACCGGGCTCGAGAGCGGCGCGGATGACTATGTGACCAAGCCGTTCTCCCCGCGCGAGCTCATCGCGCGCATCAACGCGGTGCTGCGCCGCACCGGGGCGAGCGGACTCGATCATGTCGTGGAGTTCGAGGCGCTGAAGCTCGACCAACAGGGCCAGCGCATCACGGTGGAGGGGCAGACGGTGCCGCTCGGACCGACCGAGTACCGCATGCTCGAGTTCTTCATGACGCACCCGGAGCGGGTGTTCAGCCGCGATCAGCTGCTCGACCGGCTCTGGGGCGGCAATGTGTACGTCGAGGAGCGCACCATCGATGTGCACGTGCGCCGGCTGCGCAAGTCGCTGGAGAAGTTCGGCCTGGACCGGCTCGTGCAGACGGTGCGCGGCTCCGGTTACCGTTTCTCCGCCAAGGCGGAGTGATGCGGCCGGGACTTGCGGCACTCGGCTACGCCGCGGCCCGCGTGGCCGGTGCGGCGCTCGCCGGGGTATTGCTCGGGGCGCTGTTCGGGCGGCCCTTCGGCGGCATGGCGCTCGCCCTTGCGGCCTACCTCGTGTGGCATCTGGCGATGCTTTACCGGGTTGAGTGGTGGCTGCAGCACCGTAGCGTCGCCGAGCCGCCGGAGAGCGGCGGGGTGTGGGGTACGGTCATCTCGCTGATCGCCCGCCTGCACCGGCGCAAGCGTTTCCACAAGCAGCGCTTCGTGCAGCTGATGCGCCAGCTGCAGCTCTCGACCGCCGCGCTGCCGAACGGGGTAGTCATCCTCAATGCGCAGCGCGAGATCGCCTGGTTCAATCGCATGGCCGGCCGTCTGCTCGGGCTGCGCCAGGGGATCGATCTTGGCGTGCGCATCGAGAACCTGATCCGCGAGCCGCCATTCGGCCACTACCTCGAGAAGGGCGATTTCACCAATCCGGTCGTGGTACACCGCTCGAGCCCGCAGGACAGCTACCTCTCGCTGCAACTGGTCGCCTACGGCGATGGCCAGCAGCTGCTGCTCGCCGCGGACGTGTCGCGCCAGATGCGCCTCGAGTCGGTACGGCGGGATTTCGTGGCGAACGCTTCGCACGAGTTGCGCTCCCCGCTCACCGTGATCTCCGGCTACCTCGAGACGCTCAGTCAGGATCCGGCGCTCGATGCCGACTTCACCGCGCCGATCGCCGAGATGCGCCGCCAGGCCCAGCGCATGACCGCGATCGTGCGCGATCTGCTCGAGCTGTCGCGCCTGGAGGAGACCGACGAGCGCGCCGGCGGCGAGCCGCTCGACGTGGCCGCCCTGATGGCCATGCTGCGCCGCGACGTGCTGGCGCGGCCGGTGCACCCGCACGAGGTACGGCTGCGCGTCGATTCGGACGCGACGCTGATCGGCAAGGAGTCGGAGATTCACTCCGCGTTTGCCAATCTCGTCGACAACGCCGCCAAGTACACCCCGCCCGAGGGCGCGATCGAGATGCGCTGGTGGACGGACCTCGAGGGTGGGCATTTCGCCGTCACCGACACCGGCATCGGCATCCCCTCTGAGCATCTGCCGCGACTCACCGAGCGGTTCTACCGGGTCGATCCGGGCCGCTCGCGCGCCACGGGCGGCTCGGGGCTGGGCCTTGCGATCGTCAAGCACGTGCTGCAACGGCACGGCGCGGAGCTCGAAATCCACAGCGTTCCGGGCAAGGGCAGTACCTTCACCTGCCATTTTCCGCCCGAGCGCGTGCAGGCGCTCGCGCCGGTGCGCTCGAGCCGCTAGCGCGCGGCGCTTTCGGCTATGATCGCGGGCAGATCCCACAGGGGCTGACCGATGGAAACCGCCGACCTGACCCATCACATCTCCCGACGCTTCAACGAGGACCTCGAGCGCGTGCGCAGCCGGGTGCTTGCCATGGGCGGGTTCGTCGAGGAGCAGATCCACAAGGCCATCACCGCGCTGCTCGAGGGGGACAGCTCGCTCGGGGAGTCGGTGGCGCTCGCCGACCATCAGGTGAACAACATGGAGGTGTCGATCGACGAGGAGTGCAGCCGCATCCTCGCCACGCGCGCCCCGGCGGCCGGGGATCTGCGGGTGATCGTCGCAATCATCAAGACCATCACGGATCTTGAGCGCATGGGCGATGAGGGCGAGAAGATCGGCTACATCGCCTCGCGGCTCGCCACCATGGAGCGGCCCGCCGACAAATACCGCGAGATCAAGCATCTCGGGCGCATCGTCACCGAGATGGTGCACGCCGCGCTCGATGCGTTCGCCCGCATGGATGCCGAGGCGGCGTTGAAGGTGGCGCGTCAGGACCGTCTCGTCGATGAGGAGTACGAGGCCATTCAGCGCCAGAGCATCACCTTCATGATGGAGGATCCGCGCACCATCCGCCGCGCCCTCGATGTCATGTGGGTCGTGCGCTCGCTCGAGCGCATCGGCGATCACGCCAAGAACATCAGCGAGTACGTCATCTACATGGTCTACGGCAAGGACGTGCGGCACACCTCGCTCGATGATGTCGAGCGGGCGCTCGGTCAGCGGGCAGCCGCGGCAGATGAGCCGGGTGGGGCGAGCTGATGAATTCCCTGCAGCGTCGGGCGGTCAATGCCGCCGGTTTTCTCATCTGTCTCGGGCTGCTCACCTACGCGATTTATGCGCAGTTCGACCTGCACCTCGACCCGTGTCCGCTCTGCATCTTCCAGCGCATCGGCATCGCGGCGCTCGGGGTGTTGTTCCTGCTGGCGGCGCTGCATCACCCGCGCCGCTGGGGCGCGCCGGTGTACGCAGCGCTGCTTGCGGTTGCGGCGCTGGCCACCCTCGCCGTGGCGGGGCGTCAGATCTATCTGCAGCACCTGCCGCCGTGGGCGGTGCCCTCGTGCGGCGCGCCGTTGTCGGTGATGCTGAAGTTTATGCCCGTGACCGCCGTGATCCGCAAGGTGCTCTCTGGCAGCGGGGAGTGCGGCGTGATCAACTGGACGTTCCTCGGCCTGGCGATGTCCGAGTGGGTGGCGCTCTGGGCGCTCGCCCTCGGGGCGCTCGGGGTGGCGGTGAACCTGCGCCGGCTCAGGCCAGCAGATTCTCAAGCACGTTGAAGTACATATGGTGCAGCGCGTCGATGTCGGCGACGCGCACGCACTCATTCACCTTGTGAATGCTGGCGTTGATGACCCCGAGCTCGACCACCTCGGCGCCGAGCGGGGCGATGAACCGGCCATCCGAGGTGCCCCCGCCGGTCGAGAGCTGTGGCGCAGCGCCGCGCACCGCCTCGATCGCCGCGCAGACCGCCTCGGAGAGCACCCCGGGGGGCGTATAGAACGGCTCGCCCGACAGATACCACTCGATCGTGTAGCGCACGCCGTGTTTGCGCAGAATGTCCTCGACGGTCTGCTTCAGGCCGGCGAGCGTCTGCACGGGCGAGTAGCGCAGATTGAAGCGCGCCTTGAGCTCACCGGGAATGACGTTCGGGGCACCGGTGCCGGCATTGAGGTTCGAGACCTGGAAGCTGGTCGGCTCGAAGTGCTCGGTGCCCGCATCCCAGACGTGCTGGGTGAGCTCCGCGAGCGCCGGGGCGAGGGTGTGCACAGGATTCTCGGCCAGGTGCGGATAGGCGATGTGGCCCTGCACGCCGTGCACCGTGAGCCGCGCGCTGAATGAGCCGCGCCGGCCGATCTTGATCGTATCGCCGAGCGTCCGTTCGCTCGAGGGCTCGCCCACTACGCACCAGTCGATGCGCTCGCCGCGCTCGGCGAACAGCGCCGCGATGCGCTTGGTCCCGTCCACCGACGGGCCTTCCTCGTCACTCGTGATGAGAAAGGCGATCCGACCGCGGTGTGCCGGGTGCGCCGCGACGAATGCCTCCGTGGCGGTGATCATGGCGGCGAGCCCGCTCTTCATGTCGGCCGCGCCGCGCCCGTAGAGCATCCCCTCGCGCAGGGTCGGCACGAACGGGTCGCTGCGCCACTCCTCGAGCGGCCCGGTCGGCACCACATCGGTGTGGCCCGCGAAGCACAACACCGGGGCGGCCTCGCGCCCGCGCCAGGCCCAGAAGTTCGTCACGTTGCCAAACGGCAGCGGCTCGATCTGAAAGCCGATGGCGCGCAGCCGCTCGATCATGACGGCCTGGCAGCCCTCATCGGCCGGGGTGACGGAGCGCCGAGCGATCAGATCCTGGGTGAGTTCGAGGGTGGCGGACATGGGTTAAGACCGGCGGCGCCGATGGCGCGTGAGTGGCGTGCTGCGGGCACAGACTGGGCGGCTTTATAAGTCGGGCGCGCCCGGCGGGCAAGCCGTTTTTTCGCCCCGCGCGCCGCGCCCGTGTAGACTGCCGCGAACTTCGCATGCGCATCCTGATCATCGAAGACGAAAAAAAGACGGCCGCCTTCCTCAGCGAGGGGCTTGCCGAGGCGGGGTTCGTCACCGATATCGCCTTTGACGGCGAGGACGGTCGTTTCAAGGCGCTGAACAGCGATTACGACCTGATCATTCTCGATGCCATGTTGCCGCGCCTCGATGGCTGGGCGCTGCTCGCCGATCTGCGCCGCGCCGGCAAGGCGATGCCGGTACTGTTCCTCACCGCGCGCGGGGAGGTGACCGACCGGGTCAAGGGCCTGGAGCTCGGCGCCGACGACTACCTCGTCAAGCCCTATGCGTTCACCGAGCTGCTGGCGCGCGTGCGCGCGTTGCTGCGCCGGCGCGCCGAGCGCCAGCCGGAGGTGCTGCAGATCGCCGATCTGCGCATCGATCTGCTCGCGCGGCGCGCCCAGCGCGGTGCGCTGAAGCTCGATCTGGCGCCGAAGGAGTTCGCGCTGCTGTCGCTGCTCGCGCGCCGCCAGGGCGAGGTGCTCTCGCGCTGGGTGATCGCCGAGCAGGTCTGGGACATGAACTTCGATGGCGACAGCAATGTCGTCGATGTCGCCGTGCGGCGGCTGCGGCGCAAGGTCGATGATCCCTTTGCGGTCAAACTCATTCACACCGCGCGCGGCATGGGCTATGTCCTGGAGAGGCGTGACTAACCGCCCGGACGGGCAGCGGCCGCGCCGGGCGGCGATGACGACGTGGCTGACTGTGTACTACACGGTCGCCGCGGTGGTGCTGCTCGGGGCGGCCTCGCTGCTCTTTTATCTTGGGCTGCAGCACCGGCTCGAGGACTCGAGCTGGGACTCGCTCGAGGAGAAGGTGAGTGTCGTCACCCGGCTGCTCGAGGAGGCGCCCCCCGGGCAGCGCGGCGTGGCGCAGCAGGTGCGCGAGGAGGCGGCGATCTCCGGCAACTTCCGCTCGCGCTTCCTGCTGCGGGTGCTCGATGCGCACCGGCAGGTGCTGGTCGGCACGCCGGGCATGGCGAAGCTGCTGCCCGATGCACTGTTTCCCTGGATTGCACCCGGCGCCAGCGAGGCGCGCGCGCAGCTCGAGCGCGACCACCGGCGCTTTCTGCTGGTCTCACAGGCCATTCCCGGGGGCCGCGACGGCGCACCGTGGCGGCTGCAGGCCGCGCTCGATATGACCCCCGCGCAGCGCTTGCTCGGCGCCTACTTGCGAGAGGTGGGGCTGGTGCTCGCCGGTGGCGTGCTGCTCGCGGCGGCCATCGGCGCGGCGATCGCGCGCCGGGGCCTGAGGCCGGTGGCGGACATCACCCGTGCGGCGGCCGGCATCGGCGCCGAGCGGCTGCACGAGCGGATCGGGGCGAGCGCCTGGCCGGCGGAGCTGACGGCGCTCGCGGCCGCCTTCGATGCCATGCTCGAGCGGTTGCAGCAGTCCTTCGAGCGGCTCGCGCAGTTCTCGGCCGATCTCGCGCACGAGCTGCGCACGCCGATCAACAACCTGATCGGCGAGGCGCAGGTGGCGCTCACGCGCGAGCGCAGTACCGAGGAGTACATCGAGGTGCTGCAATCGGCGCTCGAGGAGTATGCACGGCTCGCGCGCATGATCGACCGGATGCTGTTCCTCGCTTACGCCGAGCACAGTGGGGGCGCCGAGTGCGTGCCGCTCGAGGCGGCGCAGCCGATGCAGGCGGTGCTCGAGTTCTATCAGGCGCTCGCCGAGGAGTCGGGCATCGAGCTCGAAAGCAGCGGCGGCGGCACACTGCGCGCCGACCCGCACCTGTTGCGCAGAGCGCTGAGCAATCTGGTGTCGAATGCGCTGAAGTACACGCCACGTGGCGGGCGAGTGCGGCTCGAAGCGCAACGCGACGCCCGCGGCGGGCTCGAACTGCGGGTGATCGACACCGGAGTCGGCATCGCCGCGGAGCATCTGCCCCGGCTCACCGACCGCTTCTACCGCGTCGATCCGGCCCGCACCGGCGATGCGGGCGGCTCGGGGCTCGGGCTCGCCATCGTCAAATCCATCATGTCGCTGCACGGCGGCAGTCTCACGATCGAGAGCACCGTCGGGCAGGGCACCACGGTGCGTCTGTATTTTCCTCAAGATTCGTAGCGCCAAGCCGCATCCGCCCGCCGTAAACGCCCGCTTCGAGTGCAGATGACCGTTTGGTCATCTGCCGGTCATCGTGCCGTCAGAATCACCCCGCTAGTGTCTGCTGCACCGCGGCCCCCGGGCCGCTTGCGTTCCAAAGGCAGAAGCGCTGATGAGTCTGGTGCGGCTCGCGCTGCGGCGCCCCTACACGGTATTCGTCCTGGTCGTCGGACTGCTCGCTGGCGCGCTGCTCGCGATCAGCAAGATGTCCGCCGACGTATTCCCGCCGCTCGGCGTCCCGACCATTTACGTGGCCCAGCCCTATCCGGGCATGACCGCTGCGCAGATGGAGGGATTCCTCACGTACTACTACGAATACAACTTCCTCTACATCACCGGAATCCGCGAGGTCGAGGCGCGCTCGATCGAGGGCGCCGCGCTGATGAAGCTCACCTTCCAGCCCGGCACCAACATGGCCGAGGCGATGGCCGAGACGGTGCAGTACGTCAACCGCGCCCATGCCTACATGCCGGCCGGGGCGGTGCCGCCGTTCATCGTGCGCTTCGATGCCGGCAGCGTCCCGGTCGGCTATCTGGCGTTCTCGAGCGCCGCGCGCAGCGTTGCGCAAATGCAGGATCTCGCCCTGAATACCGTCCGGCCGATGTTTGCGACGCTGCCCGGGGTGTCGGCCGAGGCGCCCTTTGGCGGTAGCGCCCGCACCGTGGTCGTCTCGCTCGATCCGGCCAAGTTGCACAGCTACGGGCTCTCCCCCGATGAGGTGGTCGGCGCCATCGCCAAGGCCGAGACCATCAGCCCCTCGGGCAACATCGACATCGGTGCGCGCAACCCGGTGATCGAGCTGAACTCGATTGCGCGGCACATCGGGGATCTGGCCGCCGTGCCGATCCGCACCGGCAGCTTCCCGGCGGTCTTCGTGCGCGACGTGGGCAGCATCGCCGACGGGGCGGACATCACCACCAGTGTCGCCCTGGTCGACGGTAAGCCGACGGTGTACATGCCGGTCACCAAGCGCGCCGACGCCTCGACGCTCACGGTGGTGCACGAGGTCAAAGCCAGCCTCGGCCGCTTTCAGGCGGCGCTGCCCGCGGACGTGCACGTGAGCTACGTGATGGATCAGTCCCCGTTCGTGACGCGCGCCATCGGCAGCCTCACGCTCGAGGGGGCGCTCGGGGCGCTGCTCGCCGGAGCGATGGTGCTGCTGTTCCTGCGCGACTGGCGCAGCGCCTTCATCGTCGTGCTGAACATTCCGATCGCGCTGCTCGCGGCGGTGTTTGCGCTATGGCTGAGCGGTGCGAGTATCAACATCATGACTCTCGGCGGGCTGGTGCTCGCGGTCGGCATCCTGGTCGACCAGTCGACGGTGGTGATCGAGAACATTCACACGCACATCGTGCACAAGGAGAGCGTCGAGCGGGCGGTGCTCGATGCCTCGCACGAGGTGGTGGTGCCGCTGCTGATTGCGATGCTGTGCGTGGTGGCGGTGTTTCTGCCGTCCTTCGCCATGCAGGGCGCGGCGCGCGCGCTGTTCGTGCCGCTGTCGCTCGCGGTCGGCTTTTCCATGATCGCCTCCTACCTGCTCGCCAACACGCTGGTGCCGGTGCTGTCGGTGTGGGCGTTCCGTCGCTGGCATCACGCCGGGGAGGCCGCCGAGCGCGACCCGGGGCTGTTCGTGCGGCTGCAGGGACGCTATCGGGCGCGCCTCGAGCCGCTGGTGCGGCGCCGGGTGAGCGTATTGGCTGGCTATCTCGTGCTCTGCGCGGCACTGTTGGCGCTGCTCGCCCCGAGGCTCGGCACGGACATCTTCCCGCGCGCCGAGTCCGGCCAGGCGCAGCTGCAGATGCGCCTGCGCCTGCCGCCGGGCACGCGCCTCGAGCTGACCACCCAGGCCGTGCAGCGCGTGCTCGGCATCGTCCGCCACGATGCCGGGGTGCACTCGATCGAGGTCTCCCTTGCCCTCGCCGGCGTGCACGGCTCGCCGTTTCCGAGCAACTTCATCTATCTGTGGAACAGCGGACCGCAGGAGGCGGTGCTGCAGGTGCAGTTCAGAGCCTCGGCGCGGCTCGATCTCGCGGCGTTTCGTGACCGGTTGCGGCGCGACATCGCCCGCCAGCTGCCGGGCGTGGCGGTCTCGTTCGAGCCGGCCGACATCGTCAGTCGGGTGATGAGCTTCGGTGCCTCGACGCCGATCGAAGTCGATGCGCTCGGCGCGGATTTGCACGAGGACCGCCGCTACGCTGAGCGGGTGCGCGAGCGGCTGGCGGCGATCCCTGGGCTGCGCGACGTGCAGTTCGGTCAGCCGCTCGATTATCCGGCCGTGCGGGTCGAGGTCGACCGGGAGCGGGCCGGGCTGCTCGGGGTGACGCAAAACGATGTGATCCAGTCGCTCACGCCCGCAACCGCCTCGAGCCGTTACACGCGGCGGATCTTCTGGGCCGGCGCCAACGGCATCGCCTACGCCGTGCAGGTGCAGATACCCCAGCACGCGCTCAGCTCCCTTGAGGATCTGCGCAACGTGCCGATCGCCAGTACCGGCGGACCGCCGCAATTGCTGCGCAACCTCGGCAGCATCGAGCCCTCGACCGTGATCGGGGAATACGACGATGACAACAACCAGCACTACGTCTCGGTGACCGCCAATGTCGAGGGGCGCAGTCTCGGGACGGCGGCCGCCGCGGTGCAACGCGCGCTCGGCGCTGCGGGCGAGCCGCCCGCCGGGGTGACGGTGGCGGTGCGCGGGGAGGTGCAGACCCTGAACGAACTCATGGCGGCGCTGCGCGGCGGACTGCTGCTCGCGGTGTTCGTGATCGCGCTGCTGCTGGTGGCGAACTTCCAGTCCTGGGAGCTGGCGCTGGTGACGATTGCGAGCGTGCCGGCCGTGCTGGTGGGCGTGGTGCTGATGCTGCTCGCCACCGGCACCACGCTCAATCTCGAGTCGTTCATCGGCGCGATCATGGCCATCGGCGTGGCCATCGCCAACGCCATTTTGTTCGTGACTTTCGCCGAGCGAGCCCGCCTGCAGGGCCAGAGCGCGGCGGCGGCCGGCATCACCGGCGCGGTGAGCCGGTTGCGTCCGATCGTCATGACGACCCTTGCGATGATCGCCGGCATGTTACCGATGGCGGCCGGTTGGGGCGAGGGCGGCCAGCAGGCGGCCCCGCTCGGCCGCGCGGTGATCGGTGGGCTCGCGCTCGCGACGCTCGCCACCCTGTGGGTGTTGCCGGCGGTGTTTGCTCTGGTCCGGGCGAACGCGCCGCGCCGCTCGGCCTCGCTCGATCCCGATGCGCCGGCGGCGCTGCCTATGCACAACGAGGAGGTACGAGGATGATCCGTGAAGCACTCACCCGGCCGGCCCGGCGGACCGCCCGGCGGCGCTGGGTTCCAGTCGGGCTCGCCGTGACGCTTGCGCTCGGGGCCGGTGCGCCGGCGCGGGCCGCCGAGCCGGCTGGCGCTGCGCTGGTGTTGCCCGCGCAGGTGGTGGCGTATCAGGCGGCGCTCATCACCGCCAAGGTCGCCGGGTTCGTCAAGCGCATCGGGGTCGACAAGGGCGATCGGGTGCAGGCCGGAGAGCTCCTCGCCGAGCTCGAAGTGCCGGAACTGCAGGCCGATCGGCTGAAGTACCGCGCGCAGTTTGATGTCGCCGAGCGCAATCTCGAGCGCATCGAGCGCGCCGCCCGGGCGGCACCGGACCTGGTGACCCCCGAGCAGCTCGACATCCAGCGCGGCCGGGTCGAGGTCGCCCGGGCGGAGTTGAACCGGGTCGAGGCGCTGCTGCGCTACGCCCGGGTCACCGCGCCGTTCGCCGGCACGATCACGGCGCGCTACGTCGACCCGGGCGCTTTCGTGCCCGTGCCGAGTGGCGCGCAGGCCCGCGGCGCCGGCATCGTCACACTGATGAGTCTGAGCCGGGTGCGGGTGCAGATTCCGATCCCGGAGCGCGCCGCCGCGTCGGTTCGGCCGGGCTGCCCGGCGCTGATCCGGGCGAGCACGCTGCCCGCCGCCGGTGTTGCCGCGAGCATCACCCGCGTGAGCTACGCGCTCTCGCCCCGCACGCACACGATGTTGGCCGAGATCGACATGGCCAATCCCGGCCACCGTCTGTTGCCGGGCATGTACGTCTCGGTGCAGCTGCAGCAGCGTGCGCCGCGGGTCGCAGCGCTCGCCCGCAAGGCGGTGCCGTGAGGCGCCGGCTGCGCGCCTGCGCGCGTGCGCTGCTCGGGGCGGCGCTGCTGCTCGGCGCAGGGCTCGCCGCCGCGGCGGCTGCGCCGTCGCCGACCGAGCCGCCGGGATCGGCACAGCCGATCGATCTGGCGACTGCGCTGCGTCTGGCCGGCGCGAACAACCTGGAGTTGGCCCTGGTGCGCACGGCCGAGCAGCAGGCCGCTGCCGCCAACGATGCCGCGACGCTGCGCTTCGTGCCGAGCCTCACCCTCGGGCAGAGCTTCGCGCGGCGAACCGGTGCCGACCAGCAGACCGCCGGCAGCATGCTCGAGGTCGACAAGACGCTGTATCGGCGTGGCGCGGCGGTCGGACTGTCGCTCGAGCTCGGCGATGCGCTGTTTGGCAAGCTGGCGGCGCGCCAGCTGCAGATTGCGGCGGCGCACGACGTGCGCGCCCAGCGCAACGACACGCTGCTCGCGGCGGCCGAGGCGTATTTCACGTTGGTCGATGCGGTGGCCGAGCGGGACATCGCCGCCGAGGCGGTGCAGATCTCACAGCAATACCAGAGCGAACTCGAGCGGGCCGTGCACATCGGACTGACCAACCGCAGCGAGGCGCTGCGGGTTGCGGTGCAGACCCAGCAGGCGCAGTTCACGCTGCGCGGTGCGCAGGCTCTGGTGCGCACTGCGGCGGCGAGTCTGGACACGGTGTTGCGGCTCGATCCGACTCTGGTGCTCACGCCGGCGGAACATCTGGTGGTGCCACCGATGCTGGTGAGCCTGGATACCCCGCTCACGCAGCTGGTCGAGACTGCGCTGCGCGCGCGGCCGGAACTGAAGGCGAGCGCCGCGGCAGTGAGTGCCGCCGAGCGCGAACGCACCGGCGCGCGCTACGGGCCGCTGATTCCCTCGCTCGGGGCGATGGCGGTGTACGGGCAGGCACGCGGCGGGCCAGGCGGGCTGCTCGAGCCGTACCGCGCGAGCCATGATTATGCGGTGGGCTTGAGCTGGCGATTCGGACCGGGTGGTCTGTTTGATTTCAGTCGCACCGAGGCGGCCGAGGCGCGCTTGGCGCGCCAACGGGTGTTCGGCGAGCAACTGCGCGAGCGCATCACCCAGCAGGTCGTCACGGCGCTCACGGGCGCGCGCACCGCCGAGGCGCAGATGCACCTCGCGCGCGAGGCTGTGGAGCTGGCCCGGCACAGTCTGCAACTGACGCTGCAGCGGCGTGAGTTTGGCGTCTACGCGGTGACCGAGGTGATCCAGGCCCAGCAGGACTTCACGCGCGCGCGCAGCAGCTATGCGCAGGCGCTCGCGCGCTACGCCAAGTCCCAGTACGCGCTGGCGCGCGCCATCGGGCGCATCGGCTGAATGGGATGTTCCCCGGGGACATGCTGCGCTGAGCTGCGGGTCACTGCGCGCCGCACCTCAAGAGGAGGGACCTGCACCGCAAGC